>DAMCQE010000003.1:0-180594 GCA_032105665.1 Pseudomonas sp. | reverse complement strand
TGCGCTGCGACGTGCGTGACTACAGCCAGCTGATCGCCTTCGCCCAGGCCTGCGAGGAGAAGCTTGGCGGCATCGATATCGTGGTCAACAACGCCGGTGTGGCTTCCGGCGGCTTCTTCGACGAGTTGTCGCTGGAGGACTGGGACTGGCAGATCGCGATCAACCTGATGGGCGTGGTCAAGGGCTGCAAGGCGTTCCTGCCGCTAGTACAGAAGAGCAAGGGCAAGATCATCAACATCGCGTCGATGGCGGCGCTGATGCAGGCACCGGGCATGAGTAACTACAACGTGGCCAAGGCCGGCGTGGTGGCGCTGTCGGAAAGCCTGCTGGTCGAGCTGCGCCAGGCCGAGGTCGGCGTGCATGTGGTCTGCCCGTCGTTCTTCCAGACCAACCTGCTGGATTCCTTCCGCGGCCCGACGCCGAACGTGAAGGCGCAGATCGGCAAGCTGCTGGAGTCCTCGCCGATTACTGCGGCGGACATCGCTGACTACATCCACCAGCAGGTCGCCAAGGGCGAGTTCATGATCCTGCCGCACGACGAGGGCCGTATGGCCTGGAAGGTCAAGCAGCAGAACCCTCAGGCGATCTACGACGAGATGGCGCTGCTGGCCGAAAAGAAACGCGCCAAGAGCAAGGCGCTCTGAGACTGCCCGGCCGCTTCGGCGGCCGCTGCGGTTGCCTCGGGGAGAGGCGGGGAGTAGGGTTGCCTGTCCGGCTTTTTTCGCCGTAACCCTATGGATCGCTTGTGAATTTTCCCTCCCGCGGGCTGCTGATGCTGGTGCTGGTGCTGGCCGCCATCAACCTGCGCCCAGGTATTACCTCCTTCGCTCCGCTGATCGAGCGCATCGCCGAAGAGCTTTCGCTTTCTCGCGGTCTGATCAGTCTCACCACGGCCTTGCCGGTTCTGCTGATGGGCTTGCTCGCCCCCCTGGCGCCGCGGCTGGCCGTGCGTTTCGGGCTGGAGCGCAGCATCGCGCTGTGCCTCGGGCTGATCGGCGTGGCATTGCTGTTGCGGCTGTTCGGCCACAACGCCGTTCTGCTGATCAGCACCGCCGGGCTGGTTGGCGCCGGGATCGCCGTCGCCGGGCCGCTGCTGTCCGGTTTCATCAAGCGCTACTTCCTCGAACGCATGGGCCAGACCGCCGCCTGGTACTCGCTGAGCATGGCGGTCGGCGGCACCCTCGGCGTAGTGGTGACGGCGCCGGCCACCGAGGTGATGGGGCAGGACTGGACGCGTGGCCTGGCGCTCTGGGCGCTGCCGGCCCTGGCTGCGCTGCTGATCTGGTCGCGCTTGCCCAATCAGCCGGAAGCCGCCAGCGAGAGTCGTGCCGGTTTGCCCTGGAAGGAGCCTCGGGCCTGGCTGCTCAGTGTCTACTTCGCCCTTCAGGCCGGGCTGTTCTACGCGCTGGCCACTTGGCTGGTGGCTCGTTATCACGAGGTTGGCTACAGCCTGCTGCAAAGTAATGCGTTCTTCAGTGGCTTCATGCTCATCGGCCTGCCGAGCGCCTTTGCCATGCCCTGGCTGGCGCAGCGGCTGGGCAATCGGCATCGAATCATGGCGGCGTGCGGCGGGTTGGCGACCCTTTGCCTGGCAGCAATCGCTTTAGCACCGAGCTGGCAACCCCTGCTGGTCTGCATGCTGCTCGGCGTCGCGCTCAACGGCACCTTCTCCCTGGCGCTGATCTCGCCGATGTACGAAGCCAATACTCCGTTGGCGGTCAGCCGGCTGACCGCGATGATGCTCTGCACCGGCTACTGCCTGGCGTGCCTGACGCCGGTACTGGCCGGGCTCGGGCGTGATCTGGCGGGTGACTATCGCATGCCGTTCCTGGTCCTCACCGGCATGGCGGCATGCATGTCGTTGTTGGCGATGCGCCTGCGGCCACGGCATCAGGATCGCTGAACCGTCCCGAGGCTGTGGCCTGTTTCACCACTTCCCAAGCCGCGGGTGACCCGCCCGCCGCGCTGTGCTAGAAAGCTCGCCGTCCCAGTTCATCCCTGCGTTTCGGAGTTTCGAGTGGAGTCTGAATCCATCGTTTATGGCTGCATCCGTGATTGGCCTTCCGCCGACCCCGAGCAGTGCCGCCAGCGCCGGGCGAACAATCTGGCTGCCGTGCAGGCGTTGCCGCAGGGCGAGGCCTGGCCCTTCATCGGTCGCGAGATGTTTTCCTTCTGCCGTAACGAGGAACTGGGCCTGTACCAGACCCAGGTGATCCACTTCGGTGCCAGCTACCGCGCAGTGGAGTACGAGTGGGCGCTCTGGGTCCAGCGTTTCGAGGAGCTGCTCAAGCAGTTGTACTGGACCAGCGCGGTGGTGCACCTGGAAACCGAGCTCAACGGCACCCACACCTTTCGCTGGGAAACCGATACCGGCAGCCACAGTCCGCAGCAGAGCGACCTGCGCATGCGCTGTGCCTGGGAGCGCGAGAGCGGTCTGTTCGGCTGAAGCGCGCGGCGGCGTTCAGTCCAGCCACTCGCGCGGCACATCGCGCCTGAGGGCCAGCTGGCATTGCTGACTGTCGGGGTCGAAGACGATCACCGCCTCCCCCTTGTCCAGCGCGCGGCGCACCCGTGTCACCCGGGTTTCAAGCGGGGTTTCGTCACCATTATCGGTGCCGTCGCGGGTGACGAAATCTTCTATTAGGCGGGTCAGGGTGTCCGGTTCGAGCTGGTCGTGCGGTATGAGCATGGGATTTCTTCGGGTGAGCCGGTTTGCCACAAGGCCGGCGGACGTTAGCTCGCGCCGTCCTGCAGGTAGCTGTCCAAGCAAGCATACAGCTGCCGGCTCTCCAGAGGTTTGCCGATGAATTCATCCATACCCGATTCCAGGCCGCGCTGACGGTGCTCTGCCAATACGTGGGCGGTCACGGCGATGATCGGCACGGCCTGTAATTCAAGCTCCGCTTCCAGCTTGCGTATCCGCCGGCTGGCTTCGAAGCCATCGAGCTCCGGCATTTCGCAGTCCATCAGGATCAGTTGCACGGCTTCCGGATCGCGACGATAGAGGTCCACGGCCTGGCGTCCGTTGTCGGCGAGCTGAACCGCGTATCCGCGCTTTTTCAGCAGGCCGCGCACCACCATCTGATTCACCGGATTGTCCTCGGCGACCAGAATGCAGGGCTCGCGGGGTGGCTGCTCTGCCGGCGCTTCTTCGGTCGTTTCGCTGGCCCGCCGAGGCTCCTCGGCGTACAGGGTTTGCAGCGCCTCGCGCAGCGGCGTGCTCTGCAGCGGTAGCGCCAGGCTGATCAGGCGTAAGCCGGGCGATGGTGGCGGTGGCTCGTGGACTGGCGAATAGAGCATCAGCACCCGCTGATTCGCCTCCAGATGCGGGCGAAGACGCTCCAGCCACTGCGCCGGACTACCCGGCCAGGGCGCCAGCAGAACCAGCAGTGGCGGGGCGGTGAAGTCCGACAGATAGTCCGGCAGGCATTCCGGGGTCTGGCAGCGCTCGGTGCGCATGCCCCAGCGCCGCAGCAGATGGCTCAACGCCTCGAGGCCCTCGGTATCCTGCGAAGCGAGCAGCGCCGGGCGGCCGCCGAGCAGGTGGTTCAGCGGGTCTTCCACATCGCTGGCGCTTTGCAGCGGGATTTCGAAACAGAAGCGGCTGCCGCGGCCCGGTGCGCTCTGCACCTCGATATGGCCGTTCATCATTTCCACCAGCTCCTTGCTGATCGCCAGGCCAAGTCCGCTGCCACCATAACGTCGGGTGGTACTCGAATCGCCCTGGGAGAAGGACTCGAACAGTTGCGCCAATACTTCCTGACGCATGCCGATACCGCTGTCGCTGACGCAGAACACCAGGCGCCCGGTGCCTTCCTGGGTCTGACGGCAGGAGACTTCGAGCAGTACGTGGCCGTGCTCGGTGAATTTCAGCGCATTGCTCAGCAGGTTCATCAGAATCTGTTTGAGTCGCGTGGGGTCGCCACGAATCCGTCGCGGCACGCCGGGCTCCAGGCCTACGTGCAGGCTCAGCTGTTTCTCCAGCGCCTGCGCGGTGAACAGCCGGATGGTTTCGGAAATCAGGATTTCCAGATCGAAATCGATGTCTTCCAGGCTGAGCTTGCCGGAGCCGATCCGGGCGTAGTCGAGGATGTCGTTGATCACCGCCATCAGCGAATTGCCGGAGCTGGAGATGGTATCCAGGTAGAACTGCTGGCTGCGATCCAGCGGCGTTTCGCGCAGCAGCTGCAGCATGCCGAGCACGCCGTTGAGCGGTGTACGGATCTCGTGGCTCATCTTGGCGAGGAAGCGGCTCTTGGCCTCGTTCTCGCTGGCGGCCCGTTCGGCAGCCTCGCGGGAGCGGTAGCCCTCTTCCTTGAGCAGGTTGATACGGTCGGCAAGTCCGATGGACAGGGTGATCAGCTCGAAGGCGACGCTGGCTTTCACCACGGCCGCCCCGTATAGCCCCAACAGCTCGATGCCGAGGGAGCCGGCGGTGACCAATATGAAGGATGCCAGCAGCACGCCCCAGGCCAGGGTGTAGTAGACGCCGTAGCGCACGCCTCGGCGCCAGACGAAGGCGCCCGCCAGCAGCAGCCCGGCCGACACGACGATCACCGTGATGCTCGCCAGGATGCTCCAGCTCTGCACGTCCAGCACGAGGCCGGAAATCATGCTGCCGAACGCGGCCAGCAGGGTGCAGCGCAGGAGCAGGTCGAGTCGCGGGAACAGTTCGCGGGTATGCAGGAAGTGCCGGCTGAACTGGATGGCGATCAGGCAATGGCTGAACATCAGCACGTAGATGCCCTGAGCGACCCAGCCGCCATCGTCGGCCAGCCACTTGACCAGAAAACCGTCGAAGGACAGGGCGAACAGGCCGACGTTGAGGGTATAGACCAGGTACCAGAAATAGGCCGGCTCACGCAGCGAGGCGAAGAGGAACAGGTTGTAGCAGAACATCGCGAACAGCACGCCGTAGAAGGCCCCGCTGATGCCGCTCAGCTCCTGCTGCTCGGCCGCGCTGGCGTTGTAGCTGCTGAAATACAGTGGCACGTAGAGCGTGCTGGTGGTCTTGATGCGTAACAGCAGCGCGCTTTCGCCCGGCGGCAGATCGACGGGAAACCAGAAGTCGCTGACCTTCACCGCGCGATCCGCAAAGGGGTAGCGATCCCCGCTCAGTTGCCGGCTGATGCTGCCGTCGGGGTACTGCAGGAACACCTCGATGTGGTCGAGCAGTGGATAGTTGATCTCGATGAAACCGCCGAGCGGTGCGTCCAGCTCGTTGACCAGCCTGGTGCGTAGCCACCACGTCGAGCTGTTCTTGCCTTCGTTGACATGCCCGCTCTCGACGGGGCGCAGACGCTCGGCGGGTAACGCCATGACGTCATCGAAATCCAGGCTTCCATCCGGGTCTTCAAGGTAGAGGGTGCCGTTACCGAGGGACTGGCGCGTATCGGGCGAATCGAACACGACGGGCGAGACTGCCCAGGCTTGGAGCGACAGGCAAAACAGCAACAGAGCCAGGCATGAACGCGGCGACATGTTTCGTTCCGGAAGGGGCGCGCCCGAATGGGCGACACATATTAGTAGAGCGATGTGACGGTACCGATTCCTTGGGCTCTACATGGCGCCTTCAGAGTGCCGCACGTCCTTGTCCGGTTAACTTTGCCCAGTTACACGCCGAGCGGCAAGCGTCTGCTGTGCGAAGCAGGCGCCTGGTCACGTAAGCCGATGGCTCAACTATCACGCTCCTGGGGTTGGTGCTGGCGCCCGATCAGTGTGTCGACGGGTGGTACACGGGTGTCGTTCTCCATCTGCGCATCATGTTCCAGTTGATGGCTGAAGCGTTCCAGCGAGTCCTTCGCGTGCTGAGAGTCGCTGGCGAAGACCGGCTGGCTGAGCATATAGCCACAGAGCAGGCGACTCATCGCGGCCAGACTGTCGATATGGGTGCGTTCGTAGCCATGGGTGGCATCGCAGCCGAAAGCCAGCAGCGCGGTGCGGATGTCGTGTCCCGCTTCGACCGCCGATTGGGCGTCGCTGTGGTAGTAGCGGAACAGATCGCGGCGCACCGGGATTTCGTTCTCGCTGGCAAGCTTGAGCAGGTGCCGGGACAGATGGAAGTCATAGGGGCCGCCGGAATCCTGCATCGCCACGGTTACCGCGTGCTCACTGGACGCCTGGCCCTTGGCCGCCGGCGCGATGTCGATCCCGACGAACTCGCTGACATCCCAAGGCAGGGCGCCGGCGGCTCCGGAGCCGGTTTCCTCGGTGATGGTAAACAGCGGATGCACATCGATGGGCGGTTCGCGGCCGCTTTCTACGATGGCCTTCAGTGCCGCTAGCAGCGCGGCGACGCCTGCCTTGTCATCCAGGTGACGGGCGCTGATGTAGCCGTTCTCGGTGAATTCCGGCATTGGATCGAAGGCGACGAAATCACCGACGTTGACCCCCAGCGCGCAGGTTTCGTTGCGGCTGTAGGTGTAGGCGTCCAGGCGCAGCTCGACGTGGTCCCAGCTGACCGGTGCTTCATCCACGGCGGTATTGAAGGCATGCCCCGATGCGAGCAGCGGCAGTACGCTACCGCGGATAACTCCGGTATCGGTGAAGACACTGACGCGGCTGCCCTCGGCGAAGCGGCTCGACCAGCAGCCCACCGGCGCCAGGCCCAGGCGGCCGGTATCGTGAATCTCGCGAACAATGGCGCCGATGGTGTCCAGGTGCGCCGCGACGGCGCGATCCGGGCTGTAGCGCCGGCCCTTGAGTGTGGCGCGGATGGTCCCGCGGCGGGTCAGCTCGTAGGGGATGCCCAGCTCGGCCAGGCGCTCGGCAACATAGCGCACAATGGTGTCGGTGAATCCGGTGGGGCTGGGGATGGCGAGCATCTCCAGCAACACGCGTTGCATGTAGTTGAGATCGGGTTCGGGGAGTTTTGCGGTCATGAGAGCTCCTGTTGACGGTGCCTTTTCAGCCACCGGATGGAGTGAATGTCGGAGAGCGGGACCCGCCATAGTGACGAGCGACCTGTGGCGACCCGGCTTGGCGCCGGGTCGCGCCAGACTTAACCTGCGGTGCTAAGTGGGAAGAGCAGGTCGATGAAGCGTTCGGCGGTCGGCTGCGGCTGATGATTGGCCAGGCCGACGCGCTCGTTGGCCTCGATGAAGACGTACTCCGGCTGGTCCGGTGCAGGCACCAGCAAGTCCAGGCCCACCACCGGGATGTCCAGCGCGCGGGCGGCGCGTACGGCGGCGTCGACCAGCTCGGGGTGCAGTTGCGCGGTGACGTCTTCCAGCGTGCCACCGGTATGCAGGTTGGCGGTGCGGCGCACCGCGAGCCGGTGTCCGTCCGGCAATACACTTTCGAAGTCGAAGCCGGCGTCGCGCAGGCAGCGCTGGGTTTCCTCATCCAGCGGAATGGAACTCTCACCGCCGGTAGCGGCCTGGCGCCGGCGGCTCTGCTTCTCGATCAGCGAACCGATGCTGGTGCGGCCATCTCCGATGACTTCCGCCGGGCGGCGTATCGCCGCGGCGACCACCTCGAAACCGATCACCACGATGCGCAGGTCGAACCCCGGATGAAAGCTTTCCAGCAGCACGCGGCTATCGTACTGCCGGGCGCGCTGGATGGCGTCTTCCATTTCGGTCGCATCGCGCAGGTCCACGGCGACGCCCATGCCCTGTTCGCCATCCACCGGCTTGACCACCACGCTGCCGTGCTCGGCGAGGAACGCGGCATTTTCCTTCGGGCCGGCGGCCAGTTGTTGCGCCGGAAGACAGATGTCGGCCTGGGACAGGGTGCGGTGGGTCAGGCGCTTGTCCTGACAAAGCGTCATGCTGACAGCCGAGGTTAGGTCGGATAGCGACTCTCGGCAGCGCACCCGCCGGCCTCCCTGGGTCAGGGTGAACAGGCCGGCTTCGGCATCGTTGATCTCGATCTCGATACCGCGCCGCCGGGCCTCGTCGACGATGATCTTGGCATAGGGGTTGAGCTTTGCTTCCGGGCCAGGGCCGAGGAACAGCGGCTGGTTGAAGCTGTTCTTGCGCTTGACGGTGAAGGTCTGCAGGTCGCGGAAGCCCAGCTTGGCGTACAGCGCCTTGGCTTGCTGGTTGTCGTGCAGCACCGACAGATCGAGATAGGCCAGGCCGCGGCCCATGTAGTGTTCGATCAGGTGACGCACCAGCGCCTCGCCGACGCCCGGCCGCGGGCAGCTTGGCGAAACCGCCAGGCACCACAGGCTGGAGCCGTTTTCCGGATCGTTGAAGGCGCGGTGGTGGTCGATGCCCATCACGCTGCCGATGATTTGCCCGGAGGTTTCGTCCTCGGCCAGCCAGTACACCGGGCCGCCCTGTTCGCGCGGGGTGCAGCGCTCCGGGTCGACGGGCATCATGCCGCGCGCCTGGTACAGACCGTTGATGGCCTGCCAGTCCGCTTCGCTCTGGGCACGACGCACACAGAAGCCACGGAAACGCTTCTGCGCAGGGCGGTAGTCGGTGAACCAGATGCGCAGGGTATCGGAGGGGTCGAGAAAGAGTTGCTGCGGTGCATAGGAAAGCACCTGGTGTGGCGCGGCGACGTACAGCGCGATATCGCGCTCGCCCGCCTGCTCGTTGAGCAGTTCGGCAGCGAGTTGGGCGGGATCGGAGTAGGTGTGGCCGACCAGAATGCGACCCCAGCCGCAATGCAGGATCACCGGGCCGCAGGGCTCCTCCTGACCGTCCTCGGCGAAGCGTGCCTGCAGCCGCTGGTAGGTCGGAGCCTGACCGCGCAACAGACGCTGACCGTAGGCTTGGGACTTCTGCATGGTGCGTTCCTTGATGCTAAGTCACGAACCGGCAGCGGCGGGGCGCTGTGCTTGCCCCCGTGGCGCGTGGCAACCGCAGCCGTTCGTGAGCGGGTTATCGGGGCCGTCGTGGCCTGGCGCCTGCATCGGCCACCATCAAAGGCCTTGTTCGCTCAACCATAGGTTGACCGCTGCCAGCTGCCAGAGTTTGGAACCGCGCAGCGGCGTGAGCTGACCATCCGGATCAGCGAGCAGCTTCTCCAGCGCCTGCGGGTTGTAGAGGCCGCGCTCCTGGCTGGGGTCGAGCAGCATCTCGCGAACCCAGTTCAGCGTCGCTCCCTGCAAGTGCTTGAGGCCCGGCACCGGGAAGTAGCCCTTAGGCCGGTCGATCACCTCGGCAGGAATCACCTGGCGCGCCGCTTCCTTGAGCACATACTTGCCGCCCTCGGGCAGCTTGAATCTGGCCGGGATGCGCGCCGACAGTTCGGCAACGCGGTAGTCGAGGAACGGCGTGCGCGCCTCCAGGCCCCAGGCCATGGTCATGTTGTCGACGCGCTTGACCGGGTCATCGACCAGCATCACCGTGCTGTCGATACGCAGCGCCTTGTCCACCGCCGCATCGGCGCCGGGCTGGGCGAAGTGCTGACGGACGAAGTCGCCGGAGAAGTCGCCCTGGACCCACTGCTGCTGCACGGTCTCGGCATATTCCTCGTACGTGCGATCGCGGAACGCGGCGAGGTAGGCCGCCACCGGGTCTTCGGCGCCGTCCACCAGCGGATACCAGTGGTAGCCGGCGAACAGTTCGTCCGCACCCTGGCCGCTCTGCACCACCTTGCAGTGCTTGGCCACTTCCCGCGAGAGCAGGTAGAAGGCGATGCAGTCATGGCTGACCATCGGCTCGCTCATCGCCTGGAAGGCGGCCGGCAGCTGTTCGAGGATTTCCTTTTCCTGAATACGCAGCTGGTGATGACGCGTGTTGTAGTGCTTGGCGATCAGATCCGAGTACTTGAACTCGTCGCCGCGCTCGCCGCCGGCATCTTCGAAGCCGATGGAAAATGTCAGTAGATTGTCGGCCACACCGGCTTCGCGCAGCAGGCCGACCAGCAGGCTGGAGTCGACACCGCCGGAGAGCAGTACGCCGACATCCACAGCGGCGCGCTGACGGATCGCCACCGCCTCGCGCATGGTGTCCAGGGTGCGCTGTTTCCAGTCTTCGAAGCTGTATTTGCGCTCCTCTTCACGGGCGCCGAATTCAAGCTCCCACCAGCGCTGGGTGGTGGTAGCGCCATTGGCGTCGACGCGCATCCAGCTCGCCGGCGGCAATTTCTCGATACCGGCGATCAGCGTGTCCGGTGCCGGAACCACGGCGTGGAAACTCATGTAGTGATTCAGCGCCACCGGATTCAAAACACCGGCGATATCGCCGCCCTTGAGCAGTGCCGGCAGCGACGAGGCGAAGCGCAGGCGCTGGTCGGTGCGCGACAGGTACAGCGGCTTGACGCCGAGACGGTCGCGGGCGATGAACAGCTGCTGGCTGTCGCGCTCCCAGATGGCAAAGGCGAACATGCCGTTCAGCCGCGGCAGCAGCGCTTCGCCCCAGGCATGGAAGCCCTTGAGCAGCACTTCGGTATCGCCTTCGGAGAAGAAGCGGTAGCCCAGGCCTTCCAGCTCTGCGCGCAATTCGGGGTAGTTGTAGATGGCGCCGTTGAAGACCATCGACAGGCCGAGGGCCGAGTCGATCATCGGCTGGCCGGACGCCTCGCACAGATCCATGATCTTCAGGCGTCGGTGACCCAGGGCGAGTGGGCCCTGGCTATGGAAACCGCACGCATCGGGGCCGCGCGCAGTCAGGTGTTGAGTGATGCGTTCAACCGCAGCCAGATCGGCCGGGCGGTTATCGAAGCGAAGTTCTCCAGCTATGCCACACATAAGATCCTTACCGGTTTTGCCGTTGGGGAGTGTGACTGGCCCGTCACCCGCTAAGTTCAGCCTTTCGGATCAGCGCAGCGGCGCCGATGCGGCCGGGAACAGGTCAGTCAGCTTTTTACACCAAAACAAAAAAATGCTTTGATGTCAAAGTTAGTTTTCGCAAGAAAAGCCGCATATGACTGAAGAAACAGTTTTAAACGAAAGCAATAGTGCTGGGCTGGAAGCCTTCGAGATGCCGCTGTTTCAGGCCATGCGCCGGTTGCAGCAGGACGCCGAAGTACATGCCAAGCGTCTGGCGCGCTACGGAGGCTTGAGCCCTGTGCAGCTGATGATCCTGCAGGTGCTGGCTAGCGAAGGGCAGTTGACCGCGAGTGACCTGAGCCGGCGCGTCAGCCTTACCGCAGCCACGCTTTCCGGGCAGATCGACCGGCTGGAGGAGCGCGGGCTGTTGCAGCGCCAGCGCGACGACCAGGACCGTCGCCGCCAGTGGCTGCTGCTCAGCGATAGCGGCCGCGCCTTGTTGCAGCAGGCGCCAGCGCTGCTGCCACCGGAATTCCGCGCTCGTTTGGCCGCCTTGCCGCAATGGGAGCGCCACGCGCTGACCGCCGCGCTGCTGCGTGCCGCCGAGCTGTGCGGCGACATGGAGTGAGCGCCGCTAGCGCGAATTCTTCAGGCTTTCCACGGTCAGCTCCAGCGCCTTGCGCATGTCCAGCCGTGCTGAGCGACCGACATCGCGATCATCCAGCCGGTAACCACGCTCGGACGGCAGGATCGGCGCGGTAAGGTCATCCGCCTCGGCGGGCTCGAAATCCGAGTCGCGCCCGATGGTCATGGCGCTGCGGCGCAGCAGTTCACGCACCTGATCCGGCTCCAGCCCGGGGTTGACTGACAGCATCGCGCTCACCGCACCGGCAACCAGCGGTGTGGCATAGGAAGTGCCGCAATGCACGTCGCCGCGCTTGTCGGGATCAAGCGTGGCGGCACGGGTGCAGGCGGCGGCGGTGATGTCCACGCGCATATCGACGTTGGATGATTTGCGCTTGCGTACGTAGTCGGGGTGCTCCACCGAGACCTTTTTCCGGTCGTTGCGCTCATGGCCGCCGACCACCAGCAGCTGCTCGGTGATGAACGAGGAGGGCAGTCGATAGTCGTCACGCCCGGAGTGGGCCGAGCCATTGCCGGCGGAGTTGATCACCAGCACGTCGGGATGTTCGCGGCGCAACCAGAGGAAGAATTCCTCCAGCAATTCCTCGTAGCCGCTCATGGCAATTCCCGAGCGCAGCAGCGAATCCACCGGCTCGCCTTCCACATCCACCGTGCCGATGCGATGGATGCCCCAGCTCCAGTTGAGGATGCGCGCGCCGTCCTCCACCAGATTCACCGAGGCTGCGACGTTGGCTGTGATGCCGGCGTCCGAGTTGCGTTCGACGATCACCTCGAAGCCCGGCCCGGTGCCGTCCAGTGCACTGAGAAAGCCCTGGTCGCGGGCATCGCTGGCGTGGGCGGCGAGAATGCCGGCGACGCTGCTGCCGTGATTGTCCGGCCGGTCGGCGTCGCGGGCGTAGAGGCAGGTGCGCTGTTGTTGTGGATCGCAGGGTCCGAGGTACTCGGCAAAATGCGGTGCATCGAAGTCCACCGCACGCTCGATGATGCCGATACGCACCGGCTGTTTTTCGCCGGCGCGCTGGCCGGCGGGAATGCGTTCGCGGTAGTAGTCCACCGCATCGAGGAAGCGGTTGGCAGCCCACTCGCGGTTCTGCGGGCGCTTCTGATCCGCGGTCTTGCCGGTTTCCTGCTCGTCGTTCTCGGCGGCCGATTCCTCGATCACCACGGCATCCACACCCACCTCGCTGCCCAGGCGCAGCACCATGGCGTCGCGCTCGGTCAGATCTTTCACTGGTAGGCGCAGCTGATAGGTGTTCAGCGGCGGTATGGCGCCGACCACCTTGGCGCCGTACTTCTCGGCGAGCTGCCGCGCCTTGTCCAGGCCTTCGTGATCCTCCTCGATGATCAGACTGACCAGGTCTACGTAGGTGGTCAGGTCATCCATGTTGCGCGCCACTTCATCGGGTTTGGCGGCGAGCACCTGGCTGCGACCAGCCGAGAGCCAGACCGGATTGCTGCGTTGCCCGTGGCGTTCCAGCCACAGCGGGCCGCTGCGCACCGCGTCCGGCGCTAGGGTCAGGCGCAGCTGCTTGCCGTCGCGTTGGAGCGTGTCGGCAGCCACACGCTCGCCGTTGAGGTACAGCTGCACCTCGCCGCGGGGCAGGCCTTTGGCGCTCAGGCACCAGCTCAGCGAATCCTCGGCGAAGAGGTCGCCGCAGCGCTTGAGCTGGGTGATGCGGATGGGATCTTCTGCAGCTGCCGGAAAGGCGGCGAGGGCGCTCAATAACCCGAGGCCGATGGTGAACAGGGTGGAGGCGCGTTCTGGCATGGTTCAACGTCGCTCGAGGTAGTTGACGCTGAAAAGCCCGCGCCGGTCGGTCCACTGACCGCGACAGTCGAAGCCGGCGGCATCGGCCAGGGCAGCGAAGGATTCCAGCGTGTACTTGTAGGAGTTTTCCGTATGCAGGCTTTCCCCAGCATCGAAGTGGAAGCGCCGGCCTTCGATGATCACGTCCTGCGCATCGGGGCTGATCAGGTGCATCTCAATGCGCGATTCGGCCTCGTTGAAGAAGGCGCGATGGACGAAGCGTGACGGGTCGATGTCGCTGTCCAGCTCGTTGCGGATGCGCTGCAGCAGGTTGAGGTTGAAGGCAGCGGTGACATGGGCGCGGTCGTTGTAGGCCGCCTCCAGCACCGCTCGGTCCTTGACCAGATCGACGCCGATCACCAAGCCGCCACCGGCCGGCAGCACATCGTGCAAACGCTGCAGAAAGACCGCGGCCTCGCCCGGGGTGAAGTTGCCGATGCTGGAACCGGGGAAGAACATCAGCGGGTGCTCGCTGGAGAAATCATCCGGCAGGTTCAGCTCGTTGGAAAAGTCGGTACAGGCTGCATGCACCTCCAGCCACGGGTAGTCCGCCGCCAGCCGCTGGGTGCTGCTGAGCAGGAAGTCCTCGGAGATGTCGATGCCCAGATAGCTGGTCGGGTGTAGTGCCTCCAGCAGCAGGCGTACCTTGCGACTGGCACCGCTGCCCAGCTCGATCAGGTCGCTGTGAGGGCCGGCGATGTCGAGGATGTCGTTGGCCGCCTCGGCGAGAATCTGCTCCTCGGTGCGGGTGATGTAGTACTCAGGCTGCTGGCAGATCTGCTCGAACAGCTCGGACCCGCGCCGATCATAGAAGAACTTCGGCGAGGCCCATTTCGGGCTCGCGGCGAACCCGGCGAGGGTTTCGTCGCGCAGCGAGGCGTCGTGTGGCTGTTGCAGCTGATCGTGAAAGTGAATTGCCAGCGCCATGTTCAGAGCCCTCTGGCCAGGCGCAGCCCGGCGAACTGCCAGCGCATGGCCGGCTGGAAGAAGTTGCGGTAGGTGACCCGTAGGTGGGATTCCGGCGTGGCGCAGCAACCGCCACGCAAGACCATCTGGCCGGACATGAACTTGCCGTTGTACTCGCCGAGGCTGCTCTCCAGCGTGCGAAAACCCGGATAGGGCAGGTAGGCGCTGGCGGTCCACTCCCAGACATCGCCGAACAGCTGCCTCGGGCCGTCATGGCCAGGCGGCGCGGCGACCGGTTGCAGGTAGTCGCTTTCAAGGAAATTGCCGCGCAATGGCTGGTCGGCGGCGGCGACTTCCCATTCCGCTTCGCTCGGCAGCCGCGCACCGGCCCAGCGTGCGAAGGCATCGGCCTCGTAATAGCTGATGTGACAGACCGGTGCCTCCAGGTCCAGCGGGCGTAGACCACCAAGGGTCATCTCGTACCAGCTGGCGTCCTCGCGCAGCCAGTACAGCGGAGCGTTCCAGCCGGCCTGATGGATCAGGTCCCAGCCGTCCGACAGCCACAGCTCCGGGCGGGCATAACCGCCGTCAGTGATGAACGACAGGTATTCGCGGTTGCTCACCAATCGTTCGGCAAGCTGGAAATCCTCGACGAACTGGCGATGTCGCGGGGTTTCGCAATCGAAGGCGAAATCGCTGCCGGCATGCCCGATGTGCTGCACACCGCCGGCGTATTCATGCCAGCGCGGGCGCTCGGGGCTGCTGGGCCGGGGCTGGGCGAGATCGTCGCGATAAACCGGGTGCAGCGGGTTCTGCGCGAGGATGTGCTTGATGTCCATCAGCAGCAGCTCCTGGTGCTGCTGCTCGTGCTGCAGGCCGAGGCCGACGCGGCGGACGATTTCGGCAGCCTGCTCGCGCGGCGGATTGCTCAGCAGTTCGCCCATGGCCTGGTCGACGTGGCGGCGATAGCGATAGATCTCGTCCACACCCGGGCGGGATAGCACACCGCGCCGCGCCCGCGGAAAGGGCAGGCCATGAGTCTGGTAGTAGGAATTGAACAGGTAGTCGTAGGCCTCGTTAAGTCGCCGGTAGCCGGGCAGATAAGGCAACAGCAGAAAGGTCTCGAAGAACCAGCTGACATGCGCCAGGTGCCATTTCGGCGGGCTGACTTCCGGCGTGCTCTGGATGACGTAATCCTCGACCTGCAGCGGCATGCAGATCGCCTCGCTGGTGGCGCGAACCTGCCGGTAACGCTGCAGCAACAGGTCGAGTTCGGCGAGTACCGGGTGCGAATGTGGCTGCTCTGCCAGGTTTCCCATGGCTGTCCCCCTCGGGTTTGACGACCGAAACGGCCTCCCATAGCGACCCGGCGCGGCGGGCAAAAGTTTCTGCCGGCCGGCTTGGCGACCATGAAGAAAAAGCGGCCGCGCTCTGGTCACTCTGTATGAGCAAAGCAGGGGATCGAGCCATGCGACAGTTATTCGTTCTGAGTTCCGCGCTGCTGTTGGCTGCCTGCGGGCAGCACAATACGGCGTCCTATACCGACGCTGCGGGCGCGCCGAAAAGCGCCGAAACGCGCACCCTCGAGGTTGGCGCGAAGCTGCTGCAGGGCAAGGCGCCTTTGGATGCAGTGAGCGCGTACCTCAACGGCTTTCACTTCTACAACGGCGACATGGATGGGCAAATGGAGGCGCACCACTACGTCACGCGGGTGAACGAGGACCTGATGCAGGCGCTGATCTACGACGGCAATGGCAGCAATGCCAAGCTCATGGGCGTCGAATACATCATCAGCACGCGCCTGTTCGCGACACTGCCCGAGGACGAGAAGAAGCTTTGGCACAGCCACGATTACGAGGTGAAGTCCGGCTCGCTGGTTGCACCTGGCCTGCCGCAGGTGGCGGAGAAGCAGTTGATGGAGCAGGTGGTCAGCACCTACGGCAAGACCTGGCACACCTGGCATACCGACCGCGACAAGGAACTGCCCTATGGAATTCCGGCGCTGATGATGGGCTTTACCGCGGATGGCCAGTTGGACCCGGCGCTGGAAAAGGCCCGTGACGACCGTCTCGACGTGGATACCCAGGCGATCCGTCGCAGTCGCGAGTCGATCCCGCAGCCGACGGTCGATCCGGCGGCAAATGCCTGGGAGAAAGGTGAAGTGATTCAGCTGCAGCGGGTGCGGGGGGCCGGCGAGCATCGTCACGACGATGGGGCCGGACGGGCGGAAATCATCGAGTCGGGACGCCTGCAACAACAGCAACAGCGCAGCGATGAACGCTGAGGTTACTCGCCGTCGACCGGCGGCGTCGGGCGAATCAGGATTTCGTTAACGTCGACATGGGCCGGCTGCGACAGGGCATAGACCACTGCGCGGCCGACATCCTCCGGTTGCAGGGCATAGGCTGGCGGCTTGTCGAACAGCGGCGTGTCGACCATGCCCGGCTCGATCAGAGTGACTCGCACACCGCTGCCGCGCAGTTCTTCGCGCACGCTCAGACCCATCCCGGTCACCGCCCATTTGCTGGCGCTGTACATCGAGCCGGGAATGACGAAGCGCCCGGCTGCCGAGCCGGTGAGCAGCAGATGACCGCGGCTGGCCTTGAGCGCAGCGAGGGTGCAGCGCAGGGTCAGGCCGACGCCGTAGACGTTGGTCAGCAGCATGGTTTTCCAGACTTCGGGATCGGCGCCGCTGAAACCGCCCTCGCTGCCGGGGATGCCGGCGTTGGCGTAGACCGCATCGAGCTGGCCGTAGTGATCGAGCACGCGTTGCACCATGGCTTGCTGCTCAGCGTAATCGGTCACGTCGCAGCGAATGGCGAGGGCGCGCTGCGGCCCGATTTCATCGACCAGATGCTGCAGCTTGTCCTCGGAGCGCGCGGCGAGCGCCAGCCGGTAGCCGGCCGCCGCTGCCAGGCGTGCGGTTGCCGCGCCGATACCGGATGAGGCGCCGGTGATCAGCAGCACGTGATCGCTCATGGCCGCTCCTCAGTAGTTCGGCGTGGTTTCCGGAATGGCGCTGTCGTCGGTGATGAACGGCATGCTCCAGGGTTCGAGGGTGCAACCCTTGTCGATCAGCTCCTGACGGGTCTGCTCGATCACCTGTGCCATGCGCAGCGGGTCGGCGTAGTCGCGCACCTGCGCCACGCGGGTGATTTCCTCGCCGCTGCCGTTCATCACGGTGAAGCCGAAGCTGTCGTCCTCGGGGTTGGCGCTGGTCACGCAACCACAGGGCAGGAAGGCTTCCGAGGCCAGTTGCATGGCGTTGTCGAGGCTGAGCGGGGTGGTGGTCATGGTCATCTCCGTTGCGTTGCGGATGTTTCAAGTTGACCGCCATATCCCATGGCCGTTTCCCGACCGCCGACCGGCTGTCGCTTGTGCAAAGGCCGGGGCGCCACCATATTCATCGGCATGACCACGTCATCCGTCGATCCGCTTGGCAGTTTCCACCCCGCCGTGGCGGGCTGGTTTTCCCGCAGCTTTCCCGCACCGACGCCGGCCCAGGCGGCTGCCTGGCCGCTGATCCGTGCGGGCCGTTCGACCCTGGTGGCCGCGCCGACTGGCTCGGGCAAGACGCTGACCGCCTTTCTCGCCGCTATCGATGGCCTGGTGCAGCAGGGTCTGGCCGAGGATGGCCTGGCCGACGCGACGCGCGTGCTCTATGTCTCGCCATTGAAGGCCTTGTCCAACGACATCCATATCAACCTGGAGGAGCCGCTCGCCGGGATCACCGCGGAGCTGGCGCGTCTTGGGCTACCAGCGTTGGAAATCCGCACCGCGGTGCGTACCGGCGACACGCCGCAGGCCGAGCGCAACGCCATGCGCAAGCGCGTGCCGCATATCCTCGTCACCACGCCGGAATCGCTCTATGTGCTGCTCGGCTCGGCATCTGGGCGCGAAATGCTCGCCGATGTGCAGAGCGTGATCGTCGACGAGATTCACGCTATCGCCGGCAACAAGCGTGGCAGCCATCTGGCGCTGTCGCTGGAGCGACTGGAAGCGCTCTGCAATCGGCCGCTGGTGCGGGTCGGCCTGTCGGCGACGCAGAAGCCGATCGATGCGGTGGCGCGCTTTCTGGTCGGCGTCGAGCGACCGTGCGAGATCGTCGACATCGGCCATGGCCGCGCCCGCGATCTTGCGCTGGAGGTGCCGCCGGTGCCGCTGGAAGCGGTGATGAGCAACGACGCCTGGGCACTGGTCTACGATCGCCTCGCGGCACTGGCTGGCGAGCATCGCACCACGCTGGTGTTCGTCAACACGCGGCGCATGGCCGAGCGCACCACGCGGCATCTGGCCGAACGGCTGGGCGCCGCGGTGGTGGCTGCGCACCACGGCAGCCTGGCCCGCGAACAGCGGCTGACGGCCGAGCAGAAGCTCAAGCGCGGCGAGTTGCGGGTACTGGTCGCGACTGCCTCGCTGGAGCTGGGCATCGACATCGGTGATGTCGAGCTGGCCTGCCAGCTGGGCTCGCCACGCTCGATTTCGGCTTTCCTGCAGCGGGTTGGGCGGGCCGGGCACCAGGTCGCCGGGGTGTCCAAGGGGCGGCTGTTTCCCAGCTCCCGCGACGACCTGATCGAGTGTGCCGCGCTGCTCGACGCCGTGCGTCGTGGCGAGCTGGACACGCTGAATATCCCGCACGCGCCGCTGGATGTGCTGGCCCAGCAGATCGTCGCGGAGGTGGCCTGTCGGGAATGGGAGGAGGAAGCGTTGCTCCAGCTGTTCCGCCGCGCGATGCCCTATGCCGCGCTCGACGACGCGACCTTCCAGGCACTGCTGCGAATGCTCGCCGAGGGCTATACGACCCGCCACGGAACCCGCGGCGCCTATCTGCACCGTGATCTCGCGACGCGCAGCCTGCGTGGCCGGCGCGGTGGCCGGCTGACCGCACTGACCTCCGGCGGCACCATCGCCGACAACGCCGACTATGCCGTGCTGCTGGAGCCGCAGGGGCTGAATATCGGCACGGTGAACGAGGACTTCGCGGTGGAGAGCCTGGCCGGCGATGTGTTCCAGCTGGGCAACACGTCGTATCGCATCCTCAAGATCGAGTCCGGGCGGGTGCGTGTCGAAGACGCCCAGGGCATGCCGCCGAGCATTCCCTTCTGGCTGGGCGAGGCGCCAGGGCGCAGCGACGAGCTGTCCTTTGCCGTGGCGCGGCTGCGTGACGAGATCGAGCGGCGGTTGGCTGAGGGGGCGGCGGTGGGCAGGGTGGACCTGTCGCCCGCCATCGATTGGCTTACCGGCACCCTTGGCCTGGTGGAAACCGCCGCGCGACAGATCGTCGAATACCTGGCGCGTGCCCGCTCCGCACTTGGCGCCTTGCCGACTCAGCAGCGGCTGGTGATGGAGCGCTTCTTCGACGAGTCCGGCGGCACCCAGCTGGTCATTCATTCGCCCTATGGCAGCCGCATCAATCGCGCCTGGGGGCTGGCACTGCGCAAGCGGTTCTGCCGCACCTTCAACTTCGAGCTGCAGGCGGCGGCCACCGAGGACGCCATCATTCTTTCGCTGTCCACCAGTCACAGCTTTCCGCTGGCGGAAGTCTGGCGCTACCTGCATTCGGCCAACGCCGAGCAGGTGCTGATCCAGGCACTGCTGGATGCGCCGCTGTTCGGTGTGCGCTGGCGCTGGATCGCCACCACGGCGCTGGCGTTGCCGCGCATGGCCGGCGGACGCAAGGTCGCGCCGCAGCTACAGCGAATGAAGAGCGACGATCTGCTGGCCACGGTCTTTCCCGACCAGGTTGCCTGCCTGGAAAACATCGTCGGCGAGCGCGAGATTCCCGATCATCCGCTTGTACGCCAGACGCTCGATGACTGCCTGCACGAGGCCATGGATAGCGAAGGCTGGCTCGCGCTGTTGCGGCGCATGGAGGGCGGCGAGGTCGAACTGCTGGCGCGTGATCTGCCGGCGCCGTCGCCGCTCGCCATGGAGATTCTCGGCGCGCGCCCTTACGCCTTTCTCGACGATGCACCGCTGGAAGAGCGCCGCACCCAGGCGGTGCTCGCGCGGCGCTGGAGCGATCCGGAGTCGGCTGACGATCTGGGCGCGCTGGACCCGGAAGCGATCGCCGCCGTGCGTGACGAGGCCTGGCCCGAGGCGCGCAGTGCCGACGAGTTGCACGAGGCGCTGACAGCGCTCGGTTGCATTGCCGAAGCCGAGACCGTCGCACAGTTGCAATGGGGCGAATGGCTGGCCGAACTGGCCCGTGGCGGCCGCGCGACGCGCATGCAGGTGGCGCACGACCGCGTCCTCTGGTTGCCGCTCGAGCGCCTGATGCTGCTGCGCGCGGTCTATCCGCAGGCCCCGTTCCAGCCGCATCTGGAGGCGCCTGGCGGCTACGATCAGCCCATCGAGGAAGAGGCGGCACTGGTCGAGCTGATTCGTGCGCGGCTGAGCGGCTTCGGCCCGCTGCCGGTGGCGTTGATCGCGCGGCCGCTGGCGTTACCGGCCTCTGCCGTCGCGGCGGCGCTGGTCCGTCTGGAAAGTCAGGGTTACGTGATGCGCGGGCGTTTCAGCGCTGGCGCAGTGGAGGAGGAGTGGTGCGAGCGGCATCTGCTGGCGCGTATCCATCGCTACACGGTCAAGCGCCTGCGGCGGGAGATCGAGCCGGTCGAACGTGTCGATTTCATGCGCTTTCTTGCTGACTGGCAGCATCTGTCCGTGACCACGCGCATGCAGGGGCGCGAGGCGCTGGCCACTGTCGTCGAACAGCTGGAGGGCTTTCAGGCCGCGGCCGCAGCGTGGGAGGCCGATCTCTTGCCGGCGCGCCTGAAGGATTATGGCGGCACCTGGCTGGACGAGCTGTGCCGCTCCGGCCGCATTGTCTGGACGCGGCTGGCCGGGCGACTCAGGGCCAGCGGCGGGCCGGTGCGCGGCACGCCGATCGTGCTGCTGCCGCGGCGCCAGTTGCCGACCTGGTATGCACTGGCCAGCGACGCGCCGGCGCCGGAGCTGTCTTCACGGGCACAGCGGGTGTTCGAATGCCTGAACGCCCAGGGCGCGCTGTTCTTCGATGAGCTGCAGCACGACGCGCATCTGCTGCGCAGCGAACTGGAGGATGCCCTTGGCGAGCTGGTGGCGGTGGGCTTGGTAAACGCTGACAGCTTCGCCGGTCTGCGCGCATTGCTGGCGCCGGCGAGCAAGCGCTCGCGCACGGCCCGGCGAAGCCGCGGTGGTGCCTTTATCGGCGGGATGGATGACGCCGGCCGCTGGGCACTGGTGCGCAAGTCTGGAGCGGGCGAGGAGGCAAGAACACCGGCGTTCGATGCAGAGGCACTGGAGCACATTGCCCGTGTGCTGCTGCGCCGTTACGGCGTGGTGTGCTGGCGCCTGCTGGCGCGTGAAGCGGACTGGTTGCCGCCCTGGCGCGACCTGCTGCGGGTCTACCACCGACTGGAAGCCCGTGGCGAGATTCGCGGCGGGCGCTTTGTCGCGGCGGTGGCGGGCGAGCAGTTCGCCCTGCCGGAGGCGCTTGGCTTGCTGCGCGAGGTGCGCAAGCGGCCGCTGACCGGCGAGATGCTGGCGGTGTCCGCGGTCGATCCGTTCAATCAGCTCGGCACCCTGTTGCCGGGCGCCAGGGTGCCGGCCCTGGCGGCTAACCGGATCCTGTTTCGCGACGGGCTGCCGGTGGCTGTGCTGGCGGCGGGCAAGCCGCAATGGCTGGTCGAACTGGACGAGGATGCCCAGCGCGAGGCGCGCCGCCTGCTGACCCCAGCCAGACGCTGAGCAGCTAGTAGCCCGTTTGGTACGTTCAGTTGGTCACTTTCGGCGCCCATGGCCCCGATGCTGTGTTGCTGCTCCTTGCCATAGCACCACTATGACTCGTCGCAGCGCCTTGTTTTGCAGCCATGTTCATCCGAACTAGCCTCAACCCACTCACCGCCCAGGCCACCAAGGATCAGGCTGTCGGCGCCAGGCATTTCAGGTCGCCGAAGTCGGTGCGTAGCTGCGCCAGGCGCCCGCTGAGGTGTGTGCGCTGCCCTTCGTCGGCAAGGCTGTAGAGGTCGGCCACCAGGTCCAATCCGGCCTGCTCGGCACGCTGCAACGCGGCCTGATCGTTCGTACTCAGCAACGCCTCGCGCTCCTGCAGCAGCTGCGCGATGCGGTCATCGAAATCGTCGCGGTGGCGCTGCTCGACCGCGGCCAATAGCAGCTCTTGCCAGCGCTCGCGGTTGCTTAGCCAGCGGCTGTTCTGCTCGTTCAGGGCGTGAGACCAAAGCAGCACTCGTTGACGCTGGGCCGCGTTCAACTGGCCGAGCCAGTACTGCAGGCGCTCCTGCATGCGCTCGGCGCGCTCGCGAATCTGCCGTTCCAGCGGCGGAGCCAGGTATTTCTCCCGGTACTCCTCTCGGTTTTCCTCCAGCGCGTTGCGCAGTTCGGCGACCTGCTCGTCGCTCAGGGCACGCAGCAGGTCCGTTGCGGTGGGGGTGATCTCCACGGCAACGCTGTGCATGGCGTCGCGGACGTCGCGGTACTGTGGTTCGAGATCGCGGCGTTCGAGCTGGCCGCCAGCAGTTTCGCGCTCAAGCTGTTCGAGGTTGGCCAGCAGTTCTGGCAATTGCGTGCTGCAGTGCCAGGCCAGGTGCTCGCGCAGGCGTTCGCGCAGCTCGTCCTTCTGACGGTTATCGAGGTCGAGATAGTCGTTGAGCGTCCAGGGCACGACCATGTCGAGGTTGCGATAGACCAGGGTGGCGCGGCTGCAGCCGTTCAACAGCGCGGCGCAGAGCAGGGTCAGCAGGAGCAGGCTGGCAATGGGGCGCATCGTCTTTCCTCGAGCGTCGGCGGCTGTTCTGTAGAGCCACGGCAGCGCCGGGGGGTCGGCTGGCGGACCGTTTCGTCGGTGCCGGCGAGCAAAGGTGGCTGGCCTGTGGTCTTCCCTACATGGAGTCGTTCCGACGATATGGGACGGCCGATTTACCCAGCAGCAGTGGAGAAAAGCCATGACCTCTCAGATCAAGCACCTCAGCGGCGAAGACGTACCCAAGGCCTGGCGCCCGACCTGGGTCGTGTGCTGGGTAGTGGAGCTGAACGGCACCATCGTCGGTGGCCCCTACGCCACCGAACAGGAAGCGCGTGCGGTGGCCGATGGCGACGAGGAGCCGCGGATCTCGCAGACCCCGGCGCCCTGAAACGGTAATCCCAGGCGCCTGGGCCCGTAACTAGCGGGACTGTTCCAGGCAGTGCTGCGGGCAGGGCGCCTGATACGGGACCGATGGCGGTGGCGGAGCGACTAGCTGATTCACCAGTTCCAGTGATTTATCGAAGGATGGATAGCCGCTGCGCGCGACATCCAGCTCGCCGTAGGCGTCGCGATAGCGTTCCGCGCGATCCTCGTCTGCTTCGTTGAGCAGGTACGGCTCGTGATAGATCTTGTAGAGCAGCGCCACCGCATGGGGGTGGCCCTTGTGCTTGGCCTTCTCCAACAGGTCGAGCACTTCCGATGGCTCCGGGCCTTGGCGAATCAGCAGCAGGGCCTGATAGAACTCAGTCTCGCCGCGCCGATCCAGCTTCGCACTGCGATCAAGCAGCGCCTGGGCAAGCTCGTAGCTGTCTTCGTCGCCGATCGAAATCAGAATCTTCGCCTGCATCAGGTCATTCTGGTACAGCAGCCGTTCGGCACGACATTGGTCGCTCCAGTCGCGGTCGCAGGATTGAGTGGCGCAGCCGCCGAGGGTCAATAGCAGGCTGACCAGCAGTGCCTTTTTCATGGCTGAATTGGTACTCCGTTCTCTTTTCGCCAGTATGAGCCGTGCCAGCTTCGATTCGCCAGTGGCGCTTACGTTCGCTCAATAATTGGGACAGGGCGCGCTCATCTCTTGCAGGCCGTAGCGCCTGAGCAGGGTCTGCCAGCGCGCGCTGTGTGGCAGATCGGCGATGAGCTGATGCACGAACTGCGTGGTTTCGGCTGGCAGGCTTGCGGTCATGAGCACATGCCGGTCGAAGACATAGAGCGGGCGTGGCGAAACATGCAGCGGTGCGTCCGGCACCTCTGTCAGGCTGAAGAACAGCCGTGAGGAGCGCGGCATCAACGCGACATCGATGCGCTGGTTCAGCAGCTTGTTTAGGTTCTGCAAATCGTTGTGCACGTCTTCGCGCTGGATTAGGCCCTTGTCGATGTCGCCTTCCAGCGCCCGGTAGAGATGCCCGAGCACGCCGCCCAGACGCAGGCCATGCAGGGACTTCGGGCCGTGATAGTCGACCGGCTTGTCTTTATGGGAAACGAAATCCTGGATGTCGCACAGCAGTGGCCGGGTCCAACTGGCGCTGGCGGTGAGGTGCTCGGGAAAGAAGTCCGGCGTGGCCCATAGCAGAATGCCAGGCTCTTTGCCCTCGAGGCGCGCGTCGAGACGTTTGCGCGGCAACTGGGTCAACTGAAAGTCGTAGCGGTCCTGGTTGGTCGGGTGCTCGTTGAGCAACTGCACCAGTGCTTCGGATAGCCCGGGGTTCTGCCCCGAGGCAAAGGGCGGCGAGGGTTGGTAAGCCCATACGGCGACAGGCTCGGCAGCCAGGATGCTCAGCGGGAAAACGGTCAGCAGCAGGAGCATCAGTTTCTGCATCGCGGTCCTGTCTTGAGTGAGAGCGTCATCGTGGCGAATTGCCGCTCAAGACTGATTCAGCAGGGCAGGTAAAGCAAGCGTGCTCCGCCAGCCGGTGCTGGCGATGGCGTGCGGGTGCGGGGTCAGAAGCGCTCGTGTTCGCCGACAAAACGCCACTGGCCGGCCGGTAGTTTGGCCATGGACAGGCGGCCGATGCGAATGCGTTTGCAGGCAAGCACCGTCAGCCCGATGGCTTCGCAGAGCAGGCGGACTTCGCCGGGCGCGGGTTCCTTGATCACCAGGCGCAGACGGTTTTCGCTCTGCCAGCTGACCTTGGCCTTGGGCAGGATCTTGCCGCGGTGGCCAATGCCCTTGGCGAGCAGGGCCAGCCCGTTTTCTTCTGCTTCTCCGCTCACTTCGACGACGTATTCCTGCTCCAGCTTGTCGCGCGTGCTGGTGAGCAGGCGGATCACTTCGCGTTGCTGGCTGAAGACGGTCAGCCCGCTGGCGTCGGCGTCCAGTGGCAGCAACAGGTTCTGCTGGAGCAGATGGCGCTGCAGGGCTTCGTTGCGGCTGGGGTCGTCGCTCCAGTGCTCGCTGGCCTGCAGTACGCGGCGGGTGCTGTCGACGTCGGCATTGATCACCAGCCCGGCCGGTTTGTGCAGCAGCAGCGTCACAGGCGTGATTTCCTTCGCGGTAGCGCCGGCCTGCAGTTCGACACGCTGTTCAGGTAGCACCTTGATGAACGGCGCTTCGACCAGTTCTCCGTCGACCGTTACCCAACCACCCTCGATATACAGCTCGGCCTCGCGCCGGGAACAGCCGAGTTGCTCGGCGAGGCGTTTGGCAAGGCGTACGGGGTCGGTCATGGTGCGCTCGGAGACGAGAAAGGAGGGGGTAGAACGCGGCGAGCCATGATAAAGCCGGCTCGCCGAAGGCGGTTCAGATCACTTCTTGCTGATGGTGATCTGGCGGGAAGGACCGTTGGTCTGGCCACTCACACCGTTGGGGATGGTCTGGACTTCGCCGCCTGCCTTGATGAAAGCGGCCATTTGCGCAGCGAGGGACTGGCTGGTTTCGGTGGCGGGTTCGGGCTTGCGCTTGGCGCTGGTGGTTTTAGTGGCCATGGATCGCTTTTCCTTTAATCAGTCGAACCGGGCATTATACAGATTTGATCAAAATTTGTTCAGGTTTTTGCAGGCCGTCATTTTCTGAAGCGTTTTTGCAACCACTCAGCGAGCCGCCTGGTCTTCAATTAGCCGCGAAAGCGAGTTTCTCGACGCCGGATCATCACCTGAGAGGAAGACCATGCTGCGCCATGCCATTCGCACCACACTCTGTGGTTTTGCCATCGCCGCTTCGCTGCAGGCTGTCGCCGAAACTGAACGTCATTCCAGCGACGCTGGGCCGGTAACGGTCAAGGAGATCGCCAGCGGCCTTGAAAACGCCTGGGCACTGGCCTTCCTGCCGGACGGTAAGCGCATGCTGGTGACCGAACGGCCTGGCCGCCTGCGCGTGATCGGCCTGGATGGCAGCCTCTCCGAGCCGCTTGCTGGCGTGCCGGAGGTCTTCGCCCGCTCCCAGGGTGGTTTGCTCGACGTGCGATTGTCGCCGGACTTCGAAAAGGACCGCCTGGTCTACCTGACCTATGCCGAGGCTGGTGAGCAGGGCAAGGCTGGAACGGCGGTCGGTCGTGGCCGGCTGAGTGACGATGACACACGGCTGGAGAACTTCGAGGTTATCTTCCGTCAGCTGCCGAAGCTCTCTACCGGGGTGCACTTCGGCTCGCGGCTGGTGTTCGATGGCAACGGGCATCTGTTCGTCGCGCTCGGCGAAAACAATCAGCGGCCGACCTCACAGGACCTCGACAAGCATCAGGGCAAGGTGGTGCGCATCGGCCTGGATGGCAGTGTGCCGGAGGACAACCCCTTCGTAGGGCAGAACGGCGTGCGACCGGAAATCTGGTCCTACGGCCATCGCAACCAGCAGGGCGCCGCACTCAACCCCTGGAGCGGCGTGCTCTGGACCCACGAACATGGGCCGCGCGGCGGTGACGAGGTCAACATTCCCCAGGCTGGCAAGAACTACGGCTGGCCGCTGGCAACTCACGGCATCAACTACAGCCTGCTGCCGATTCCTGAAGCCGAGGGTGAAACGGTCGAGGGCACCGAGCCGCCGCACCACGTCTGGAAAAAATCGCCGGGCGTCAGTGGGATGGCGTTCTACGATGCCGAGCGCTTTCCCGGCTGGCAGCACAGCCTGTTCATCGGCGCGCTGGTGGATCAGTCGCTGATACGTCTGCAGCTCGATGGCGACCGCGTGGTTGGTGAAGAGCGCCTGCTCAAGGAGCTGGGCGCGCGCATCCGCGACGTTCGCGTCGGGCCCGACGGTTACCTCTATGTGCTGACCGATGCGGGCAATGGCAAGTTGCTTCAGGTTGGCCTGGACACCCAGTAAGTCTCGCCTGGCGGGGCTGCCGGCCCCGTCTTGCCAAGTCACGTCGCGCCAATCGCCCCTGTGCACGGAGCATTCCCGCTCGTCGCCTGTCCCACTCTCATGATGGCCAGCCCTGCCGGCCGTCGCAGTGTGGTGATTTGAATAACAAGATCGAGGGAGACAGGCCGTGGCTGTGGTCATCAGCGGAGTGTTTTGCATCATCGTCGGGCTCGCGCTCGGTGCAGGGGGAGCGAAGGTCGTCAGCCTTGGCGGTACCTGGTATTTCGCCATCGTCGCGGCAGGGTTTCTGCTGACCGGGGTCCTGCTGCTGATGCGCCGCCGCGCGGCGCTGTGGGTTTACGCGCTGCTGATGCTCGGGGCGCTCGGTTGGGCGCTGTACGAAGTGGGACTGGACTGGTGGCAGCTGGCGCCGCGCGGCAGCATCATCGCGCCGCTCGGGTTATGGCTGCTGACGCCCTGGATCGCGCAGCGACTGGGCTGGCAGCACTTCGGTTTTCGCGCCTGGGGCGGCGCCGCGCTGCCGCTGATGCTGGCGGTCGTGCTCTGGGGCGCGGCAGCGGTGTACGCCGTTGGGCACGACAGTCACGACATCAAGGGGATGCTGCCGCCGCCTTTGGCCGAAGCGCCGGCCATGGACCAAGCCGTGCCGACCGGCGACTGGCACGCCTACGGACGCAGCCAGCAGGGCCAGCGCTACTCGCCGCTGGCACAGATCACGCCGCACAACGTCGAGCGACTGGAGCCGGTGTGGCATTACCAGACCGGGGATCTGCGCGGTCCGGACGATCCGGATGAAACCACCTACGAAGTCACCCCGCTCAAGGTCGATGACAGCCTGTACCTGTGCACGCCGCACAATCTGGTCATCGCGCTGGATGCCGAAACCGGCGAGGAGCGCTGGCGCTTCGATCCCGAGGTGCCGCATTCGGTCAACCGCCAGCACCTGACCTGCCGCGGGCTTTCCTACCATGCAGCACCGCCGGCCACCGAGGGCCAGGCCTGTCGGCAGCGCCTGTTCATGCCAACCGCCGATGCCAGGCTGATCGCGCTGGATGCGAAGACCGGGGAGATTTGCCCCGGCTTCGGCGACAACGGCGCGGTGGATCTCTGGGCGAACATGCCCCACGTGAAGGAAGGCTTCTACTATTCCACCTCGCCGCCGGTGGTCGCGCGTGATCGGGTGATCGTCGGCGGAGCGGTGAATGACAACGTTCGCGCCAAAGAGCCGTCCGGCGTCATCCGTGCCTATGACGTCTATACCGGCGAGCTGAAATGGAACTGGGACCCGGGCAATCCGGATGAAACGGCCCCGATCGCCGCCGGGCATACCTACAGCGCGAGCAGCCCGAACAGCTGGAGCATTTCCAGCGCGGACGAGGCGCTGGGGCTGATCTATGTGCCGCTGGGCAATCAGGTGCCGGATCAGTGGGGCGGTAAGCGCAGCGAGAACAGCGAGCGTTTTTCCTCCTCAATCGTCGCCCTCGATCTGGATAGCGGCCAGCTGCGCTGGGTCTTCCAGACGGTGCGCCATGACCTCTGGGACATGGACGTACCGGCGCAGCCGAGCCTGATCGACATCCAGACCGAAGAGGGTCCGGTGCCCGCGCTGGTGGCGCCGACCAAGCAGGGCGACATCTATGTACTTGACCGTCGCACGGGTGAGCCGGTCCTGCCGGTGCGCGAGGTGCCTGCACCGCAGGGCGCGGCCGAGGGTGACTGGGTCGCCAGGACGCAGCCTGCGTCGGCACTGACCTACGAGCCGCCGAAGCTGCAGGGCAAGGACCTGTGGGGCGCCACGCTGATCGACCAGATGATGTGCCACATCCAGTTCCACTCGCTGCGCTACGAAGGACGGTACACACCGCCATCGACCCAGGGCACCCTGGTCCATCCGGGCAATTTCGGGGTGTTCAACTGGGGCGGCGTAGCGGTGGACCCGGTGCGGCAGATGGTGTTCAGCACGCCGGCCTATCTGGCTTTCACTTCGAAGCTGATTCCCCGGGAGGATGCCGAGACGACTTACGTGTCCGAGGAGGAGCCGTTCCTCAACGAGAACTTTGGCTCACCCTTCGCCGTTGAGCTGAAGGCTTTCGTCTCGCCCATCGGCCTGCCATGCACCGCGCCGCCTTGGGGCTACGTGGCTGGCGCCGATCTGCGTACCGGCAAGACGCATTGGCTGCGCAAGAACGGCACGGTTCGCGACCGTTCGCCGATTCCGCTGCCATTCAAGATGGGCGTGCCGAGCCTTGGCGGACCGATGCTCACCGCCGGTGGCGTCGCGTTCTTGAGCGGCACGCTGGACTACTACCTGCGTGCCTACGATGTCAGTACCGGCCGCGAACTATGGAAAGCGCGTCTGCCGGCCGGCGGCCAGGCCACGCCGATGACCTACGAGAGCCGCTCGGGTCGGCAGATGGTCGTGGTGGTTGCCGGCGGGCATGGCTCGCTGGGCACCAAAGCCGGTGATTCGGTGATCGCCTATGCATTGCCACGCTGACAGGCGCTAGAATCGCCGCCTTTATATTCGGGACCGCCCACATGGCCGCAATCGGACGTTACAACAGCCTGCAGATCGTCAAGCACACCGGTTTCGGCCTCTATCTGGACGGCGGTCCGGACGGCGAGATCCTGCTGCCCAACCGCTACATCCCCAAGGACATGCCGGCCGAGGTGGATGACTGGCTGAACGTCTTCATCTACCTCGACAGTGAGGACAAGCTGATCGCCACCACCGAGAAACCCAAGGTGCAGGTCGGTGAGTTCGCCAGTCTCAAGGTGGCCGAGATCAACCGGGTCGGATTGTTTCTCGACTGGGGACTACCCAAGGACCTGCTCTTGCCGCACTCGGAAGAGAAGCGGCCGCTGCAGGTGGGTGATTACTGCGTGGTCTACGTCTACATCGACAAGCGCACCCGGCGCATTACCGCCACGGCGCGACTGGACCGCTATCTGGACAAGACCCCGGTGACCTACAAGGTAGGAGAAGCGGTGGACCTGCTGATCGTCGAAGCCACCGATCTCGGTTTCAAGGCGATCATCAACGGCCAGCACTGGGGCCTGATTCACAAGAACGAGGCGTTCAAGTTTCTCCGTGGTGGTATGCGCGAGCGCGGCTACATCAAGGAACTGCGGCCCGACGGCAAGATCAGCCTGAGCTTGCAGCCGGTGGGCAGCGAAGCGACCGATGCGCTGCAGGCGTTGATCCTGCAGAAGCTGGAAGAAAACCAGGGCTCGCTGGATGTCAGCGACAAGAGCCCGGCCGAGGAAATTGCACGTCGCTTCGGCGTCAGCAAGGGCAACTTCAAGAAGGCCATCGGTGGTCTTTACAAGCAGGGCCGCATCGTCATCCACCCGGATCGCATCGAACGCGCCTGAGCCAACCCCATAGCGGGGTGGTCGCAATGACCACCCGGTGGCCGCTACAGATCCAGATTGATCTGCCCGCTGCCGACTTCCTTTCTCAGCGACTCGCCTTTGCCCTCCGCATAGCTCAACTGCCCGTCGACCAGGCGGGCAGGGGCGGTGAACGGGTGGGCGGCCGGCGGCTTCTCGTCCTGGATATGCAGGACTTCGATGCCGCGTATTTTCAACACGTCCGAAACCAGCGAACGATGGCAGCGCCACCAGAGCACCTCGGCGCACATCATTGCCGTACGTCGGTGTGCCGCCATTTCCAGTAGGCGCTGCAGACCGCGGTTGAATTCATCGCTGCGCAAATGATCGGCATAGCCGCGAAAGGAGCTGTTGCGCCAGGCCAGGCTTGGCGAATCCTTCAGAGGTCGTCGTCTGCCGCCCAGCTCTTCGATCCATTGATAGTGCAGCCCGTGCGCTTCCAGACCTTCGCGCAGCGCTGCCTCGCCGAACTGCGGCAATCGCCGTGAGCCGGGAAAGCGGCGGACGTCGGCGATGGCCTCGATCTGATGGTGGCGCAGTATCTCGATCAGATGCTCCAGAGAGCGCGTCGAGTGGCCGATGGTCCACACCGTGGCTGGCTGAGCCATGCCTCAGCTCAGCTTCCTGAGTGCTGACTCTTTATGCATCGCTACATGGTCGGTCTTGTCGCTCTTGATCTCGTATTGCGGAGCATCCGGGCTGGCGCGCCGTGTGCGGCCCATGAATTCGGTGTCCGCCGTGTGCACTCGGGTGATGTGACCGCTGACCCGTCCTGCTTCCGAGTTCCAGCTGACGTGATCGCCCACTTTGTACTTATGGCTCATGGTGCCTCCGTTTCATTGTTCGGTAAGGCATCCGACAGTCATCTGCCGACGAAGATCGGTTACCTCCAGCAGCCAGTTTCTTAGCCCCTAACAGACGGCTATCAGCTCCTCTGCTATATACCGTTCGTCGGCAAGCCCGATAGCGGTTAATCCCTCTTAAGACCGCAGAAGTTCAAAAAGCCGACGCTTATTTTGGCGCCAGGCAACCAACTAGGGCGGTTAAACGTAATATCAATTCGACAGCTATCGCCATGTGGGTAATGGCAACTTAATGTTATTTGCTCTGTATGGCGTTTTTCTGGCGATCTATTACTGACAAAAAAATTTCCATTAATTTTTGGAACCTATTATAAAGCCGCCACGCAAGACGATTTACCGGTTTGTTCAGGGGGTGGACGGCGGGAAATTTCTTGTCGAACGGTTCGTTTGTTGTGACACCGCGGTTCCTTCCAGTATCGCCCCACGACTTATCGACCTCCCGTCACTTTTCGAAGGCTGGGCCTTTGAAGTAGTAAGTTCCGGAGAGACTCAATGTCCACCAACCTGTTTACCGGTGCCCGTAAGGCACTCGTCGCTTCCATCGCCATGGCTGCCCTCATGGGTGGCGTAACCGTAGCAACTGTTCCTTACGCTGCTGCAGCTACCACTGTCGCTGCAGCCTCCGTTTCCACCAAGGTCAACGCCTTCAGCAATACCGACTGGCTTAATGGTGTCTGGCGCACTGGCGCAGGCTTCTCCATTCCGGCCACGGCTGCCAACCAGGCGGCTTTCAAGGCGGGCGCCTCGGTTCGCCTGGCGGACGGCCAAGTGCGCACCATCAGCCGCGCGCAGGTCGTCGGCAGCAATATGAGTGTGTTCCTTGATGGCGCCAAGCTCGATGGCAACAAGGTGGGTGCACCGCAGTCGGTCGCAACCGTGGCTGCCGCAACTTCGGCTCCCGCTACCGCGGCGCCTGCAGTAACCGCGCCGTCGACGGCGACTGCTTACTCCACCAGCATTAATGCCTTTACCAACACCGATTGGCTCAATGGTGTCTGGCGCAAGTCGCCGGGCTTCTCCATTCCGGCCAACGATGGCAATAAGGCCAACTTCAAAGTCGGTGCTTCGGTAAAACTGGCCGATGGCCAGGTTCGCAAGATTACCCAGGCACAAGTCGTCGGTAGCAACATGAGCGTCTTCCTCGAAGGCGCCGCGGTTAACGGAAGTGTAGTGGGCGCGCCCAACAAGCTGACCCTCGCCGGTACTACCGCAACTGCTCCGGCACCGACCGCACCTTCGTCTTCGGTCGTTGCCACCAGCAACCTGAACAGCTTCACCGACAATGAGTGGCTGAACGGTGTGTTCCGTGCGTCCGCCGGGTTCTCCATCCAGGCAACCAGCGCCAACGTCGCCGCTTTCAAGACCGGTGCATCGGTAAAACTGGCTGACGGCCAGGTGCGCAAGGTTCTGCGTACCCAGGTGGTCGGCAGCAACATGAGCGTGTTCCTGGAAGGCGCGGCCATCAACGGCGCTGCTGTCGGTTACCCGAAAACGGTCTCCGTGGTCAGCACCTCCGCCACGCCTTCGGCTCCCTCGGTCACCACGCCGCCTGCTGCTGTAGCGCCGGCCCCGAGCCCAGCGCCGTCAGCGCCTGACACCACCAACGGCAAGCCGCTGCTGGTCGGCGTCAACCTGTCCGGCGCGGGCTTCGGTCCCTCGGTTGTTCCCGGCAAGCACGGCACCAACTACACCTATCCGGCCGAGTCGTACTACAAGAAGTACTCCGACCTGGGCATGCCGCTGGTTCGCCTGCCGTTCCTCTGGGAGCGTATCCAGCCCAAGCTGAACTCTCCGCTGAACGCTGAGGAGTTCGCCCGCCTGAAGCAGTCGCTGGACTTCGCGCAGAAGCACAACGTCAAGGTGATTCTCGACCTGCACAACTACTACCGTTACTACGGCAAGCTGATCGGCTCCAACGAAGTGCCCATCAGTTCCTTCGCTGCGGTGTGGAAGCAGATCGTGCAGCAGGTGGTCAACCATCCTGCCGTCGAGGGCTACGGCCTGATGAACGAGCCGCACTCCACCAATGGGCTCTGGCCGCAAGCTGCCCTGGCTGCTGCTCAGGCAATCCGCACCGTCGACTCCAAGCGCTGGATCTACGTAGCGGGCGATCGCTGGTCGAGCGCCTTCCACTGGCCGCACTACAACACCCAGCTGGTCACCAACCCGTGGATGCGTGATCCGAAGAACAACCTGGTTTATGAAGCGCACATGTACGTGGACAAGGATTTCTCGGGCAACTACTTCGACAAGGCCGAGAAGTTCGACCCGATGATTGGTGTCAATCGCGTCAAGCCCTTCGTCGACTGGCTCAAGCAGAACAAGCTGCGCGGCTACATCGGTGAGCATGGCGTACCGGACTTCTCGCCCTCGGCCATCGTCGCTACCGACAACCTGCTGGCTTACCTGCGTCAGAACTGCATCCCGAGCACCTACTGGGCTGCCGGTCCCTGGTGGGGTGAGTACGCCATGTCGCTGGACGTGAGCAGTGGCAAGTACCGTCCGCAGCTGCCGGTTCTGCAGAAGCACGCCAAAGCCGCAAACAGCTGCACCAGCATCGGTCCGCTGTAACGACAAACCAAGCAAACAAGAACGGGCCCCAAGGGCCCGTTTTTGCGTTCCTATACGGTATTGGCTGATTACAGCTCGTCGGCTCGCTGTGACAGGTTGATCGCCAACGAGCTGACCCGACGGTCACCATCGCTGCCATTCCCGCCGTTCCGCTTGTTCGCCCTTCGCATTCCCCCCAAGCCAAGCTGCATGCCGGCTGCGCGCCAATCGCGGGCAGATCGCCACCAGATCTCGCTGTTTCACGTCCTCCCTTCCTACCGTGCGGCATAGCCGAACTCGGTCTTCGAAGCCCCGTACCGCTTGGCCAGAAACACGGAACTCGAAAATTTGGGTCCGGTCACCATTTATGTGCGTACTGAAATCGCACAGCCGCGGAACCCCGCACTGCTGTGCTTCACGGACCGTGGTCATCCGGCCAAACCCTATGACCCTATAAAGGTGGACAAAATGACGACACCCGATGAAGAGATCACAGGTTACGGCGGCCAAGCCAGAACCGACGCCAATGCGCAGTCATCGAGCGCTCCCGCGCAGCCCACCGGCCAGACAGGCCAGGCTGGCACCACGCAGGCAAGCAGTTCCGCTTCCGCTCCGAGTGCCGAGGAACTCAAGGCAAAGGCGCGCGAAGCCGGCGAGCAGGTCAAGACCCAAGGCAAGGCTCAGCTGGACAGCTACCGTGGTACGGCCGCCGATGAGCTGGAAAAGGTTGCTCAGAGTGCCAAGGCAGCAGCTGCAGAGCTTGAAAACCAGGATAGCACTGGCCTTTCCCATTACGTCTCCGACATGGCGCAGAGCATGGTCGATCTGGCCGACAATCTGCGCGGCAAGAGCGTTGATGAGCTGGTGGGCGAGGTGAACCGTCTGGCTCGCAACAATCCCGGCCTGTTTATTGCCGGCAGCGTTGCACTTGGCTTCGGCCTGACTCGTTTCGCCCGTGCTTCCAGCCATCGCACTGAATCCACAACGCGTGAACCGACGACCGATTACGGCCATTCCGACGCCAGTCGCCCGCATCCGACTTCGCCGCTCGGCGTGCCGGCAGACGTGACCGCCGAGACGCTGCCGAGCCAGTCCGAACTGGACTCGCGTATTTCCAGTGGCGCACCGGGCAGTACCGTCGGCAGCGTAAGCAATGCCGGCATGGCGCCGAACACGGGTAGCACCAATGGCGTGGGCAGCAACGGCGTTGGCAGCACTGGCAAAGGCACGAACGGAGGGCTTAATCGATGAACGAACAACGCAACCTCAATACGCCTTACGAACCCGGCAACCCCGAGCACGATAATTCGGTCGGCGGTTTGCTACGGCAGCTGACCCGCGAAGTGCCGTCGCTGTTCACCAAGGAGCTGGCGCTGGCCAAGGCCGAGCTGAACGAATCGTTGCGGGCCACCAAGGCAGGCGCTGCCAGCGTCGCAACCGGCGGTGCGGTGCTCCTGGCCGGCTTCATCATCCTGCTGATGTCGGCGGTCTACTTCCTCAGCACCATGATGGAACCCTGGCTCGCCGCGTTGATCGTCGGCGTAGTCGTGGTGGTCATCGGCATGATCATGGTCTCGGCCGGCAAGAAGAAATTCGAAGCCTCTTCGTTCAAACCCGACCGCACCATCCATTCGCTGCAGAAGGATAAAGAAGTCGTAAGGGGGCACGCATGAGCACGCATAACCAGGTAGACGTAGAAGCACAAAAGGACCCCGACACGCTGGAGCGCGAGATCGACCAGCAGCGCGCCGAAATCGGCAACATCGTCCACGCGCTGGAAAGCAAGCTCTCCCCGGGGCAGATGATCGATACCGCGCTCGGCTACGCCAAAGGCGGCGGTGGCGAGTTCCTGCATAACCTCACCGATACCGTTAAGGCCAATCCGGTACCGACGCTGCTCACCTCCATCGGCCTGGTATGGCTGATGGCCGGGCAGAATCGCCGCCCTGACTATAGCGACAGCGCTTCGACCGGTCCGTCGATGACCGACAAGCTCGCCGCCAAGGCTTCTGGTCTCAAGCAGCAGGGCACCGGCATCAAGGACAAGGCAGCGCAGATGAGCCATAGCGCCTCCAGCTCACTGGGCAATGCTCGTCATCGCGTCGGTGACTCCAGCCGGCACGCCGCGGAAAGCCTGCGACATACCGCAGACCGTGCGCGCGGCGGTTTCACTCAGTTGCTCAACGAGCAACCGCTGGCATTGGGCGCCATGGGCATCGCCCTCGGCGCGTTGCTGGCGGCCTCGGTTCCACCGACCCGTCGTGAAGACGAACTGATGGGCCAGAAGAGCGACGAGCTGACCGGCAAGATCAAGGACAAGGCTCGCGAGGGCTATGCGATGGCCAGCGCCGAAGGCGAGCAATTGGCCGGCCAGGTCAAGCACGACCTCGAACGCGACCACGGCCAGCCCGCGTCGCGGCCGCACTGATCGCCCGATGCGGATTGCAGTATCGAGGGCGATGCGCGCGGACTTGAGTCCAATCGCAGAACCCCCGATAATCCGCGGCCTGGCGCCGGTGTAGCTCAGTAGGTAGAGCAGCGCATTCGTAATGCGAAGGTCGCAGGTTCGACTCCTGTCTCCGGCACCAATGAAATCAAAGGGTTAGCTTCGGCTAGCCCCTTTTTGTTTTTGGCGGTTTCGCCAAACCATCCCTTCGTTATCAGCTTCAGGCTGCATTGCCTCCTTTCTCGCCTCGTGGGCTTTCAAGCAAGGAAGGAATGCGTCGTTGTATAAGCCTCAAGCTCCCATAACCCCTTCTCACCAAGCCGGATAAACCTCACGTTTCTGGACCTGTTCGGTTGCCTTCCGGCGTCGTGCCCGACAGCCGGCAGTAGATTGACGTTAATTTATTGACTTTGGTTAGGGTTATGCGCCTGTGCAACAGAAAGAATGTGTGCCAGTTCAAAACGGTCGCTGATAAGCCCTGTAAGGGCCGTTCGTCCTGCGACGTGCTACAGCATTCAACGCCACGGTTCGACCGGCCAATAAACCGATAAATCGCTTCCTCGCGCGTACAGAACGGTGCGCGGCGGTTGCGCGCACCCTGCCTTCTGCCACTCGTAACTCCATGACCTGGAGCACTGAGGTACACATGCTTAGAAACATTCCCTTGAGCGCGAAGCTTCTTTTGATCCTCGCGTGTCCTATGCTCGGTTTTCTGTGGCTGGCCAGCCTGTATGTCGCTGACAGCTACGCCACCCTGAGACAAATGGAGCGCACCGTCGAGGCCAGCGTGGCCGCGCAGAACGTAAGCCGGCTGATCACCGCATTGCAGCGTGAACGTGGTGCGAGCGGCGTCTATCTGGGGAGCCAGGGACGTACCATGGCCCGGCGCCTGCCGGGGATGCGGCAAGCGACTGACGAAGCGTTGAGTGCCATGCAGGCGCTTGCCAAACAGGAAGGCTCGCAGATCGGAGGCGTCTTGGCCTCGCTCGATGAGCTTCAGGCAACACGTTCGCAAATCGACTCGTTCGTAATCAACAGCATCGACTCCGGTTCTCGCTTTACTGGCTACATCAAGGCGTTGATCGGCTTTACCCACGAGGTAGAGCGCAGCGTGCAGGACGTCACGCTTGCACGAGCGCTAGGCGGGCTCAATCAGTTCGTTGAGATGAAGGAGCGGGCCGGTCGCGAGCGGGCGTTGTTGGGCGTGGTGTTCGGTCAGGATCGGTTCGACGCGGCGCTGCTTGCCTCCTTCAGCCGGAACCTGGGTGAATTCTCAGCCTATATGGACGGCTTCCGTCGTGCGGCCTCGGAGCACTTCATCCGTTTGCTGGATGAAAAGCTGCAGCAGCCGAGCGCCGTCGAAGTTGCACGTCTGCAACGTCTGGCTTTCGAGGTGCCGATCGGGCAGAGCCTGGGTATCGACAGCGAGAGCTGGTTCGATACGGCGACCAGCCGGATCGACCTGATGGGTGAGCTGGAGCAGGCCTTGTCGCAGGAAGTGGGCACACTGGCCGCTCGGGCTCGCGATGAGGCAAGCAACGCGCTTTGGCTGACGCTCGCCGCGGTGATCATTGCGCTGCTGGTGGTGACCGGCCTTTCCTTCCTGATCATTCGCAACATCAAACTGGCGGTGCAGGATGTGAATCATGCGCTGTTGTCGCTTTCCGCTCGGGATCTGACCGCAACGGCGCACTACGAAGGCAGGGACGAGTTTGGCGAAATCTCGCGCAACCTCAATCTCATGGCCGTCGAGCTCAAGCAGGTCGTCGGCGAGATCAGTAACGCCACCGCGCAGGTGGCCACGGCGGCGGAGGAGTCCTCTGCGGTGACCGTGCAGACAAGCCAGAGCATCGATCGCCAGCGGCAGGGAACCGAGCTGGTGGTTACCGCGATAAACGAGATGAGCGCGACCGTGCGCGACGTTGCGAGAAGCACCAGCGATGCCGCCGAACTCTCGCAGCAGCTCAACGCCAACACTGCGCAAGGCCGGGCCGAAGTCGAGAGCACCATCGAGCTCATTCGCCAGCTGTCGAGCCAGGCCGATCAGACCGCAAGCATCATTGCGGACCTCAAGCGTGAGAGTGATTCGATCTCGTCCGTGCTGGATGTGATTCGCGGCATTGCCGATCAGACCAATCTGCTCGCACTGAACGCGGCTATCGAGGCGGCACGAGCAGGGGAGCATGGCCGCGGCTTCGCTGTCGTTGCGTCCGAGGTGCGTACGCTTGCCCAGAAGACCCAGGAATCCACCGGCAGCATTCAGGACATGATTGCCAATCTCCAGGGCGGGGCTGACCGGGCCGCGCGCTCGATGCAGGAGACGCTCTCCAAGGCTCAGACCGGCTCGAGCAACATCGGCCGTGCCGGTGAGTTGCTGGCGGAGATTGCCGACGGCGTTTCTGCAATCAGTGATCGCAATCTGCAGATTGCCACGGCGGCGGAGGAGCAGAGCGCGGTGGCCGAAGACATCAATCGCAACGTCGTCGAGATCAACGATGTCGCGATCCAGGTGAGCGCCGGTGCGGAGCAGACAGCGATGACCAGTCTGGAGCTTGCGCGCCTGGCCGAGCAGCAACAGCAGCTCGTTGGTCGGTTCAAGGTCGCTTGACGCGTGCGCCTGCTGAGTTGAATCCGTAAGCCCCGGCCGCAGTTGGCCGAGGTAGGGGGAGGCGAGGGGCGCAGCCATACAGGCTGCGCCTTTCTTCGTTACAGCGTGATCGCTATGCCGGCCTGGAGGGTGCGGGGGGCGCCCGGGTAGGCCCAGATGTTGCCCCAGGCGCGCTCTTCGTACTCTTCGTCGAACAGGTTGTTGAGGTTCAGGTTCAGGCGAACCCGTTCGGTCAGCGGGTAGTAGGCGAGTAGGTCGACGGTGGTGTAGGCGTCCATGTCGAACGCGGTGCTGGTGGCGCCGCCCTTGCGGTCGCCGACGTACTTGACGCCCATGCCAACGCCGAGCCCGGTCAGCGGACCTTCGGCGAATTCATAGGTGTCCAGCAGGTTGAAGCTGTGGCGCGGCACGTTGGCCAGGCGCGTGCCGGTCGGCATCGATGCGCTCGAGCTTTCGGTGACTTCGGCATCGACGTAGGCGTAGCCGCCGATCACGCGCCATTGCGGGGTGATGTTGCCGGCCACGCTGATGTCGAAGCCGCGGCTGCGTGCTTCGCCGGCGGCGACCTGGTAGTTGCTGTCGAGCGGATCGCTGGTCAGCACGTTTTCCTTGGTGATGTGGAACAGCGCCGCGGTGACGCTGAGGTCGTGCTCCGGCCGCTCGTACTTGATGCCGACTTCGTGGGCGATGCCTTTTTCCGGGTCGAACGCCTGGCTGCTGCGGTCGGCGCCGCGGTTGGGCTTGAACGAGCGCGAGGTGTTGGCGTAGACGGCCAACTCCTCAGTCAGGTCGTAGATCAGCCCGAAACGCGGGGAGACGGCGTTATGCGCCTGGTCCCAGCTGCCGGCGGGGGTGAGCTTGTTTTCATAGCGCTGCTCGAAGCGTTCCAGACGCGCGCCGACCTGCGCTGTCAGGCGCTCGGTGAGGGCGATCTGGTCCTGCAGGAAGAAAGCGTAGGACTTCAGGTTTTCGTCATCGTAGGTGGTGGTGCGGGTCAGCGCCGGCAGCGGCTGGCCGTAGACCGGATCATAGAGGTCGATCGGGAAGTCGCTGGTCGCACCACCCGAGCGATCGATCTGGGAGTCGTAGTTGAAGTCGTCGAATTCCACACCGAGCAGCAGCGTGTGGGCCAAGCCCGCTGCATCGAAGTGACCCTCCAGATTGGCCTGCACAGCCAGGTCGTTCCAGTTCAGCCAGCGCTCGCTGTAGTTGCGTCCTACCGTGCGGCCATCGGCGGCCAGGCCATTGTTCTCCACTGCGCCGCCGTCCAGGCTACCGTCGAGGTACTGGATGCCGCCGCGCAGCATCCACTGGCTATCCAGCTGGTGCTCCAGGCGCAGTTGCGTGGTGGCGTTCTGGTTGGTCAGCTTGCCGGCACTTTCCTCCCCGAGGAAGCGATCGCGCGACAGGTCGCCGGCCTGGTTGGGGTAGCGGGTAAGACCACGGTCCATGGGGTGGCGGTTGTGCAGATAGTCGCCTTCGAGGATCAGCGCGGTGTCGTCGCTGAGCTGCCAGCGCAGCACTGGCGCGATGTTGTAGCGCTCACTTTCGACGTGATCGCGGAAGCTGTCGCTGCCTTCGGCGACCAGGTTGAGGCGATAGGTAAACGCGGCGCTCTCGTCCAGTGCGCCGGTGGTGTCCAGTGTGCCGCGGCGCAGTCCGTCGGTGTTCACCTGGCTGCCGAGTACCGTGCGCCGCTCCGCCTGCGGCTGCTTGCTGACGATGTTGAAGGTGCCGCCCGGATCGCCGCGACCGTACAGCATCGAGGCAGGGCCGCGCAGCACTTCGATGCGCTCCAGCGTGCTGGCGTCGGGCATGTTGGGGTAGCCGCGGTTCACCGCGAAGCCGTTGCGGTAGAACTCCTGGGTGCTGAAGCCGCGCACCAGGAATTCGGTCAGGCCCTGGCCGCCGAAGTTGTTGCCACGTTCCACCCCACCGGCGTAATCGAGCGCATCTTCCAGGCGCGTTGCGCCGATGTCTTCGACGACCTGCGCCGGGACCACGCTGATCGATTGCGGGGTTTCGTGGATCGCGGTGTCGGTGCGCGTCGCGCTGGCCGAGCGGGTCGCACGATAGCCCTGCACAGGCCCGTCGGCGCGCTCGGCCGATGTGGTGACGTGCATCTCCTCCAGTGCCAGCGGTTCAGCAGGCGGTTCGTCGTTGGCCGAAACCACGGCAGGGCAGGTGAGGGCTGGAATCGCGAGCATCGGGAGGAGAAGGCGCCGCATCGAATGATCCTTGAGGGAAGGGAGCGAGGGCGGGCATCCTAATAGCAACGAAAACGATTATCAAATAGAAGGTAATCTCAACTGCTGTGCGCTATCGCTGGTTGCGACAGCGCGCAGTGGGCGCAGGTGAGATCGAGTGAGCGGCGGCAGGCACTCAGTGCTTCGCGCTGCGCGGATGAGCTGGGCTGCCAAGCGGCACGGCATCACCTCCGGCGACTGCTCGGCGCTCAGGCGGAGGCCAGGACGACGCGGTCACGGCCGGCTCTCTTCGCCTGGTACAGCGCCTCGTCCGCGGCCTTGAAAGTCGCGTCGGAGGACGCATAGCGGTCACTGCAGGCGATGCCGATGGAGGCTGTTATCGGTGCGCCGGTCGGGCTTGCGGTTTGCCGCAGGCGGGCAAGCAGGCGCTCGGCGGCGATACCCGCACCGCTGGCGTCCGTTTCGGGCAGCAGCATGAGGAATTCTTCGCCACCCATGCGGCACAGCACGTCAGTGGGGCGCGAGCATTCCTTCATGATCTCGGCGAGAAAGCGCAGCACCGCATCGCCCACGTCATGGCCGTGCTGGTCGTTGACCTGTTTGAAGTGATCGATATCCAGCGTCACTGCCGCGTAGCGCTGGTCGAGCAGGTCGAACTGTTTGAGGGCCAGCTCGAGGCCGCGGCGGTTACGCAGGCCGGTCAGCGGGTCGGTCATGGACGCCGCTTCCAGTGCGCCCATCTTCTGCTGTAGCAGGGAGACGCCTGCGAGCATCGCGACCTTCAATCGCGAGACCTCGAAATACCAGGAGTTGACCATCGAAATACGACTGGCTGCCTCCGGTGCGCCCCAGTGTTCGGCGGTATCGGCCAGGGCGCGAATGGGCCGGGAGATGAGTATGGACAGCCACCAGAACACCGCGAGCGAGATAAGCGTGAACGGTACCGCGTTGAGCAGCGTGGTCCGCGCCAGTTGTTCGAGCTTCGCGGTGATGGCTGCGGTCGGACGCTGGGCGATGATGCCCCAGCCGGTGCTCTGCATGGGCGCGAAGCCGGCGAGCATGTCCACGCCGAGCGTATTGATGACGCGCTGGCTGCCCTCCTGGCCCGACAGCACCTGCCGGACCACCGCATTGCTCGATACGTTCTGGCCGACCCGCTTGCCGTCTTCGTGGAAGATCAGTCGGCCCTGTGTGTCGACCACGTACAGGTAGGAGCCGTCGCGGTAGTAATGCACCCCCAGCAGGCCGTGCAGTGCGTTGCGCTCGCGCAGGAACAGCGTGGCGCTGATATAGCCGAGGTAGCTGCCATCGGGGGCGAAGATGGGATGGGTCACCGCGATCAGGTAGGTACCGTCGGTGGCAACGTAAGGATCGCTGGTCAGCGGCTTGCGCTCTTTCAGCGCGCGTGTCGCGCCTACGCTGTTGACCTTGAGACCGACCAGACCGGTGCTTTCCGGTGAGGCCGAGACGATCTCCCCGGCGGCGCTGACGATCACGGCCCGGCTGAACTGCTCGCTCTTGAGCTTGAGCCGTTCGGTCTCGTTGTCCCGCGCGATCGGGTCGGCGAAGCGCGTCGACAGCTCTTCTGCGGCATAGGCGAGCTCGCGACGGCTATTAAGGAAGAACTGATCGGTGGTGTCGGCGAGCTTGCGCGCATAGGCTCGGTTTGCTTCGAGCGTCTGCTCGAACAGCTGGTCGCGCTGTGAGCTGTAGCCGGCAAAGAAGCTGTTACCGAAGGTCAGCAACCCCGCGACGAGCGCTAGCAGCAGCGTGAGTTTCTGTAGATCCAGCCGGGGCATGAAACGCGATTCTCCGATGCGTGCTTGGCATGCGCCAATGGAGGTTGCTGTCGGGCTTCAGGGCAAGCGGAAGCCAAAGGGCCAGGAATGATACAGGCAGCGTGCGGCGGCGAGTGGCTTCTCATACACATAGTGCTGGCGGCCTGCTCTGGGTCAATCGCCTGTTGCCGTTACAACTATCGCAGTGTGGCAAATGAGAGGTGCGTGTGTTCTTCCTAATCTGGGCGGCAGTTCGGGCCCCATGTGCTGTGGCGGCCAGCGCAGCTTGGCGGAGCCGAGCCTTGCCTGGCCCTGCCTGTGCTGAACATGATGGTTGTTGCCCTGGCGGTTGTGAGCTGGCTACGAAACAGGCCCGCTGATGCGGGCCTGTTTCATTCGAGCTAGCCGATGTGGCTTCAGCCCTGGTGATAGCTCGGTGCGAGCTTGTAGACCGAGGTATCCAGCCCCTCGAAACGCGCCTTCAGCTGCAGTGCCAGGTACAACGAATAGTGCCGTGACTGGTGCAGGTTGCCACCGTGGAACCAGAGGTTCTGCTGCTGGGTGGGCTTCCACATGTTGCGCAGCTCGCCTTCGTATGGGCCCGGGTCCTTGGTGGTGCCGGAGCCGAGGCCCCAGCAGCGCCCGACCTTGTCGGCAACATCCTGGGAAATCAGTCGTGCCGCCCAACCGTTCATGGAGCCGTAGCCGGTGGCGTAGACGATCAGGTCGGCCGGCAGGCGGCTGCCATCGTTGAGTACCACGGCATCCGGCTCGATGTGATCGACGCCGAGGCCGGGTCCGCTTTTCAGCTTGATGGTGCCGTCGGCGATCAGCTCGCAGGCGCCGACGTCGATGTAGTACCCCGACCCGCGGCGCACGTACTTGAGGAACAGACCGGATTCGTCATCGCCGAAGTCGAGCATGAAGCCCGCCGCGGCCAGGCGATCGTAGAAGGCCTTGTCGCGCTCCTTGACCTGCTCGAAGGCCTGGCGATGGAACTGCGGCAGCACCTTGTAGGGGATCGAGGCGAACAGCATGTCGGCCTTGTCCGTGGTCAGCCCGGCCTCGACGGCATCCTCGGAATAGAGCGGGCCGAACACCACTTCCATCAGGGTGTCGGAACGCACGATATGCGTGCTGGAGCGCTGCACCATGGTGACGTCCGCGCCGTTTTCCACCAGGTCCGCACAGATGTCATGGGCCGAGTTGTTGGCACCGATGACCACCGCGCGCTTGCCGCGCCAGGCGTCGCCGCCAGGGTGCTGGCTGGAATGATGTTGCTGACCGGCAAAGGTCTCCGCACCCGGATAGACCGGCACGTTGGGCACGCCGGACATGCCGGTGGCGAGGATCAGCTGCGAGGGCTTGAGGGTCGTCGGCTTGCCGTCGCGCAGGACCTCGACCGTCCAGCGGCCTTCGGCCTCGTCGAAACTGGCCTTCACGCATTCGGTTTTCGCCCAGTAGTTCAGCTCCATGACCTTGGCGTACATCTCCAGCCAGTCGCCGATCTGGTCCTTGGGTGTGAAGATCGGCCAGTGATCGGGGAAGGGCAGGTAGGGCATGTGGTCGTACCAGACCGGGTCGTGCAGGCACAGCGACTTGTAGCGTCCGCGCCACTGGTCGCCGGGGCGCTCGGCCTTATCGACGATCAGCGTCGGCACGCCGAGGCGCTTGAGCCGTGCGCCGAGGCCGAGGCCGCCCTGGCCGCCGCCGATCACCAGGCAATAGGGCTGTTCCGTGATGCCCAGTGCGGCTTCCTCGTCGCGGCGCTTTTCCAGCCAGTTGCGCTTGTCGGCCAGGCCGTGGCCATGTTCGGCGCCCAGTGGGCGACGACGCCCGAGCGGTTCCTCGTGCCCCTTCAGCTCGCGCATGGTGGTCAGCAGCGTCCAGCACAGGCCGTCCTTCAGGCGCACGTAACCCTTGCCGCGGGCGACGTCGGTTTCCAGGCTGATCCAGCCTTCGAGCACGCCGTCGGCCAGGCTCGCCTCGCCTTCGAGCTTCCAGTTGTCCGGCTGGGTGGCTTGCAGGCGGCTTTCCAGCATGTCGCGAATGTCGGCCTTGCCTTCGAGGGTGATCAGGTTCCAGCTGAACAGCACCAGGTCACGCCAGTGGCAGTCGTCGGCGAATAGCTCAAGCGTGCCATCGACGTCACGCTGGGCCAGGCGCTGGCCGAGGCGTTCGACCCAGGCGGCCAGTTGTTCGGTGGGCGAGCGGGTGACAGTGGCCTGGCTGTCACCGCCGAGGTCGCTGCCGTTATCGGTTTTCAGATCGAAGGGAACGTCGTTGCTGGGACGCATGGTGGTTCTCCTGGTCATTGTTGTTATTCACGGGGATACCGTGCTTGCAGCAGAGCAAGCGGCGGGCCAGTAAGCGGCGCGCCGCGTCGTATCTGGCTTGGAGTCGTATCGGGACTGCCCGGTCGAGGCTGCGCTGTGCCATCCCTGGCGCGGCGGGGGTGACACTCTGTACCAGTCGTGGCACAGCATGCGGCGGCCGGGCGATTGGCCTATGCTGGGCGCGAAACCGCCTCGAAACATCGCGGAGAACAACAAGAATGACCTCTCGCCTCAGTCAGCACGCGCATCAGGTCTTGAGCTTCGGTGACGGCACGTCCGCCAGCCAGGGCCCGGCTGCCGATCCCGCCATTGCGCGTTCCTGGCGTCGCTGCCTGGAGCAGCATCAGCTCGACCCCACCAGCCCGCGCGCGCCCTGCGTGATCGAGAGTCCGCGGCTCAATGAGCATCGCGAGCGGCTGGACCGGGTTATCGCCGTCGCCCACTGGCAAATGAACAGCCTGCACCAGCAGCTGGGCAGCAGCGGCCACGCGGTACTGCTGACCGACGCCAGCGGCGTGGTGATCGACAGCGTGGCGGATCAGGCCGAGCGCGCGGAATTCCAGCGCGCCGGGCTCTGGCTCGGGGCGGTGTGGAACGAGGCGACCGAGGGCACCAATGGCGTCGGCCTGTGCCTGCTGGAGCGCCAGGCGCTGACCATTCGGCGTGACGAGCACTTCCGTGGCCGGCACGCAGCGCTGACCTGTTCGGCGAGCCCGGTGTTCGATGCCGAAGGCGGTTTGCTTGCCGTACTCAATGTGTCGTCGGCGCGCGAAGACCTGTCGCGCCAGCGGCGCTTTCACACCATGGCGCTGACCAACCTGTCGGCCAAGCTCATCGAAAGCTGTTTCTTCCTGCAGCACTGCGAGGGCAACTACCTGCTGCGCTTCCATGCCCAGCCCGAATACATCGGCCTGCTCAGTGAAGGCCTGCTGGCGTTCGATGGCGAGGGACGGATCACCGCGATCAACGAAACCGCGCTCAACCTGCTCGCCAGTAGCCGCGAGGCGCTATTAGGCCGGCCCTTGGAAACTGTGCTCGATGTGCGTCTGGATCAGTTGCTGGAGCGTGCGCGACCGCAGCCGGGGGCTTGCTGGCCCTTGCATACCCATGACGGTCAGCGGCTGTTCTGCCAGCTGCGCGGGCCGCAGCTGCGCGTGGTTGCTGCGCCGCGCCAGGAGCCGGCCGATGTGCCGGGCCTGTGTCTGCTCGATCCGTCAATTCGCACCGGTTTCAGCCGTGCGCTGAAGGTGCTCGAGCGGGACGTGCCGGTGTTGCTGCAAGGTGAGACCGGCACCGGCAAGGAGGCATTCGCCTGCGCACTGCATCGCGCCAGCAGCCGCGCCGGTCGGCCGTTCGTGGCACTCAATTGCGCGGCGATTCCCGAGACGCTGATCGAAAGCGAACTGTTCGGCTATCGCGGCGGCAGTTTCACCGGCGCGCGGCGCGAGGGCATGGTCGGCAAGCTGGAGCAGGCCAACGGCGGGATTCTCTTTCTCGACGAGATCGGCGACATGCCGCTGGCGCTGCAGACGCGCTTGTTGCGGGTGCTGGAGGAACGCAAGGTCACCGCGCTGGGGGCTGCCGCGCCGACCGAACTGAATATCCGCCTGATCAGCGCCAGTCATCACGACCTGCGCGCGCTGGTTGCCAGCGGCGCGTTCCGCGAAGACCTGTATTACCGCCTTGGCGGGCTGATGATTGCGTTGCCACCGTTGCGCGAGCGCAGCGACAAGGCTGCGCTGCTCGATCACCTGCTGGCGGAAGAAGCGCAAGGCGAATCGATCTGTCTCGAGCCGGCCGCGCGGCAAGCCTTGCTGCGCTACAGCTGGCCGGGCAACGTGCGGCAGCTGCGCAATCTGCTGCGCACACTGGTGGCGCTGAGCGAGCAGGGCCGCATCGATCTGGACGAGGTGCTTGCCGTGCTGCCGGCCGAAGCGGCCAAGGTGGAAGCGCCGCATGATCCGTTGAAGTCGGCCGAGCGTGAGGCGCTGCTAGCCGTATTGCGCGAACGGCACTGGCAGATCAGTCGGGTGGCGGAACAGCTGGGGATCAGCCGCAACACGCTCTATCGCAAACTGCGCAAGCACGGCATCTCGCGTAACTGAACCGGCGGGCGCGAACGCCCGCCGTCAGGGCATCAGAGCGCGGTGGAGAGGGTGATCGAACCGAACTGGTCGTGTTCCTGCTGGCCCTGGAATTCGCGAGTGCGCCAGACGCTGGCGAAGGCCAGCTGCCAGCGGCTCCAGGTCAGTGCCACGCCGAGCTTGGCGTCGCCGACCCACTCGCGACGGTCAACCGAGTGGCTGTCCTCGAAGGTGTTGCCGTCCAGCAGCATGTTGTGCGCCATGTAGCGGCCTTCGAGATTGGCGAAGCCGTACCAGGCGAAGTCGCCGCCGGGGCGGAAGAACTGGCTGCCGCTTTGCGCCGGCGTCACCGCGGGGATGCTGAAGCTGCGCTGCAGGTTCTGCCCCAGGCGCAGGCCCAGCCCGGCCGAGCCGTAGCTGTACAGGTTGCCGAGGGCGAAGCCCACGCTCGGGCCGTATTCCAGCTCCAGCCCGGCGAAGCGCTCCTGCAGCCACCAGCGATGCTGATAGCCCAGATTGACGAAGGGTTCGTTCTCCAGCTGATTATCCCAGCCGTTGGGCTCGTCGCTGTCGGTTGCCTTGTGCACGGCACGCTGCAAACGCTTGCCGCCCGCCGCCGGGCCAACTATGCCGACATCCAGGTGCAGACCTTGCGCGGCGCGCCAGCCGTCGTACTGGGTGTCGGAAAACATCGACATGCCGGCGAAGAGCAGGCCGGCGTAGGGGCGGTCGTCTTCGATCAGATTTCGGGTTTCGATTTCCTCTGGCGTGTAGATCTGGTGGCCGAAGCGGTAGGCGACGTTGTCGACGGCATTGCCCGACCAGCCGGGCAGCAGATCGGCGAAGCGCCGCGTCCAGCTCTGGTCGTCCGGTTCGAAACCCCAGATGACTTCCAGGCCGTTGGTGTAGTGACCATCGCTGCCCGAGGCGATGATGTCGTTCTCCGCCTTGATGGCGAGGATGTCCGCATGGCTGACGGCGGGGGCGGTGATGGATGCGGCGAGCAGGCACAAGCACAGCAAAGAACGGGAATGCATGATTCAACTCCTGGCTTACGTTCTTGTTTGTATGTTCTTTCTAGGACCATCACCGCTTCCAGCGGTTCGCTTGTCGATCAGGGCGCGTCGTACGCGCCGTTTCTGGCCAGCCCCGCCTTGCTGACCATCTCCTGTCTGGCTTCCTGCAGTTGCTCGGCCAGTGCCGCGGAAAAGTCATGCACGGCTGACCAGCGCAGGTGAATGGCGTCGACGAAGGCAGCCGGTGGAGCAACCCATTCGCGATCGGCGTTCCAATACTGAGCCCCGTCATGCCCGGCGATGGCGGCGTTCAGCTTGGCGTCGAAGCGGGCGAGAAAGCTGCCATCGGCATCGACCTTGGATTTCCACTGCGGGTGCAGGGGCGTGGAAACCACAAGCAGCTGACGTCGCTCGCTATCCAGGCGTTTCGACAGTTCGCCCAGGGCGACAAAGCAGCTGTCATCCAGCGCATCCGGTTTGTCGTAGAACAGGCCGCGATCACCCTGCGGCTCCAGCGGCCCGTCGCCGTGGCGGGTGAACACCAACGGGTCCCATTCGATCTCGTTGGCCCGCTGCGCCTTGACCGTCTGCGCATTGCGCAACAGCGAACGCGGCGAGAAGTAGCGCATGTAGTAACCCCAGCGTGAGGCCTGCTGATAAACGTAGTGATCGGCATCCTCGCGGTCGAACACCGCATCCGGCACTTTCCAGCAGCCGGCGAAGTCCAGCGGATCGACGATCATCACCACCTGGCGGACGCTCGGTTCACGATCCAGCAGCCAGTTGGCGACATAGGTCGACTGGTTGGCGTGCAGGCCGCAGAACGCACCGTTGAGCGGACGCAAGCCGGGCGTCTGCTCGATCAGCACGTCACCATCGACATGGCGCCAGGCGACCGAGGAGCCGACGATCAGCAGATTCGGATCGGCGATGGGGTTGTGCCGCAGAAAGTGCAGCTTTTCGTCCACGCACAGGCTGTTGGAGAAGGCCGGTGGCGGCAGGTTGTCGGTGTGATTGAGCCAGGCGAGCAGGGCGGCAAAGCCGCCGAGCATCCCGAACAGCCCGGCGAACATGCCCAGCAGGTAGCCGGCACGTATCCGCCGCTGGTCTGCTTCGGCCCGGGCGGCAACGCCGCCCGGGCATGTATCGACGGATCTGGCCATGACTCAACGCCCTCCGAGTTTGGTCTGGATCAGTTGCGCGAAGTGGCCAACGTTCTTCAGCGATTCCAGTTCGGCGGTGCGGAACTTGATGCCGAAGCGTTGCTCGGCGGCCACGATCAGCAGCACATGGGTCTGGCTGTCCCAGCCATCGATGTCGTCGGCGGTGGTTTCGGAGGTGAGGACGATATCGTCATCGTCGAACACGTCTTGGAAGACCTGGGTCAGCGCCTGGAGAATTTCCTTTTCGTTCATGCTTGCACCTGGATGTGGTGGTTTATGGATAGGCGTGACGCCAGCTCGCAGCGCCAAAAACTGGCATCGGGGGTTGCGTTATCGGGGGCTGAGCGCTGCTCGAAGCCCAGTCGCGGATAGTGCTCGGCGACCATGCCGTTGCGTTCGGTGGGGCGGTATTCGCCAACCAGGGCACGCCAGCCGGCAGCCGCGGCTGCATCGGCCAGCACGTCCAGCACCGCCGACTCGACTTGGCGGCCCAGCACGCGACAGCTCATCAGCCAGCTGTCGATCAGCAGTTCGTCAGCCTCGATGGCTGCATCCGGTCGCGCCAGCACTACGCTGATCAGGCCGCTATCGCCGAACTTGTCCTCCAGCCGCAGGGCCAGCGCAATGGCTTGCCGATCGCTGGCCATGCGCTCGACTTCGGCTTCGGTATAACGGCGGGTGGTGAGATTGAACTGGTTGGTCTTGTTGATCAGCTGCGTGGTGCGGGCCAGCTCTGCACTGCCGATGCGGCTGACGCGCAGCACCATCTGCAACCCGCGCAGGTAGCCGTCCATGTCCGTGGCCTGGCTCTGCGCGGACTTGCGTTCGGCATTAAGCGCATAGCTGCGGCCACGCTCGGCGTCGTCGGAGGTAAAGGACACAGCTTCGAAATAGCCCGCGGCGGCTATCCGCGCGGGGTAATCGGCAACGTCGTCGGGCAGTTCCGGCACAGCGACTTCCGGCAGCTCGCGGCGCACGATGTCGCGTTCGGCGGGGTTGTCGTCGACGAATACCAGGCTGTCCAGGCCGATATCCAGCATGCTCGCGATGCGCCGCAGGTTGCCGGCCTTGTCTTCCCAGTTGGCGACGAAGGCCGCGATATCGCTGCGCTTGAGCGCCATCTCGGTATGTTCAAAGGCTGCTTCGGCAACGTGCAGGTCGTTCTTGCTGCACACCGCAAGGATCACCCCGCGGCGCGCCAATTGCGCGGCATAACGCTGAAAGGCGAGAAACGCCTCGCCGCTGGGGCTGCCCTGGCCGAGCTGGATACCGTCGATGCCGTCATCACCGATCACACCGCCCCATAGGGTGTTGTCCAGATCCAGCACCAGGCATTTGCGCGACAGCCCGGCAGTGGCCGCTGCGATACGCGCAAAGTGCTCGCCATATAGCGGTGCCAGGGTCGGGCTGATCAGCTGCTTGGCTTGGTGCCAGCGCACCGGCTCGGCCAGGCCGTCGCCATAGGCAGCCGACTGCCAGGCCAGATCGAGCAGCAGCACGCCTTCCTCGCGGGCAGCAGCGCGAATAGCGCCATTCAACCGTTCGATGACTGCCCGCGGTGAAGCCGGCACCAGTGCTTCGTAAGAGCCGAACAAGGGCGGCGCCGCTGGCACCAGGGTTTGCTGCACCACCTGCGCGGCATATCGCTCGCGGGCCCGGCGCCAGAGCATGCGCAGCTCATCGACGCGCTCCGCCACGGCGGCATCCACCTCCGCCTGGCTTGCCTGCAGGGGCAGTTGCAGCGGCGCGTCATGGGCGTCCAGCGCCAGCAGCACCAGTTGCGGGGCGAAGGCGTTCAGCTCCGGATCATCGGCCAACAATGCCTGGCGGTACATGCCGTAGGGCGCAACATGCAGCGACAGCGCCAGGCGCCGCTGCAGTCCGGCCACGCGGATGGCCGGCAGCAGGTGATCGACCGTATGCGAGGACAGCAATGCCACCCGCAGTGGCGTCAGGCGTGCCGCCGCGGCGTGCTGCTCGATGCCGACGGCAGCCAGCTTGTCCAGTCGCGCGGTGAGGGTGAAATCCCGTTGATGAGCGGCCAGCTTGACGGCTTCATGCAGCCGCTGCAGCGGATCTTCGATGCGTTTGGCTTGGCCGATGGCACCGGATAGATCCGGGTGTGTCGGCAGCCAGGAGAGCTGTTGCATACCTGGGACTCCTTGTCGTGGTCAGAACTGGAAGTAGAGGAACTCCGTCGGTGCCATGGAGAAGGCGATCGCCAGGGCGAAGAAACCGAGTACGCCTACTGCCATGCCGTGGATCGCAGTCGGCCGCCAGGCGCTGACCGGCAGCAGCCGTTCGGTCCAGTGCGGCTGGGGCTGGAAGTTGAGCGCGGTGCGGAAGTGGCCCATCCACTGCTGCACGTTGGGCATGCCCCAGACGAACACAAGCAGCGCCGCGATATAGACGAAGTCGGAGCGATCCATCGCCGTGCTGGTCGGGCTCAGGCCGAGCATGCCGGCGAGGATCGCCATGGCGGTCGGCACGTCGCTGGCGCGGAAGAACACCATCGCCACCACCACGCAGCCAAAGGTCAGCGCGACGGCCGCCGCCTTGTGCCACCAGATGTCGCTGTCCAGCTTCCAGCCCTGACGCGCCTTCCAGGCACGCCAGCCGTGGGCGACCACCAGGTAGAAACCGTGCAGCAGGCCGAAGGCGACGAAGTGCCAGCCGGCGCCGTGCCAGATGCCGGAAATGAACATGGTGAACACGGTGGGGTAGGCGACCAGCGCAAAGAAAGTGCCGGCGGTCATCTTGCCCCGCCGCGGCTGCGGCTTGCCGGCCGCCATGCGCGCGCGGGTCACGCGCAGCACGATGGGGTTGTAGATGTAGGCGGTGAGGAAACGCGTCAGCGTCATGTGCCAGCGCGACCAGTAGTCGATGACGTTGCGCGCCTTGAACGGGCTGTTGAAGTTGGCCGGCAGGCTGATGCCGAACAGCAGCGCCAGCCCGATGGCCATGTCGCTGTAGCCGGAGAAGTCGAAATAGATCTGCAGCGTGTAGGTCAGCGCGCCGGTCCAGGCATCGTAGAACGCCGGGATGGTGCCGTCGGCGGCCAGGCTGAAGACCGGCGTGGCTTTCAGCGCGAGGGTGTCGGCGATAACCACCTTCTTGAACAGGCCGAGCAGAAACACCGTGGCACCCAGCGACAGGTTGTCGATGCGCGCGCGAAAGCTGTCGCGGTCACGAAACTGCGCGAGCATCTCACCGTGGTGGGTGATCGGCCCGGCGATCAGCTGCGGAAAGAAGCTGATGAACAGGCAGTAGTTGGCGAAGTCGTGTTCTTCCACCACGCCGTCATGGGCATCGACCAGGTAGGCGATCTGCTGGAAAGTGAAGAAGGAGATCGCCAGCGGCAGAATGATGTCTTCCACCCGCCAACCGAGATCCAGCGCCGCATCCAGCGTGCCGAGCAGGAAGCCGGTGTATTTGTAGTAGACCAGCAGCAATACGTTGGCCGCGACCGCCAGCCCGAGCACCAGACGTGAGGGGTGCCGGCGCAGGTAGCCACCGAGCAGATAGTTGACCAGCATGCTGCCGACCAGCAGCGGTACGTAGACCGGGTTCCACCAGCCGTAGAACACCAACGAGACGACGGTCAGCCAGATCACCGCGAGCCGCTGTCGGCCCGATCCGGTCAGCACGAAGAATCCAATCAGCACCACCGGAAGAAAGCCGGCGATGAATTCCACCGAATTGAAAAGCATCTTCCCTATTCCCTATTCCCTATTCCCTATTCCCTGCTCAGCGTTCGTGCATTGCTGCTCAGGCCGCCGGCGAGGCGGGGCGAGTCATCCATTCAGTCCTGGCGCCACGCGACCGACGATCCATCCTGGTCGGCGTTGCGACATCCTCGGTCCATCAGTGGCTGCTCGCTCGGGTTTCGGCCACCTTGGCCGACTTCCCCTGAGCTCCTATGGCTCGGACGTGAAGGTGTAAAAAAAGTTTCAGCGTTTGTTGCACCGCCGAGCGCTTTATTGCCGCAGGTCAAAAGGCCCCCGGCAGGCGTGGCCTGCAGCCCTTTTCCGTCGGTCGGGAAGGTTCCCGGAATTTTTTAAAGGCTCTGAAGGTTCGAGCGCGAACGAGCTGCAGGCGCAGGCGTAGTTGACCGAGCGTGGACAGGTGCCGGCCCGCTTAGCGGACGCTGCTCAACCCTGCGCTGCTGCGCGCGCGCTGAACGCTTCTCGACGCGGCGGCAGGCGGTTCGACCTTGCGCTGCAGGTGCCGCACGGTGCGCTTTAGCCGCTGCACCTTGTCTTCCAGTTGGAAGACCTTGCGGTTGTTGTAGAACATGCCCAGCACGAACCCCACCGAAGTGAAGACCAGGCCATAGATGAGTGCGGCTTCATAGAGATAGCTGGAAAACATCCTGTCGTCCTCTGCGGGTAATGGCCCACGCTCGTCGAGCGAATCAACCCGGAATGGGCTGATGCCAATCTGCCTTTATGTGACAGGACGCACATTGAAAACGTTCCCAGTGTGATGGCTGCGCTTGTCGTGCGGTCAGCGAGTGCCGGCGGACATGGCGATGGCCGCGGCTGCGGTCCGGGTCTCCACACCGAGCTTCACGTAGACGTGCTCCAGATGCTTGTTCACCGTGCGCGAGCTGAGCCCGAGGATGTCGCCGATATCGCGGTTGGTCTTGCCGCAGGACACCCAGTGCAGCACCTCTACCTCGCGCCCGGTTAGCTGGAAACGCTCGGTCAGGGTGGCCTGGATCTGCTTCTCGTCGGCCGGTGCCTGCGCCTGGCGAGCGCTCTGCAGCGTGCGCGCGGTGCGCAGATGTGCGGCGACGCGGGCCACCACCTGTTCCGGGTGGATTGGCTTGGTCACGTAGTCGATGCCGCCGGCCTCAAAGCCGGCGAGTACATGCTCGCTTTCGGTCAGAGCAGTCATGAACAGCACCGGCACGTCTTCCAGCTCGGCCTGTGCCTTGATTCGGCGGCACGTATCGAAACCGTTCAGCCCGGGCATCATGGCGTCGAGCAGAACGATGTCCGGCTTCAGCCGCTGCATGCGCTCCAGTGCGCTGAGGCCATCCAGCGCCACCAGCACCATGTAGCCGGCCTGGTCGAGCGCGCCGGAGAGCAGGGCGAGGTTGTCGGGCACGTCATCGACGATCATCACGATGCCTTGGTTTTGCGGATGATCAATTGGATGCATGGCTGTCCTCCATGGTCGTCTGAATCTCGTTGTTCATGGCCTGGTCCAGGCGCTGGCCCAGTTCGTTCAGCTGGAAGCGCCTGGCCAGCTGGCGCAGTTCCTGGAGTTGCGCGGCGGCGGCCGGCAGGTCGCGCTCGAGCTGGTCGAGCAGTTCGAGTACGCCGCGCACATACCCGAGCGAGGCCTGTTGCTGCAGCGCATGCAGGGCATTTAGCGGCAGGCCCGCGGCGGTCGAAGTGGTGGCCGCCGCATCGCGTCTGAGCCAGTCCAGCGCCAGCTGCTGGCGAATCTTGTCCAGCAGCACCGGGGCATGCACCGGCTTGGGCAGGTAGTCACTGCAATCGGCGGCGACACTCGCGCCGTCGACGAAGGCATTGGCGGAAATGACGATGATCGGCGCCTTCGAACCCACCGAGCGGCGAATCAGCCTGGCGGTCTGCCAGCCGTCGAGCTGCGGCATGGAAAGGTCCATCAGGATCAGGTCGGGGTTGTGCAGCGAGACCTGGCTGAGCGCTTCCTGGCCGTTGCTGGCCATGAGTATCTCGAAGCCCAGTGGTTCGAGCATGCCGGCCAGCACCTTGCGGTGTTCGATGTGGTCGTCGACCACCAGCACGCGGCGGCGCGGGCCGTGGTAGCCGATGATGTCATGTTCGACATGGACCACCGCCTGCGGCACGCGCACTTCGGAGAGGAACAGGCGCAGCTGGAAAACGCTGCCGCGACCTTGCTCGCTCTTCATCGACAGCTCGCCGCCCATCAACGCGGTGAGCATGCGGGTGATGGTCAGCCCGAGGCCCAGACCGCTGTCCTGACGCAACGGATTACCGCGCTCGAACGGCTGGAACAGACGCTCCACTTGTTCGGGGGCGATGCCGATACCGGTGTCGGCGATCTCGAAAGTGGCGGTTTCACGCAGGTAGCTGGCGCGCAGGGTGATGCTGCCAGCGTCGGTGTAACGCACCGCGTTGCCGAGCAGGTTGATGAGAATCTGCCGCACGCGCTTCTCGTCGCCGCGCACAACGGCCGGGATGCGGCCCTGGGTTTCGAAGTGGAAGCGCAGGCCCTTTTCCTCGGCCTGTGGCGCGATCATCTGGCGTAGTTGCAGGAGGAATTCGGGAAAGGCGATCTCGGATGGCTCCAGATTGAGCTTTCCGGCCTCGATCCTGGCCACGTCGAGCAGCCCGTCGATCAGCGAGAGCAGATGAGCGCCGCTGCGATGGATGGTGCCCAGCGCTTCCTTGTGTCGCGTCGGCAGCTCACCATCGCGCAACAGGATCTGCGCATAGCCGAGGATGCTGTTCAGCGGGGTGCGTAGCTCGTGGGAAAGGCCGGTCACATAGCGGCTCTTGGCGGCATTGGCCGCCTCGGACGCCTCCTTGGCCTTCTGCAGCTGTTCGTCGGTCCTGCGGTGGGCTTCGATTTCCTGCATCAGCAGGTGGGTCTGGCGATCCGATTCCTGCTGGGCGACGTGGCGACTTTCGCGGGTCAGCACCACCCACCAGGCGAGAATCCCGGCGAACAGCGAGAGCACCAGGAATGCCTTGAGAAAAGCCTGGTAAAGGGTTTCTCCCGCCTCCTGCGGGCTGGCCACGACGCTCGGCGAGACCTGGCTGTAAATCAGCCAGAGCGCCAGCGAAAGCAGGCCGATGATCAGGCCGAGCACACCGAGGTAGTGCGCCAGGCGGGTGTGCAGGCGCGGGATGGACACCTGCGGGAAGGCCCAGCGGAGGAAGTTGTCCCACTGCGCCGAGAGCCGCGCGTGCGGCTTGCACAGGTCGCCACAGCGCGCATCGAGCGAGCAGCACAGCGAGCAGATCGGCGCACCGTAGGCGGGGCAGAAGGCGGTGTCCGGCTCTTCGAAGGCGTTGCTGCACAGCACGCAGGCGACTTTGCCGCGCTCGGTATAGGGGTAGAGCAGCTCTGGCTGGCGTTCGCGGGCGATATAGAAGCGCCCGCCGGTAAGCCAGGCGATCAGCGGTGCGCAGACCAGTGCGGTGCCCAGCGCGATCATCGGTGAGGCTGCCTGGGCAAGTGCACCGAGCACGCCGCTGTGGGCGAGGATCGCCAGCAGCGAGGCGATCAGCATGGCGCCGACGCCCACCGGGTTGATGTCGTAGAGGTGTGCGCGCTTGAATTCGATCTGCCGCGGCGACAGGCCCAGCGGCTTGTTGATCACCAGGTCCGCGACCAGCGCGCCGATCCAGGCGATGGCCACGTTGGCGTACAGCCCGAGCACCTGCTCGATGGCTTCGAACACGCCCAGTTCCATCAACATCAGCGCGATCGACACGTTGAATACCAGCCAGACCACCCGCCCCGGATGGCTGTGGGTGACGCGCGCGAAGAAGTTCGACCAGGCCAGGGAGCCGGCATAGGCGTTCGTCACGTTGATCTTCACCTGCGAGACGATGACGAACAGCACCATGGCGCCCAGCGCCCATTCCGGCGAGGCGAACACATAGCTGAAGGCCACCAGGTACATCTGTGTCGGCTCGGCCGCCTTGTCCACCGGGATTTCGTGCTGCAACGCGAGAAAGGCGAGAAAGGCGCCGGCGAGCATCTTCAGTGCGCCGGGGATGATCCAGCCGGGGCCGGCGGCGAGCATCGCCAGCCACCAGCGAACGCGGTTCTGCCGGGTCTTCTCGGGCAGGAATCGCAGGTAGTCGACCTGCTCGCCGATCTGCGTGATCAGTGCCAGCGCCACGGTGCAGGCGGCGCCGAAGGACAGCAGGTTGAACGAGCCACCGTCGCCTTCGCGGCCGGCGAAACTGGTCAGATCGCTCAGCGCCTCGGGGTTCTTGGCGATTACGAAGATGTAGGGCAGCAACAGTAGGATCAGCCAGACCGGTTGCGTCCAGAACTGCAGGCGGTTGATCAGGGTGATGCCGTAGGTCACCAGCGGCACGATGATGATCGAGCAGACCACGTAGGCGAGCGCCAGTGGGATGCCGAAATACAGCTCCAGCGCCAGCGCCATGATCGCCGCTTCGAGGGCGAAGAACAGGAAGGTGAAGCTGGCGTAGATCAGCGAGGTGATGGTCGAACCGATGTAGCCGAAGCCGGCGCCGCGGGTCAGCAGGTCCATGTCCACGCCGTAGCGCGCCGCGTAGTAACTGATCGGCAACCCGGTGAGGAAGATCACCAACGCCACCGCGAGGATCGCCCAGAGCGTATTGGTGAAACCGTAGGAAAGGGCCAGCGTGCCGCCGATGGCTTCCAGGGCAAGGAACGACACCGCACCGAGCGCGGTGTTGGCGATACGGAATTCCGACCACTTGCGAAACGACTTGGGGGTGAAACGCAGGGCGTAGTCTTCCAGCGTCTCGTCGGCGACCCAGCTGTTGTAGTCGCGGCGAATCTTGACGATGCGCTGTGTGCCTGTGATCTGCACGCTGGCGGCCCCGGCTGGTTGTCGTTTCCCTGGTTTGAGCAACTTCCGTGCCCCCGTTTGGCACTGCTGATGAACCGCGGCGAAGCACCGGTACGCATGCCGGCGTAGTGCTTCCGTGATCGGCAGGAGCGAGGGTTGCCGGCTGCTGGCGTGCTCCATACCGGCGCAAGGATGCACCAGCAGTGCACCTGCTACGGATACGTCAGATGACGTACCCGCTTACGTCATCCTGCGTATACCCCGGCCAGACAGCCGAGCCCATTCTTGCTCCCGACCCGATGCCGGCCCGCAGCAGCAAATGTTGCGGCAAGCCAAGCACGGCCCACCGAGACAGGAGCAATCATCATGGATTCAAAACTGACGGGTTCGTCACGCCGCCTTCCCCGCCGGCTTGCGCAGGGGGCTGCGGCACTCTCGATGCTGGCAATGAGCATCTTCGCCTCGAGCGCCAGCGCCGAGGTCAACACCACTGGCTTGGCGGTCACCGATACGGAAGTGGTGGTCGGGCAGCTGCATTCGGCGACGGGCACCATGGCCATCTCCGAGACCGGCTCGATCCAGGCCGAGCGACTGGCCATCGAGCAGATCAACGCGGCAGGCGGCATCCTTGGCCGGCAGATCAAGGTGGTGCAGGAAGACGGCGCGTCCGACTGGCCGACCTTCGCCGAAAAGGCCAAGAAGCTGCTGGAGCGCGACAAGGTCGCCGCGGTGTTCGGCTGCTGGACCTCGGCCTCGCGCAAGGCGGTGCTGCCGATCTTCGAGCGGGAGAACGGTCTGCTCTACTACCCGACCTTCTATGAAGGCCTGGAGCAGTCGAAGAACGTCGTCTACACCGGCCAGGAGGCCACCCAGCAGATCCTCGCCGGCCTCGACTGGGTCGCCAAGGAGAAGGGCGCCAAGACCTTCTACCTGCTCGGCTCGGACTACATCTGGCCGCGCACCTCGATGAAGATCGCCCGCAAGCACATCGAGAACGTGCTCGGCGGCAAGGTGGTGGGCGAGGAGTACTACCCGCTGGGCAACACGCAGTTCGGCTCGCTGACCAACAAGATCAAGCTGAAGAAGCCTGACGTGATCTTCGCCGCCGTGGTCGGTGGTTCCAACGTCGCCTTCTACAAGCAGCTCAAGGCCGCCGGCATCACCGCGGACAAGCAGACCCTGCTGACCCTCTCGGTCACCGAGGACGAACTGCTCGGCATCGGCGGCGAGAACATGGCCGGCTTCTACGCCTCGATGAAGTACTTCCAGAGCCTCGATAACCCCAACAACGTCGAATTCGTCAAGGCGTTCAAGGCCAAGTACGGCAGTGACGCGGTGATCGGTGACGTCACCCAAGCCGCCTATCTCGGCCCCTGGCTGTGGAAGGCCGCGGTCGAGAAGGCCGGCAGCTTCGACGTCGACAAGGTGGTCGCCGCCTCCGCCGGGCTGGAGCTGAACACCGCGCCGGAAGGCTACGTGAAGGTGCACGAGAACCAGCATCTGTGGAGCAAGACGCGCATCGGCCAGGTGCAGGCCGACGGCCAGTTCCAGGTGGTCTTCGAGTCCGACCTGATCGAGCCGAACCCCTTCCCGAAAGGCTACCAGTAACCCTCTCTGCGCCGCGTGCCGGTAGGCCCGCGGCGCTCTCTTTTGCCATCAGGAGACATCATCATGGAATGGCTATCGGAGTTTGGTGCCATCGCGGCCATGCAGGGTTTCAACGGCTTGTCTGTGTTCTGCGTGCTGCTGCTGATGGCTCTGGGTCTGGCGATCATCTTTGGTCAGATGGGCGTGATAAACATGGCCCATGGCGAGTTCCTCACCGTGGGTGCCTACACCACCTATCTGGTTTCGGTGCTGACACTCAAGTACCTGCCTGAGCTGCAGCCCTACTACTTCTTCGTCGCCATCGCGCTGTCATTCGTGATTGCCGGTGCGCTTGGCTGGCTGGCCGAATGGGCGCTGATCAGCAAGCTCTATCACCGCCCGCTGGACACGCTGCTGGCGACCTGGGGCCTGTCACTGGTGATGCAGCAGGCGTTCCGTTCGATCTTCGGTGCGCGCGAGGTCAGCGCCACGCTGCCGGACTGGCTGATGGGGTCCTGGATGCCCACCGACACCATCGACATCCCGCTCAACGGGCTGTTCGTGATGGCGCTGACACTGCTGCTCACCACGACGATCTTCGTCCTCATGTACCGCTCGCGCTGGGGCCTGCAGGTGCGCGCCACGGTGCAGAACCGGGTGATGGCACGTTCGGTGGGGATCAACACCAAGAAGGTCGACCGCATGACTTTCGCCCTGGGTTGCGGCGTGGCCGGGGTCGCCGGCGCGGCGTTCACCACCATCGGCTCGACGGGCCCGACCTCCGGTTCGCTGTACATCGTCGACACCTTTCTGGTGGTGGTCTTCGGCGGCGCGGCCAGTCTGTTCGGCACCATTGCCTCGGCGTTCTCCATCGCCCAGACGCAATCGATGGCCGAGTTCTTCATCAGCGGCTCGATGGCCAAGGTGCTGACCCTTTCGGCAGTGATCCTGATCCTCATGCTGCGTCCGCAGGGGCTGTTCACGGCCAAGGTGCGCAAATGATGAACAGTTTTTTGGTGGCGATGGCGAACGACGTGAGGGCCAAGGCATGAACTCGACACTCGATAAATTCTTCGGCGGAAAGCAGGGCGGCATCGGTCTGCTGATCCTCGCGGCGCTGCTCCTGCTGGTGTTTCCGCTGCTGCTCGACAGCTTCCGCCTGAACATGGTGGGCAAGTACCTGACCTACGCTTTCGTTGCCGTGGGACTGGTGCTCTGCTGGGGCTACGGCGGCATTCTCAGCCTGGGGCAGGGGATCTTCTTCGGGCTCGGCGGCTACTGCATGGCAATGTTCCTCAAGCTCGAGGCATCCGACCCGGAAAGCACCAGGATCCAGTCCACGCCCGGTATTCCGGACTTCATGGATTGGAACCAGATCACCGAGCTGCCGTTGTTCTGGCAGCCCTTCCAGAGCTTCGGCTTCACCCTGCTTGCCGTGGTCGCGGTGCCGGCGATCCTCGCGCTGATCATCGGTGTGGCGATGTTCAAGCGCCGGGTGGGTGACGTGTACTTCTCCATCGTCACCCAGGCCATCGCGGCGATCCTGACCATCCTGATCATCGGCCAGCAGGGCCTGACCGGCGGGGTGAATGGCATCACCGACCTGAAGACGCTGCTGGGCTGGGATATTCGCACTGACGAGGCGAAGACCATTCTCTACTTCGTCAACGCGGCGCTACTGATCGGCTGCATCCTGATCGGGCGCTTCATCCTCGCCTCGAAACTCGGGCGCCTGCTGATGGCCATGCGTGACAAGGAGGAGCGGGTGCGCTTCTCCGGTTACGACGTTGCCAGCTTCAAGGTCTTCGTATTCTGCGTGGCGGCGAGCTTCTCGGCCATCGGCGGGGCGATGTTCACCCTGCAGGTGGGCTTCATGTCGCCGAGCTTCGTCGGCATCGTGCCGTCGATCGAGATGGTCATCTTCGCCGCCGTGGGCGGGCGCATGTCGCTGCTCGGTGCGGTGTACGGCGCGCTGCTGGTCAACTACGGCAAGACGGTGTTCTCCGAGAGCTTCCCCGAACTCTGGCTGTACTTCATGGGTGGCCTGTTCATCGCGGTGGTCATGTATTTCCCCAACGGTCTGGCAGGCCTCTGGGAGAGCCATGCCCGTCCCTGGCTGGCGCGTCTGCGGCTGCCGGATCGGCGCCAGCCATCCATGAAGCCCAAGCCGCCGGCAGAGCAGCCGGGGGCGGGCGGTGCGACGATTGATGCGGTTCCCGCCAAGCAACTGGAGAGCACGCCATGAGTGGATTTCAGATGCCCAAACCGGTGCTGGCCATCGAGGGCCTGACCGTTTCCTTCGACGGCTTCAAGGCTGTCGATGACCTGAACCTCTATCTCGACCGCAACGAGGTGCGCGTGGTGATCGGCCCCAACGGCGCCGGCAAGACCACGGTGCTCGACCTGATCTGCGGGAAGACCCGCGCCACCGGCGGCTCGATCCAGTTCGACGGGCGCGAGCTGACGAAGATGAAGGAGTTCGACATCGTTCGCGCCGGGGTAGGGCGCAAGTTCCAGAACCCGTCGATCTACGAAAACCTCAGCGTGTTCGAGAACCTGGAGATGTCCTATCCGGCCGGGCGCAAGGTGTTCGGCGCGCTGTTCTTCAAACGCAGCGCCGAGGTCATCGCCCGGGTCGAGGAAATCGCGGCGGAAATCGGTCTGAGCGAGCAGCTGTACAGCGAAGCGGGACTGCTCTCCCACGGCCAGAAACAGTGGCTGGAGATCGGCATGCTGCTGATGCAGGACCCGGAGTTGCTGATGCTCGACGAGCCGGTGGCCGGCATGAGCGTCAGCGAGCGGGCACAGACCGCCGAGCTGCTCAAGCGCATCAGCCAGGGCCGCTCGGTGCTGGTGATCGAGCACGACATGGAGTTCGTGAAGAGCATCGCCCACAAGGTCACCGTGCTGCACCAGGGCAAGGTGCTGGCCGAGGGCAGCATGGAGGCGGTGCAGAGCAATCCCAAGGTCATCGAGGTTTATCTGGGGCATTGAGGCGGTACGGGCCCTGGCACGCGTGGATAACGCTTTGCGGTTATCGACGCTACGCCGACGGCTGGCCCGCGCACCGTAGGGTGGGCATCGCCGCAGGCATGTCCGCGCGTGTCGCACCCAACAGGTACAAACAGGAGTTCAGCATGTTCCAGATCAGCAGCCTCGCTTCGGGCTACGGCCAGAGTCAGATCCTTCACGACCTCAATCTCAAGGTCGAAAAGCAGGAGATCGTCGCGGTCATGGGCCGCAACGGCATGGGCAAGACCACGCTGTTCAAGACGCTGATGGGTATCGTCCCGCAGACGGCAGGCAGCGTGCAGGTGGATGGGCAGGAAGTCGCCGGGCTGGAGACTCATCAACGGGTCGCCAGCGGTGTGGCCTACGTGCCTCAGGGGCGGATGATCTTTCCCAGCATGACGGTGCTGGAGAACATTCAAACGGGTTTGCCGGCAGCCGCAGGCGGCAAGGTGCCGGATGATCTCTACGCGCTGTTCCCGGTGCTGCACGACATGCGCAAGCGCAAGGGCGGCAACCTGTCCGGCGGCCAGCAACAGCAGCTGGCGATTGCCCGGGCACTGGCGACCAATCCCAAGGTACTGCTACTGGATGAGCCGACGGAGGGCATCCAGCCGTCGATCATCAAGGACATCGCGCGCACGCTGAAGGAGATCCGCTCGCTTCGCGATCTGACCATCGTGGTTTCCGAGCAGGTGCTGTCATTCACCATGGAAATCGCCGACCGTTTTCTGGTCATCGAGAAGGGCCGCTTCGTGCTGGAGGAAAGCGCAGCCAATGCCGACGAGGCGACCATCAGTCGTTACCTGTCGGTGTAAGGGCGCTTATTCCGTGGGGCGCCCGAGGGCGCGAACCGTGCAGGCTGGTTCGCGCGCCAAGGGCCTTTCGCGGAGCGATGGGGCGACGCAATTCTTCTCTTTTTCCTGATCCTCAGGCCGGTGTGCATTCCCTGCACGCCGGCCCTCTCCTGCCTGCCCAACAGAGCTGCAAGCCTCGTATTTGCTGGCTCCGGGCATACGTCATCCAACGTATTTCGGAAAACCTGGCGACGGAAAAGACTAGCTCCGTGTTCAGCGCAACGCTGATGTCCTTCCAACGCAAAGGAGCTTCGTCATGACCGATACCCTGATCAAGGTCGACTTGAATCAGCCTGCCACCGAGAACGAGCAGATCCACAACCGCTGGCATCCGGACATTCCGATGGCCTGCTGGGTCAAGCCGGGTGACGACTTCATTCTCGAGACCTACGACTGGACCGCTGGCGCAATCAAGAACGACGACGATGCATCCGACGTGCGCGACGTCGACCTGACCACCGTGCACTACCTGTCCGGCCCGGTCGGGGTCGAGGGCGCCGAGCCGGGCGACCTGCTGGTGGTGGACCTGCTTGATATCGGCGCCAAGCAGAACTCGTTGTGGGGCTTCAATGGCTTCTTCTCGCAGCAGAACGGCGGCGGCTTCCTGACCGACCACTTCCCCCATGCGCAGAAGTCCATCTGGGATTTCCAGGGCCTGTTCACCAGCTCCAGGCACATCCCGGGCGTGCGTTTCGCCGGGCAGATCCATCCCGGCCTGATCGGCTGCCTGCCGGACCACAAGATGCTGGCGACCTGGAACGAGCGCGAGCAGGGCCTGATCGACACCAATCCCAACCGCGTCCCGCCGCTGGCCAATCCGACATTCGCTGCGACCGCGCACATGGGCAAGCTCACCGGCGAGGCGCGTGACAAGGCCGCGGCCCAGGGCGCGCGTACCGTGCCGCCCCGCGAGCATGGCGGTAACTGCGATATCAAGGACCTTTCGCGCGGCTCGAAGATCTTCTTCCCGGTCTATGTCGACGGCGCCGGGCTCTCGGTCGGCGACCTGCACTTCAGCCAGGGTGACGGCGAGATCACCTTCTGCGGCGCCATCGAGATGGCCGGCTGGGTGCACATGAAGGTCGAGCTGATCAAGGGCGGCATGGCCAAGTACGGCATCAAGAACCCGATCTTCAAGCCCAGCCCCATCGTGCCGGCCTACAAGGACTACCTGATCTTCGAAGGCATCTCGGTGGACGAGAGCGGCAAGCAGCACTACCTAGACGTCAACATCGCCTACAAGCAGGCTTGTCTGAACGCCATCAACTACCTGACCAAATTCGGCTACTCGCCGGCACAGGGTTACTCGCTGCTCGGTTCGGCGCCGGTGCAGGGACATATCAGCGGTGTGGTGGACATCCCCAACGCCTGCGCCACGCTCTGGCTGCCGACCGAGATATTCGACTTCGACATCCACCCGAACGCGTCCGGGCCGACCCGGTTCCTCGACGGCAGCATCGACCTGCCGATCGCCTACGACAAATGAGTTCGTTCATCCGGGCGGGGCAGGTGCTCTGGACGGCGGCCTGGCCCGCCCGGATGGAGGGACACGGAGGATGATGCGATGCCGATCTATGAATACGACTGCGACGCCTGCGGTGACTTCACTGCCCTGCGCCCGATGAGTGTGCGCAGCGAACCCTGCGATTGCCCGGCCTGCGGCACGCCCAGCCCTCGAGTGATTCGCACCGCCCCTGGCCTGGCAACCATGGCCGGCAGCACCCGCGCGGCGCATGAGACCAATGAGCGCGCCAGCCACGCGCCGAAGACAGTCGCCGAGTACGCCGCCAGCAAGCGCCACCCGGCCGGCTGCAGCTGCTGCGGCCCGAGCAAGCCGGTGGTGCCCACCAAGGCCAATCCCCATGCGCTCAAGGCCAGCCCATCGAATCGCCCGTGGATGATCAGCCACTGAGGCGTCACTTAACCCCGTGGAGGGCCTCGGCCGCAGCGCCGGAGCAATGTGGCAAAAGCCGCTCCCACGAAGCACTGACTCGATAATCAAGGGGAGGCACCCATGCGTCACGGTGATATTTCCAGCAGTCCCGATACCGTCGGCGTAGCCGTCGTCAACTACAAGATGCCGCGCCTGCATACTCGCGCTGAGGTGCTCGACAACGCGCGCAAGATCGCCGAGATGATCAAGGGGATGAAGCTCGGCCTGCCGGGCATGGACCTGGTGGTGTTCCCCGAGTACAGCACCATGGGGATCATGTATGACCCCGGCGAGATGATGGAAACCGCCACCACCATTCCCGGCGAGGAAACCGCGATCTTCTCGGCTGCCTGTCGCGAGGCACGGACCTGGGGCATCTTCTCGCGCTCACCGGCGAGCGCAACGAAGACCCGGGCAAGGCGCCTTACAACACGCTGGTGCTGATCGACGATCAGGGCGAGATCGTGCAGAAGTACCGCAAGTGCATCCCCTGGTGCCCGATCGAGGGCTGGTATCCGGGTGACCGCACCTACGTCAGCGACGGCCCCAAGGGCATGAAGATCAGCCTGATCATCTGCGACGACGGCAACTATCCCGAGATCTGGCGCGACTGTGCAATGAAGGGCGCCGAGCTGATCGTGCGCTGCCAGGGCTACATGTACCCGGCCAAGGAGCAGCAGGTGCTGATGTCCAAGACCATGGCCTGGGCCAACAACTGCTACGTGGCGGTGGCCAATGCCGCGGGATTCGATGGCGTTTACAGCTACTTCGGCCACTCGGCGATCATTGGCTTCGACGGTCGCACCTTGGGCGAGTGCGGCGAGGAGGAAATGGGTATCCAGTACGCCCAGCTGTCCATCTCGCAGATCCGCGACGCCCGTGCCAACGACCAGTCGCAGAACCACCTGTTCAAGCTGCTGCACCGCGGCTACACCGGCGTCTACAACTCGGGTGACGGTGACAAGGGCGTGGCTGACTGTCCGTTCGAGTTTTATCGCACCTGGGTGCTGGATGCGCAGAAGGCGCAGGAAAATGTCGAGGCCATGACCCGCGCCACTGTCGGCGTCGCCGACTGCCCGGTGTACGAACTGCCGCACGCGGGGCGGGAGCGGACGCTGGGTTGAAGGGTTGCCCGCCGCATTGGGGCAACTGTTCCAGAGGGTTGCTTGCCATCGTGGTGGTATGTCACCCGACCCTCCTTAGAGCGCGCGAGCGTCGCAGACCACCGTCTGTTTCGGGCTATTGCCCGCCTTCGCTGCGATCCAGGCTTTGCCTTTCGGAGAGCAGGTTGCGGCGGACGCGCAGCGTTAATCGCACCCATTCCCCGCGCCCCTTCGCTCCAATGGTTGATGGGCCGCACGTTCAATACTTCGCACCGGGGCGCTCATGCCATTCGTGAATGAACTGATCGAGCACAACCGTACCCAGCTCGCGCAAGCCAGCGACCGGGAGGACCACGCGCCGAAGCCGGTGTCGCGCTTCCTGTTCGACGTCGAGGCCGTCATGGCGCTGCTGCGCAGTCGTATCGTTGGTCAGGATGCGGTGCTGGGCGAGATCGAGGCGATGCTTCGCGTGGTCAAGGCCGGAATAGGCGATCCCGAACGTCCGCTGACGGTCAATCTCTTCCTCGGCCCGACCGGGGTTGGCAAGACCGAGATCGTCCGGCTGCTGGCTCAGGCCATTCATGGCAAGCCGGACGCCTTCTGCCGCATCGACATGAATACCCTGGCCCAGGAACACTACGCCGCCGCGCTCACCGGAGCCCCGCCCGGCTACGTGGGCAGCAAGGAAGGCACGACCCTGTTCGACGCCGAGGCCATCGCCGGAAGCTTCAGCCGGCCCGGTATCGTGCTGTTCGACGAGCTGGAGAAGGCCAGCCGGGAAGTCGTACGCAGCTTGCTCAATGTGCTGGATAGCGGACGACTGACCTTGGCTGCTGGCAACCGAACCCTGGATTTCCGCAACGCGCTGGTGTTCATGACCAGCAACATCGGCGCACGGCAGGCTGCGCGGTGGGAGCGCTGGCCGATACCACGCATGGGCCGTGCCGCGTTGCGAAGCCGTAGCTTCGGGCAGGCGCTGCATCGGCATTTCGATCCGGAGTTTCTCAATCGCATCGACCGCACGCTGCAGTTCGAGAGCATCCAGGGCGATCGGCTGAAGGCTGTGCTCGATGTCGAACTGGGCAAGCTGGCACAGCGCCTGGCCCGACAGGGCGTACGGCTGCAGGTCGATGAGGCCGTCAAACACACCATCTGCCGCACGCACGACTCGCGTTTCGGTGCGCGCGACCTCAGCCGGCGGCTGCGCACGCGCCTGGAGCCAGCGTTGGCGGAAGCCCTGTTGCGCGATCCCGTCGAGCGGGTATGGCGAGCGGTTCTGCAAGATGGTGCGATCCGTGTGGAGCCGCTCGCGAGCGACTAGCAGCGAACTCTCCAGCAGAGCGGTCGTCCCATTTTCTAGACCGCACATTTCACTGATTGGGGAAACATCGATGGCCATGCTGGACACCCGCGGTATCGGGGCCGTGACCTTGCTCAAGCGTACGTTCAAGGAATTCGGCAACGACGACATGTCGACCTATGCCTCGGCGCTGGCATACCGCGGCCTGTTCTCGATGTTTCCGTTCCTGCTGTTTCTTATCGCCTTGCTCGGCTTTCTCGATCTGCAGAATTTCTTCGACTGGTTGCGCATGCAGGCCGAGCTGGCCTTGCCGCCGATGGCGATGGAGCAGATCAATCCGGTCATTGACCAGTTGCAGGAACAGAAGGCGGGGCTGCTGTCGTTCGGTATCGTCGTGGCGCTATGGACGGCTTCGGTCGGTTTTCGCTCGTTGATGAATGCGATGAACCGCGCCTACGACGTGGAGGAGGGGCGGCCGAGCTGGAAGCTGATCCTGCTTTCGTTGGCCTATACCGTGGGCATCGCCGTGCTGCTGCTGTTGTCGGCCGGGCTGATGATCGTCGGGCCGCAGGTGATGGAGTGGCTGGCTTCGCAGGTCGGCCTGAAGGACGTCGTCGTGCTGCTCTGGACCTGGCTGCGCTGGCCGGTGATCGTACTGATGCTGATGCTGGTGGTGGCGCTGCTGTACTACGTGGCGCCGGATGTGAAGCAGGAGTTTCGCTTCATCACGCCGGGCTCGGTGCTAGCCGTGCTGGTGTGGATTCTGGCCTCGATCGCGTTCGGCATCTATGTGCAGAACTTCGCCGACTACAACGCGACCTACGGCAGCATCGGCGCCATCATCGTCTTGCTGCTTTATCTGTACATCTCCTCGGCGGTGCTGCTGTTCGGTGCCGAACTCAATGCGGTGATCGAACACGCTTCGGTCGAAGGCAAGGACCCGGGCGAGAAGGCGCCGGACGCCTGAGACGCCGTCTGGCGCTCCGCTGCGAACAACCCTTCTACGTAACGGTCATCTATTTCATTACAGAATTATTCCGCAGGGATTGCGGAGCATGCCGCTGACGCGCGACGTGCCCGGCGAGGCCGGAGTTCTGCTATGGGACCGACGGAGAAGTACCTTGCATATCGCGGATATGACCATGTTCTACGCGCCCGCCAGTGGTGGCGTGCGCACCTACCTCGAGGCGAAGCATCGCAGGCTGCAGCTTTACTCCGGCGTGCGGCACAGCATTCTGGTGCCGGGCGGCGATTACAGTCACAACGATGGCCTCTATGAGGTGCCGGCACCGATCCTGCCTTTCGGCAAGGGCTACCGCTTTCCGATCCGCCGCGCGCCCTGGCGCAATCTGCTGCGTTCGCTGCGTCCCGATCTGATCGAGGTCGGCGATCCCTACATGACCGCATGGGCGGCACTGGATGCCGGGCGCCGGCTCAATGTTCCGGTCATTGGTTTCTATCACTCCGACCTGCCACTGTTGGTCAGCAACCGCATCGGCAGCTGGCTGGGCACCAACCTCAATGGCTACGTTTCAAAGCTGTACGGCAGCTTCGATCGGGTGTTGGCACCCAGCGAAGTGATGGCCGACAAGCTCATCCACCTCGGCGTGAAGAATGTCTTCGTGCAGCCCCTGGGGGTTGATCTGGACACCTTCTGCCCCGAGCGGCGCGACCCCGATCTGCGCCGCGAGCTGGGCCTGGCCGACGACACCCGGCTGATGATCTTTGCCGGGCGCGGTTCGCGGGAGAAGAACCTGCACGTCCTGCTGGAAACCGCGCGCCAGCTCGGCAAGCCGTACCACCTGTTGCTGGTGGGTTCGAGCATGCCGCAGCGGGTGCCGGACAACGTCACGGTGATCGACCGCTTCTGTTGTGCCAGCGAAGTGGCGCGCTACATGGCCAGTAGCGATGTGCTGCTGCATGCCGGCAATCAGGAGACCTTCGGCCTGGTGGCGCTCGAAGCCATGGCCAGCGGTATTCCGGTGATCGCCGCGCGTGCCGGTGCGTTGCCGGAGCTGGTGCCGTTCTACACCGGGCGCCTGTGTCGGCCGCTCGACCCGAGGGCCATGGCGCATGCCGTGCGCGAGCTGTTCGAAGACGATCCGCGACTGCTCGGACAGCAGGCGCGCCAGCATGTCGAGGCGCATCATGCCTGGGATGCCGTGGTGGCGGGGCTACTCGCCCATTATCACGCGGTGCTCGGCACAGCGGACCTGCCGGTAGCCGTACATGGCTGAGGCTGCTCTGACGCTGGTACTGCACGACGTGGCCGCGGAAACCTGGCCGGCCTACCGGCCCTTCGTCGAGGCGGTGGACGCCATCGGCGGCGTGCCGATCACCTGGCTGGTGGTCCCGGACTTTCATCAGCGCAATCCGCTGGAGCGGCAGCCGGATTTTTGCCGGCTGCTGGACCAGCGTGTGCAGCGTGGTGACGAACTGGTGCTGCACGGCTGCTACCACGCCGATCTCGAGCCCGCGCCGAAGACGCCGCGGGACTGGTTCATGCGCCGGGTGTACACCCATGAAGGCGAGTTCTATGGCCTTGACGAACAGGCTGCCGGAGAACGGCTGGCGCATGGCCTGGAGTTGTTCCAGCGCCAGCAATGGCCGCTGCATGGCTTCGTCGCCCCCGCCTGGCTGATGAGCGAGGGCACCCGGCGTGTACTGGCCGGCAGCGGGCTAACCTATACCAGTGATCCAGGCCATCTTTACCTGCTGCCGGATTTCACTCCAATCGTCGCTCCTGGCTTGGTCTGGAGTGCTCGCAGCGCCTGGCGCCGTGGTGTGTCCTGGCTGGTCAGCGAACGCCAGTTGCGTCAGCGCCGTCAGGCGCCATTGCTGCGATTGGGCCTGCATCCGGTGGATATGTGCCACGAGTTCTCCCGCCGCTATTGGCTCGATGTGCTCGAGCGGCTGCTGCAGGACGGCAGGACACCGCTGACCAAGATCGACTGGCTGCGCCAGTACCGCCAGACGAGCGCCGTGGCATGAACCGGCGCTGGTGGTTGCTGGGCGGTGCCTTGCTCGCGGCGGCCATGGTGCCGCTTCTGCTTGGCGGCACCGGCCTGTTCGAACGGCTGCGCCACTTTCCGGGCAGCCTGTTGGCCACCATGCTCGGCATGGTGCTGGTCGGCTGGAATCTGAATGCGCTGCGCCTGCGCCTGTTGCTCGGGCGGCGCAAGCTGGGCCAGCGTCGTGCATTCGGCATCGTCGTCGCCACCGAATTCGCCATCTGTGCGACGCCTGGAGGTGCCGGTGGTCCGCTGACCCTGATGGCGCTGCTCATGCGCCAGGGCGTGGCGCCGGCCAAGGGCACGGCGACCTATGCCGTGGAGCAGCTGAGTGATCTGCTGTTCTTCGCCTGCGCGCTGGTCGGCGTGCTGTTCTATGCACTGACCCACAGGCTAAACACGCATATCGCCAGCCTGCTGGGCTTCAGCGTCGCGCTATTGATCGGTGTGATGGTGCTGCTGGCGCTGCTCGGCCGTTTCCACCGGCAGGTATTTCTGCTCAATGGCTGGCTGGTTGGCCGGCTCGGCATGAAGCCTTCACGCAAGCGCCGTTGGGCACGCAAGGTGCTGGGCTTCCGTAATGCGCTGGTCGACTGTTTTCGCCTGCCGCGTCGTCTTCTGCTGGCGGTGTTCGGGTTGACCACGCTGCACTGGCTGCTGCGCTTCAGCGTGCTCTATCTGACGCTGCGTGGTCTGGGCGGCGAGCTGGCGTGGGCCTGGACCTTTCTCGTCCAGCTGCTGGCGCTGACTGCGGGGCAGCTGAGCCTGCTGCCTGGGGGGGCGGGTAGTGCCGAACTGGCGTCGGCTGCGCTGCTGACGCCGATGGTGGGCAAGTCGACGACGGCGGCGGCGATTCTGATCTGGCGCTTCGTGACCTATTACTTCTATCTCATCGTGGGCGCGCCGGTGTTCCTGCACCTGGCGGGGCGACCGTTGCTGCGCCGCCTGGTCCCTTCGCGCCATGCGTGAGCCGCTCTGTTCCGATGGCCGGGGGAAACTAACGTTTCGCACGGGCGGTCCACTCTATGTCACCAATGAGAAGCCAGGAGTTCGCCATGAGCAGTACTGAAGACAAGGTCAAAGGCAACACCAACGAAGCCGTCGGCAAGATCAAGCAAGGTGTGGGCGAGGCGACCGATAACGAGCGCATGAAGGGCGAAGGCCAGCGCCAGGAAGTCAGGGCGAGGCCCAGCAGGTCAAGGGTGATGTGAAAGACACCCTGAAGAAGGGCATCGACAAGGCCTGATCTGCCGACGTTCTTGCGGCAGTACAAATGAAAATGCCCGCATCGCTGCGGGCATTTTTTTGGCTGGATTCGGCTGACTATCAGCGCTCCAGATGCTGCAGTTTGTCCTTCACGCCGTCCCACTCTTCGGCATCGGCCAGAGCGTCTTTCTTCTCGGTGATGTTCGGCCAGACTTCCGCCAGATCCGCGTTGAGCTCGATGAACTCCTGCTGATCCTCCGGTACCTCGTCTTCAGAGAAGATCGCCTGGGCCGGGCACTCCGGCTCGCACAGTGCGCAGTCGATGCACTCGTCCGGGTGAATCACCAGAAAGTTCGGGCCTTCGTAGAAGCAGTCCACCGGGCAGACTTCCACGCAATCGGTGTATTTGCACTTGATGCAGTTGTCGGTGACGACGAAGGTCATGTCTAGCTATCTCCTCAGGCGTGTCAGGTAGGCGTTACGGTGACGCCCCTGCGAGTAGGCGGCACAGGCAAATGCCGCTTATCAAAAAAATGCGCGCGATTCTAGCAGCTTTCGCGGCGTATCAAATGCGTGATTTCAAGCTGTATAGCAGCTCCAGCGCCTGGCGCGGCGTTACATCATCGGGATTGATCCGCCCCAATTCCTCGAGCACCGGATGCGGCAGGCTGGCGAACAGGTCGCTCTGCATGGGCGGCGCTGGCTGGCCGGGTGCCATTCTCGGCGCTTCGTGGGGCAGGCTGGTGGTTTCCAGGCGCGACAGATGGTCGCGTGCACGCTGGATGACTTCGCCCGGCACGCCTGCCAGTTGCGCCACCGCCAGGCCGTAACTCTGGCTCGCCGGACCGGGTAGCACGTGGTGCAGGAAGACGATGCGCTCGTTGTGCTCGGTGGCAGAGAGGTGCACATTGGCCACCACCGGCTCGCTTTCCGGTAGCACGGTCAGTTCGAAGTAGTGGGTGGCAAACAGCGTGAAGGCGCGCAGCCGGGCCAGCTGTTCGGCGGCGGCCCAGGCCAGCGACAGGCCATCGAAGGTGCTGGTACCGCGGCCGACCTCGTCCATCAGGACGAGGCTGCGGTCGCTGGCGTTGTGCAGGATGTTGGCGGTTTCGCTCATTTCCACCATGAAGGTGGAGCGCCCGCCGGCGAGGTCGTCCGACGAGCCGATGCGGGTGAAGATACGGTCCACCAGCGAGAGCTCGCAGGCAGCCGCCGGGACGAAGCTGCCGATCTGCGCCAGCAGCACGATCAGCGCGGTCTGGCGCATGTAGGTGGACTTACCGCCCATGTTCGGCCCGGTGATGACCAGCATGCGGGCGGCGTCGTCGAGGGCGAGATCGTTGGCGACGAAAGGCGTCTCCAATACCTGCTCCACCACGGGGTGACGGCCCTGCTCGATGCGCAGGCAGGGTTGCTCGACGAAGCGCGGGCGGTTCAGATCGAGATTCAGCGCCCGCTCGGCGAGGTTGCTCAGCACGTCCAGTTCGGCCAGTGCGGCGGCACTTTCCTGTAGCGGTGCCAGGTGGCCGATGAGCATTTCCAGCAGCTCGTCATACAGCAGCTTCTCGCGGGCCAGGGCACGGCTCTTGGCCGATAGCGCCTTGTCCTCGAACTCTTTGAGTTCCGGGGTGATGAAGCGCTCGGCGCCCTTGAGCGTCTGCCGGCGGATGTAGTCGGCCGGCGCCGATTCGGCCTGCTTGCTCGGCAGCTCGATGAAGTAGCCGTGCACGCGGTTGTAGCCGACCTTGAGGTTGGCCAGCCCGGTGCGCGCTTTCTCGCGGGTCTCCAGATCCATCAGGTACTGGCCGGCGTTCTCGGAGAGCGACTGCAGTTCGTCCAGCTCGGCGTCGTAGCCGGTCTTGAGCACACCGCCGTCGCGAATCACCGCAGGCGGATTGTCGATGATGGCGCGCGCCAGCAGGTCGGCCAGTTCCGGGTAGGTGCCGATGCTTTTCGCCAGTCCGAGCAGATGCGGTGCCACCAGATCCTGCATGCCGGCCTGCAGCTGCGGTAACGCAGCGAGCGCGTCGCGCAGGCGCGCCAGGTCGCGCGGACGGGCGTTGCGCAGGCCGATACGGGCGAGGATACGTTCCAGGTCACCGATGTCCTTGAGCTGCGGCTGCAGCTGTTCGAAGCGGTAGTGCTCGAGCAGGCAGGTGATCGAGTCCTGGCGTGCTTCGAGGATCTCGCGGTTGCGCAGCGGGCGATTCAGCCAGCGGGTCAGCAGGCGCGAGCCCATGGCGGTCTGGCAGCGGTCCATGACCGATTGCAGTGTATTCTCGCGGCCGCCGGCCAGGTTGACGTCCAGCTCCAGGTTGCGCCGGCTGGCACCGTCGAGGATCACCGTGTCATCGAGGCGCTCGTGGCGCAGGCTGCGCAGGTGGGGCAGGGCGGTGCGCTGGGTTTCCTTGGCGTAGGCGAGCAGGCAACCGGCGGCGCCGATGGCCAGGGTCAGGTTCTCGCAGCCGAAGCCCTTGAGGTCCTGAGTGGAGAATTGCTGGCAGAGGCTCTTGAAGGCCGAGTCGCGATCGAAATCCCAGGGCGCGCGACGGCGCACACCGCGGCGTTTCTCCAGCGGCAGGCCCTGCGGCCAATCGTCGGGGATCAGCAGCTCGGCCGGGCTCAAACGCTCCAGTTCGGCGAGCAGGGTCTCCCAGCCCTTGAGTTCCTGCACGCTGAAACGGCCGCTGGCGATATCCAGCACTGACAGGCCGAACAGCTTCTCGTCGCCGACTACCGCCGCCAGCAGGTTGTCGCGGCGCTCGTCGAGCAGCGCCTCGTCGCTCACCGTGCCCGGCGTGATGATGCGTACCACCTGGCGTTCCACCGGCCCCTTGCTGGTGGCCGGGTCGCCGATCTGCTCGCAGATCACCACTGATTCGCCGAGCTTGACCAGCCGCGCCAGGTAGCCCTCGGCGGAGTGGAACGGAATGCCGGCCATGGGTATTGCCGTGCCCGCCGACTGACCGCGCGCGGTCAGGGTGATGTCGAGCAGCGCGGCGGCTTTCTTGGCGTCGTCGTAGAACAGCTCATAGAAGTCGCCCATGCGGTAGAACATCAGCTGGTCCGGATGCTCGCGCTTGAGTCTCCAATATTGCTGCATCATCGGCGTATGGGCGGAAAGGTCGGCGTTGGGCTTGGTCATCGGCTTGCGTGCGGTTCGTTGAGTGGCGGGTAAGGCTATCGGATGACGGTGCGGTCGGACCGTTCGGAGCCAGGTTGACGCGGGAAAGCCAGCAAGGTTAACACGGGCCGAGCGGCTCGACAGGTGACGACATGGGACAGCTTGAGCGGCGTTCAGGTGTCATTTGTCGGGCCGGGCACAGAAGGCGTTGACAAGCGAGCCGGTGCTGTTGGTAACTCTGGCCTGTCGACAGGTTGCCGGTGCGCCTTGTGCCTTGCGCGCGCCGGGCCTGCGACTCCCTCGATCACGCAGTCGTGCAGGCCCCTCGGTGCCTGTCGCGGTAGCTTGCCTGATTGTCGCTCTTGCTTCGCCGCCCTGTGGATTGCAGCCCCGGCCATCCCGCCTCGGCGAATGCCTGTTCTACCCCCTCGCGTCAGTTCTTCCTGCAGTAATGCTGGCGACCTCTCTTTCTGGTCAAGTGAGCAGCAGACATGTCTCGACTACTCGGACTCGACGCCCTGCGCGGCGTTGCGGCGTTGTGCGTTGCCTATTCCCATCTGATCGCCAAAATGAAGCGTGACGGCCATTTCGATGGGCTGACCAGCGATCTGTTTCTTGTCAGCAAAACGGTACTGGATGTCGGCAAGACCAGCGTGCTGGTGCTGTTCGCCCTGAGCGGCTATTTCGTCGTCGCTGCGCTGTACAAGAGCCGCCATCGCTACGAACGGCCGGTCGCGGCGTTCGTCTATCAGCGCTTCTTCAGGCTGTTTCCCCTGTACTGGCTATCGCTGCTTCTCGGCGTGATGTTTCCCTGGGACGATCCGGCTCGGGTGTTCAGTCCGGCTGTCATCGCGATCAATGCGACGATGCTGCAAGGCTTCGTGTTTGTCGAAAACGTGATCGGTTTGTACTGGACGCTGCAAATAGAGCTGACCTTCTATGTGCTGTGCATTGTCATCTTCGCGCTGCGTCTGGGCGGCTCGGCCAAGCGCGATCTGCTGTTTCTGCTGGCCCAGTACGCCTTCACCCTGCTGCTCGCGTTCCTGCGCTACAAGCTGGAAATGAAGCTGCCGGTGGCTCTGCCGCTGATGCTGAGTGTGTGTTTCCTCGGCGCATTGTGGAAGGCCACGGATAACGGTCGCGCACCCGATACCGGGCATTACGCGCGCATCGCAGTGGGCCTGTTCTACCTGTTTCTGTTGCCGATCTGCGTGCTGGCCTACTCGCGCGATACCGGTCTCGGGGAAACCTGGTATCGCTACTTCGTCAGCTATGCGGTGGGTGTTGCGGTCTTCATTGGCGCGACACGCATCAGTGGTAAGGGGCTGCGCTGGATCGCGCCGCTAGGTGGGATCGGCTATATCGTCTTCCTGTCTCATCCATCGGTATTCGCAATCGCCGAGCGACTGGGCTTCGGTGCTGGAGCGCTGGCCATTCCCGGCCCGCTCTACATCGCGGTGATGCTGTTACTGGTGACGCTGTTCGGCTTCTTCGTCAAGCGAACCCTGGCAGATCCCATCCAGCGCTATGGTGATGCAGTGGTACGCCGTCGCGGGCGGAGCATCGGCGAGCGTATCGTGCTACCGGTTCGCCAGGATGCCTGATGGGCGACGCGTAACTCGACCATTGGCCATCCGGATGGCTGAACTCGGGAGCCCGCTGGTGTAGGGTATCAGCCACTTTCCTTCGGCTGGAGCCCTGATGAATCTCACCGAACTGGCGGCACAGCTGGGTGATGCGCTGCAACGACTGGGTGCGCAGGTCAGCACCGCGGAATCCTGCACCGGTGGTGGCATTGCCGAGGCCATCACCCGTATCGCCGGCAGCTCGGCCTGGTTCGAGGCCGGCTACATCACCTATTCCAATGCCCAGAAGACGCGCCAGCTCGGCGTACCGGCGGAGCTATTCAAGCAGGTCGGCGCGGTCAGTGCCGAAGTGGTGCAGGCCATGGCGCGGGGCGCGCAACGCAACAGTGGTGCGCGCTTTGCGGTGGCCGTCAGCGGCATTGCCGGACCCGGCGGCGGCACGGCAGAAAAACCGGTTGGTACGGTCTGGATTGCCTGGGCCGATGACTCGCATGTGCAGGCCCAGCGCTATCTATTTACCGGTAACCGCGAGGCCGTACGTGAGCAGACGGTGGCGGCGGCTTTACAAGGTTTGCTTGCGCTGGTGGTCGGAGAAAAACGGTTTCGGGGCTAGGCGAGTAAATTTGCCTATGTTCTAATACTGGCTACTTATACAGTTGTTGTGGCCTCCGGCCCTCTTGATCAAGTGAGGATTTGATGGACGAGAACAAGAAGCGCGCCTTGGCTGCAGCCCTGGGCCAGATCGAAAAGCAGTTCGGCAAGGGCGCAGTGATGCGCATGGGCGATCATGATCGTCAGGCCATTCCGGCCATCTCTACCGGCTCGCTGGGCCTGGACATCGCGCTTGGCATCGGCGGCCTGCCCAAGGGCCGTATCGTCGAAATCTACGGTCCGGAATCCTCCGGTAAGACCACCCTGACCCTGTCGGTGATCGCCGAAGCGCAGAAGATGGGCGCCACCTGTGCCTTCGTCGACGCCGAACACGCGCTGGACCCGGACTATGCCGGCAAGTTGGGCGTGAATGTCGACGACCTGCTGGTTTCGCAGCCGGACACCGGCGAGCAGGCGCTGGAAATCACCGACATGCTGGTGCGCTCCAACGCGGTTGACGTGATCATCGTCGACTCCGTGGCGGCACTGGTACCCAAGGCCGAGATCGAAGGCGAGATGGGCGACACGCACGTCGGCCTGCAGGCACGTCTGATGTCCCAGGCGCTGCGCAAGATCACCGGCAACATCAAGAACGCCAATTGCCTGGTCATCTTCATCAACCAGATCCGCATGAAGATCGGCGTGATGTTCGGCAGCCCGGAAACCACCACCGGTGGTAACGCGCTGAAGTTCTACGCCTCGGTTCGTCTGGACATTCGCCGTACCGGCGCGGTCAAGGAAGGCGACGAAGTGGTCGGCAGCGAAACCCGCGTCAAGGTAGTGAAGAACAAGGTGGCGCCGCCCTTCCGTCAGGCTGAGTTCCAGATCCTCTATGGCAAGGGCATCTACCGCAATGGCGAGGTCATCGATCTCGGTGTGCAGCAGGGCCTGGTAGAGAAGTCCGGCGCCTGGTACGCCTACAAGGGCAACAAGATCGGCCAGGGCAAGGCCAACGCCGCCAAGTATCTGGAAGACAATCCGGAGATCGGTCAGGAGATCGAGCAACAGATCCGCGACAAGTTGCTGGTAGTTGCGCCAAACACCAAGGCCAACCCGGTTACCGAAGATCTGGCTGACGCCGATCTCTGATCCCCATGGCTGCCGTGCTCGATAACCCCGTCGCGGTACGGCGGACGGCCATGGATCTGCTGGCTCGACGCGAACATGGTCGCGTCGAGCTGGCTCGCAAGCTGCGCCAGCGTGGCGCCCCGCCTGAGTTGATCGAGCAGGCCTTGGATCGTCTATGCGAGCAGGGGCTGCTTTCCGAATCCCGATATCTCGAAAGCTTTGTCAGAAGCCGGGCCAATGCCGGCTATGGGCCGTTGCGTATCCGCGAGGAATTGGCCCAGCGGGGGCTTGCCAGAGCGGATATCGAGCAGGCATTGCGTGACAGTGGTTTTGACTGGGGTGAGCAGCTGCGCGAACTCTGGCAGCGCAAGTTCGCTGGACGGTTGCCTGCCGATGCCAAAGAGCGGGCGAAGCAGGGGCGCTTTCTCAGCTATCGCGGTTATCCGCTGGAGTTGATCAGCCGAGTGTTGCGTGGCGACAGCTCGGCGGATTGATGCGGAAACGGGGCTTTATGCCAGGTTGTGCGCGTCGGAGACCAGTCGGTGCTGAAGCCGACCAGCCTTACGAGCGCTCGCAATATCCGGAGTCCAGGCCATCAAAGGCCATCAGTCCTCGCTTGCCAGCGGCCGCGCCCAGTTGGCCGGTCCGTTGACGTAGTCCGTCAGCTCCCTCAAGCGGCCGTGGTTGCGGCCGTTGAAGACGAAGCTCAAGCGCGGCAGGCGCTGCAGTTCCGGCTCGTCCAGTTCCGATTCACAGCAGTTCTGCTGTTCGAATACGCCTTTTAGACACAGATCGGTGAACTCCGCGTTCAGGTATTCCATCGCCTGGTCGTTCAGTGCGTGGTTCAGGCGCAGAACGAAACGATCCTTCAGCCAGCGGCTCGAGTGGAAGTTGCGATAGAAGTTGGCGATTTCCCTGGCTGCTTCTTCGGCATCGTCCACCAGGCGCATCAATCGCATGTCGCTGGGCAGGATGTAGCGATTCTCCTCCAGCTGACCGCGCATGAACTGCAGTGCATCCTTCCAGTAGGTGCCGCCGGGTTCGTCGAGCAGCACGATCGGCACCAGCGGACTCTTGCCAGTCTGGATCAGCGTCAACACTTCCAGTGCTTCGTCCAGCGTGCCGAACCCACCGGGGCAGAGCACCAGCGCATCGGCTTCCTTGATGAAGAACAGTTTGCGCACGAAGAAGAAATGGAACGACAACAGGTTCTCGGTGCCACCCACCGTCGGGTTGGGATGTTGCTCGAAAGGCAGCGTGATGTTCAGCCCGAGGCTGCTGTCGCGCCCGGCGCCCTCGTGAGCGGCGGCCATGATGCCGCCACCGGCGCCGGTGATGACCATGAAGTTGTAATGCGCAAGGATGGAGCCCAACTGACGGGCCAGCGCATACAGGGGATGTTCGACCGGCGTACGGGCTGAGCCGAATACCGTGACCTTGCGGCGCCGCTTGAACTGGTCGAGCCGGCTGAATGCGTGCTCCATTTCGCGCATCGTCTGCAGCAGGATCTTGGCATCCCAGCGGCTGCGGTCGGCCTGAGCCATGCGCATGACGGTCACCAGCATCTCCCGGTATAGGGGCAGGTTCGCACTGTTCTCCGGAACGACCAAGGCGGCCAGCTCATCGATCTTGCTTTCCAGCTCGGCGCCGCTGGTCTTGAAATGCCGCGACAGATAGTCATCCGAATCAAAGGACATACAACATCTCCATGTATGAGCGTCGCGTTCAGGCTATAGGGTGCGATCAGCCGGCTCAAGCCGGTTGCGTGGCGCGCAGTCGGCCGAAGCCGCAAGCGGCTTCGGCGGGCTGCGTTCAGATGGCGATTCGGTCGCCAGGTTCAGGAATGCGTGCTTCCCAGTCGAGGCGTTCACGGATGGTCTGCTGCAGCGTCTGCATCTTCTCCAGCTCGCCGTGCACCAGGTAGAGCTCCGGACGGCTTTCGAAGTTGCTGACCCAGTCGATGAGCTGAGACTGGCCGGCGTGGGCGGAGAACCCTCCGAGGGTATGCACCTTGGCATTCACGGCGATGCGCTGGTGCAGCAACTTGACGCTTTTCGCTCCGTCGACGATGGCACGGCCGAGGGTGCCGCGTGCCTGGAAACCAGGGATCACCAGATGGCACTCCTCGCGCCAAAGGTTGTGCTTGAAGTGGTGCAGGATGCGCCCGCCGGTGCACATGCCGCTGCCAGCGATAATGATCACGCCGCTCTTGAAGCGGTTGATCGCCATCGATTCTTCCGGTGTCGGCGTGGATCGGAGGATCGGCAACCAGCGCTCGGCGTAAAGCTTGCCGCTGGCTCCGCTCAGGGCATTGTCGATGCCGTCGAGATCCAGCTGATCCTTGTAGTGCGAGTAGATGGCATTGGCACCGATGGCCATCGGGCTGTCCAGGAATACCGCTTGCTGCGGCAGACGGCCTTCCCGGTAGAAGCGCCCGAGGTAGTAGATCAGGTCCTGCGTACGTCCGACGGCGAAGGAGGGCATCAGCACGTTGCCGCCATCGCGATGGGCCTGTTGCAGGATGCCGGCCAGCTCCTCGATCGTGTCTTCGTGGCTGCGGTGGTCGCGGTCGCCATATGTGGACTCCATGAGCACCACGTCAGCTTCCTTGAGCACGGTCGGCGCATGCATCAGCGGCGAGCAGTCGTTGCCCAGGTCGCCCGAGAAGACCACGCGCCGTGTTCTGCCATGGTCGTGCACATCCAGTTGCACGATCGAGGAGCCGAGGATGTGACCGGCATCGTGGAAGGTCACCGCGACACCTGGCGCGACATCGAACGTCTCGCCATAGGCGTGGGGAGTGCGCTGGCTCAACATGCGCTCGGCGTGGACGCGGGTATAGAGCGGCTGGATCATCGGTTTGCCGATGCGCGCGCGCCACTTGTTTTCCCACTCGGCATCCTTTTCCTGAATCTGCGCCGAATCCAGTAGCATCAGTTCGAGCAGCTCCGCGGTGGCATCGGTGCAGTGCACGGCGCCGCGGTAGCCGAGGGCCACCAGGCGCGGCAGCAGGCCGCTGTGGTCGATATGCGCGTGGGACAGCACCACCGCATCGAGTGTCTTGGGGTCGAAGGCGAAGGTGCTGCGGTCGCTGCCGGCTTCTTCCCGGCGGCCCTGGTGCATGCCGCATTCGAGCAGAACCCTTGCACCGTCGTGGGTCTCAATGAGATAGCAGGAGCCGGTGACCTGCTGAATGGCGCCTAGAAAACTGAGCAAAGCCATGTTGCCTTCCTGTCTGTACGATGATGTCCACATTGCCCGCTCGGTTGCCATGACCACTTGATACATATCAGAGATAACGAATCGAGCGCTGCCTAGACTACAGCACAACCCGCTTACCAACGGAGTGAACCCATGAGTCAGCTACTGCCCAGCCTTGTCGAGCTGGATCAACACGCGCAAGCCGAACCGGAGTTCGCCACCTGGCGTGTAGGTTTCGGGCCGTTCGAGCACGCGCTGGAGACCCAGGCGGCGGTGTTCCGGTTGGCCCATCAGCTGGTACAGGCAGGTCATCAGCCAGATCTGGCCAGTGTTTACCGGCTGCTGCAGGCGGCCGACCGGGTCGCCAGCTCCGGACTCTGGCTGGTGGTGCACATGACCTACGCGCGCCAGGTGCATCTGGACGGTTCGCCGTTGGCTGCCGAGGATTTCAAGCAGAACCCCGAGGGGCATACCGGCGGCGCGCTGAACATGGTGCCGGCCTATGCCGGTTACCTGGCCCTGAATGCACTGACTGGCCGCACCCGCGCCTGGCTGATGGGGCAGGGCCACTGTGTGGCGGCCGTCGATGCGCTTAACCTGCTGACGGGCAACCTGCATCCAGAGCAGGAGCAGGCCTATGCGGGCGGTGAGGCGGGCATGAATCGCCTGCTGCAGGATTTCTACGGTTACGGTCAGGCCGCCGACGGCAGTCCGCTCGCGCCCTTGGGCAGCCATGTCAATCCGCACACCGCCGGCGGCATTGCCGAGGGCGGTTATCTCGGTTTCGCCGAGTTGCAATACGCACACATGCCGCTGCCGGGCGAGACGCTGGTAGCCTTCCTCTCCGATGGCGCGGCGGAAGAACAGCGCGGCAGTGACTGGGTTCCTCGCTGGTGGCGTGCCGAAGATTGCGGCGTCGCGCTGCCGGTGATGATTGCCAACGGGCGTCGAATCGAGCAGCGTACCGCGCTTGGCACCGAGGAGGGGCTCGAGGATTTCCGTCAGCACTTGAGTCAGTGCGGCTTCGACCCGATGCCGTTCGATGGGCGTGATCCTGCTTCTTTCGTCACCACCCTGTGGGAGATGGAGCTGCGCCTAGAGCGACGCGTGGAAGAGAAGGCGCGCGGCATTCTCAACTATCCGCTGCCGATGCCCTACGGCATCGCCGAGACGGTGAAAGGCTTCGGCTTCTATGGTGCCGGCAGCAACGCAGCGCACAATCTGCCATTGCCGGGTAATCCGAGCCGCGATGAGCAGTCACGCGACCTGTTCAACGAGCACGCGGCGCGTCTGTTCGTATCGCAACAGGAGTTGGCTGCTTCACTGGAGCTGTTCACGCGCAGCCGCCAGGGTCGAATGCTGGAGCGCGACAACCCGCTCGCCTCGCGACGCCCGCCTGCGCCGACCATGCCGAAGTTGAACTACCGCGACGACGCCTGTTCACCCATGGCAGCGGTCGATCGTTTCTTCGTCGAGCTGACGGCCGCCAACCCCGCGTTGCGGCCGCGGGTGGGTAACCCGGACGAGCTGGCCAGCAACCGTCTGGGCGGCGTGCTCAAGGCGCTCAAGCATCGTGTCATCGAGCCGGAAAGCGAATTGGAGGCCGTGGATGGCGCCATCATCACCGCCCTCAACGAGGAGGCGGTGGTATCCGCCTGCCTGGCCAACCAGGGCGGCCTGAACCTGGTGGCCAGCTACGAGGCCTTCTGCGTGAAAATGCTCGGCGTGGTACGGCAGAGCATCATTTTTTCCCGGCAGCAAAAGGAAATCGGCAGGCCTGCGGGCTGGCTCGGCTGGCCGCTGATCGCGACGTCGCACACCTGGGAGAACGGCAAGAACCAGCAGTCGCACCAGGACACCACCTTCTGCGAGGCGTTGCTTGGTGAGATGAACGATATGGTCCGGGTGTTGTTTCCGGCCGATCACAACAGCGCCCTGGCGCTGCTGCCATCGATCTACCAGGCGCGCGGCGAGCTGGCCTGTCTGGTCATGCCCAAACGCGACCGGCCGTGCTACTTCGATCAGGCCCAGGCCGAGCAGTTGGCGCGCGACGGCGCCATCGTGGTCGAGGAGCAGCCGGGCAACGAGGCATTGCTGCTGATTGCCAACGGCAGTTATCAGCTGGGCGAGATGCTCCGTGCCGCCAAGCGGCTCAAGGAGGCCGATTGCGCCTATCGACTGGTCTATCTGCAGGAGCCGGGCCGCTTCCGCGGGCCGCGCGATCATTGGGAAGTCGGGGCGCGCGCCAGCGAAGGCGTGGCGGAGCGGCTGTTCCCGGATGCGATGGAAATGCGCGTGCTGTTGACGCACATGCGGCCGGAAGTGGCGCGCGGTCACCTGTGGCCGATTCTGCCGGACGCGCGCAAGTGTTCGGCGCTCGGCTATCGCAACCGCGGAGGTACGCTGGATGAGTTCGGTATGCAGTTCGCCAACCGCGCCAGCTGGGCCAACGTGCTCGCGGCCTGCGCACGCCTGCGTAACGTGCCACGCACGGCGCTGCTTACCAGGGACGAGGCTGCCGCAGTGGCCGGCAGGGGGGATCCGCAGATACTGCGGGGCGACGCTTGATAAATAAACCTGGCAGGACGGCGGGCCGTGGCCTGCGCCTGCCAGCGTTCACCTGTTAGCGGTCGCAGTCCGAGGCCTTGTAGCGCTCGCTGGCGATGGGCTTGTTGCTCTGGTACTCGCTGAAGTCATAGCGCAGGACTGCGCCCTGGCTCATCAGCTTGCGTAGTCCTTCATTGCCACAGACGCTAACAGCGAGCTGGCTGCGCACATCGGCCGGGTTATCGCGCATCTGCGCCGCATGCCGCGGCTGTACGCTGAGATGGTTTACCAGCATGTTGTTTTCTACGGTGTAGCCCTGATCAAGAATGTCTTCGTTGATCGCGCGAGGCGTTCCGACACTGCTTTCGCGGGCGACCTGCTCGAGCAGCTGATTCAGCTGTTGCTCCTGCAGCGAGGCGGCGTGGGCAACGGGGAGGGCGAGGCTCAGAGCGAGCAGGGTGGTCAGACGATACATGGCGGTCTCCTTTTGACTGCGCTATTTCGACCGGCTGCCTGTGGTGCGGTTCATTTAACGGTGCTGGGCAGAAGTCTCCCTGGCGCTGGTAGACTGCCGCGCTTCATCGTCACCCTCGAGTCGATTCATGCCCCATGCCGTAGCCCGTCTGCGCAGCGAACGCCTGGCGAAAAGCCTCAAGCCCTTCGTTGCCCGCGGCTCCCGGGCGCCGCGCTGCGAGCGCTGCCGGGTACCATTCAGCCATTGCCTTTGCCCTTGGTTGCCGACAATCGAGAGCGATTGCGGTGTCTGCCTGCTGATGCACGATATCGAGCCGCTCAAGCCTAGCAATACGGGCTGGCTGATTGCCGATGTGGTGCGCGATACCTTCGCCTTCACCTGGCAGCGCACGGGCGTGGACCCGCGATTGCTGGCGCTGCTGGCCGATCCGCAATGGCAGCCACTGTTGATCTTTCCGGGTGAATACGCCGAGTCGAGGCGGGTGGTCGAGCAAGTCGAGCGGGAGAACGCTAAGCGCCCGCTGTTCGTACTGCTCGATGCCACCTGGACCGAGGCGCGCAAGATGTTTCGCAAGAGCCCCTACCTGGATGGCCTGCCGGTGCTGAGCCTGCGACCCGAGGTGCTGTCGCGCTACCGGCTGCGCCGGTCGACCCGCAGTGACCATCTGTGCACCGCCGAGGTCGCGGCGCTCTGTCTGGATCTGGCTGGAGATTCGGACGCGGCGAACACGCTCGATGCCTTGCTCGACGTGTTCACCGAGCACTATCTGGGTGCCAAGTATCATCGCCAGCCGGACCTGCAGAACGCCGCGCATCTGGCATTGAAGCCTGCGCGCTGAACTCGATTGGCCGTCAGGCCTTGGCAGGACTGGCTGTTGTTAGCGGCTCGGCTTTGCGCGGCCAGAGTTGTGCGGCGAGCATGCCGATGAACATCAATACGCAGCCCATGTAGCCGCGCAGCGTCAGGCTTTCCTCAAGGAAAAGTGCGCCCGCGATGGCTGCGAACACTGCTTCCAGTGAAAGGATGATCGCCGCATGGGAGGCGATCGCATGCTTCTGCGCAACAACCTGCAGTGTGTAGCCAACCGCAACGGCGAACAATCCGCCATAGATGAGGGCCGGCCCGGCGAGCCAGATGCTGGTCGGCTCGATCTCTTCAAAGATCAGTGCCAGCAGCAGGCTCACCACGGCACAAGTGGCGAACTGCAGGAAGGCCAGGCGAATCGCGTCGTGGCGGCTGACGAAGAAGCTCACCAGCAGCACATGCAGGCCCCAGACGAAGGCGCCGGCCAACTGGATCCAGTCACCAGAGGCAACGGTGAAATTCTCGCCGATGCTCAGCAGCGCCATGCCGGCAACGGCGAGAAAGGCGCCGACCCAGGTTCCGAGGCCTGTCCTGTGGCCAATGATCAGTCCCAGCAGTGGCACCACGATCACGTACAGGCCAGTGATGAATCCTGAGTTGGTCACGCTGGTAAACAGCAGGCCGACCTGCTGCAGGTTGATTCCCACGGTCAGCGCAAGCCCCATGCTCAGGCCGCCGAGCAGCAGACCACGCTGCAGAAAGGGTTCGTGCCGGGCTTTGGTGCGGCCCTGGTAGATCACCAGTGGCAGCAGCGCGAGAGCGCCCAGGGCGAAGCGCAGGCCGGTAAATAGAAACGGGCCGATGTTGTCCATGCCGATGCGTTGGGCGACAAAGGCCGTGCCCCAGATCATGGCGGTGATCAGCATCAGGAAGTCGGCGCGGAGGGCTTGGCTACGCATGTTTCGGCTCGGTCGGGAAAAGTCGCAGACTTTGCTACAAAGCGCCGCGCTTGACCACTTATTCATGGGTGGGCATGCTTGCGCCGCTTGATTTGTTGTGGCGGGCGGCCGATATTCGGTCTGGCCGGCCGAAAATTTCACATCGGACCATCCCCGGAGCGTTGTCTCGGGGTTTCTGCCGTCATCTTGTCGGCATCGGCTGCTCAAGCCGATGAAAAAGCGCCAATAAAAACTACAGGTCTGCCAATGGCTGCTTACGAAATAATCATTGCCGATGATCACCCGCTTTTCCGCAGCGCGCTGCAACAGGCGCTCACCATGGGGCTAGGGGAAAACGTACGTCTGGTGGAAGCGGCCAGCATCGCCGAACTGGAAAGCCTTCTAAATCAGGGCGCCGATTGGGATCTGGTGCTGCTGGATCTGAACATGCCTGGAGCCTATGGTTTCTCGGGCCTGGTACTGCTGAGGGGGCAGTATCCGCATCTACCGGTAGTCATGATCTCGGCACAGGAGGACGCAGCGGTCGTTGCGCGCTCCCGTGAGTTCGGTGCCAGCGGTTTCATTCCCAAGTCCAGTTCTCTGGAAACCATCCAGGAAGCGGTACGTGCTGTTTTGAATGGCGATGTCTGGTGGCCTAGTAACATCCAGGATGTGGCCAACGTCAGCGATGAGGCCAAGGCCGCCAGCGCCGGGCTTGCCAGCCTGACGCCGCAACAGTTCCGAGTGCTGACCATGGTCTGTGACGGGCTGTTGAACAAGCAGATCGCTTACGAACTGAGCGTTTCCGAAGCGACCATCAAGGCTCACGTTACCGCTATCTTCCGCAAGCTGGGCGTGCGTACCCGCACCCAGGCAGCCCTGTTGCTGCAGCAGATGGGTTCCATTCCAACCAGCTGATCCGGATGCGGGCCTCAGGCGATCGGCGGCAGCTGGATTTCATCGCTGCGGCGCACGCCTGAGGTCAGGGCGCGGCACTGTTCGACGAACTCGAGCATGGCCGCGGTCTGATACTTGTGCGAATGCCATATGAAGTAGAACTGGCGGCGCAGGTCCAGCTCGGGCGTCGCCACCGGTACCAGGCTGCCACGGCGAAAGGCGTCACGCAGCGCCAGTCGAGAAATACAGCCGATCCCCAGGCCCGACTCCACCGCGCGTTTGATCGCTTCGGTGTGCTCCAGCTCGAGCCGCACGTTCAGCTTGCCTGACCGATGTCGCACAGCCTGTTCGAAGGTCATCCGCGTGCCGGAGCCCTGCTCGCGGAGAATCCACGCTTCGCTGGTCAGCTCGTCCAGTCCCACCTCGCCGCGCCCGGCCAGCGGGTGCTGCGGCGCGCAGAACACCACCAGCTCATCCTCGATCCACGGCTGGACCTCAAGGTCCGGGTGCTGGCAATCACCTTCGATCAAACCCAGATCAAGTTCGTGTTGCGCGATCTGATGCACGATGTGCGCAGTGTTGTGTACGTGCAGCTTCACTCGGCATTCCGGGTGGCGCTGCATGAAGCTGCCAATCAGCAACGTGGCGAGGTAGTTGCCGATCGTCAGCGTCGCACCGACCGCCAGTGAGCCGAAGCCGCTCTTGCCGTTGAGCAAATCCTCGATGGCGCGTGCTTGATCGAGCAGGGCAACTGCCTGCGGCAGCAGCTGTTGTCCGAGCGCGTTCAAGCAGAGCCTTTTGCCGGCTCGGTCGAAGAGCTGGCAGCCGGACTGGCGTTCCAGTTCGGCCAGCGACGTACTGGTTGCGGACTGTGACAACGAGAGGCTCTTGGCTGCGCGCGACACGCTTTCCTGGCGTGCGACAGCGGCAAACACTTCGATCTGGCGGAGAGTAAAATGCATATCTATGTAACCGATAACCTATATCTTTATTATCCAGTTAACGAATAAAGACGCCATCGCTAGACTGGCGCCACGTAACGACGCCCGTCGCGACACCACGAGGAATTCGTAGCATGAGCAATCTGAACGTAGAGCGCGTTCTCAGTGTGCACCATTGGAACGACACGCTGTTCAGCTTCAAGACCACCCGCAATGCAGGCTTGCGCTTCGAGAACGGCCAGTTCGTCATGATCGGCCTAGAGGTCGAGGGCCGTCCGCTGATGCGCGCCTACAGTATCGCCAGTCCCAACTACGAAGAGTATCTGGAGTTCTTCAGCATCAAGGTGCAGAACGGCCCGCTGACTTCTCGACTGCAGCACCTGCAGGAAGGCGACCAGATCATGGTCAGCCGCAAGCCAACCGGAACACTGGTGCTCGACGATCTGTTGCCTGGCAAGCATCTTTACCTGCTCAGCACCGGCACGGGCCTGGCGCCATTCATGAGTGTCATCCAGGACCCGGAAACCTACGAGCGCTTCGAAAAAGTTGTGCTGGTGCATGGTGTTCGCTACGCAAACGAAGTCGCCTATCGCGAATTCATCACCGAGCACCTGCCGCAGAACGAGTTCTTTGGTGAGGCGGTGAAAGAAAAACTGATCTATTACCCGACTGTGACGCGCGAGCCTTTCGAGAATCAGGGCCGCCTGACCGAGCTGATGCGCAGCGGCAAACTGTTCAGCGACATCGGCCTGCCTCCGATCAATCCGCAGGACGATCGCGCGATGATTTGCGGCAGCCCGAGCATGCTGGACGAAACCAGCCAGGTGCTGGACAGCTTCGGTCTGAGCGTCTCGCCGCGCATGGGCGATCCGGGGCACTACCTGATCGAGCGCGCATTCGTCGAGAAGTAGCGCACCGCTCCACGCCGCCGCCTCGCGCGGCGGCTATCCCGGTGCGGTCTGGCATCAAACGTAGGCGGCGCAGCACTTCTTGAATTTCGAACCGCTGCCGCATGGGCAGGGATCGTTGCGTCCGGCCTTGAGTGGCACCGTCGGATCGATGAAATACCATTTTCCGTCGCATTGAACGAAGGCCGAGCGTTCCTGGTGGACATGCTCGCCCGCCTGGTCGTGCCAGCGGGCGGTGAAGGTCACCCGTGCATGTTCAGGCTTGCCGCCGAGCACTGCACTCTCGTTCACTTCCAGCCCCAACCAGGTGCTGTCCAGGCTCCAGCGGCGCATGCCGTCCATGTCCAGCGCCGTCTGTTGCACCGGCAGCGTGGTGGCCTGCAGATAGTCGACCAGACCCAGCACGTAGGCGCTATAGCGCGAGCGCATCAGCAGTTCGGCGCTGGGTGCCGGTGTGCCCGCGTGATAACGGCCACAGCACTGGTCAAGCGTATTGCCGCTGCCGCAAGGGCAGTTAGGCGCGAGTGGGCGCTGTTCGCTCATGTCACCACCAGTACTTTCCGAAGTTTTCCGGGTTGGCCCAGAACCTGGCATTCAGCCAGTCCGGAACCTGCTTGTATTGGAGCAGGTCGTAGGTGAAGAGCGTCAAGGTCTGTCCGTCGCGCTGGAAGCGCTCGCTGACTTGCAGGGCTAGTGCATAGAAGTCTGTGGTCTGCCATTCGGATGCGTCGAGATCCACGAGTACTGCCATACGGCTGGCATTCAGATTGCGAACGCTGCCGAGCAGCTCCAGGCCGTTACGCTTGGGCATGTGCTCCAGACAGTCAACGAACAGGGCCAAATCGTAGCGCTGAGAGGCCAGTTGTTCTGATAGCGGCGCGGCATCGGCGCGGTTTAGCTGAAACTCCGGATGACATTCGGCGTAGGCAGCCAGAGCAGGTTGATCACTGCGCCCCACGTGCAATAGATGGCTTGGGGCATAGTGCTCGAGCATCGCCGCAAGCGCTTGTTGTGGCGTGTGCACTACAGGGTTTTCAGTCAATAGAGAATCCTCGTTTCAAAGGTGAAGACTAGCGCGGTGCCGTTTGTCGGCCTAGTCTGAAAAGTAACCGGAGCCGCCCGGATTCCCATGCGTGGCGTTTCTGGCTGAATGTCCATACTGGAGGTTTTGATCGATGAGTACATTACGGACAGCAGTACCCGTTATTGTCATGACCACGTTCCTGGCCGGTTGTGCAGGCGTGCAGAAGCAGGACTGGCCGACCTGTGCGGCTGTAGGTGGCGTGACTGGTGCCGCGCTGGGGGCCATCGAAAGCAGCACCTACGCCGGTTGGGGTGCGCTGATCGGTGGTGGCGTCGCGGCGGCCTATTGTTGGGCCAACGGCATGGAAGAGGAAACCGTCGCGGTCGTGGAAACGGTCGAGCCGATGCCCCAGACCCAGCCTGAGCCGGAACCGGCTGCCGCGCCGGTGCGCGTCGAACTGGACGTCAAGTTCGACTTCGACCGCGACGTGGTCAAGCAGGACAGCTACAGCGACATCCAGAACCTGGCCGATTTCATGAAAGAATATCGCCAGACCACCACCGTACTGGAAGGCCACACCGACTCGGTCGGCACCGACGCCTACAACCAGCGCCTTTCCGAGCGTCGTGCCAACGCCGTTCGCAGAGTGCTGGTGGATGAACTGGGTGTCGAGGGCAATCGCGTGAACGCCGTCGGTTATGGCGAGTCTCGCCCGGTCGCCGACAACTCCACTGAGGAAGGTCGCGCGATCAACCGTCGCGTGGAAGCCGAGGTCGAAGCGCGTCCCTGATCAATTAGCTGAGTACTGATCCAGCCGGGCCTTGCGCCCGGCTTTTTTTGGGGGCGAGTCAGAACAGGGGGCGGGCGCTGGCCAGTGCGACCACCAGCAGGCCCAGAATCAGGTTGATTCCCACCAGCCGGCGAATCTGCCCCAGCACTGCGCCGCCTGCTGGCCATTGCTCGGCCTCGACGGCTCTTTTGAGCGAGGGTAGCTGCAGCAGCTGGATACGCAGGAACAGCGCCAGCATCACCAGATACAGCCCCGCCATGATGTGCACATAGCGAGGCGCGCTTTCCAGCGCGCCGAATCGCATGTGCCACATGCCGATTCCGCTGATCGGCAGCACCAGCACCGCTACCCATACCCAGACGAAGAAACGGCGGAATACATCGGTCCACAGCCGCAGCCGCTCCGGCGCCTGCAGCATCGCCACGGCCGCTGGTCGCAGGACCATCCAGGCGAAGAACATGCCGCCGACCCAAACCGTTGCGGCGAGTACGTGCAGTGCGTAAAGCAAGGCAAAAGGTGTCATGGGCAAATCTCCGGTGGCGGTTGGGCGAACGCGCGCTATCATAGCCGCCCGATCGAAGTACTGAAAATATATACAGCTCCGCGCCCATGCTCAGCACCGAACTCAAGTCCCAGATCCAGGGCGCCTATACCCGTTTTCTCGAAGCCAAGGGGCTCAAGGCCCGCTATGGCCAGCGCCTGATGATCGCCGAGGTCGCCAAGGTGCTCGGCACTATCAAGACCGACGATGAAGGGCGTCGCGAGAGCGAGCCCGCGGTCGTCGCGGTCGAGGCGGGCACCGGTACAGGCAAGACCGTCGCCTATAGTCTGGCGGCGATCCCCACCGCCAAGGCAGCTGGCAAGCGGCTGGTGATCGCCACGGCAACGGTCGCCCTGCAGGAGCAGATCGTGCACAAGGATCTGCCGGACCTGATGCGCAACAGCGGACTGAATTTCAGCTTCGCATTGGCCAAGGGCCGCGGGCGCTACCTGTGCCTGTCAAAGCTTGATCTGTTACTGCAGGAAGGCCAGGCGCAGAGCGCGACCGCCCAGTTGTTCGAGGAAGAAGGCTTCCGCATCGAGGTCGACGAGCGCAGCCAGAAGCTCTTCACCGGCATGATCGAGAAGTTGGCGGGTAATCGCTGGGATGGCGACCGCGACACCTGGCCGGAGGAACTGGGCGATGCGGACTGGTCGCAGCTCACCACGGATCACAGCCAATGCACCGGCCGGCATTGCCCCAACTTTCAGCAGTGCGCGTTCTACAAGGCGCGCGAGGGCATGACCAAGGTCGACGTGATCGTCACCAACCACGACATGGTTCTGGCTGACCTGGCCCTTGGCGGCGGTGCGGTGTTGCCCGATCCACGTGACACCATCTACGTCTTCGACGAAGGGCATCACCTGCCGGACAAGGCCATCGGTCACTTCGCCCATTTCACCCGGTTGCGCTCCACGGCTGACTGGCTCGGGCAGGTGGAAAAGAACCTGACCAAGCTGCTTGCCCAACATCCGCTGCCGGGCGAGCTCGGTCGGCTGGTGGAGGGCATCCCAGAACTGGCTCGTGATCTGCGCACCCAACAGCAGTTCATGTTCAGCGCCTGTGAGCAATTGGCCGATTTCAAGGCCGGTGAGGACATGGAAGGCCGTGAGCGACCGCGGCACCGCTTCGTCGGTGGCGTGGTGCCGGAGCATCTGATCGAGCTGGGCACGGAGCTGAAGAAGGGTTTTTCCAAGCTGACCGATCTGTTCAGTCGGATCGCTGAACTGCTCAAGGAGGCCATGGACGGCGAAGCAGGTGGCGGAATCGCCAGCCATCAGGCCGAGGAGTGGTACCCGCTGTTCGGCAGTCTGCTGACGCGTTCGCAGAACAATTGGGAGTTGTGGACCGCGTTCACCTTCGAAGACCCGGAGGATAGCCCGCCAATGGCGCGCTGGCTGACCCTGGCGGAAGGCGGGGCGCTGTTCGATATCGAGGTCAATGCCAGCCCGATCCTTGCAGCGGAAACATTGCGGCGCAATCTCTGGAATGTCGCCTTTGGTGCGCTGGTGACATCGGCGACGCTCACGGCGCTGAACAGTTTCGACCGCTACCGCATGCGGGCCGGTTTGCCCAAGGCTGCGGTCACCGCCGTGGTGCCGAGTCCTTTTCATCATGCCGATGCCGGGGTGCTGCGCGTCCCCGATCTGAAGGCCGATCCGCGCGATGCTGCAGCACACACGGCAGCCATCGTCCGCGAACTGCCGGGATTGGTCGAAGGTGCACGGGGAACACTTGTACTGTTCTCGTCACGCAAGCAGATGCAGGACGTGTTCGACGGCTTGGAGCGTGAATGGCGTCGGCGGGTGCTGATCCAGGGCAACCTGTCCAAGCAGGAAACCCTGAACAAGCACAAGGCGCGGGTGGACGATGGCGAGTCCAGCGTTCTGTTCGGGCTTGCCAGCTTTGCCGAAGGCGTCGATTTGCCGGGGGCATACTGCGAGCATGTGGTGATTGCGAAGATTCCGTTTGCAGTCCCCGATGACCCGGTCGAGGCCGCATTGGCAGAGTGGATCGAGGCGCGCGGCGGCAACCCGTTCATGGAGATCGCCGTTCCAGATGCCTCTCTGCGGCTGGTGCAGGCCTGTGGGCGGCTGCTGCGTACCGAGGCGGACCGTGGAACCATCACGCTGCTCGACCGGCGGGTGGTGACGCAGCGCTATGGCAAGGCGATCCTCAATGCGCTGCCGCCGTTCCGTCGCGAGATCAGTTGATAGGCGAGATAACCGGTCGCGATATCACCCCATCAGCGCTTCGTCTGGCGGTTTTGTTGCGTAATGGCGGCTGCAAGAATCCCGAGAATTGATTGCGAGAGGTGACAGCGTGCAGGTTCAGGGCTATTTCGATCTTCGTTTCGAGGCCGTTCGCGATGCGTTCGGCGCGCTGTTCGACGGCACCCAGCAGCGCGGCGCGGGACTCTGCGTGCAGATCGGCGGCGAGACGGTCGTCGATCTCTGGGCCGGCGTTGCCGACAATCAGGGCGAGCAGGTGTGGCACAGCGATACGGTGGTCAACCTGTTCTCCTGCACCAAGACCTTCACCGGGGTTGCTGCGCTGCAGCTGGTCGAGGAAGGCAAGTTGCAGCTGGATGAGCCCGTCGGCCGTATATGGCCGGAGTTCGCAGTCAATGGCAAGGAAACCATCACCCTGCGTCAGCTGCTCTGTCATCGGGCGGGATTGCCGGCGATTCGCAGACCGCTAGCCGCCGAAGCGCTGTACGACTGGGACGTCATGACCGCCGCGCTAGCAGCCGAAGAGCCATGGTGGACGCCCGGTACCGATCAGGGCTACGCGGCGATGACCTACGGCTGGCTGGTTGGTGAGCTCCTGCGTCGTGTCGATGGCTGTGGGCCTGGGGAGTCGATCGTTCGTCGTACGGCGGTGCCGCTCGGGCTTGACTTCCATATCGGTCTCGGCGACTCCGAGGCTCATCGTGTCGCTTATCTCACGCGCACCAAGAACGACTTCGGTGACGCTGCCGCGCAGCGCCTGTTCAAGGCCTTGATGAGCGAGCCGGAGTCAATAAGTGTCCGGGCCTTCAACAATCCACCGTCCATCATGAGCAGTGGTAACAAACCGGAATGGCGACGCATGGCGCAGCCGGCAGCCAACGGCCATGGCAATGCCCGCTCGTTGGCGGGTTTCTATACAGGGTTGCTGCAGGGCAAACTTCTGGATGAGTCGCTGCTGCGCGAGATGACCAGCGAGCACAGCGCAGGACAAGACCGCACTCTGTTGGCGGCCACGCGTTTCGGCCTCGGCTGCTGGTTGGATCAGCCGCACGTCGCCAATGCCACCTTTGGCATGGGAGAGCAGGCGTTCGGTCACCCTGGTGCCGGTGGCAGTGTTGGTTTTGCCGATCCGGAGCGTGAACTGGGGTTCGGTTTCGTGACCAATACCCTCGGCCCCTATGTGCTGATGGACCCGCGTGCTCAATCGCTGGCGCGCAGCGTTGTAGCATGCCTGCGTTGAACCACTCGTCACTTCTGGCCTCGCAGGCTTTTCAAAAGAAGGGCTTGCGTCCACAATTTCAACTCGAACTCAATAGTGGCCTCACCTCGATTGGTCGCACCCTCCTAGAACGCTTCTGGTTGACGGAACCTGCCTCATGAACCTGCTGAAGAGCGTCTCCCTGATTTTCTGCATGATCGTCGTTGCCGGCTGCAGCTCGAAGAGCGAGAAACCGAGCGAGGCCGCTGCCCCGGCTACGGTCAAGGTGGATTACGCCTGGCTCGATGAGTACGAGCCGCAGTTGAAGGATGCGCTCGTCGGCAGTGGTTTCGAGGTGGAGCGCCGTGACAGCGTGCTGGTGGTGACAGCGCCGGTGGACTCGTCCTTCAATCCGGATCGTCCCGGCATGCTCCTGCCGGTAACCCTCGGGCCGATCACCCGTGTTGCAAAGCTGGTCGAGAAGGACGACAAGACTGCCGTAGTCGTACTCGGTCATGCCGACAGCACTGGCGCTGCGGACACCAATCGCACCGTAAGTCGCGAGCGTGCCGGTGCCGTGGCGGCCATTTTCCGCCTGAGTGGCCTCAAGCATAACCGCCTGCGCATTCGAGGCCTGGGTTCCGACATGCCGCGTGCAGCCAACGACAGCAAGGAAGGCCGGGCTCTGAACCGTCGGGTCGAGATGGTACTGGCGCCGCAGGCGACGATGCTCGCATTGATCGCCAAGTACGAGCAGCCGGCGCAGGCCGCGACTCAGGTGGCGCAAGCCGAGGTCGCCAAGTAGCGCTGCCAGGCATTGGATATCGACAGGCCCGCATGCGGGCCTGTTTTCGTTGGGCATGGTTGCCTTGAATCAAGCGCGTTGCCTGAGCACGCGGATAAGCTAGTTCATGCAGGCCGGCTGGGTTCAACCACCGTCGCCCGGCGAATGGCCGCCTGGTAGGCTGAAGCCTGCTTATTCGACTACAAGGAGCCCCGCGATGATCCAGACCCTGGCCGATATGCGCCGTGACTACACCCGTGACGGACTCAGCGAGGCCAATGCACCAGCCGAGCCGTTCGGATTGTTTCGCCAGTGGTTCACCGAGGCCACGAAAACCGAACAGGCGCCGGTGGAGCCTAACGCGATGTCCCTGGCTACGGTCGACTCCGACGGCCGTCCTCACTGTCGCATCCTGCTTCTCAAGGCGCTGGATGATCGAGGCTTTACCTTTTTCACCAATTACGACAGCGCCAAGGGTGAGCAACTGAATGCTTCGCCCTATGCAGCCATGACTTTCTTCTGGCCGACACTCGAGCGTCAGGTTCGTATCGAGGGGCGGGTGGAGAAGGTCACTCAGGAAGAGTCGGATGCTTATTTTCAAGTCCGCCCCTTGGGTAGCCGGCTCGGTGCCTGGGCATCGCCGCAGAGCCAGGTGATTCGCGATCGGGCCGAACTTGAGCGTTTGCTGGCGGAAACCGAGCAGCGCTTTCTCGACACGGCGCCCCATTGTCCGCCGCACTGGGGAGGTTATCGCCTGTTGCCGGAGCGTATGGAATTCTGGCAGGGCCGGCCTAGCCGCCTGCATGATCGTCTCGACTATCGTTTGATCGCAAACAGCTGGCAGCGGGAGCGCTTGGCGCCCTAAATGGTCTCCCAGCAACGAACTAGTCCAGGCGCTGTTGCTCCAAGCCTCTTGTACCGGAGAGCGGTGCTTTGCTGGAGCGCCAGCGGGTAAGCTCTCGCGCCGTGCTGGCAACGTTCTGTAACCAGCAAACGATCATCTGGTGCTAGGGGATGTGCTTTCCGATGGTCAGAGACCATGAAAGCGTGGCTTGTTTGTTCGGGTCTGATCTTCTGAAAGTGTCCGAATCAGAGGCCGGGGTAGTGTTGTATCTGCTGCTCCAGCCAGCTTTGTAGTTCCCGCCGCTTGATCTTCTGACTCTTCGCGTCGGCGAGGCGTTGTAGCATCCAGCTGCGCTTGTCTGGGTCGCTGCCGGCGATTGAAAGCGCCAGGTCCCGATCGGCCCAAAGTCGGAAGCGCATGATCAGCCAGCCGTGAAAAGCCAGGCCAGCTATGGTGGTGATGGCTATGATGAAGTAATCCATGGATCGTCTCGGCGAGAGGAACCGGTGCGCCAGGTTCGACTCGCATAGGTATGCTAGGAAGGTAGTAAATGCTGAGTCAGGACGGAGAAGTTGCCAAGCGCTTTTTTGTCGCTACTGCTCATGCCGCCGTTCAGAACGAAACAGCTGTCCGCAGGAGAATTGCAATGCGTAGGTCCATTTATGTCGCTTCCTTTACAGCTTTGACGCTCGCTCTGGGTGGGTGCGCCTCCAGCCTGACCGGAGATACCTATTCTCGGGATGAGGCGCGAGCCGTACAGACCGTGCGTTACGGAACCATCGAGTCGCTGCGCCCGGTGAAGATCGAGGGAACCAAGACCCCCATCGGCACCGGCGCCGGCGCAGTGGTTGGTGGCGTTGCTGGCAGTGGCATCGGCGGCGGTCGTGGCAGCGCGGTTGCCGCTGTGATCGGTGCGGTTGCTGGCGGCATGCTCGGTGCCGCGGCAGAAGAGGGGATTACCCGCACCCAGGGTGTCGAGATCACGGTGCGCGAGGATGATGGCAACATGCGCGCCTATGTGCAGGCCGTGGAGCCCAATCAGGTGTTTCGGGTCGGACAACGGGTTCGCATCCTCACCGTCAGTGGTACCAGTCGCGTGGCGCCCTGATCTTCATAGCAGCTGCCCGAGGCTGAAGTCAGAGCGCTGTCACCGCTCCGTAAACGGAACGGTGCCAGCGCTTTTTTGTTTTTCGAAATACATGAATCCATGACGCCAGCATCATCGGTATGGATAATCGGGCACACATTTATGTGCTGTTTCAGGCAGTTGCTGTGCCTGCAAGGATAAGAATGCCTCCGCTCAGGTGGCTTAAGGGGTCTCGTTCATGGCGCTTGCGCTGATCATCGCTTTGCCATTTCTGGGCATCTTCCTGCCTTTGCTCCTGGAGCGGTTTGGTCGCTCCGCTTGTGCCTTTGGCGCGGGCCTGGCGCCACTGACAGCGCTGATTCTGCTGCTGACCAAACGGGCCGACGTATTTGCCGGCCAAACCGAAATCATCCATTACGAGTGGTTGCCGCAGCTCGGACTCAACCTGAGCCTGCGCCTTGATGGATTGGGCTTCCTCTTCGCCCTGCTGATTCTCGGCATCGGTCTCCTGGTCATTCTCTACGCACGCTATTACCTGTCGAAGAAGGACCCAATGGGGCGATTCTTCGGCTTCTTCCTGTTGTTCATGGGCGCCATGCTCGGCGTGGTGCTGTCCGAGAATCTGCTGCTGATGCTGATGTTCTGGGAGCTGACGAGCCTTTCGTCGTTCCTGCTCATTGGTTACTGGAATCACCGCGCCGATGCGCGCCAAGGCGCTCGCATGGCGCTCGCCATCACCGGGGGGGGCGGCCTCGCTCTGCTCGCCGGGATTCTGCTGATTGGCCATATCGTCGGCAGCTTCGAGCTCACAACCGTGCTCGCTTCGGGCGATTTGATCCGTGCCAATGCGCTGTACCCGCTGACCTTGATTCTCGTGTTGCTCGGTGTGTTCACCAAGTCCGCGCAGTTCCCTTTTCACTTCTGGTTGCCACAGGCAATGGCAGCGCCCACGCCGGTATCGGCCTTCCTGCATTCCGCGACGATGGTCAAGGCCGGTGTCTTCCTGCTCGCTCGGCTGTTTCCGGCGCTGGCCGAGTCGGAGTGGTGGTTCTACATGGTCAGCGTCACCGGGCTGGTGACATTGCTGCTGGGCGCGGTGATGGCGCTGTTCCAGCACGATCTGAAAGGCCTGCTGGCCTATTCCACCATCAGCCATCTGGGCCTGATTACCTTGCTCTTTGGCCTGGACTCGCGTCTTGCAGCGGTCGCGGCGATCTTTCACATCATCAACCACGCGACCTTCAAGGCCTCATTGTTCATGGCCGCCGGGATCATCGATCACGAGACGGGCACTCGCGACATGCGCCGCATCAATGGCATGTGGAAGTACATGCCACACACCGCGGCACTCGCGATGGTGGCGTCGCTGGCAATGGCTGGTGTCCCATTGCTCAATGGTTTCCTGAGCAAGGAAATGTTCTTCGCTGAGACGCTCGATCAGCACCTGCTCGGTAGCTTCTATTGGACGATTCCCGCGGCAGCGACGCTGGCCGGTGCGTTCTCGGTCGCCTATTCGCTGCGTTTCGTTCACGACGTGTTCTTCAACGGCGAGCCGATCGATCTGCCGAAGTACCCGCCTCACGAGCCTGCCCGCTACATGAAGATTCCGGTGGAAATCCTCGTGTTGCTCTGCCTGCTGGTGGGGATGCTGCCGGCTTTCACCGTGGGCCCATTGTTGGCGGCGGCCGTGTCGGGAACGCTGAATGGCAATGTGCCTGAATACAGCCTGTCGATCTGGCACGGCTTCAACTTGCCGCTGGCCATGAGCTTTGCAGCGCTGATTGGCGGGATGATGATCTACTCGCTGCGCAAGTGGGCGTTCCGCTGGTACGAAGGGTTGCCCACGGTCGATTCGCTGGAGGTGTTCGAACGGGTGATGGGCGGACTGACCCTCGCTGCACGCCACGTCACCTGTCTGCTGGAAAACGGCTCGCTGCAACGCTACATCGCGCTCATGCTGCTCAGTACGCTGGTGCTCGTGGTTTTTGCGTTGACCCCGTTGGAAACGCTGCATGGGCCGGTCGCGCTGACGCCGCTTGATGGAATCACCGTGCTGGGTATGGCGATTCTGGCGCTGACTTCGCTGCTGACCGTGCTTTTCCATCGCCGCCGTCTGACCGCGCTGATCGTACTCAGTGTCGTTGGTCTCATGGTCGCGCTTGGGTTTGCCCGTTATTCCGCTCCAGATCTGGCGCTGACCCAGCTTTCGGTAGAGGTGGTGACGATCATCCTGCTGATTCTCGCGCTGTTCTTCATGCCCGACCGTACGCCGGCCGAGTCGAGCAGCCTGCGTGCCTTCCGCGATTTCGTTCTCGCGGGCGGCAGCGGCACCATGGTCGCGCTGCTTGCCTACACCGTGCTGACCCGGCCCTATGACAGCATCGCGTCGTACTTCCTCGAGAACAGTGTTTCCGGCGGCGGCGGCAAGAACGTCGTGAATGTGATCCTGGTGGACTTCCGTGGGTTCGATACCCTGGGCGAGATCGCAGTGCTGGCGATCGCCGGCGTAGGCATCTATGCGCTACTCAAAGGCCTGCGCCTGCCGCACCCGGTTCGCGACTACGGCGGGCGACCCTGGTCGGTTGACCGGCACCCCATGGTTCTGGATGCACTTGCCCGCGCGCTGCTACCGATGGCGCTGCTGATTTCCGCCTTCATCTTCCTGCGCGGGCACAACCTGCCGGGTGGCGGATTCATTGCCGGTCTCATCACCGCGGTGGCACTGATTCTCCAATACATCGCGCATGGCGTGAGCTGGGCACAGGCGCGGCAACCGATCAGCTATCACGCACTCTGCGGTGCAGGCCTGCTTATTGCGGGGCTGACGGGGCTGGGCAGCTGGGCGTTTGGCTACGCGTTCCTAACGTCGTCATTCGGGTATTTCCATCTGCCTCTCGTCGGAGAGTTCGAGCTGGCGACTGCAATGCTCTTCGATCTGGGGGTTTATCTGGTGGTTGTCGGCGCGACATTGCTGATTCTTTCCAACATCGGCCAGGTCAGCCAGGACGATTCCAACAGGGAGGTGCTGTAGTGGAAGCGCTGTTCGCGATCACGCTGGGAATCATGACGGCCAGTGGCGTCTATCTGCTGCTGCGTGCCCGGATCTTTCCGGTGGTGATGGGGCTGACGCTGATTTCCTATGCGGTCAATCTGTTCATCTTTTCCATGGGCCGGCTGGCGACCGGCGTTCCGGCGGTGATAGGCAAGAGCGCGGAGTATGGCGATCCGCTGCCGCAGGCGCTGGTGCTTACGGCCATTGTCATTGGCTTCGCCATGACCGCCTTCGTGGTGGTGCTGGCGTTGCGCAGCATCGGAGAGCTGCGTACCGATCACGTCGACGGTGAGGAGCCGCGCAAATGAATCACGCGTTGATCCTCCCGCTGCTGTTGCCGTTGTTCATGGGGGCGCTGTTGCTGTTCGCTCATCGCGCGAACAAGTCGACCAAGCGCCTGCTTTCACTGGCGGCAACCTGGACCCTGGTTCCGATTGCGATCTGGCTGGTACTGCTTGCCGATGATGGCCAACTGCGGATCTATGCGCTGGGTAGCTGGCAGCCGCCATTCGGCATCATTCTCATGCTGGACCGGTTGAGCGCGCTGATGCTGCTGGTGACGGCGGTGCTGGCTGGTTTTGCAGCGCTTTATGCCTGCCGTGGTGATGATGAGCGCGGGCCGAACTTTCACGCCCTCTATCAGTTCCAGCTGCTCGGCATCAATGGTGCCTTCCTGACCGGCGACCTGTTCAACCTGTTCGTGTTCTTCGAGATCCTGTTGATCTCTTCGTATGCCTTGCTGCTGCACGGCCATGGTCAGCGCAGGGTGCGCTCGGGCATGCACTATGTAGTGCTGAATCTGCTCGGCTCCTCGCTGTTTCTGATCGGCGTGAGCATGCTCTACGGGCTGCTGGGCACCCTGAACATGGTCGACATGGCTGCCCGTGTGAGCGCGGCCGATCCGGCCGATGCGCCGCTGCTGGCGGCCGCCGGGTATCTGCTGCTGGTGGTGTTCGCGCTCAAGGGCGCAATCCTGCCGCTGTACTTCTGGTTGCCGCGGGCTTATGCATCGGCCACCGCGCCGGTCGCTGCGCTATTCGCGATCATGACCAAGGTCGGTCTGTACGCGATCATTCGTGTGTTCACCCTGGTCTTCGGCAGCGAAGCGGGCGAGTTGAGCGGCATGGTCGATCTCTGGCTCTGGCCGCTAGCTCTGCTGACGCTCGGTGCGGCCGTGATAGGCGCATTGGCCGCTCGCAGCCTGCAGGTGCTGCTGGCCTATCTGGTGGTCGTGTCGGTGGGCACGCTTCTGGCGGGTATTGCGCTCGGCAGCGAGGCCGGGCTTGCTGCGGCACTTTATTACCTAGTCCACAGCACGCTGGTTGCGGGCGGCTTGTTCCTGCTCGCCGATCTGATAGCTCGTCAGCGCGGTGACCTGGGGACCGATCTGATTTCGGCGCCTGCGCTGCGTCAGCCGCTGCTGCTGGGCACGCTGTTCTTCATGGGCGCCATCTCCGTGGCCGGTTTGCCTCCGTTCTCCGGCTTTCTCGGCAAGGTGATGCTGCTGCGTGCCATCGAGCTTGGCGCAGACGCGATCGCACTGTGGGCCGTGGTGCTGGTCGGCGGGCTGGGCATGCTGATTTCACTGAGCCGAGCCGGCAGCCTGGTGTTCTGGCGTCCCAGTGCCGAGGCGGTGGGGCAGCCTGCCGATGCCATTCGGGTTCTGGCGACGGTCGGCTTGCTGCTTGGTAGTGTGATGCTGGTTGTCGCCGCCGGCCCGTTGCAGGCGTTCGTGCAGGCAACTGCTGCGCAGCTGCTGGATGTTGCGCCTTATCTGCAGATCCTTCAGGGAGGTGCGGCATGAAAGCGCGCTGGTTACCTAATCCCGCCCTGACCTTGATGCTGGCCATTCTCTGGCTGCTGCTCAACAACACGCTGAGCTTCGGGCAGTTCTTGCTCGGTCTGTTTCTTGGTTGGGCGATTCCACTTCTGGTTCGGGGGTTTCTCGTCGAGGTGCCGCGCATACGCAAGCCGCTGCAGCTGTGCGTGTTCTCACTCAAGGTGCTCTACGACATCGTCGTGGCCAATGTGCACGTTGCCAAGTTGGTGCTGGGACCGAAGAAGAACCTGCGTCCTGCGTTCATCGAGGTGCCCATGGCCATCGAGAACGAGTTCGTCCTGTCCACCCTGACCAGCATCATCTCGCTGACGCCTGGGACGGTGTCAGCCTGTCTGAGTGAGGATCGCCAGATGCTGATGGTGCATGCGCTGGACGTGCCTGATGTCGATGCGCTGATCGCTGACGTCAAGCGTAACTATGAAGCGCCACTGCTGGAGATCTTCGAATGCTCGCCTACGTGATTCCGTTCTGTATGGCCGTTTTGGGGCTGGCGGCGGTGTTGAATGTCGTTCGTCTGGTCCAGGGGCCGGACATGCCCGACCGAGTGCTCGCGCTCGATACGCTGTACATCAACGCGCTCGCGCTTATCGTGCTGTTCGGCATCTGGCTCGCCTCCGACCTGTTCTTCGAGGCTGCACTGCTGATTGCCGTGATGGGTTTCGTCAGTACCGTCGCAGTCGGTAAGCACCTGCTGCACGGCGACATCATTGATTGAGGGAAACGACATGCCATTCTGGATCGAAGTGCTGGTAAGCGTGTTCCTTATTATCGGCAGTCTGTTCGCGCTGATCGGTGCGATCGGCCTCTACCGGCTGCCGGATTTCTACACGCGCCTGCATGGTCCGACCAAGGCGACGACGCTGGGTGTTGGCGGTATCGTGATCGCGTCGATGATCTTCTTCAGCAGCCAGAACGATGGCTTGAGTCTGCACGAGCTGCTGATCACGCTGTTTCTCTTCCTTACTGCGCCGGTCAGTGCGCACATGCTGGCCAAGGCTGCAATGCAGCAGAAACTGCCAGCTGTCGAACAAACGCGGGGTCAGCCCTGGGATTGAGCCTGCCTCCTACCTTTCTTGCAGCGCCAGGTAGGTGAGCAGGCGAGGTCATCTCAGATAAGGATGCTGCTCGGTGAGGGTTGCTGTTCGTTCTCCTGCTGCAGCTCCTTGACGAGCGCCTGCTGCAGACGCAGACAGAACTGCGGATCGGACAGCGGCTGGTTGTCTGCGTCGGTGACGAAGAATACGTCCTCCACGCGTTCGCCCAAGGTCGCGATCTTGGCGTTCTGCACCGATAGATCGAAATCGAGGAACAGCTGGCCCACACGCGCCAACAGGCCGGGCCGGTCCGGTGCAATGATTTCCAGAATGGTCTGCGGCCGCTGTGTGTCGTTGTGGATGGTGACCTGCGGCGGGAAGGCGAAGTGCTTGAGTTGCCGTGGGACACGGCGCTGGATGATGGTCAGGTAGTCGTCCGGGTTGCGCAGGGCGGCGATCAGGCCGCTGCGAATCTCCTCGATCCGCTTCGGATTATTGCCGATCGGGCTGCCGTCCGCGTCCAGCACGATGTAGGTGTCCAGCGTGAACTGGCTGCTCGACGTCAGGATGCGCGCGTCATGGATGTTCAGGTTGAGCTGATCCATGGCCGCCACGGTCACCGCGAAGAAGTCATGCTGGTCCGGTGCGTAGATGAATATCTGCGTGCCGCCTTCGAATTCGCGCTGTGTGGTTTCCTTGATCAGGACGAGCGGCCCACCGTTGGCCGGGTGCTCGATGATTGCGTCGGTATGCCAGGCCACATCGGTGGCGGTGTGCCGGAGGAAATAGTCGTCGCCCAGCTGCGCCCAGAGTTGCTCGGCGTCATCCGGATCGGTGCCCTGGCGCACCAGGTCATCCAGCGCGGCACGCTGGGTCTGGCGAACCTGCTCTTCGCGCCCCAGCGGGTTTTCCAGCCCGCGTTTCAGGGCTCGCTTGGTTTCGGTATAGAGCTGACGCAGCAGGCTCGCACGCCAGGAATTCCACAGGGTCGGGTTGGTGGCGTTGATGTCGGCCACGGTCAGGACGTAGAGATAGTCCAGGTGCGTCTCGTCGCCGACCAGTTGGGCGAAATCATTGATCACCTGCGGATCGGACAGATCCTTGCGCTGCGCTGTGGTGGACATGACCAGATGGTTTTCCACCAGCCAGACCACCAGTCGGGTATCCCACGCCGGCAGCTTGTGACGACTGCAGAATTGCTCGGCATCCACCGCGCCGAGCTCCGAATGGTCGCCGCCACGGCCCTTGGCAATGTCGTGATAGAGCCCGGCAATGTAGATCAGCTCTGGTTTGGGCAGCCTTTCGACCAGCTTGCTGGCCAGCGGATACTTCTCGGCGACGCCCGGCTTGGTCAGCTTGCGCAGGTACTTGATGACATTGAGCGTGTGCGCGTCGACGGTGTAGATGTGGAACAGGTCGTGCTGCATCTGCCCGACGATGTGGCCGAACTCCGGCAGATAGCGGCCCAGGATGCCGTAGCGGTTCATTCGGCGAAGATTGCGGTGAATACCTTCCTTGCACTTGAACAGCTCGATGAACAGGCTGGTGTTGCGCAGATCCTGGCGGAAGATGTCATCGATCAGGTAACGGTGATCGCGGAGCAGGCGAATGGTGTCCGAGCGAACGCCCTGGATGTCGGGATGCTGGGCGAGCAGCACGAAGGTTTCCAGGATCGCGAAAGGAGTGCGTTTGAAGATAGCTGCGTTGCTCACCTCAAGGTAGCCGTCGCGTACCTGAAATCGGCTGTTTAGCGGCACGATCGGGCCTGACTCGCCTTCCCAGAGAATCACTTCGGCGAAGTGCTGACCGACAAGATCGCTGAGTTCGGCAATGCTCATGACGATCCGGTAGTACTTCTGCATGAAGCGTTCGATGGCCAGCTTGGCATCATTGTCTTCATAGCCCAGCAGCGCGGCCAAACTGCGCTGATGGTCAAACAGCAGGCGATCCTCGGCGCGACCGGCAAGCATGTGCAGGCCGTAGCGCACCTTCCAGAGAAACTCCTGGGCGGCGGTCAGCAGGCTGTGTTCACCCTCGGTAAGAAAGCCCTGATCGACCATCGCCTGCAGATTGAGCGTGCCGAACTCGCGACGGGCGATCCAGAGGATGGTCTGGATGTCGCGCAGGCCGCCGGGAGAGCCTTTTACATTGGGCTCCAGGTTGTACTCGGTGTTGTTGTACTTGGCATGTCGTGCGCGCTGCTCGTTGCGCTTGGCGAGGAAGAATTCCTTGCTAGGCCACATCTGTTGGGTACTGGTGACCCGTAGCATCGCCTGGCGCAGGCGCTCCGGGCCGGCGATCGTCCGGCTTTCCATGAGGTTGGTGATGACCGTGAGATCGGCGCGCGCTTCGTCGGCGCATTCGGCAACGGAGCGCACGGCCTGCCCGACTTCCAGGCCGATATCCCAGAGCAGGGTCAGAAAGCCCTCGATCGAGTCGCGAAAGATTTCCTGGTCGTTGGCGTCGAGCAGAATGAGCAGGTCGATATCGGAGTAGGGGTGCAGTTCACCTCGGCCGTAGCCACCCACGGCGACGAGCGCGATATCTGCGCCGTTGTTCCAGTCGAAGCGATCCCAGGCCGAGCGCAGAATCTGATCGACGAACCAGGCGCGATCCTGAATCAGGCGACGGATGTCCCGACCTGCCTTGAACCGCTCGTCCAGTACCTGCCGCGCCTGGCGTATGGCCTTCTTGTACGCAGCGATGGGGCTGGCCTTCAGAGCCAGCTCCGCCTGAAACTGGCTGCGGTCAAACAGCTCCGGGTCAACCTGGGGCATGCGAACGTCCTCCCGTGGGGGCTGCGGCTGTGAAATCTCAGGCAGAGGTGCGAGCGATGGTGTCGTCGCTGCGCAGAGTGAAGATCTCGTAGCCGTCGGCGGTCACCAGGATGGTGTGTTCCCATTGCGCCGACAGCTTGCGATCCTTGGTGATCGCGGTCCAGCCATCGCCAAGCAGTCGGGTTTCCGAGCGACCCTGGTTGATCATCGGCTCGATGGTGAAGGTCATGCCTTCCTTGAGCTCCATGCCGGTGCCGGCACGGCCGTAATGCAGAACCTGCGGCTCCTCATGGAACACCTTACCGATGCCGTGGCCACAGTATTCGCGGACCACGGAGAACCCATTCTTCTCGGCATGTTTCTGGATGACTTCACCGATGTCCCCGAGTCGTGCGCCCGGGCGAACCAGCTCGATGCCTTTATAGAGGCATTCCTGAGTGACCTGGCAGAGGCGATCGGCCCACTCGGGCACCTTGCCGACCATGAACATCTTGCTGGTGTCGCCGTGATAGCCGTCCTTGATCACAGTGATATCGATGTTGAGGATGTCGCCGTCTTTCAGCGGCTTGTCGTTCGGGATGCCGTGGCAGACAACGTGGTTGATCGAGGTGCAGATCGATTTGGGAAAGCCCTTGTAGTTCAGCGGAGCGGGAATGGCCTGTTGAACGTTGACGATATGCTCGTGGCAAAGGCGGTCGAGTTCCTCGGTGGTGACGCCTGGCTTGACGTGCTCGCCGATCATCTCGAGAACTTCGGCGGCTAGGCGCCCGGCAATGCGCATCTTCTCGATATCTTCGGGCGTCTTGATGGTGACAGTCATGCAAACCTCTTGTATGCCCGCAGGCGAAGGCAATAACGGAAAGTCGCGATGATAAACCAAAGCGCCTGCGGCCTGCAGGTCAGGGCCGATTGCACCGCTGAGCCTGTTGTAGAGAGTTCAAAGCAGTAGCCTCTCGAAGGTCGTTGTGCTATAAAACGCGCCGCTCAGCGGGGTAGACCCCGTCGAGCCTAACCCCACACACGTGTCGACACGGTATCCTGGGTGCTCGCAAGAGTTGGATATCGGGACGCGTGGAGGCCTAACCCGACTTATTCGAGGACTTATCATGTCTCAAGTCACCATGCGCGATATGCTGAAGGCCGGTGTGCACTTCGGCCACCAGACCCGTTACTGGAACCCGAAAATGGACAAGTACATTTTCGGCGCGCGCAACAAGATCCACATCATCAACCTGGAAAAGACCCTGCCGATGTTCAACGACGCCCTGCGTTTCGTTGAGAAGCTGGCTGCAGGCAAGAACAAGATTCTGTTCGTCGGTACCAAGCGTTCCGCTGGCAAGATCGTTCGCGAAGAAGCTGCTCGTTGCGGCTCGCCGTATGTCGATCATCGCTGGTTGGGCGGCATGCTGACCAACTACAAGACCATCCGCGCTTCCATCAAGCGTCTGCGTGAGCTGGAAGCCCAGTCTCAGGATGGTACTTTCGAGAAGCTGACCAAGAAAGAAGCCCTGATGCGTACCCGTGACCTCGAGAAGCTCGAGCGCAGCCTGGGCGGCATCAAGGACATGGGCGGCCTGCCGGACGCCATGTTCGTCATCGACGTCGATCACGAGCGCATCGCCATTTCCGAAGCCAACAAGCTGGGCATTCCGGTAATCGGCGTGGTCGATACCAACAGCAGCCCGGAAGGCGTCGACTACATCATCCCTGGTAATGATGACGCCATCCGTGCCGTGCAACTCTACCTCGGCTCCATGGCTGATGCCGTTCTGCGCGGTCGTCAGAACGGTGCCGGTGGTGCTGACGAGTTTGTCGAAGAAGTAGCTTCCGAGGCGGCTCAGGGCTGAGTGCGACGCACTGCAGCGTGATACCCGATAAACAAAAAGGGGGCTAGGCCCCCTTTTTGTCTCTTGCGAATTGATCACCTGTGTCTTTGGGTGAGTGGTTTAGAAACCAAATCGAGAGGATTCCCAACATGGCAGAAATCACTGCAGCCTTGGTCAAAGAACTGCGCGAGCGTACCGGCCAGGGCATGATGGAGTGCAAGAAGGCTCTGGTCGCCGCTGGTGGCGACATCGAGAAGGCCATCGACGACATGCGCGCTTCCGGTGCCATCAAGGCCGCCAAGAAGTCGGGCAACATCGCCGCCGAAGGTTCGATCGCCGTTCGCGTCGAAGGTGGCCGTGGTCTGATCATCGAAGTCAACTCGCAGACCGATTTCCTGGCTCTGCAGGACGACTTCAAGGCATTCGTCAAGGAGAGCCTGGACGAGGCCTTCGAGCAGAAGCTGACCGAAGTGGCTCCGCTGATCGCTTCCCGCGAATCCGCCCGTGAGGCCCTGGTTGCCAAGTGCGGCGAGAACGTCAACATCCGTCGCCTGAGCGCGGTTGAAGGCGAAGTCGTGGGTGCCTACCTGCACGGCCATCGCATCGGTGTACTGGTCACCCTGAAAGGCGGCGACGCCGAGCTGGCCAAGGACATCGCCATGCACGTGGCTGCCAGCAACCCGGCCGTCCTGAGCCCGGCGGATGTGTCCGAAGAGCTGATCGCCAAGGAAAAGGAAATCTTCCTGCAGCTCAATGCCGACAAGATCGCCGGCAAGCCGGAAAACATCGTCGAGAACATGATCAAGGGTCGTATCAACAAGTTCCTGGCCGAAGCCAGCCTGGTTGAGCAGCCTTTCGTCAAGGATCCGGAAGTCAAGGTCGGTGATCTGGCCAAGAAGGCTGGCGCTGAAATCGTTTCCTTCGTTCGCTACGAAGTGGGCGAGGGCATCGAAAAGGCCGAAGTCGACTTCGCTGCCGAAGTGGCTGCTCAGGTCGCTGCGACCAAGAAATAAGACCGCTTCGGTGGTTCTGGCAAAGAGGCTGCCCGCTCACGCGCGCGGCCTCTTTGTCGAATTGGGCAGCGGATTTGTTTTTTTGTCACGGTATAGTCATCGCTAGGCACCAACCCCGAGTTGCGCTGTCAAAGCGCAGATATTTTTTGTCTGAGTCATTCAGACTTGGTCATAGCACGCCGCAGGAGATAACACGCCAATGGCTCAGCAGATGAGTGCACGCAATCCTCGCTATAAACGCATTCTGCTCAAATTAAGCGGCGAGGCCCTGATGGGGTCCGAGGACTTCGGCATCGATCCCAAGGTGCTCGACCGCATGGCCCTGGAAGTCGGCCAGCTGGTTGGCATCGGCGTCGAAGTCGGTCTGGTTATCGGCGGCGGCAACCTGTTTCGCGGCGCGGCGCTCTCGGCGGCCGGCATGGATCGTGTGACCGGCGACCATATGGGTATGCTGGCCACGGTTATGAATGCATTGGCCATGCGTGACGCCCTGGAGCGCTCGAATATTCCCGCGCTGGTGATGTCCGCCATTTCCATGGTCGGTGTCACCGACCACTACGATCGTCGCAAGGCCATGCGTCATCTCAAGAGTGGCGAAGTGGTGATCTTCTCTGCTGGTACCGGCAATCCATTCTTCACCACTGATTCGGCGGCCTGCCTGCGCGCGATCGAAATCCAGGCGGATGTCGTGCTCAAGGCCACCAAGGTCGACGGCGTCTATACGGCTGATCCCTTCAAGGATCCGAACGCCGAGAAGTTTGCCGAGCTCACGTACGATGAAGTGCTCGATCGCAAGCTCGGGGTGATGGATCTGACTGCCATCTGCCTGTGCCGCGATCACAGCATGCCGCTGCGAGTCTTCAACATGAACAAGCCCGGCGCCCTGCTCAACATCGTATTGGGCGGTGCCGAAGGAACCCTGATCGAGGAATCGAACGAATGATCAACGAGATCAAGCAAGACGCGCAGGAGCGCATGAAGAAAACCCTGGAAGCGCTGGACCATGCGTTCGCCAAGATTCGTACCGGTCGCGCCCACCCCAGCATCCTCGACAGCGTGATGGTCTCCTACTACGGCGCCGACACGCCGTTGCGCCAGGTTGCCAACGTGGTGGCAGAGGACTCCCGTACCCTGGCCCTGACCGTGTTCGACAAGAGCATGATCCAGGCCGTGGAGAAGGCCATCATGACCTCCGATCTGGGGCTCAATCCTGCTACTGCTGGCACCACCATCCGCGTACCAATGCCGGCGCTGACCGAGGAGACCCGCAAAGGCTATACCAAGCAGGCGCGCGCCGAAGCCGAGAATGCCCGCGTTGCGGTGCGCAACATCCGGCGTGACGCGATCGCTCAGCTAAAGGACCTGGTCAAGGAAAAGGAAATCAGCGAAGACGAGGAGCGTCGCGGTCAGGACGATGTCCAGAAGCTGACGGACAAGTACGTTGCCGAAATCGACAAGGCTCTCGAAGGAAAAGAAGCCGATCTGATGGCCGTATAAGGCCGGCATCGAGCTTTCGCGGCCACACGGAAGAACTTTCCGATGTGGTCGCGAGATGCCATCGAGCTGTTGCTTGCAGCTTTTTCTTTTGGTTCGCAGCGTGTTTTAGCGCAAGTAGAGTTGTTCATGGAAAAGGTCAGGCAGATCGCCGGGCGGAATGTACCCCGTCACGTGGCGATCATCATGGATGGCAACAATCGCTGGGCGAAGAGGCGTTTGCTGCCCGGTGTGGCCGGGCATAAAGCCGGTGTCGACGCGGTTCGCGCCGTGATTGAGGTCTGCGCCGATTCTGGCGTCGAGGTACTGACACTGTTTGCGTTCTCCAGCGAGAACTGGCAGCGCCCGGCAGACGAGGTCGGTGCGCTGATGGAACTGTTCCTGTCGGCGTTGCGGCGTGAGGCGCGCAAGCTCGATGAGAACGGCATTCGCCTGCGCATCATCGGCGATCGTGCCCGTTTCCATCCCGAATTGCAGGCCGCGATGCTGGAGGTGGAAGAGATGACTTCCGCCAATCATCGTTTCGTCCTCCAGGTTGCCGCCAATTACGGTGGGCAGTGGGACATTCTTCAGGCAGCTCAGCACTTGGCTGCCGAGGCGCAGTCCGGGCGTCTGAATCCGGCGGAAATTACGCCTGCTCTGTTTCAGAGCTATCTGGCGACCGGCGACATGCCGTTGCCCGATCTGTGCATTCGCACCGGCGGTGAGCGGCGCATCAGCAATTTCCTGCTTTGGCAGCTCGCCTATGCGGAACTGTATTTTTCCGATCTTTATTGGCCCGACTTCAAGCACGTTGCCATGCGTAAGGCGCTCGCCGATTTCGCCACTCGACAGCGGCGATTTGGCAAAACGGGCGAACAGGTCGAAAGCGAGGTCAAGGCCGAATGCTGAAGCAGCGCATCATCACCGCCGCCATCCTTCTGCCCGTCGCGATCATTGGGTTCTTTCTCCTTCATGGACTCGCTTTCGCCATCTTCATTGGGCTGGTCGTTGCGCTAGGTGCCTGGGAGTGGGCTCGGTTGGCTGGATTCGCGGGCCAGCCGGTGAGAATCGCTTATGCGGCGCTGGTCGTGGCGCTGCTTGCCGTGCTGTATCAACTTCCGGCACTGGCCCCCTGGCTGTTGGCGCTCTCCGTGCTCTGGTGGCTGGCAGCAACCTATCTGGTGTTGACCTATCCGCAGAGCAGTCGTCTCTGGGGTGGCTCCGCTGGCAGTCTGGTGATCGGTCTGGCGATTCTGCTTCCGTCGTGGCAGGCACTGGTGGTGCTCAAGCAATGGCCATTGGGTAACTGGTTGATCCTTGCCGTGATGATTCTGGTCTGGGCTGCGGATATCGGGGCGTATTTCTCCGGCAAGACGTTCGGCAAGCGCAAGCTTGCACCGCAGGTCAGTCCTGGCAAGAGCTGGGAGGGGCTGATAGGTGGCCTGTTGACCAGTCTGCTGATCACGCTGGCGGTTGGCATCTACCGCGGCTGGTCGGTGCGAGAGCTGGTGCTAGCGCTGCTGGGTGCGGCGGTGGTGGTGTTGATCTCGGTGATCGGTGACCTCACCGAGAGCATGTTCAAGCGTAGCTCGGGCATCAAGGACAGCAGTCAGCTGCTGCCCGGGCACGGCGGTGTAATGGATCGCATAGACAGTCTTACCGGGGCCATTCCGATCTTTGCGGTGCTTCTTTGGCTTGCTGGCTGGGGCGTGCTGTGACGCGACCTCTACAGATAACCGTGCTGGGGGCGACCGGTTCGATCGGACTTAGCACGTTGGATGTCATCGCTCGTCATCCCGATCGATATAGCGTATTTGCGCTGACCGGCTTCAGCCGGCTCGCCGACCTGCGTTCGCTCTGCCTCAAGCATCGTCCGAGCTACGCAGTGGTCGGTGATGAAGCGCAAGCCGGCGTGCTGCAGGGGCAGTTGCAGTCCGATGGCGTTGCCACTCGAGTACTGAGCGGCGAGGGCAGTCTGAGCGAGGTGGCGGGCCATCCCGAGGTCGATGTCGTGATGGCTGCAATCGTCGGTGCCGCTGGGCTGAAGCCGACTCTCGCCGCCGTGCAGGCAGGCAAGCGAGTGTTGCTGGCGAACAAGGAAGCGCTGGTAATGTCCGGCGCGTTGTTCATGCAGGCACTGCACGATAGCGATGCGGTGTTGCTGCCGATCGATAGCGAACACAACGCGATTTTTCAATGCTTGCCATCCGATTATGCCCGTGGGCTTGGTGCTGTCGGTGTGCGGCGGATATTGCTCACCGCTTCTGGCGGGCCGTTTCGAGATATTGCGCCGCAGCTTCTGGCGGATGTATCGCCGGAGCAGGCCTGCGCTCATCCCAACTGGTCGATGGGACGCAAGATTTCCGTGGATTCGGCCAGCATGATGAACAAGGGGCTTGAGCTGATCGAGGCCTGTTGGTTGTTCAACGCGCGACCAGATCAGGTCGAGGTGGTGATTCACCCGCAAAGCGTTATCCACTCTATGGTGGACTACGTGGATGGTTCGGTGCTCGCGCAACTCGGCAATCCCGACATGCGTACGCCGATTGCGCATGCGCTGGCATGGCCGGAGCGAATCGATTCCGGTGTGTCGGCGCTGGATCTGTTGCAGATTGGGCGACTGGATTTCCAGGCGCCGGACAACCTGCGCTTTCCTTGTCTGCGGCTTGCTCGCCTGGCCGCGGAGACCGGTGGTACGGCGCCGGCGATGCTCAATGCCGCGAACGAAGTGGCGGTTGACGCCTTTCTCAATCGACGCATCCGCTTCACCGAGATCGCGAGTATCATCGACGACGTGTTGAATCGAGAGGCATCGGTTCCGACTGTCTGCCTTGAAGATGTACTGGCAGCTGACAACCAGGCTCGTGAAACTGCCGGCCACTGGTTGAGCTGCCGCGGGCGATAGGGTCTGCCGGCCTCGCGGCTTGCAGCGAAACGTCACAGACCCACTCCCGGAGGAAAATATGGGCGCGCTCTACATGATCATCGGCACCCTCGTTGCGCTCGGGGTGCTGGTGACCTTTCACGAATTCGGTCATTTCTGGGTTGCCCGTCGCTGTGGCGTGAAGGTGCTGCGATTCTCCGTTGGCTTCGGTAGTCCGCTGCTTCGCTGGCATGACCGGCAGGGCACCGAGTTCGTCATCGCTGCGATACCGCTTGGCGGTTACGTCAAGATGCTCGACGAGCGTGAGGGCGACGTGCCTCCCGCTTTGCTCGACAGTGCATTCAATCGCAAGAGCGTCCGCCAGCGCTTCGCTATCGTATCCGCCGGGCCGTTGGCCAATTTCCTGTTAGCTATGGTGTTCTTCTGGCTGCTGGCGATGCTTGGCAGCGAACAGGTGCGGCCTGTTGTCGGTGCTGTCGCGCCAGGCAGTCTCGCTGCTCAGGCGGGGATGGCGGTCGATCAGGAGATCGTTGCTGTCAATGGCAAGCCAGTCAGCGGCTGGTCCGAGGTCAATCTACAGTTGGTACGGCGCCTGGGCGAGAGCGGTCAGCTCGATATGACGGTGCGAGAGCTTGGCGGTTCTGGCGAGCGGCACTTGCAGATCCCGTTGCAAAATTGGCTGAAAGGCGTGGAGGAGCCGGACCCGATCACCTCGCTCGGAATCAGACCCTGGCGCCCTCAGATTGTCCCAGTGGTCGCTCAGTTGGACCCTGAAGGCCCGGCGCAGGCCGCAGGTATTCGTCTCGGTGACCGCCTGTTGAGTATGGATCAGCAGCCACTGGACGATTGGCAGCAGGTGATCGACGCAGTCAAGGTGCTGCCCGGTGAGCCGGTATCCCTGCAGGTGGAGCGCTCCGGTGAGCGACTCGAGGTGTCGTTGACGCTGGCCGCGCGTGGTGAAGGCGATGCGCGCCGCGGTTATCTGGGGGCGGGTGTCGAAGGTGGTGAATGGCCAGCGGAAATGCTGCGCGAAGTCAGCTTCGGTCCTCTTGAAGCGGTGGTCGAAGGCGTAAGGCGCACCTGGACCATGAGCCTGCTGACCCTCGATTCGCTGAAGAAAATGCTCTTCGGGGAGCTCTCGGTAAAAAACTTGAGCGGTCCGATAACGATTGCTAAAGTGGCGGGCGCTTCGGCCCAGTCCGGCCTTGGGGATTTCCTCAATTTCCTCGCCTATCTGAGCATAAGTCTGGGGGTTCTCAATTTATTGCCTATCCCGGTGCTCGATGGCGGCCATCTGCTCTTCTATCTCGTCGAGTGGGTCCGCGGGCGTCCGCTTTCGGAACGGGTGCAGGGATGGGGGGTACAGATCGGCATCAGCCTCGTGGTAGGGGTGATGCTGCTTGCATTGGTCAATGATCTTGGCCGTCTGTAACGCCGAATCCGTAGTGTCGCCGCGCCTAATTGCCGGTTCATTTATCAGGTTTGAATAAGAAAGGACTTCATGAAACGTCTGCTGCTACCTGCGGTTATCTCCGCATTGATGATCGCCGAAGTTCACGCTGAGTCCTTCACTATTTCCGATATCCGGGTCAATGGCCTGCAGCGGGTTTCCGCCGGCAGCGTATTCGGCGCTCTGCCTTTGAACGTGGGTGAGCCCGCCGATGACAATCGCCTCGTCGATGCCACTCGTGCGCTCTTCCGAACCGGTTTCTTTCAGGATATTCAGCTGGGGCGGGATGGCGATGTGCTGGTCATCAGCGTAGTCGAGCGACCATCCATTTCCGGCATCGAGATCGAAGGCAACAAGGCGATCAAGACCGAAGATCTGCTGTCAGGTTTGCAGCAGTCCGGTCTGGCCGAAGGGGAAATCTTTCAGCAGGCCACGCTCGAGGGTGTACGTAATGAACTGCAGCGCCAGTACGTTGCCCAGGGGCGCTATTCGGCGACCATCGAAACCGAGGTCATTTCGCAGCCGCGTAATCGGGTGGCGTTGAAGATCAAGATCAACGAAGGCTCGGTGGCGGCGATCAAGCACGTCAATATCGTGGGCAATTCTGTCTTCGCGGACGAAGATCTGGTGGATCTGTTCGAGCTGAAGACCACAAACTGGCTGTCGTTCTTCCGCAACGACGACAAGTACGCGCGTGAAAAGCTCTCCGGTGACCTGGAACGCCTGCGCTCGTATTACCTGGATCGCGGTTACATCAACATGGATATCACCTCGACCCAGGTATCCATAACGCCAGACAAGAAGCACGTCTATGTCACCGTGAACATCGACGAAGGCGAGCGCTATACCGTGCGCGATGTCAAGCTGAGCGGTGATCTCAAGGTTCCGCAGGAAGAGATCGAGGCGCTGTTGCTGGCAAAAGAAGGTCAGGTGTTCTCGCGCAAGGTGATGACCACCACCTCCGAGCTGATTACACGGCGCTTGGGTAACGAAGGCTATACCTTTGCCAACGTCAACGGTGTTCCTGAAGCTCACGACGAAGACAATACGGTGTCGATCACGTTCGTCGTCGATCCGGGTAAGCGTGCGTACGTCAATCGCGTCAATTTCCGCGGGAATACCAAGACCGAAGATGAAGTGCTGCGTCGCGAGATGCGCCAGATGGAAGGTGGTTGGGCGTCGACCTATTTGATCGACCAATCCAAGACTCGTCTCGAGCGCCTGGGCTTCTTCAAGGAAGTGAACGTAGAAACGCCGCAGGTGCCAGGTACGGACGACCAGATCGACGTCAACTACAGCGTCGAGGAGCAACCGTCCGGTTCGATCATGGCCAGCATCGGTTTTGCGCAAAACGCAGGCCTGATTCTGGGTGGCTCCATCAGCCAGAACAACTTCCTCGGTACCGGGAACCGGGTCTCCCTGGGCTTGACTCGCAGCGAATACCAGACGCGTTACAACTTCGGTTTCGTCGACCCCTACTGGACCGAAGACGGTGTCAGCCTGGGGTATAACGCCTTCTATCGCACCACCGATTACGACGAACTCGATTACGACGTTTCCAGTTATTCGGTGGATAGCCTTGGTGGCGGCATCAACATCGGCTACCCGATCAGCGAGACGTCTCGACTGTCATTCGGCCTGACTGTGCAGCAGGATGATCTTGATACTGGCCGTTATACCGTGGACGAGATCTTCGACTTCATGGAGGAGGAGGGCGACAGCTTCCTCAACTTCAAGGCATCTGCAGGTTGGTCCGAGTCGACCCTCAATCGCGGCGTGCTCGCAACTCGCGGCCATTCGCAGAGCCTGGTATTCGAAAGTACTATTCCGGGTAGCGACCTGTCTTTCTACAAACTCGACTACAACGGCCAGCTGTTCGTACCGATGAGCAAGGATTACACCCTGCGCATGCATACGCGCCTGGGTTACGGGGACGCCTATGGCTCGACCTCGAGCCTGCCGTTCTACGAGCATTACTATGCCGGCGGCTTCAATTCGGTACGCGGCTTCGAGGATAGCAGCCTCGGCCCTCGTAGCACGCCGAGTGACGGGTCGCGCCCAGGCACCATCGCCGACCCGGATCAGGATCCTCTGCCGTTCGGTGGTAACGTACTCATCCAGGGGGGCTTGGAAGTGCTGTTCCCCATGCCGTTCGTTAAGGATCAGCGCTCGCTGCGTACCTCGGTGTTCTGGGACGTAGGTAATGTGTACAACACCAATTGCCCAACAGAGTCGAGTAATTGCAGCGATATCGACTTCGGCGATATGGCCAGCTCGGTGGGTGTCGGTCTGACCTGGATTACCGCAATGGGCCCGCTGAGCTTCAGTCTGGCAATGCCGGTGGTCAAGCCGGACGAAGCCGATACTCAGGTATTCCAGTTCTCGCTGGGACAAACGTTCTAACATTGCGGCGTGATGCCTCAGTGCTTTCTTTCAGGAGTGGTGTTTACCGTGCGTAAGTTGACTCAACTGTTTCTCGTCGTTGCCGCGCTGGTAGCGACCCCAGCATTTGCCGAAATGAAGATCGCCGTCATGAACTATCAGATGGCGCTGCTTGAGTCGGATGCGGCCAAACGTTACGCGGTCGACGCGGAGAAGAAGTTCGGCCCCCAACTGAGCAAGCTGAAAACACTCGAAAGCGACGCCAAGCGTATTCAGGATCGCCTGGTCAAGGACGGCGACAAGATGCAGCAGGCCGAGCGTGAACGTCTGGAACTCGAATTCAAGCAAAAGGCCCGTGACTTCCAGTTCCAGTCCAAGGAATTGAACGAGGCAAAGGCTGTGGCGGATCGGGACATGCTCAAGCAGCTCAAGCCGAAGCTTGATCAGGCTGTCGAAGAAGTCATCAAGAAGGGCAACTACGACCTGGTGTTCGAGCGTGGTGCCGTGGTGGATGTCAAACCGCAGTTCGATATCACCCGCCAGGTCATCGAGCGCATGAATCAGCTGCGCTGATATGGCAGGCGCAGTCTATACACTCGGCCAGCTGGCCGAGGAACTGGGTGGCACCCTGCGCGGCGATGCTGACCAGACTATTAGCGGGCTCGCTACCCTGCAGGAGGCGGGCCCGGCGCATTTGAGCTTCCTTGCCAATGCTCAGTATCGCAAGTACCTGTCGACCACCCAGGCCGCCGCGGTGTTGTTGGCTCCCGCTGATGCTGAAGGTTACGAAGGCGCGGCAATTGTCGTTAGCGACCCCTATCTGGCTTATGCGCGCGCGTCGCACCTGTTCGAGACTCGACCGGTAGCGAATAGCGGCATTCACCCGACGGCGGTGGTCGCTGCCGATGCTTATGTAGATTCGTCGGCCAGCATTGGTCCCTATGTGGTGATCGAGTCCGGCGCAACCATCGAGGCGGATGTGGTGATCGGTGCGCAGTCATTCGTCGGCGCCCGTAGCCGAATCGGCGCTGGCGGGCGACTCGCACCGCGAGTCACGCTTTATCACGACGTGCAGATCGGTGAGCGCGTGGTGATCCAGTCCGGTGCCGTGATCGGTGGTGAGGGGTTCGGCTTCGCCAAGGAAAAAGGTGCCTGGCAGAAGATCGCTCAAATCGGCGGTGTGCGTATCGGGGATGATGTGGAAATTGGCTCGAATACCACCATCGACCGCGGCGCCCTTTCCGATACGCTGATTGGCAACGGCGTGAAGCTAGATAATCAGATCATGATCGCGCACAACGTGCAGATCGGTGACAACACGGCGATGGCTGGCTGTGCCGGCATCTCCGGTAGCACCAAGATCGGACGCAATTGCATGATCGCCGGTGGCGTCGGCATGGTTGGGCACATCGAAGTGTGCGACAACGTGTTCGTGACGGGTATGACGATGGTCACGCGCTCGATCACGGAACCCGGAAGCTACTCCTCGGGCACGGCGATGCAGAATGCTGCCGATTGGAGAAAGAGTGCGGCGCGTATTCGTCAGTTGGATGACATGGCTCGCCGGCTGCAACAGCTGGAGAAAAGCCTGGCTACCGTGACTCAGGGTCAGAATCCGGCTTCTGATGCCTGAGCTTACCGTCTGATCCGGTTTTTTTCGGGGTTAATGCCTGTCAGTGCTCGCGCGGGCTTTCAGCGCAGGCGGCCCTATACTTTTTTACAGGCTCTTTCCTGACATGATGGATATCAACGAGATTCGCGAATATTTGCCTCACCGCTACCCGTTCCTGCTGGTGGATCGGGTAACGGAACTGGATGTCGAGGCCAAGCGCGTTCGCGCCTACAAGAACGTGACCATCAATGAGCCGTTCTTCAATGGGCATTTCCCGCAGCACCCGATCATGCCGGGCGTGCTCATCATCGAAGCCATGGCGCAGGCCGCTGGCCTCCTGGGCTTCAAGATGATGGGTGTCAAGCCATCCGATGGCACGCTTTACTATTTCGTCGGTTCTGACAAGCTGCGGTTCCGCCAGCCGGTACGCCCCGGCGACCAGCTGGTTCTCGAGGCGGATTTCCTGAGCAACAAGCGCGGTATCTGGAAGTTCGATTGTCGCGCTACCGTCGATGGCAAGCCGGTCTGCTCGGCTGAAATCATCTGCGCGGAACAGGAAATATGAGTTTGATCGACCCTCGCGCCATCATCGATCCTGCCGCTCGGCTGGCGGATGACGTCCAGGTGGGGCCCTGGTCGATCATTGGTCCGGATGTCGAAATCGGCGAGGGTACGGTGATCGCGTCGCACGTGGTCATCAAAGGGCCGACCCGTATCGGTCGGCACAATCGCATCTATCAGTTCTCCTCGGTAGGCGAAGATACGCCTGACCTGAAGTACAAGGGCGAGCCGACTCGACTGGTGATCGGCGATCACAATGTGATTCGCGAGGGTGTCACCATCCATCGCGGCACCGTGCAGGATCGCTCCGAAACCACCCTCGGTGATCACAACCTGATCATGGCTTATGCTCACATCGGCCACGACAGCGTGATCGCCAATCATTGCATTCTGGTCAACAACACCGCGCTGGCCGGTCACGTCCATGTGGGCGACTGGGCCATTCTCTCCGGTTACACCCTGGTGCATCAGTTCTGCCATATCGGCGCTCATAGTTTTTCCGGCATGGGCACGGCGATCGGCAAGGATGTACCGGCGTTTGTCACCGTGTTCGGCAATCCGGCTGAGGCGCGCAGCATGAACTTCGAGGGCATGCGTCGTCGTGGCTTCAGCGCCGAAGCCGTTCACGCCCTGCGCAACGCTTACAAGGTCGTCTACCGCAAGGGGTTGACCGTGGAGGCCGCACTCACCGAGCTGGCCGAAAGTGCAGCGGCATTCCCCGAGGTTGCGATCTTCCGCGACTCGATCCAGGCTTCAACTCGTGGGATCACCCGCTGAGATGAACCGGCCGCTCAGGGTTGCCTTGGTAGCCGGGGAGTCCTCCGGTGACATCCTTGGTGCGGGCCTGATGCAGGCGCTGAAGGCTCAGCACGCGAATGTCGAATTCATCGGGGTCGGCGGCTCGCGCATGCAGGCCGAAGGGTTGCAGTCGTACTTTCCGCTCGAGCGTCTGGCAGTGATGGGTCTGGTCGAAGTGCTCGGTCGTTTGCCGGAGCTGCTGGCCCGCCGCAAACGCCTGGTGGACACGCTGATCCAGCAGCGGCCGGATGTATTCATCGGCATCGACGCGCCGGACTTCAATCTCGGGCTTGAGCTCAAGCTGCGCCGGGCCGGAATCAAGACCGTGCACTACGTCAGTCCGTCAGTCTGGGCCTGGCGTCAGAAGCGGGTACTGAAGATCCGTGACGCCTGCGATCTGATGCTCACGCTGTTTCCGTTCGAGGCCAGGTTCTACGACGAGCACCAGGTACCGGTTCGCTTCGTCGGTCATCCCCTGGCTGATGCCATTCCGCTTTGCGCCGATCGTGCCGCGGCACGGCAAGCGCTCGGATTGCCAGCGGATGGCCTGGTCGTCGCGCTGATGCCCGGTAGCAGGGGCGGCGAAGTCGCTCGACTGGGGGATCTGTTCCTTTCCGCTGCCGAGCGGTTGCGCGCCATGCGTCCCGGGATTCGTTTTGTCATGCCTTGCGCCAGCCCCGAGCGGCGGCTGCAGCTTGAGCAGATGCTGGTTACGCGTGATTTGCCGCTGACCCTGCTCGATGGCCGGTCCCATGAGGCATTGGCCGCCTGCAACGCCGTGTTGATTGCTTCCGGTACGGCAACGCTTGAGGCGCTGTTGTTCAAACGTCCTATGGTGGTGGCCTACAGCGTAGCGCCAATGACCTACCGCATCCTCCGGCGGCTGGTGAAGAGCCCCTATGTTGCGCTTCCCAACCTGCTGGCCCAGCGTCTGCTGGTTCCCGAGTTGCTGCAGGACGCCGCTACCCCCGAAGCGCTTGCGCAGTCTCTGTCGCCACTGCTGGACGATGGTGACGTGCAGACCGAAGGGTTCGACAGTATTCATCGCACCCTGCGTTGCGATGCGTCGAGTCAGGCCGCCGATGCCGTGTTGCGCCTGGTTGGAGTTCGTTGATGCAGTTCGGACTCGATTTCAATCTGGTCGAAGAGCTGGTTGCCGGCGTCGACGAGGTCGGGCGCGGGCCGCTGTGTGGTCCTGTAGTGACCGCCGCAGTGATCCTCGATCCGGCGCGTCCGATCGAAGGCCTCAACGACTCGAAAAAGCTGAGCGAAGCCCGTCGTGAAGCGTTGTTCGACGAGATCTGCGCAAAGGCGGTGGCATGGTGCATTGCCCGAGCCGAGGTCGAAGAGATCGATCAACTGAATATCCTTCACGCCACGATGCTCGCCATGCAGCGTGCGGTTGATGGACTGAGTGTCACGCCGCGGCTGGCACTCATCGATGGCAATCGGTGCCCTCAGCTGAATGTGCCCAGCGCACCGGTGATCCAGGGCGACGGTCAGGTGCCGGCTATCGCTGCGGCATCCATCCTGGCCAAGGTCAGTCGTGACCGCGAAATGCAGGCTCTGGATCTCTGCTATCCGGGTTATGGGCTGGCCGGGCACAAGGGTTATCCGACTCCAAGCCATCTGGAGGCGCTTCGTCGGCTAGGGCCAACGCCCATTCATCGGCGCTCTTTCGCCCCCGTGCGTACGCTGCTTGAGCAGGCAGTTGTCGAGACCGACATCCCGGCCAGCGTGCTGCTGGTCTAGCTGGTAACTGTATGCGGGCCAGCCAGGTGCTTCATGAGGTCCTGGGCGGCCGAACACCCTTTTGCCGTGTCGGCTACCGTTAGCGCGGTCGCCAGCCCGTCCGTGCTTTCCGGTACAATCCCGCGCTTGTCGTTCTGCCAGCTCAAGGTCTGTTCATGCCTGTTTCCTTCGTCCATCTACGTCTGCATACCGAGTACTCGCTGGTCGATGGGCTGGTTCGGGTCAAGCCGCTGATCAAGGCGGTTGCGGCAGGTGGCATGCCGGCAGTGGCGGTGACCGACATGAGCAATATGTGCTCGCTGGTCAAGTTCTATAAAGCCGCGCAGGGCGCCGGCATAAAGCCGATTTGCGGTGCCGATATCTGGATGGCTGGTTGTGACGAGGACGGTCCTCTCAGCCGCTTGACCTTGCTGGCGATGAATCCCAACGGGTATCGCAATCTCACCGAGTTGATTTCTCGCGGCTGGACCGAGGGCCAGCGCAACGATCTGGTGATCATCGAGCGTGACTGGGTCAAGCAGGCCGCCGAAGGTGTGATCGCCTTGTCTGGCGCCAGGGAAGGAGAGGTCGGCCAGGCGCTGCTCAATGGCGACGAAGCACTGGCCGAATCGCGTCTGGCTGAATGGCGCGATGTGTTTGCCGACCGCTTCTACCTGGAAGTTCAGCGCACCAGCCGGGTCAATGACGAAGAGTATCTGCACGCTGCAGTCGCGCTCGCCGGGCGCAGCGGTACGCCGCTGGTCGCGACGAACGACGTGCGTTTCCTCAAGCAGGAAGACTTCGAGGCCCACGAGACCCGCGTATGCATCGGTGAAGGCCGAACTCTGGACGATCCGCGGCGGCCGCGTACCTACTCTGATCAGCAGTATCTGAAGACTCCGGCAGAGATGGCCGAGCTGTTCAGCGACCTCCCCGAGGCGCTGGAAAACACCGTCGAGATCGCCAAGCGCTGCAACATCGAAGTGCAGTTGGGCACCTACTTCCTGCCGAACTTCCCCGTGCCCGAGGGCATGACCATCGACGACTACCTGCGTCAGGTGTCGTTTGAAGGGCTGGAAGAACGCCTCGAGGTGCTGCTACCCAAGGACACTCCTGACTACGAGGCGAAGAAGCAGGTCTACATCGATCGCCTTGAGTTCGAGCTGGGCACCATCATCCAGATGGGCTTCCCCGGTTACTTCCTGATCGTTATGGACTTCATCAAGTGGGCGAAGAACAACGGCGTACCGGTCGGCCCAGGCCGTGGCTCGGGTGCCGGCTCACTGGTCGCCTACGTGCTGAAGATTACCGACCTCGATCCGCTGGCCTATGACCTGCTGTTCGAGCGCTTCCTCAACCCCGAACGTATTTCCATGCCCGACTTCGACGTCGACTTCTGCATGGATGGTCGCGACCGGGTCATCGATTACGTGGCCGAGGCATATGGCCGTAATGCGGTCAGCCAGATCATCACCTTCGGCACCATGGCGGCCAAGGCCGTGGTGCGCGACGTGGCGCGGGTGCAGGGCAAGTCCTACGGCCTGGCTGATCGGTTGTCGAAGATGATTCCCTTCGAAGTCGGCATGACGCTGGAAAAGGCCTACGAAATGGAGGAGCCGCTGCGCGACTTCCTCGCCGTTGACGAGGACGCCCGGGAAATCTGGGAGATGGCGCTCAAGCTCGAAGGCATTACCCGCGGTACCGGTAAGCACGCCGGTGGTGTGGTGATCGCGCCAACCAAGCTCACCGACTTCGCGCCGATCGCCTGCGACGAGGAGGGTGGCGGCCTAGTGACCCAGTTCGACAAGGACGACGTCGAGCAGGCCGGTCTGGTGAAGTTCGACTTCCTCGGCCTGCGGACGCTGACCATCATCAAGTGGGCGCTGGAAACCATCAACCGCGAACAGGCCAAGAAGGGCCTGGAGCCGATCAACATCGACTTCATCCCGCTGGATGACAAGCCAACCTATCAGTTGCTGCAGAAGGCCGAGACCACCGCGGTTTTCCAGCTCGAATCCCGCGGTATGAAGGAGTTGATCAAAAAGCTCAAGCCCGACTGCCTGGAAGACCTGATCGCACTGGTGGCGCTGTTCCGTCCCGGTCCGTTGCAATCGGGCATGGTGGACGACTTTATCAACCGCAAGCACGGGCGTGCCGAAGTCTCCTATCCACACCCGGACTACCAGTACGCCGGGCTGGAGCCAGTGCTCAAGCCCACCTACGGCATCATCCTGTACCAGGAACAGGTGATGCAGATCGCCCAGGTGATGGCCGGCTACACCCTCGGTGGTGCCGACATGCTGCGCCGCGCCATGGGTAAGAAAAAGCCGGAGGAAATGGCCAAACAGCGCGGTGGCTTCATCGAGGGTTGCGCCAACAACGGGATCGATGCGGACCTGGCGGGCAACATCTTCGATCTGGTGGAAAAATTCGCCGGCTACGGCTTCAACAAGTCGCACTCGGCCGCCTACGGCCTGGTGTCCTACCAGACGGCCTGGCTCAAGGCGCACCACCCATCGCCGTTCATGGCGGCCGTGCTCTCGGCGGATATGCACAACACCGACAAGGTGGTGATCCTCATCGAGGAATGCCGCAGCATGAAGCTGCGCATCGATCCGCCCGATGTGAACGTCTCCGAATTCAAGTTCACCGTCAACGACGATGGCCGTATCGTCTATGGCCTGGGTGCAGTGAAGGGCGTGGGTGAGGGGCCGGTTGAGGCTATCGCCGAATGCCGTGCCGAAGGCGGCCCGTTCAAGGATCTGTTCGATTTCTGCGCACGCATCGACCTCAAGCGCATCAACAAGCGCACCCTGGAAGCGCTGATCCGCTCCGGCGCGCTGGACCGCTTGGGGCCGTACTTCTTCGAGGAGGCCAAGGCCTATCAGGCCAACATCGACCGCAATCGCGCGGTGCTGCTGGCGGCGATGGAAGAGGCGGTGCAGGCCGCCGAACAGACGGCGCGCAGCGCGGAGAGCGGTCACATGGACCTGTTCGGCGGCCTGTTCGCCGAGCCGGAGGCCGACGTCTATGCCAATCACCGCAACGCCCGCGAGCTGTCGCTCAAGGAACGTCTGAAAGGCGAGAAGGACACCCTCGGCCTGTACCTCACCGGCCATCCGATCGACGAATACGAGGGCGAGATCCGTCGCTTCGCCCGCCAGCGCATCATCGATCTGCGCCCGGCGCGTGGCGAGCAGACCATCGCCGGGCTGATCGTCAATTTGCGAGTGATGAAGAACAAGAAGGGCGACAAGATGGGGTTCATCACCCTGGACGACCGCTCCGGGCGCATCGAGGCCTCGTTGTTCGCCGAAGCGTTCAACAGCGCCCAGGCCCTGCTGCAGACCGATGCGTTGGTAGTGGTGGAGGGCGAGGTGAGCAACGATGATTTCTCTGGCGGTCTGCGCCTGCGAGCCAAACGTGTCATGAGCCTGGAGGAAGCGCGTACCGCTCTGGCCGAGAGTCTGCGGGTCAAGGTCGCCGGCGAGGCGCTCAAGGGCGAACGCATGCGCTGGCTGGCCGAGGTCTGCGGTCGCCATCGCGGGGCCTGTCCGATCACGCTGGAGTACACCGGACATGATGCACGGGCGCTCCTGCAGTTCGGTGAGAATTGGCGGATCGATCCTGCGGACAACTTGATTCAGGCATTGCGTGACCAGTTCGGACGCGACAACGTCTTCCTGCAATACCGATAGAGGGCCATGGCCCGGGATGCCACCGAGGTGCGCGTCCGAGCCAGGCCTGAACGGCCCGGCAGTGACCGGGTCATGGTTTCAGAACAATTTTTGTTCGACCTGAATGCGCCGCTCCCGTAAGGTAAGGCGCAAAAAACGGAACAGCCTCCCGGCCGCCTGGCCGTCGACGCATGACGGATGCCTATGAACCCGAACTTCCTGGATTTCGAACAGCCGATCGCCGACCTGCAAGCCAAGATCGAAGAATTGCGCCTGGTTGGTAACGACAACTCGCTGAACATCGGCGATGAGATTGCCCGCCTGCAGGACAAGAGCGAATCGCTCACCGAGAGCATTTTCGGCAATCTGACCAGTTGGCAGATCGCCCGCCTGGCTCGCCACCCGCAGCGCCCCTACACCCTCGATTACATCAATCACCTGTTCACTGAGTTCGAAGAGCTGCACGGTGATCGCCACTTCTCCGATGACGCCGCTATCGTAGGCGGTACTGCGCGTCTGGACGGACAGCCGGTGATGATCATCGGTCATCAGAAGGGTCGTGAGGTGCGCGAGAAGGTACGCCGTAACTTCGGCATGCCGCGCCCCGAGGGTTACCGCAAGGCGTGCCGTCTGATGGAGATGGCCGAGCGCTTCAAGATGCCGATCCTGACCTTCATCGACACCCCGGGCGCCTATCCGGGTATCGATGCCGAAGAGCGCAACCAGAGCGAGGCAATTGCCTGGAACCTGCGCGTCATGGCACGTCTGAAGACGCCGATCATCGCCACCGTGATCGGTGAGGGCGGTTCTGGCGGAGCCCTGGCTATTGGCGTCTGCGACCAGCTGAACATGCTGCAGTATTCCACCTACGCGGTGATTTCGCCGGAAGGCTGCGCCTCGATTCTCTGGCGCACCGCCGAGAAGGCACCTGAAGCGGCCGAGGCCATGGGTGTGACGGCTGAGCGTCTCAAGGACCTGGGCATCGTCGACAAGGTGATCCCGGAGCCTCTGGGCGGCGCCCACCGCAATCCTGCCGTCATGGCTGCGGCCATGCGTGAGCAGCTGAACAGCCAGCTGCATATGCTCAAGTCGCTGGATACCGATGCGCTGCTCGCGCGCCGCTATGAGCGCCTGATGAGCTACGGTATCGCCTGATCCGTCACGCCTGATCCGCGTCTCGATTTCGCTATTCGGAATCGAGACGGGCATCGCTTCACCGTCTACCGCTCTATCGCTGCTTCCATCGCCGGGCTTTATGCTTGCCGACAACGCCGGTCATCGAAGCGCCGCCATGTCCCTTGATTCCCTTCTGCTTTCCACCCTTGCTCCCTGGCGTGGTTCACCGACCTGGTGGGTGGCCTTCTCCGGTGGTCTTGATTCGACCGTCCTCCTGCATTCCCTGGCCCGGCTTGCTGCCCAGCACGAGCTCCCTGCGATCCGCGCGATCCATGTGCATCATGGCCTGCAAGCCGCTGGTGATGAGTGGCCGGCACACTGTCAGGCGGTCTGTGACGGTTTAGGCGTTCCTCTACACGTGATTCGCGTGCAGGTTCTGCCCGGCGCAAGCGTCGAGCGTGCGGCGCGCGAAGCGCGTTATGAGGCGTTTTCTGGCTGTCTGGGGGAGGGCGAGCTGCTTTTGACCGGGCAGCACCGTGATGATCAGGCAGAAACAGTGCTGTTTCGCCTGCTTCGGGGCGCAGGCGTGCGTGGGCTGGCCGCGATGCCGGTTGCGCGGCCGTTAGGTCGGGGCTCTCTGGTACGTCCACTGCTTGGTGCGTCTCGTGCCGAGCTCGACGCCTACGCCCGGCGTAACACGCTGTGCTGGGTGGACGATCCCAGCAATCAGGATCACGACTATTCGCGAAATTTTCTGCGCCGAGAGGTCATGCCGCTGTTGCAACAGCGCTGGCCGCAGGCGGCTTCGAGTATGGCTCGAGCAGCGGCCCATATGACTGAAGCGCAGCAATTGCTGGACGAGCTGGCGCAACAGGATCTGCTCATTGCGAACACGGTCAGCGCTTTTGAGTGGCTGCGCCTGCCCAGCCTTGCGCTACCGCCGTTGCGAGCATTGACGCCGGTGCGTCAGCGCAACGCGCTACGTCATTGGCTGGCGAGCTTCACGCTGGCGCCGGATGAGGATCACTGGGCCGGCTGGGCGTCGCTGCTGAATGCCCGGCCGGATGCCGCGCCGCGATGGTGCTTGGCTGGAGGCGAGCTGCAGCGCACTGGCGATCGGGTCTGGTGGCTGCCCGATAGCTGGCTTGAGCCGGTTGTCGAGCCGATCGACTGGTCGGATCCGTCTACAGCCCTGGAGCTACCAGGCAATGGCATGCTTCGAGGGGAGGGTGAGCCACCTGCCGGTAAACTCCAGGTCCGCTATCGGCACGGTGGCGAGGCGCTTCTCGTGCCTGGCCGAGGCCGGCGCGACCTGAAGCGTCTGCTTAACGAGGCTGGCGTTCCCCATTTTGCGCGCAGTCGTCTGCCATTGCTTTACTGCAATGATGAACTGATCGGCGTGGCCAATCTGCCAGTCCTGGCTAACGGGCGGTTCGCCCTGTATTGGGGCGTGCCGGACTTCTAAGTGGTTTGAGCTGATAAGGCCTTTCCGGTAGACTACGCTCCCGTCTCAATACAGCTTCTGCGGTTTCTTCGAATCCGTGGCAGTTGCGCTATTGCCGATCCGCGCAATGGCACCTTCGCTTTCCCCCGGCGGCGCCGGCCGCTTAACGCAGACTTCTAGGGTTTTTCATGACGCGCTACATCTTCGTCACGGGTGGTGTTGTTTCTTCATTGGGGAAAGGCATCGCCTCGGCTTCATTGGCGGCCATCCTGGAGGCGCGGGGCCTGAAGGTCACGATGCTCAAACTGGACCCTTACATCAACGTCGATCCGGGCACCATGAGCCCGTTCCAGCACGGTGAGGTGTTCGTCACCCATGACGGCGCCGAGACCGACCTCGATCTGGGGCACTACGAGCGGTTCATCCGCACCCGCATGACCCAGAACAACAACTTCACCACCGGTCGCGTCTACGAAGACGTGCTGCGCCGTGAACGCCGGGGCGACTACCTGGGCGCGACCATCCAGGTCATTCCGCACATCACCGACGAGATCAAGCGTCGCATCATCAAGGGTGCCGGCGACGCCGACGTGGCCCTGGTGGAGGTCGGCGGTACGGTGGGCGACATCGAGTCGCAACCCTTCCTCGAGGCCATCCGCCAGTTGCGTGTGGAAGTCGGCGCCAAGCGCGCCATGCTGATGCACCTGACGCTGGTGCCTTACATCGCCACCGCCGGCGAAACCAAGACCAAGCCAACCCAGCATTCGGTGAAGGAGCTGCGCTCCATCGGCCTGCAGCCGGACGTGCTGGTCTGCCGCTCCGATCGCGCCATCGACGTGTCTTCGCGGCGCAAGATTGCGCTGTTTACCAACGTCGAAGAGCGTGCGGTGATCAGCCTGCCGGACGCCGATACCATCTACAAGATTCCGGGCATCCTGCACGCCCAGGGCCTCGATGACTATGTCGTCGAACGTTTCGGTCTCGAATGCCGTGGCGCCGATCTCTCCGAATGGGATCGTGTCGTCGATGCCAAGCTGCATCCAGAGAAGGAAGTCAACATCGCCATGGTCGGCAAGTACATGGAACTTCTGGACGCCTACAAATCTCTGATCGAGGCGATGAGCCACGCTGGCATCCAGAGCCGGACCAAGGTGAACCTGCGTTACATCGACTCCGAGGATATCGAGAACCAGGGCACCGGTCTGCTCGAAGGTGTCGATGCCATCCTCGTGCCAGGCGGTTTCGGCCTGCGTGGCGTGGAGGGCAAGATCGCCACCGTGCGCTATGCCCGCGAGAACAAGATCCCCTACCTGGGTATCTGCCTGGGCATGCAGGTTGCGGTCATCGAGTTCGCTCGCGATGTGCTGGGCTGGTCGGATGCCAACTCCACCGAGTTCGACAAGGACAGCGGTCACCCGGTGGTTGGTCTGATCACCGAATGGGCCGACGCCTCCGGCAACACCGAAGTGCGCACCGAAGCCTCCGACCTGGGCGGCACCATGCGTCTGGGTGCTCAGGAATGCGGCCTTGAACCGGGCTCGAAGGTATTCGAATGCTACGGCAAGGAGCGCATCGTCGAGCGGCACCGTCATCGCTACGAAGTGAACAACAACCTGCTGCCGCAACTGCAGGCAGCCGGACTGAAGATTACCGGGCGCTCCGGAGACGGTGCGCTGGTGGAAGTGGTCGAGGCTCCGGATCATCCGTGGTTCGTCGCCTGCCAGTTCCACCCTGAATTCACGTCCACGCCACGCGATGGTCACCCGCTGTTCAGCGGTTTCGTCAACGCAGCGCTGGAATACAAGGCGAAGAAGGCATGAGTCAGAAGACCATCCGCGTAGGCAACATCGAGATCGCGAACGACAAGCCGTTCGTGCTGTTCGGTGGCATCAATGTCCTCGAGTCCCGTGACCTGGCCATGCAGGCCTGCGAAGAGTACGTGCGGGTGACCGAGAAGCTCGGCATTCCTTACGTTTTCAAGGCGAGCTTCGACAAGGCCAACCGCTCCTCGATCACTTCGTTCCGCGGCCCGGGTCTGGAAGAGGGGATGAAGATCTTCGAGGAAGTGAAGAAGACCTTCGGCGTGCCGGTCATCACCGACGTACATGAGCCGTGGCAGGCGCAGCCGGTGGCCGATGTCTGCGACATCATCCAGCTCCCGGCCTTCCTCTCGCGGCAGACCGACCTGGTGGTGGCGATGGCCAAGACCGGTGCGGTGATCAACATCAAGAAAGCACAGTTCCTCGCGCCACAGGAGATGAAGCACATCCTCAAGAAGTGCGAGGAGGCCGGCAACGACCAGCTGATTCTGTGCGAACGTGGCTCGTCCTTCGGTTACAACAACCTGGTCGTCGACATGCTCGGCTTCGGCATCATGAAGCAGTTCGAGTACCCGGTGTTCTTCGATGTCACCCATGCCCTGCAGATGCCCGGCGGTCGCGCCGACTCGGCCGGTGGTCGTCGTGCCCAGGTCACCGATCTGGCCAAGGCCGGCCTGTCCCAGGGGCTGGCCGGTCTGTTCCTTGAAGCGCATCCGGATCCTGACAATGCCAAGTGCGACGGCCCGTGCGCGCTGCGCCTGAACAAGCTCGAAGCTTTCCTCACCCAGCTCAAGCAGCTGGATGATCTGGTCAAGAATTTCCCGCCAATCGAAACTGCTTGAAAGCCTTGCAGCTATCTATGGAGTGTTAACAACAATGGCAAAGATCGTCGACATCAAGGGGCGTGAAGTTCTCGATTCCCGTGGCAACCCCACAGTGGAAGCCGACGTGATCCTGGACAACGGCATCATCGGCAGCGCCTGCGCGCCGTCTGGTGCATCCACCGGTTCCCGCGAGGCTTTGGAACTGCGTGATGGCGACAAGAGTCGTTACCTGGGCAAGGGCGTGCTGACCGCCGTAGCCAACGTAAATGGCCCGATCCGTGACCTGCTGTTGGGCAAGGACCCGCTCGATCAGAAAGCGCTGGACCAGGCGATGATCGAGCTCGACGGTACCGAGAACAAAGGCAAGCTGGGGGCCAACGCCATCCTTGCCGTGTCGCTGGCTGCCGCCAAGGCTGCTGCTCAGGCCAAGGGCGTACCGCTGTACGCGCACATTGCCGATCTGAACGGCACCCCGGGCGTCTACTCCATGCCGGTACCGATGATGAATATCATCAACGGCGGCGAGCATGCCGACAACAACGTCGACATCCAGGAATTCATGGTCCAGCCGGTCGGCGCCAAGACCTTCGCCGACGCGCTGCGCATGGGCGCCGAGATCTTCCACCACCTGAAGGCTGTGCTGAAGGCCCGTGGCCTGAGCACCTCCGTGGGTGACGAGGGTGGCTTCGCGCCGAACCTGGCGTCCAACGAAGACGCCCTGGCCGCAATCGCCGAAGCCGTCGCCAACGCCGGCTACACGCTGGGTGACGACGTCACACTGGCTCTGGACTGCGCTTCCTCCGAGTTCTTCAAGGACGGCAAATACGACCTGGCCGGCGAAGGCAAGGTGTTCGACGCCGCCGGATTCGCCGACTACCTGGCCGGTCTGAGCCAGCGCTATCCGATCATCTCCATCGAAGACGGTATGGACGAGTCCGACTGGGCCGGTTGGAAGGTGCTGACCGACAAGATCGGCGACAAGGTGCAACTGGTCGGTGACGACCTGTTCGTGACCAACACCAAGATCCTCAAGCGCGGCATCGACGAGAAGATCGGTAACTCGATCCTGATCAAGTTCAACCAGATCGGCTCGCTGACCGAAACGCTGGAAGCCATCCAGATGGCCAAGGCCGCCGGCTATACCGCGGTGATCTCGCACCGCTCCGGTGAGACCGAGGACAGCACCATCGCCGACCTGGCCGTGGGTACTGCCGCTGGTCAGATCAAGACCGGTTCGCTGTGCCGTTCGGACCGCGTGTCCAAGTACAACCAGCTGCTGCGTATCGAAGAGCAGCTGGCCGGCAAGGCACCGTACAAGGGTCGCGCCGAATTCCGCGGCTGATCCGCGGTGCTTAAAAAAGGGCGGCGCAAGTCGCCCTTTTTTGTTTCAATCGCTCCGTGCCCGCGTGCAAACTCTTCGTGCCTCCAGAGCCGTCGCTGTTTGCCAATACCCGAATTTCAGCTGAAGTCGTTTCATGCCTTCTATGCGTCGCCCCTACTGGTTGTTCGTCGTGCTGCTCCTGCTTCTTGGTGGGCTGCAGTACCGTCTCTGGGTGGGCGAGGGCAGCCTGGCGCAGGTCAACAGTCTGAACAAGCAGATTGCCGAGCAACAGGGTGAGAACGAACGGCTGCTGGAGCGTAATCGGATTCTCGAGGCGGAAGTTCGGGAGCTCAAGCAGGGCATGGAGACCGTCGAAGAGCGGGCCCGCCAGGAGCTAGGCATGGTCAAAGACGGCGAAACCCTCTATCAGCTGATCGAATGAGCCTGCGCGATCAGCCTGCCTTCTGGGTCGTCATCCCGGCTGCCGGCGTCGGCAGTCGTATGCGCGCTGACCGTCCCAAGCAGTATCTGTTGCTGGGTGAGCGCAGCATCATCGAACACACCCTCGATTGTTTTCTGGACCACCCGGCACTTGCTGGTTTGGTGGTTTGCATCGCGCCTGACGATCCCTACTGGCCGGCGCTGCCCTGCGCTCGCGATGCTCGCGTGCAGCTTGCACCGGGCGGTCGCGAGCGTTGCGATTCGGTACTCAGTGGGCTGCAGCGCCTTGATGAGCTGGGCGCGAATGAGCATGACTGGGTGCTGGTGCATGATGCGGCCCGTCCCAATCTGGCGCGTGAGGATCTGGACAGGTTGCTGGCCGAGTTGGCCGATGATCCGGTCGGTGGTCTGCTGGCTGTTCCGGCGCGGGACACCCTCAAGCGCGTAGGTCCGGATGGGCGTGTGGTGGAGACGGTGGACCGCAGCGTCATTTGGCAGGCTTTCACCCCGCAGATGTTCCGCTTGGGCATGTTGTGCGACGCGCTCGAAGCTGCACTCGCGTCCCGTATGCAGGTTACCGACGAGGCGTCGGCACTGGAGTGGGCAGGTCACTCGCCTAGGGTGGTAGAAGGGCGGGCGGACAACCTGAAGGTCACCCGCCCCGAAGATCTGGAGTGGCTGGCGCAGCGCTGGAAGACAGACCGCGAGTCTTGAGAACGGGCAGGGGTTGCCTGCCCGCCATTTACATCAGAAACGATAGATCGCCGCAGCGCCGGTGCCGGTCGGCATCCGTTCGGTCGGTACCACAACCACGTCTCCACCTTGCTCGAGTGTCCAGATGGTCAGCTCGTCCAGCAGATCGGGTGTGTTGACGTCATCTTCGCTGGTCGGCGTTGCCGTTCCGTCAGTTTTGTCGACATGGCCGGGAATCTGCCGCTCGGCCTCCACCAGCAAGGTGGCGACCCGGCCCTGGCGGGTGGCTTGGCCGATATCCTCGAGGTGGTCGGATGCCAGCCCCTGGCCATGGGATGCGCCGAACTGGTTGAGCAAGCCTTCTAGGCGCTTGAGATAGCGCGGCTGCATCACCATCCAGCTTTTCTCACGTAGCTCATTGACGCTCAATGCGTTCTGGCCGGTCTCGATGCCCTCCGGCAGCAGGCAGTCATTGTGGCTGAGGCGTCGGAAGTGCGACTGCTGCTCGGGCAGAGCGGCGAGGATCAGCGGCAGGCCGGATGGGCGCGAGTGATGTTCGGTGATGGCGCGATCGACTTCGCGAAAGTAGCGATCACGGTCCCGGTCGATCTCCGCCTGCTTGCCGCTGCCGCCGGCCTCCACCTGCATCGGGTCGCCGCGTTCGCTGGAGCGGCCATAACCCTGGGGAAACCCACTTTGACCCTTCTCGGTGAGGTCGCTGCCCAGGGCGTCGGCGAGTGTTCGGGGCACACCGTCGTGCAGCTTCACCTCGTCGAGGGCATCACGGTTGCCCTCGAACAAGCGTACCGAGTCGCGTGAGAGGCAGAGGATCTGAAAGCGGTCGGCTGACTGTGCAATGCGTACCAGCGGTTTGAGGTGCATGCGAGCGTTGGCCACGGCCATTTCCGGCACGCTGCGTTGCAGTCGATAGACCTGGAAGTAGTCCTTGGCGGCAAAAGCGGCCAGGCCGTCGAGGCTGTGGTTCCAGAAGTCACTGTTATCGATCAGGGCGTAGAACGGCTCGAGCAGGGTGTGTGCCTTGTCGCCATGGCCTTGCTGCTTGAGTGATTCTTCCAGCTGCTTGACCAGGTGTTTGAAGCGGATCGGGTCCTGCTGACGCTCGGGAAAGCTGCGATGAGTGGGCTGGTACACGGACAGGCAGGGCCCGTCTCGTTTTGACAGCAGTGTGGTCAGGGTTTCGCGGTCGAGCAGTCGGTTCATGCGTGGCCTCCAGTAGCGGTGGTTCGGTCCCTCGCAGAAGTGTCGATGGCGCGCTCATTGGCCATCGAGGGCCAGTCAGTGACGGTTGAGCTTGTCCAGAACGTGGCTCAGCGCGTGGTTCAGCTTCTCCGCGGCGCCGTTGATTGCCAGGTCCAGCGTTTCGGCCTTGTGGGTGGCCGAGATGGGGTCGTGACCCTTGACCCTCGCCTCCATCTGGCAGCGCTTGTCATGGGGGCCGCTCTTGCTGCTGTTTTCGTCGTTGAGATGGACCTCGACTCGGGTCAGATGATCATCGAAGCGCTCCAGTTCGGTCTCGACCGTGGCCTTCACTCGCTCTTCCAGATCGGCGGTGACGCTGATGCTGTGGTTACTGTTCACCAGAACCTGCATGGTTTCCTCCTGATTGCAGCGCTGCGCTCATCCAGCGCGGGCGGCTCGAAGAGCAGCAGCTACACAGGGTACGACGTGGGGGATTAAGGCGGGTTCCGCGTCATTAGAGGCGTCTGACGCGCGGTTCAGTGCCCGTTCCGGTCGCCGGTCCTGGCGTACTCCGAACGCTTGGCAAGACCGGTCTTGAGCGCCTCGACCAAGAGCCGAACTTTCGGTAGCGGGTAGCGCCGTTGCGGGTAAACCGCCCACACCGCGGTATCTGGCGGCTGATTGCTTTCCAGTAGCGAAACCAGCTCGCCTCGAAGCAGCGGCTCTTGCACGTAGTAGTCCGGCAGCTGGCACAGGCCAAAGCCACGCAGGGCTGCATCCAGCACCGCCTCGCCACTGTTGCAGCGCCAGTTGCCGCTGGGCTTGAAGTGCTGCTCGCGGCCCTCGATCTGAAACGACCAGATGTCGCTCGTGCCGATCAGGCAGTTGTGTCGCGCCAGCTCCGACAGGGTGTGTGGCCGTCCGTAGCGTTCCAGGTAGCTCGGTGCAGCGCACAGGTACATTGCGCGCGGCGCGATGCGGGTGGCGACCAGGCGCGACTCGCCGAGTTTGCCGAGGCGGATGGCCAGGTCGTAGCCCTCCTGAACCAGATCGAGGGTGCGGTTGGACAGCTCGATATCGACACGCAGTTGCGGGTGCTGGGCCATGAATTCGTTCACCAGCGGCACGATGAAGCGCTCGCCATAGGCCACCGCAGCGGTCATGCGTAACAGCCCGGTCGGTGCGCTGTGCAGATCGCTGATGGCCAGAAAGGCTTCGTCACGTTCCTCGATCAAGCGCTGGCAGCGGGTGAAGAAGGTATGCCCGGCCTCGGTCAGCGAGACGCGGCGGGTGGTGCGATAGAGCAAACGCGCCTGCAGGCGTTCTTCAAGGCGCGCTACCTGTCGGCTGACATGCGAGGACGAAACCCGCAGGCGCTCAGCGGCGCGCATGAAGCTGCCGCATTCGGCGACAGCCACGAATTCGTCGAGGCCTTCCCAGCGGTTCATGGGTTCTCCGGTGTCAGATTCCAGCAAGCGGGTTGCAAAGATCCTAACGTGATGAGCGCCGATTGTCCCTCAACAGCAATAATGTTTTCCCGGGGCCGTCGTTAATCCCTGTTTGGCCATGAATTACACTCTCTGCTTTCCAATCACATCGAGAGTGATGTCCATGACCATCAAGTCGCGCGCCGCCGTTGCCTTCGGCCCCAACCAGCCTCTGCAGATCGTGGAAGTGGACGTAGCCCCACCCAAGGCTGGCGAAGTCCTGATCCGCATCGTCGCCACCGGTGTGTGCCACACCGATGCGTACACGCTTTCCGGCGAGGATTCGGAGGGCGTGTTCCCCTGCATCCTCGGCCACGAGGGCGGCGGCATCGTCGAGGCGGTGGGCGAGGGCGTCACCTCGGTTGCCGTCGGCGATCACGTGATTCCGCTCTATACCGCCGAATGCCGGCAGTGCAAGTTCTGCAAGTCGGGCAAGACCAACCTCTGCAGCTCGGTTCGCGCCACTCAGGGCAAGGGTCTGATGCCCGACGGCACCACCCGCTTCAGCTATCAGGGCGAGCCGATCTACCACTACATGGGCTGCTCGACCTTCTCCGAGTACACCGTGCTGCCGGAAGTCTCGGTAGCCAAGATTCCCAAGGAGGCGCCGCTGGAAAAGGTCTGCTTGCTGGGCTGCGGCGTGACCACCGGGATCGGTGCCGTACTGAACACCGCCAAGGTGGAGGAAGGCGCTACCGTGGCGATCTTCGGCCTGGGTGGCATCGGCCTGGCGGCGATCATCGGTGCGAAGATGGCCAAGGCCGGCCGGATCATTGCCATCGACATCAACCCGGGCAAGTTCGCCATTGCCGAAGAGCTGGGCGCCACCGATTTCGTCAATCCGAAGGATCACGACAAGCCGATTCAAGAGGTAATCGTCGAGATGACCGATGGCGGTGTCGACTATTCCTTCGAATGCGTTGGTAACGTGCAGCTGATGCGCGCAGCGCTGGAGTGCTGTCACAAGGGTTGGGGCGAGTCGACCATCATCGGTGTCGCCGGCGCGGGCCAGGAAATCAGCACGCGTCCGTTTCAGCTGGTCACCGGGCGCGTCTGGCGCGGTTCGGCATTCGGCGGTGTGAAGGGTCGTACCGAGCTGCCGAGCTATGTGGAGAAGGCGCAGAGCGGCGAGATTCCGCTGGACACCTTCATCACCCACAACCTGCCGCTGGACAAGATCAACGAAGCGTTCGACCTGATGCATGAAGGCAAGAGCATCCGGACCGTCATCCACTTCTGATCCCAGGGTGGGCAATGCCGTCGTTCGGCGGCTTGTCCACCTCGACCGGTGGAGGCCTGCGCGGTTTCCACCTTGCGCGAGGCCGCTCATGACCCTTGAAATCGTTTCCAGCAACAAGAGCTTCGGTGGCTGGCACAAGCGCTACCGCCACCGCTCCAACGCCCTGAACTGCGACATGGTATTTGCCGTGTTCCTGCCGCCGCAGGCCGAGCAGGGTGAAAAACTGCCGGTGCTGTACTGGCTGTCCGGCTTGACCTGTACCGACGAAAATTTCATGCAGAAGGCCGGAGCGCTACGCATGGCGGCCGAGCTCGGTCTGATCATCGTCGCGCCGGACACCAGCCCGCGTGGCCCAGGCGTGCCGGATGACGCCGACGGCGCCTGGGATTTCGGCCTGGGCGCGGGCTTTTATCTCAATGCGACGCAAGAGCCCTGGGCCCAGCACTACCGGATGTACGACTACGTCGTCGAGGAACTGCCGGCACTGGTCGAGGCCAACTTCCCGGTCTCCGACCGCCGCGGCATCAGCGGGCACTCCATGGGCGGACACGGGGCGCTCATCTGCGCGCTGAAAAATCCTGGGCGCTATCGCTCGGTATCGGCCTTTGCGCCCATCAGCAACCCGATCAACTGTCCCTGGGGAGAAAAGGCGTTCAGCCGCTATCTGGGCGCGGACCGTTCGCGCTGGCGGGAGTGGGATGCCTGCGCGCTGATCGCCGAAGCCAGCGAGCGGCTACCGCTGCTGGTGGACCAAGGCGATCGCGATGACTTCATGGACGGCCAGCTCAAGCCGCAAGCGCTGCGTGCCGCTGCGGACGCTGTCGGGCACCCGCTGACGCTGCGCATCCAGCCGGGCTATGACCACAGCTACTACTTCATCGCCAGCTTCATCGATGATCACCTGCGCCATCATGCCGAGGCGCTGAAGGCGCAGGGTGGATGACCGTGAAGCCTCATCCTCACGTCCGGCTCGGCTCGCCGCGCTGGTCGACACGTCAGGTGGAAGCGCGGCAAAAATAAAAAAGGCCCGTCCGGACATGCCGGTCGGGCCTTTCCATCGCCAGGAGCTTAGAGCGACGGATAATCGGTATAGCCAGCCGGGCCCTGGGCGTAGAACAGCTCGGGTTTCGGCTCGTTCAGCGGTGCGTCCTGACGCAGGCGCTCGACCAGATCCGGGTTGGCGATGTACGGAATGCCGAAGGCCACGGCATCGGCCTTGCCCTCAGTCAGCCAGGCGTTGGCCTGTTCCTTGGTGAAGCGTTCGTTGGCGATATAGATGCCACCGAATATCTTCTTCAGCTGTGGGCCGAGGCTGTCTTCACCGGCTTTTTCGCGAGTGCAGATGAAGGCTATACCGCGCTTGCCCAGTTCACCGGCAACGTAGCCAAAGGTCTCGGCGCGGTTGGAATCGCCCATGTCATGGGAGTCGGCACGCGGCGCAAGGTGTACGCCAACACGCCCTGCGCCCCACACGGAGATGGCGGCATCGGTCACTTCCAGCATCAGCCGGGCGCGGTTTTCCAGCGAGCCACCGTAGGCGTCGCTGCGCTGGTTGGTGCTGTCTTGCAGGAACTGGTCGAGCAGATAGCCGTTCGCGCCATGAATCTCGACCCCATCGAAACCAGCTTCCTTAGCGTTCTCCGCACCCTTGCGGTAGGCCTCGACGATGCCCGGAATCTCAGCGGTTTCCAGCGCACGAGGCGTCTCGTAATCCTTCATTGGTCGCACCAGGCTGACATGGCCGGCTGGTTTGATGGCGCTGGGTGCGACCGGTAGCTGGCCGTCGAGGTAGATCGGGTCGGAGATACGGCCGACGTGCCAGAGCTGCAGGACGATCTTGCCGCCTTTGGCGTGCACTGCATCGGTGACCTTCTTCCAGCCCTGAATCTGCTCGGCGGACCAGATGCCGGGGGTGTCCGGGTAGCCGACGCCCATCGGGGTCACCGAGGTGGCTTCGCTGATGATCAGGCCGGCGTCGGCGCGCTGGGCGTAGTACTCGGCAATCAGGTCGCCGGGAACGCGGCCGGGCTCGGCGCGGCAGCGGGTCAAGGGAGCCATGATGACGCGGTTGTTCAGTTCCAGATCGCCGATCTTGATCGGGTCGAAAAGTGTGGGCATAGCAATACCGCTCCTTTGCTGGTGGTGCGAAAAGGGACTCAGAGTTCCTGGCCGATGCGCTCGACGAACGACTCGATGATCGCGTCGTTGCGCTTGAAGAAGTGCCACTGGCCGACCTTTTGGCTGGTGATCAGCCCGGCTTTCTGCAGGGTCGCCAGATGGGCCGATACGGTTGACTGCGACAGGCCGGCACGCTGGTCGATCTGCCCGGCACAGACGCCGTTTTCCAGCGAATGGTGCTGCTCGGAGAAATACCGCTGCGGCTCCTTCAACCAGCGCAGGATGTCGCGACGCAGCGGGTGGGCGAGGGCCTTGATGATGTCGTCGAAGTCGTCCGGCATGGGATTGCTCTGGGCTGTATATCGGAATGAGGCGAACTATATATCGTTGTTTTCCTATATGAGATCGATTCGACTGATGGTGGTTATTGGCTGTGTCGATGATCGGGAGGTGCCGCGGACACTCAAGCAGCACCCGGCTCCTGTAGAATCGCCGCCTCGAGATTTTCAGGGTTTTGCATCTATGCGTATCGGCCACGGTTACGACGTGCACCGCTTCGGCGAGGGCGATCACATCACGCTTGGCGGCGTGCGGATTCCACACAGGTTCGGGCTGTTGGCTCATTCCGACGGTGACGTGCTGCTACATGCCTTGAGTGACGCGTTGCTCGGTGCCGCTGCGCTGGGCGATATCGGCAAGCACTTCCCGGACACCGACCCGCAATTCAAGGGCGCCGACAGCCGCGCTCTGCTGCGCCATGTGCTCGTCCAGGTCCAGGCCAAGGGATACGTCGTCGGCAATGTCGACGCCACCATCATCGCCCAGGCGCCGAAGATGGCACCGCACATCGACAGCATGCGCGCGTTAATCGCGGCCGACCTGCAGGTCGAGCTGGACCAGGTCAACGTCAAGGCCACCACGACCGAGAAGCTGGGTTTCACCGGGCGTGAGGAGGGGATCGCCGTTCACGCGGTTGCCTTGCTGGTCCGCGCATGACCGAAGATCAGCTGCTCGGGCCGCGCGCCCATGGCGAGCCCTGTGGCAGTGCCGTGCTGAAAGCGGTTGCCGAGGATTTTCAGGTCGATGAAGTGCTCGATATCCCGCTGTCCGGCGAAGGCGAGCACCTTTGGTTGTGGGTAGAAAAGCGCAATCTGAACACCGAGGAAGCCGCCAAACGTATCGCCCGCGCCGCTGGCGTGCCGCTGAAGATGATCAGCTACGCCGGGCTCAAGGATCGCCAGGCATTGACTCGCCAGTGGTTCAGCCTGCATCTGCCGGGCAAGAGCGATCCGGATCTTGCCGCTGCCGAGAGCGACGGCCTGGCGATCCTCAAGCGCGCCCGGCATCAGCGTAAGCTGCAGCGCGGCGCGCACTCGGCCAATGGCTTCCGCCTACGCTTGACGGAGCTGCGCGGTGAACATGCCGCGCTGGATGAGCGGCTGGAGCGGATCAAGGCCTCCGGCGTGCCGAATTACTTCGGCCTGCAGCGTTTCGGCTATGAGGGCAGCAACCTGCACGGTGCACGGCACTTCGCGGCGAAAGGTGAGCTTCCGGAGCAGCGCAACATGCGTTCGCGGCTGCTTTCGGCTGGTCGCAGTTACCTGTTCAACCGTGTGCTCGCCGAACGGGTTGGGGATGGCAGCTGGGATCAGGCACGAGTAGGCGATCTCCTGGCATTCACCGACAGTCGCAGCTTTTTCCCGGCCGGGCCGGACGAGTGCGACGACCCGCGCCTGACGATTCTGGATCTGCATCCGACCGGCCCTTTATGGGGCATGGAAGGCTCTCCAACAGGTGACGAAATTCAGGCACTGGAAAACGCCGTCGCCGAAACTGAACCTACAGTCGTCAATTGGTTGGCGCAGGCAGGAATGAAGCACGAACGGCGCATTCTTCGCCTCCCCATCGGCGGTTTGTCGTGGCATTATCCCGGGCCTGACATTCTGCAACTGGAATTCGTCCTGCCGACCGGATGCTTCGCCACCGCCATGGTGCGTGAGCTGGTCAGCCTGGCAGGGCAGACGGACATCTGATGCGTATTCTGATCGCCAACGACGACGGGGTGTATGCACCCGGGCTCGCCGCGCTTTATGACGCGCTGGCCGACTATGCCGAGTGCAAGGTGGTAGCCCCGATCCAGGACATGAGCGGCGCCAGCAGCGCCCTTACCCTGGACCGCCCGCTTCATCCTGTCAGCATGCCGAACGGCTTCATCGGGCTGAACGGCTCGCCCACCGATTGCGTGCATCTGGGCCTGAACGGGCTGCTCGAAGAAACACCGGACATGGTGGTTTCGGGCATCAACCTCGGCGCCAATCTGGGCGACGATGTGCTCTATTCCGGCACGGTTGCTGCGGCCATCGAAGGCCGCTTCACCGGCCGCCCGGCCTTTGCCTTCTCGCTGGTCTCTCGCTCGACGGAAAACCTGCCGACCGCTGCGCATATCGCGCGCCTGCTGGTGGAGAAGCACGACCAGCTCGAAGTGCCGCCGCGCACGGTGCTCAGCGTCAACGTGCCGAACCTGCCGCTTGATCACATTCGTGGTATCCAGCTCACTCGTCTGGGGCATCGCAGCCGTGCCAAGCCACCGGTCAAGCAGGCCAACCCTCGCGGCAAGGAGGGCTACTGGATATCCGTGGCCGGGGACGTCGAGGATGGCGGACCGGGTACCGATTTTCATGCGGTGATGCAGGGTTACGTATCGATTACCCCGCTGCAGCTGGATCGAACTTTTCATGAGGCCTTCAACGGTCTCGAGAGCTGGCTGGAGAACGTGCTGTGAGACATCGCGAACAAGACAGCCTGCTGCATGGGTCGGGAATGACCTCCCAACGCACCCGTGATCGCCTCATCCAGCGCCTGTACGAGGAAGGTCTTTCCAGCGCCCAAGTGCTCGAAGTCATCCGCCGCACGCCACGTCATCTGTTCGTAGACGAAGCCCTGGCGCACCGTGCCTATGAAGATACGGCGCTGCCGATCGGACACAACCAGACCATTTCCCAGCCGTTCATGGTTGCACGCATGAGCGAGCTGCTGCTGGCCGACGGGCCGCTGGACAAGGTTCTCGAAATCGGGACCGGCTCCGGCTACCAGACCGCCGTGCTGGCGCAGCTGGTCGAGCGGGTCTTCTCGGTCGAGCGCATTCAGGCGCTGCAGGACCGAGCCAAGGAGCGCCTCGCCGAACTCAAGCTGCGCAATGTGGTCTTTCGCTGGGGCGATGGTTGGGAAGGCTGGCCAGCATTGGCGCCTTACAACGGGATCATCGTCACCGCAGCGGCAGCCGATGTGCCGCAGGCCCTGCTCGATCAGTTGGCGCCCGGTGGGCGTCTGGTGATCCCGGTAGGGGCCGGCGAGGTCCAGCAACTCATGCTGATCATTCGAGAGGAGAACGGCTTTTCGCGTCATCTTCTGGATACCGTACGTTTCGTGCCGCTGCTCAATGGCCCCGTGATTTGATCATTCAGCGGAAGAAAGCATGAAAGACGCTTTATTGTTGTACGCCAAGGGCATGGCCATGGGCGCAGCGGATGTGGTGCCCGGTGTCTCGGGCGGTACGGTGGCTTTCATCACCGGCATCTACGACGAGCTGCTGCGTTCGATCAGTGCGGTGCCCTATGCCATCCGCCCGTTGCTGCGGGGGCGCGTCGCCGAGGCGTGGAAGACCGCCAACGGCAGTTTTCTGGTGGTGCTGTTTGCCGGCATCCTGACCAGCATCCTCAGCCTGGCCAGGCTGATTACCTTCCTGCTGGAAGAGCATCCGATTCCCGTCTGGTCCTTCTTCTTCGGCCTGATCCTGGTTTCCGTGCATCTGGTGGGCAAGGAGATCCAGCGGCGCAACCTGTCGCGGCTGGTGAGTTTCTGCCTGGGTATCGGTTTCGCCTACTGGATAACGGTGGCGGCCCCGGTGCAATGGGGCAGTGACGGCCTGAGCCTGTTCTTCGCCGGTGCCATCGCCATCTGCGCCATGATCCTTCCGGGGATCTCTGGCAGCTTCATCCTCGTCTTGCTGGGGCTGTATCCGGTGGTGCTGGGTGCGGTAAAGAACTTCGATATCGGCGTGATGGCGATCTTCGCTGCCGGTTGCCTGGTGGGTCTGCTCAGCTTTGCCAAGTTCCTCAGCTGGCTGCTCAAGCGCTGGCGCGACCTGACCCTGGCGTTTCTGACCGGATTGATGCTCGGCTCGCTGAACAAGGTCTGGCCGTGGAAGGAAACGCTGACCTGGCGCACCAGTTCCAGTGGCGAGAACGTTCCGGTCCTGCAGCAGAACCTGCTGCCCGGCGCCTATGGCGATCTGACCGGCCAGGACCCGCAGCTGCTGCTGTCGGTGCTGCTGGCGGTGGCCGGTATCGTGCTGGTCCTGGGGCTTGAGTGGTTTGCCGGCAGACGTCAGCCGATGACCGAAGGCGTCTGACGCACTTGTCTATGAAAGGGAGCGGGCATTGAGGCTCACAGCAGTACCGCGGTGGATGCGCGACCCCATGGTCCGTTCGATGCTCGGCGTTCTGGTGATAGCCGGAACGCTGGTCGGTTGTGCGTCATCGCCTCAGGGTGGCGGCGTACAGGTCGTCGACCGCAACCAGCGTGACAAGGTCACCAGCGGCCAGTACATCGTGCGGCGCGGCGATACGCTCTGGTCCATCGCGTTCCGTTTCGGCTGGGACTGGCGCGAGCTGGCGCGGGTGAACGGCATTCAGCCGCCGCACGTCATCTACCCCGGGCAGAAGATCCGCTTCGACGGCGGCGCTTCGCGTGTCGCCTCCGCCGCGCCGCGACCGGCGCCTCAGCCAGCCCCAGCACCTGCGCCAACAAGCCCGGTGGTAGTGGCCACGCCGGTGCCGCGTCAACCTGCCATTACCACACCCGCCAGCCCGCCGCCTGCCGCTCCGCCGGCAAGCACGCCGGTTACGCCGGTTGCCCGCTCGGCAAGCGGTTGGGCATGGCCGGCGAACGGCACGATCATCGGTCGTTTTTCCTCAAACGGTAGTTTGAATAAAGGAATTGATATCGCTGGGGAATTAGGACAGCCTGTTCTGGCTGCTTCTGATGGGACTGTTGTGTACGCCGGCAGTGGATTACGGGGTTACGGCGAACTTGTGATCATCAAGCACAGCGATACCTATGTAAGCGCCTACGGACACAACCGCAGGCTGCTGGTGCGGGAGGGTCAACAAGTCAAGGCTGGGCAAAGTATCGCCGAGATGGGATCGACGGGAACCGACCGGGTGAAGCTGCATTTCGAGATTCGTCGCCAGGGCAAACCCGTAGACCCGCTGCAATACCTGCCAAGACGTTGACCTGTCGCCTGCCTGTTCCAGCACTAGGTTGGGCTTGAGCGTAGCCAGGGACCCGCGCCGCTTGGGCCTGTTGTCGAACCCGGAACAGGACAAGAATAAAATGGCACTTAAAGACCACGCGCTGGAGTTTGACGTCGACGATGCGGTTCTGCTCATGGAAACGCCGATCCACTTCGACCAGAAAGACAAAGTGACCAAGGCTGCCAGTGCAGGCAGACCCAAGGCCACATCCAGCAAACAGCACAAGTTCATCGACTACAACCGGGCGCTAGATGCAACCCAGTTGTATCTCAACGAAATCGGTTTCTCCCCCCTCCTGACCCCCGAAGAAGAAGTGCATTTCGCGCGTTTGGCGCAGAAAGGCGATCCGGCGGGGCGCAAGCGCATGATCGAAAGCAACCTTCGCCTGGTGGTGAAGATCGCCCGACGCTACGTCAATCGCGGTCTTTCCCTGCTCGATCTGGTCGAGGAGGGCAATCTCGGTCTGATTCGCGCGGTGGAGAAATTCGACCCCGAGCGCGGCTTCCGCTTTTCCACCTATGCCACCTGGTGGATTCGACAGACCATCGAACGGGCGATCATGAATCAGACCCGCACGATTCGCCTGCCGATTCATGTGGTCAAGGAATTGAACGTCTACCTCCGGGCCGCTCGCGAGCTGACCCAGAAGCTCGACCACGAACCCAGCCCTGAAGAGATCGCCAACCTGCTGGAGAAGCCGGTCGGTGAGGTCAAGCGCATGCTCGGGCTCAACGAACGCGTCACTTCGGTGGACGTCTCGCTTGGCCCGGACACGGACAAGACGCTGCTCGATACACTGACTGACGATCGCCCGACCGATCCTTGCGAGCTTCTGCTGGATGACGATCTGTCCAACAGCATCGACCAATGGCTGTCTGATCTGTCCGAAAAGCAGCGGGAGGTGGTTATCCGTCGTTTTGGCCTGCGCGGCCATGAAGCCTCGACGCTGGAGGAGGTGGGGCAGGAGATCGGCCTGACCCGCGAGCGTGTTCGCCAGATTCAGGTGGAGGCGCTGCGCCGTCTGCGCGAGATTCTCGAGCGTAACGGCCTGTCGAGCGACGCGCTGTTCCAGTGACATCAATGTCGTCGGGTCTGGTTGCCGGGCCCGACGACAATCCCGCCGCTGCTGCACTCTTCCTGACCCCTTACACACTCGGCCTTGGGTCGATCCCTTGGCTTAATCCGTCGCGGTCGATTTTCCTGGTTGTCCTCTCCCTGTGTACGCATTTGCTTACAAGCGTTGTAAGCAAAGCCCACGAAACAGCTACGGCGACCGGCGATTTATGCCCGACTCAATGAGCAACTTACTGATTTTTATAGAAATTATTAGATGCTCTGGATGGGCCAGGCAGTGCTGCGGCTGGATGCCACAGCTTGTTGTCGTCACGCCGATCATTAATATCGCACCCGTGCTCAGGGATTAGCGCGGCCTTCAGGATGAAGGTCAAGGACCGCCGCAGGAAGCGGTGTCATCCAGGAAGATGAGAAGGGATACAGGGAACAAGGAAGGAGGCGGGCGGGGTCAAACCCGCCCCTTTTTTTGCCTGCAAGAAACTCCCGCTGAACCGAGTGGCCGGGGCACGGCCTAATAGGAACAGTCCATCAGCGGAGAACCACATGAACGGCGACCAGCACAACGACCAGCCCACCAAAGAGCAGGACGACGTGACCCGTCGGCCGGATGAGGCTGATGAAGATCAGCTCGATGAGGCTATCGAAGAAACCTTTCCCGCCAGCGATCCGATCTCGCCCTGATCAACCGGAGGCGCACGCTCAGACGGCTTGTTCCTTCCCCTCCGTACGCATCAATAGCGCAGGCATGATATGCCTGCGCAACAGCGGCGCCACATCCTCCCTCGCGCAGGGCGCGATCTCCAGCCAACCCAGTTCTTCCAGTTCGGCCTGCACCTTCACTGCGTGGGGCAGGCGTCCGATGAACACATCCGCCTCCACCTGATGGTCCGGCTCGTTGGCAGCCGGTGCGCGGAAATGCCCGAACGACTCGAGGTCATCATCCTCGAGCCTCAGGTCGAGTTCTTCATGAAGCTCACGCTTGAGGGTTTGCAGAGGTGTTTCGCCCGGCTCCGCCTTGCCCCCGGGGAGCATGAAGAAGCGGGTGCTGCGTTTGCGCACGACCAGGAGGCGTCCGCGTTCGTCGATCAGGCAGGCGATGGCGATGTTCAGGGTTGCAGCTGGCATGGGCATCATCCTTCGGTCATTGAACAGGGCAATCAGTGCCTTGGTCCGTCGGTAGCGGGCCAGTCGGTCGGCCAGGGTGTCAGGCAGCTGGTCCTTCATGACGAAGCCAAGTTGCGTATAGAAATCCAGAAGTTCCGGTTTACAGAACAGCCAGACCGGTCCGCTGTTCGACATCAGCGCTTCGCGTACAAGCTGCGCGCCGATGCCGCGGCTCCGCTGCGAAGGGGTCACCAACAAGCCGGTCAGAAAATGCCCATCCGCTACTGGCGTCAGGCAGAGCCCACCCAGGATAGCGCCGCGCCGGACCACCCAGCATGTGGCCTCGGGACGTATGCGGTTACGGCTGTTGTGGGCTCGATAGAACCTGACCAGCAGCGGCTGCAGAGCCTTGGGGAGCGGCGAATAGTCGAGAGTGGGCATGACCGACCGTGGATTCTTCGAGGGCGCTAGTCTAGCGCCTGAGCTGCGATCACCATACGCCCTGTATCCGACCGCTGCCGTTCATCCGTTCGCTGCATCTTTTCCGTCGTCTTGGCGCTCTCACCCTTAGCGTTTCCAACGACAGGAATAACAACATGTTGGATCTACTGATTGTGCTCGCATTCGTTTTCTACGGCCTTTCGGCAGGGATGCGCGCCCGCTCCAAAGCCTCGCAGAGCCTTCACGAATACTTTCTTGCCGGACGAACCATCAAGGGCTGGCGCGCGGGTGTGTCGATGTCCGCCACGCAGTTCGCGGCCGATACGCCGTTGCTGGTCAGCGGTCTCGTCGCGACTGCCGGGGTCTTCGCGTTGTGGCGGCTGTGGATCTATGGGTTGGCATTCCTGCTGCTGGCATGGGTATTCGCCTCCGGCTGGCGCCGTGCCGGGGTGCTCACCGACGCCGAACTCACTCGTGTGCGCTACAGCGGTCCCGCAGTGGTGCCGTTGCGGCTGTTCAAGGCGATTTATTACGGCACCGTTATCAACTGTGTGGTGCTGGCGATGGTACTGGTCGCGGCCATTCGCATTGCCGAGGTGTTTCTGCCATGGCACGAGTGGCTGCCGGGCGGCGTCTACGCGGTGATCATGGGCGCAGTGGAAGCCAGCGGCATACGGCTTGGCGAGAGCATCAGTGGGCTCGATCAGCTGACGACCAGCACCAACAATCTCATTTCGATCCTGTTGATCCTGACCTTCACGGCGATGTACTCGATCACTGGAGGCCTGCGTGCGGTGGTGCAGACCGATGTCATGCAGTTCAGCGTGGCGATGCTGGGAACGTTGGTATATGCCTGGTTCGTGGTGGACGCAGCCGGTGGACTGGGCGGCCTGACCGATCGGATCGTCGAGCTGTATGGCAGCGAGCAGGCGGCCAAGATGCTTTCGTTCTCACCGCCGAGCAACGCCGGCGAGGCGCTGACGCCATTTCTGGTGATCGTCGGTTTGCAGTGGCTGTTCCAGATGAATTCCGACGGTACCGGATACCTGGCGCAGCGCAGCATGGCTTGCCCGACAGATCGTGAGGCGCGTATTGCCGGTTTGGTATTCACCTGGCTGCAGATATTCCTGCGCAGCCTGTTCTGGCTGGCGATCGCGATCGGTCTGCTGGTGCTGTATCCGTTCAGTCCAGAAGAGATGAGTGGTGAAGGCTTCACCGCCGCGCGCGAGGCGCTGTTCGTCACCGGTATCGAAGAATTGCTACCGCCGGGTTTCCGCGGGTTGATGCTGGTGGGCCTACTGGCGGCCCTGGCGTCGACCGTGGATACGCACCTCAATTGGGGCGCTTCGTACTGGAGCAATGATGTCTATGGTGGGGTCGTCGCGCCGAAGCTGCTCAAGCGCAAGCCCAAGGACAAAGAGCTGGTTCTGGTCGCGCGTCTTTCCAACGTGCTGATCCTGCTGATCGCGATGTTCATCATGGCCAACCTCGGTTCGATCCAGACGGCCTGGTTCATCTCCTTGCTGTTTGGTGCCGGAATGGGTTCGGTGCTGGTACTGCGCTGGCTCTGGGAGAGGATCAATCTGTACTCCGAGCTGACGGCAATGATCGCATCGCTGATCACCGCCCCCTTGCTGCTCTACTACCTGGGCACCGATCCGGAGCGTGAGTGGATACGTCTGGGCATCATGTCCTTGGTTACCTGCAGCGCCGCGATTCTGGTCAGCTACATCACCCCGCCCACGGACAAGGATACGCTGGATCGCTTCTATCGCAGGGTGCGGCCATTCGGCTTCTGGGGACAGACCGCCGTGCGTTGTGGCGTCTCGCGCCGGGAGTCGCTCAAGGCCCTCGGTGTACGCCTGTTTGCGGTAGGCGTTACGGCGCTATCGGTCTACACGTTATTGATCGGCGTGGGGCGGTTGCTGTTCCCACAGCCGGAAGGAAGTTCTGTGCTGGCGTGGATATGTATCGCCGTTGGGTTGGCCTTGACACCCGTGTGGATGTATCTCGCGTTCAGCCGTTATTTCGATGATGAACGGGAAGATGATGCGCTTGAACTTCACGAGAAGAGTGCGGATGTGGCTGGCTGATTGAATGGACAGGTTTATATGTATATCACGCAACGATTCTATAATTGCCTTTGTAATATCTATTTGAAGGCTGTTGTGCTGGCATAACAGTATCGCGTTCTAGGCTAAATTTATAAAAATCATCGAATTGACGCTTTTTTCTATTGTTTTGCATGAAAAGCCGGTCATTCGTCGATTCCTTTGAGCAGTCTCAGGGTTTACATGCTTGTCTCAGGAATACGCATTGCTATTGCGTATTTCATAACAAGCACAAAAGCAGAGGTGCCGTCATGAATCGACTTTTCAAAACTTCCTTAATGGTTGCCGCTATGCTTCCGGCTGTTGCCGGTGCGGCTCCCATGACCGGTGACAAGGAAATCACATTGGGTGGTGCAGGAAGCAGCGACAAGGACTTTGACGATACTGTTTTTTCCGTACAGGGAAGTTGGGGTCAGTATTTAAGCGAATCTTCTCTCTGGGGCGTCCGGCAGACTGTCAATGCGCGTGATACCGAGGGAGAAAGTGTCAAGTTCGATGGCTCGACTCGCGTCTTCTATGACTATCACTTCGGCACCGGCAAGGCACGGCCTTTCATAGGTGCGAGCATTGGTGGTGTCTACGGTGACCGGGTAGACGAGACGTTCATGGCGGGGCCGGAAGTCGGCTTCAAGTACTGGGTTCAGGACAAGACGTTCATTACCGCGATGGCGGAATATCAGTTCCTGTTCAAGAGCGGCAGCGATGCACAGGATCGATATGATGACGGAGTGTTCCTCTACAGCATCGGTGTTGGCTTCAACTACTGATCAGGACATGCGCGATGTCACCCGACATCGCGCATGCTAAATTGCCTGTGTCTTCGTCAAAGTGCCGTTTCGCTTGTTTTAATGCCGCTTCGCTTGTTTTTGGAAAAAGGCTTTCAGGTTTCAACCAGTTGCTGCAGGAAGTTCTTCAGCGCAACGCCGGGTTCATCGTCTTCCGATGCAATCATGCGAATTCCCCATTGCCTCAACACTTCTTCCTGAACCGGGTTCGGCTTGTGTGAGAACACATATGAAATGGGCCGCACACCGAGCGTCTCGTGTTCGTTCCATATCTTCGACAGCTTGTGAAATAGCAGACGTATATTGGTATCGGAAAGACTGTATCCGATAAACAGAACGGCCTTGCTCAATGTGTCGGCGCGTAACTTGATATCCAGCGGCGTTTCGAACTGCAGGCGCTGGTAGTAGCTGGTCTCGTCAAGCACGATCGAGGCGTCATCATCGAAGTCACCGTGGAACTTGACGATCTGCCTGACGCCATCACGGGCCTTGGTCAGGTCACTGGCGTTGGCGATCTTGATGTAGTCTACCGCATGGGCGTCATGGGCGTACTCCAGCCAACGGTCATAGTTGGTGGTATAGATCGCCGGAAAACGGCCACGCACGATCAGCCGATGAATTTCCGAGTCTCGTATTTCGATGTCGCGATGCCACTCACGGTCCATCCAGCTGCGCAGCGGGCCGATGCTGCCTTTCTTGATCCGGTAGTACTCGGCCAGGGCGAGGAAATTGCCGTAGGTGTTGAACACCTCCGGGTCGTAGTCGAGCTGCACGGCGATCTCGTCGATCAGCTCCTTCCACGGCGGCAAGCCAATGTTGGCGGATACGCCGGAACCGACAAAAAGGATCAGGCGATTGTTCCGGTACGCTTCGCGGAGCTGGTCCATGGTTGCTCAGGACTCCCGCAGATAGGCGACGAAAGCGTCGAGTGCGCGTCGGCGCATGGAAAGGCCGTTCTTTTGCGTGCCCAGCTGCGCGAACGTCTGGGCCTGGCCTTCGGGAATGAATACGTCGTCCCATTCGAAGCCGCCATGCCCGGCTGGCGACGGTGCGATGCGCCCGGCGACCACGCCTTCGAAGAAATGCCGTTTGCGACCGTCGCAATAGCCGATCAGGGTCCGCGCCTCGGCGGCCGGATCGTCCAGCCGCCCGATCAGCTCCGAGAATCGCTCGGCCTGCAGTCGGTCCCAGAAGATCTGCGTCAGCCCGCCGGGAAAGCCGTTGAGGCTGTTGATGAAAAGCCCGGTGTGTTCGACGAAGACCGGTTTACCGATCATCTTGAAGGCGACCAGCAGCTTGTCGCTGACCAGCTGGTGCAGGTCCTCGGTACGCAGCTCCTCGATACGGATGGGAAAGGGCTTCACCTCGATTCCGCTGGGCTGGAGAATCTCGCAAACCTCGAGGATCTTCTGCGGGTTGATGGACGCGAAGCGGATTTTCATGGAACGAGCCAGCTCGGTTTCGACGGATGAACGCTGCCGCCACGACGGCCGCCCTTGTCTGTATGACGCAAGGTGAGTGGCTCGGTTCTCCTGCCCAGCGGATTAATCGATCAGGCGCGCCTATGGACGTTGCAGCGCCACGTCTTAAACGAATGACATTGCAGCCTCTGGCGGGGGAGGGCGCTTCAGCTCTGGCCCGGACGCATCGGGCAGGCTGCCTGCACCTGGCGGATGCGCTCGGCGGGGACGCGCAGGTGCCGTAGCAGGTACTCGGCGAACTCTGGCGTGAATGGCTGACGGGCGATGGCCTGTTCCATGCAGAACAGCCAGGCATCGCGTTCGGCTTCGCCGACCTGCCAGCGGGTATGGAACTGCGGAATGCTGATGCCGCCATACTTCTCTGCGTATCGCTTCGGGCCGCCCAGCCAGCCGCTCAGAAAACTCGCCAGCCGGTCCCGGGCGTCGCTCACGTCCGCCGGATACATTGCACGAACGCCCGCGGCTTCTGGCGCCAGGTCCATCACCTGGTAGAAGTCCGCGACCAGCCGTTGCAGGCCCGGTTCGCCGCCGGCTGCCTGGAACGAGGCGTCGCCGACGCCGAATGCGGGACCTTGATCGGGGTTCATCAGACTCGTCTCTGTCTCGTTGAAAGGGCGCGAGATGATGCGCGCTTGTGCCAGATCAAAACAAGTGCGAGCAGCGCCCGCAACGCGCAGGCAGCTGGTCTAAGCTGAAGGTCCACACAACAGCGGAGACAGGAAATGCGCAGGCTTCTGGTTGCATACGATGGTTCGGACAACTCCAAGCGCGCCTTGCAGTATGTCGTCGATCTGGCCCGGGACACCGGGATGGCGCTGCAGATCCACGTGGTCAATGTTCAACACGAGCCGATCATCTATGGCGAGTACGTCACCTCGGCCATGATCGACGAGCTTAACAACAGCCTGATGGCCAAATCCCGCAATGTGCTCGACGAGGCGGCGGCGATGCTGCAGGCCGGTGGGCTGACCTGCGAGACCCACACCCAGCTGGGCAACGTGGCCGAACAGATCAACGATGCGGTCAAGCGGCTGGGCTGTGACACGGTCGTGATGGGCACTCGCGGCCTGGGCAGCTTCACCGGGCTGGTGCTGGGCTCGGTGGCGAGCCGGGTGATCCACGAGGTGTCGGTTCCGGTTCTGCTGGTCAAATAGAAGGAGGCATCCGGCCTGGCCGATCAGCCCTGCTTGCCCTTGAGCAGGTCGGCCAGGTTGGCGAAGGCCTTGAAGGTTTCCTTCGGGCCTAGGTCACTGCCGGGCCGGGCTTCGGCCTGGTACTGGTTGTCGGTATAGCGGGAATGCTCGTTGTCGTGACAATAGAGGCACAGCAGCTCCCAGTTGGAGCCGTCTTCGGGGTTGTTGTCGTGATTGTGGTCCTTGTGATGGACCGTCAGCTCGCTCAGGCGCTTGCCGGAAAACTCCCGAGCGCACCGCCCGCAGACCCAGGGATACATCTTCAGTGCCTTTTCCCGATAGCCCTGCTCGCGCTGGCTGTAGGGCGTGGTGGGTTTGTTGCTGCTCATGATGAGTACTCGCCGGCTGCTTGGGTTGGTCGGTGACATCCGGTCACGGCGTGGCCGCGAACCGAACGCCAACAGGGCCTAGTAAAGACGCTGGGCCATCAGCCCGCCAAGCCGACATAGACGTTCTGCACGTCGTCATGGGCGTCGATGGCCTCGAGGAAGGCTTCGACCTCTTCCAGTTCGGCACCGGACAGACTGACCGGATTCTTGGGTCGATAGCCCAGCTGCGCCGATTGCACGGTGAAGCCGAATTCCGGCAAGGCCTTGCACACGGCATCGAGGTCGGTCGGCTCGGTAATGAACAGCGTGGCGCCATCGTCGGCAGCCTCGAAATCCTGAGCACCAGCCTCGATGGCGGCCATTTCCGGGTCGGCGTCGCCTGCGGGTGCGGCTTCGATCATGCCGACATGGTCGAAATCCCAGCTCACCGACCCGGAAGAGCCCAGCTGGCCCTTGCGAAACAGCACGCGGATCTCGGCAACGGTGCGGTTCACGTTATCGGTCAGGCATTCGACGATCAGCGGCACCTGATGCGGAGCGAAGCCTTCGTAGAGGGTGCGCTCGTAGTTCACCACCTCGCCGGTCAGGCCCGCGCCTTTCTTGATGGCGCGCTCCAGGGTGTCCTTGGGCATAGAAGCCTTCTTGGCCTGCTCGACCACCAGGCGCAGGCGTGGGTTCATGTCCGGGTCGGCACCGCTGCGGGCCGCGATCATGATTTCCTTCGACAGCTTGCCGAAGATCCTGCCCTTGGCGTTCGCCGCCGCTTCCTTATGCTTCGCTTTCCACTGTGCGCCCATGCTCGTCCCCGTCTGAAGTGATGAAGTCAGGCGCGGATTCTATAGCGTATTCCGGCCTTGCGTCGCCGGTGACGGTCAAGCCTGGCCTGTGCTGCCCGTGTCAGGGCGATGGGTGGTTGCTCCGCACTGTGCCGCTCAATTTGGCAGTCACTGTATGGCACGCTCACCGGAAGCGACGTCTTTAATGCTTCTTTTACGCAACAGGGTGCGTCGCCATGTCGCCTCGGGATCTGCTGCTCGCGCTGGTCGTCATTGTCGTCTGGGGCATGAACTTCGTGGTGATCATGGTCGGCCTGCACGATGTGCCACCGATGCTGCTCGGTGCGCTGCGTTTCATGCTGGCGGCCGTGCCGGCGGTGTTCTTCATCAAGCGTCCGCAGGTGCCGTTGCGCTGGATGCTGGCCTATGGGCTGACTATCTCGCTCGGTCAGTTCGCCTTTCTGTTCACCGCCATGAAACACGGCATGCCGGCCGGGCTGGCCTCGCTGGTGTTGCAGTCGCAGGCGTTCTTCACGCTGTTCTTCGCGGCGCTGTTTCTCGGCGAGCGACTGCGCGCTGCCAACTTGCTGGGACTGGTCATCGCGGCCTGCGGTCTGGCGATGATCGGCGCGCAGACGGGCCTGGGCATGACCCTGAGCGGTTTCGTGCTGACCATCTGCGCGGCGTCGATGTGGGCGCTGGGCAACATCGTCACGCGCAAGGTCGGCAAGGTGAACCTGGTCGGGCTGGTGGTATGGGGCAGTCTGGTGCCGCCGCTGCCATTCCTGGCGCTGTCGCTATGGCTCGAGGGGCCGGCGGTGATCGAGGCGGCGCTGCGCGGCATTGGTTGGCAGACGATTCTGGTGCTGGCCTATCTGGCATTCGGCGCGACGATTCTCGGCTATGGCCTGTGGAGTCGCTTGCTGTCGCGTTACCCGGCGAGCCAGGTGGCCCCGTTCTCGCTGCTGGTGCCGGTGGTCGGGCTGACGTCAGCCAGTGTGTTGCTGGGCGAGCGGCTGGGGACGCTGCAATTGGGTGGGGCGTTGCTGGTGATGCTCGGCCTGGGGGTGAATGTTTGCGGTAGCTGGTTGTTCGGTCGGTTGCGTCTGGCCAGGATCTGAAACGCCCGGCATCAGACCGGGCGTCGCAGCGATAAGGCTCAATGGGTGGCGGCGTGGGCGCCGAGCAGCGTAGTGCCCGAGCCACTCTTCTTGTCGCGCTTGGCCATCCGTTTTTCTTGCGCCGTTTTCATCGGCTTTTTCTTGCCGTTCTTCTTTGCGTCCATTCCCTTGCTCATGGTGTTCACCTCTGATTGCTAGCTGGACATGTCCTGATGTGCGAAGACCTGACTGTCGCTGCTGGAGCGAAGCCTGTTTCCGGCCTGTGTCTTCCATGACCGCTGCAGTATGGCACTGCTGGGCTGCATTGCACGCACTGCTTTGCTTAGGGTCTGTTCCCGTTTCGTCGCAAGCCGCGTTGCTGCGCCAAATGGCGCCATGCCCGGGCGGCGTTCCGCAGGCGCGGGACGAAGGTAATGGTGGTTCCCTTGCCAAGTCCCGCAACGCCGCATGGCGCCATTTGCCGCGCACGAAACGGGAACAGACCCTTGGTATCAGTCGAACAGGCTGTGCTGGTCGCGTCGCCCACGAAGGGCGTCGTAGCGCTGGCGGAAGATCGCCCGGTAATGCAAGGCCAGAGGAGGTAGCTTCGCCAGTTGCTGCAGGTTGTCTTCAGTCAGGTTCTGATCGAGAAAGCAGCGCCACAGGTGCGCGACGCTGATCTGCGGGTGCGGGCGCTCGAGCAACTGCAACGTGTCGCCAGGACGCACGGTGCCTGGCTCGATGGTCCGGTAGAGCCAGCCGGTGCGGCCGCTCGCCGACAGCTCCCGTGCCAGGCCACGCACACCGTGACGGTTGTCCAGCCTGATGCAGGGCGAGCGCGGCTGGCTGATCTCGATCAGCGCGGTGCCCCAGCGAAGAAGATCGCCGATGCATACCTGCTCTTCGTCCAGCGCCTGGCTACCTAGGTTCTCACCGAAGGCGCCGAGACCAAGCCGCGTGCGCAGCGGCGGGAAGCGCTGCGACCAATACTGATAATGCTGGGTCGGGTAGTGGCAGAGGCTGCGATCCGGCCCGCCATGAAAACGTCGATCGGCGATCCGATCACCCTGCAGGCCATCCAGGCCCAGCCACAACGGGCCGTCGCTGGCTTGCTTGTCCATGGCGGTGGCTCTGCGACTATCTGGCAGCGGCGAAAACTGACGGCACAGCAATGGGCCGTCGACGGTCCAGGCTCCGAGCGAGGTGCGTGGCGCCTGCTGGGTCACGGCTGCTGTGCTCGGTTGAGCTGCTCCAGTTCGCGGCGGACCATGGCGGTGTATTCCGGTGGGCTGAGCTGATACAGCTCGGTGGCAACCCAGGCCAGCCAGCGCGAGCCCAGGGCCGCTTGCTGGTCCAGTAGGCGCTGGGCTTCGGCGCGGGCGCGCTCGGCATTGTTCTGATGAAAATCTGCTCGACTCACGAATCGTCTCCGTCGCCGTACTCGGCGATGAAAGGGGCAGCGATGGTAAACCCGGAACGCTCGCGTTAGGCTCGATGGCTATTCTTTTTGCGCCGCGAGAACGATGCATGCCGGTGTCCATGAACTTCAAGCACAAAATCTCCCGCCAGCGCCCCTATGGCAAGGCCGAGGCGGGCCTGCGGGCCAGCGATGGCAGCCTCGACGCCGTGCTGGACCAGCTGGAGAGCGATCGCGGGCGCATCATCAACTCGGCCGCGGTGCGCCGCCTGCAGCAGAAGACGCAGGTGTTTCCGCTGGAGCGCAATGCCGCGGTGCGCAGCCGCCTCACCCATTCGCTGGAAGTGCAGCAGACCGGCCGCTTCATCGTTCGCACCCTGTACAAGCAGCTCGGCCACCGCGCCGCGGAGTTCGGCCTGGACGGACTCGAGCCGGCGTTGCAGAGCCTGGTCGAGATGACCTGCCTGATGCACGATATCGGCAATCCGCCGTTCGGCCATTTCGGCGAGTACGCCATCGGCGAGTGGTTCGAGCGCAATCTCGACGGGCTGTTCACGGCCGCCGTGACGCCGGGGCAGGGCGATGCCGAGCTGCGCAAACGGATGCTGGTCGATCTCAAGCACTTCGAAGGCAATGCCCAGGCGGTTCGCCTGGTGGTCTCGCTGCAACGCCTCAACCTGACCTATACGCAGACCGCCGGACTGCTCAAGTACGTCCGTCCGGCCTATCAGGCCAAGCCCGCGAAAGGCACGCCAGGCGCCTACCTGCTGAAGAAGCCCGGCTTCTATCTGTCCGAGGAACCCTTCGTGCGTGCGCTGCAGGCGGCGCTCGATCTGCAGCCGTGCACGCGTCACCCGCTGGCCTACGTGATGGAGGCCGCCGACGACATCGCCTATTGCCTTGCCGACATCGAGGATTCGGTGGAGAAGGGCATCTTCAGCATCGAACAGCTGGCGCAGCTGCTGCTCGCCAAGTTCGCGCTGCATGGTTCGGTCGATGCCCCCGTGCCGGGTCCGGAGCGCAGTTTCCGGGGCATGGTCAACTATGCGCTGGAACGCGCACAGAAGGAGCCGATCAACAAGGCCGGCGAGTTCTTCATCTGGCTGCGGGTGAACATGATCCACCCGCTGGTGCAGCACGCTGCCCGTCAGTTCATCGACAACATCGAAGCGGTGTACCACGGCACGCTGGACCGCGCCCTGCTCGAGGACGACAGCCTGCCCAACGCCATCGTGCAGACCTTCAAGGATGTGGCGATGGACAAGGTGTTCTGCCACCGCGAGGTGGAAACGCTGCAGCTGCAGGGCTATCGCATCCTCCAGGGACTGCTGGACTTCTATGCGCCGTTGCTGCGCGTGCCGGCGCCGGTGTTCGACGCGCTAACCCTGGGCGGCTGTCGCAGCGAGCCGCATCTGCAGATGCTGGCGCGGCGGCTGCCCAATCAGCTGGTCAAGGCCTATCACGAGGCGCTCAAGCCCCATGCCGAGACGTCGGACGATCGCCCGCTGTGGGAGTTCTACTACCGCAACCGCATGCTGCAGGACTTCATCAGCGGCATGACCGACCAGCTTGCCCAGGACGAATACCGCGCGCTGTCGGCGCTCTGAGCCCAGGTCAATCGATGAGGCTGAAGCCGGTCTCGGCAGCGCTCAGCGCTGCGCTTGGTACAGGCATTGCTATGGCTTGGTGCAGCAGTCGTCGTGCAAGCCCCGCAATGGCGCACGATGAAATCCCGGCAGTTCCCATAACCCGTTGAAAACAAAGGTTTCATGGTGCCTCGGCAATTCTACCGAGGCAGGCTCCGGCTGCAGGTGGCGGTAGTCGTCGCGTGCGCGGTGATGCATCTCGGTGCATTCGCACTCTGGCGATTACCGTTTTGGTGCGTATTCCCGCTGAGGCTGTAGTAACCCATGGAAAACCTCAACAGCGCCGTGGAAACCCTGGTCCACGGTTCGAATACCCTGTTCATCCTGATGGGCGCTGTGATGGTGCTGGCCATGCACGCCGGCTTCGCCTTTCTCGAAGTCGGTACGGTACGTCTGAAGAATCAGGTCAACGCGTTATCGAAGATCATCACCGACTTCGCAGTGTCGACCCTGGCGTATTTCTTCATCGGCTACTGGGTCGCCTATGGCGTGACCTTCATGCAGCCGGCCGATCAGCTGGTGGTGGACCACGGCTACGCGCTGGTGAAGTTCTTCTTCCTGCTGACCTTCGCCGCGGCCATTCCGGCGATCATCTCCGGCGGTATCGCCGAGCGCGCGCGGTTCGGCCCGCAGCTGTGCGCCACGCTGCTGATCGTCGCGTTCGTCTATCCGTTCTTCGAGGGCCTTATCTGGAACGGCAATTTCGGCTTCCAGGGCTGGCTCGAGCACCAGTTCGGTGCGTCCTTCCATGATTTCGCCGGCTCCGTGGTGGTGCACGCCATGGGCGGCTGGCTGGCATTTGGCGCGGTGGTTTTGCTGGGGCGACGCAACGGTCGCTACCGGGACGGCAGGCTGGTGGCATTCGCGCCGTCGAACATTCCTTTCCTCGCTTTGGGATCGTGGATTCTCATCGTCGGCTGGTTCGGCTTCAACGTCATGAGCGCGCAGACCATCGAGGGTATCAGCGGGCTGGTTGCGGTGAATTCGTTGATGGCGATGGTTGGGGGCACTGCAGCGGCATGGCTCGCCGGGCGCAACGACCCAGGCTTCCTGCACAACGGCCCGCTGGCTGGCCTGGTGGCGGTCTGTGCCGGCTCCGATCTGATGCATCCGGTCGGCGCACTGGCTACTGGTGCGATCGCCGGAGCACTGTTCGTCTGGACGTTCACTGCTACGCAGAATCGCTGGAAGATCGACGATGTGCTGGGTGTCTGGCCACTGCACGGCCTGTGCGGGATCTGGGGCGGGGTGGCCTGCGGCATCTTCGGCCAGTCCGCGCTGGGCGGTCTGGGCGGCGTGAGCCTAATCAGTCAGGTGATCGGCAGCGGCATGGGCATGCTGGTGGCGCTGCTCGGCGGCTTCGGCGTCTACGGCCTGCTCAAGCTGACCACAGGTATTCGCCTGAGCCAGGAGGAAGAGTTCAACGGCGCGGATCTTTCCATCCACCGGATCGGCGCGCTCAGCCAGGATTGAGCCGCTTGTTTATGTCCGGGTGTCGCAGTCGCGCTCAGTAGCCGCGGCTGCGCTCCACCAGATCATGCAGCGGTTCGCCGTCACGCAGCGCTTGCAGGTTAGCCGCGACGATCCGGGCCGCGCTGCGCATGTCCGTTGCGGCTGCGATGTGGGGCAGCACGGTCACCTGTGGATGCTTCCAGAACGGATGCTCTGCCGGCAGCGGCTCGCTGCGAAACACGTCGAGCACCGCATGGCCGACCTGGCCACATTCGAGCGCCTGCAGCAGATCAGCCTCGACCAGGTGCCCGCCCCGTGCGAGGTTGACCAGCCCGGCGCCGGGGCGCAGAGCTTCGAAGAAACGCCGGTCCAGCAGATCGCCAGTCTGTGGCGTCAGTGGCAGCAGGTTGATGACGATGTCGCTGCATGCCAGCAGCGGCCAGAGGGCATCCATGCCGTGCTCAAGCGCGACGCCCTCTGCAGCGCCGCTGCGAAGCTTCCAGCCGCTCACGCGATAGCCCTGGGCGACCAGACGCTGCGCGCAGGCGCGGCCCATTTGGCCCATGCCCAGCAGCGTCACCTGGATTTCATCGGCCCGCCGTTGCGGCAGTTGCCGCCAGTCGCGGGCAAGCTGTTGCCTGGCGTAGAGGTAGAAGCCCCGATGCAGCGAGAGCGTGGCCCATAACGCGGTTTCGGCCATGGCCGCGCTCATGGTCGGGTCGACCATGCGCGCCACCGGCACGTCCGGCAGGCTCGGGTCGCTGAGCAGGCGGTCCACGCCGGCCCAGAGCGACTGGATCAGCCGCAGGTTGGGCAAGCCTTGCAGCAATCCCTCGGGTGGGTTCGCGACCACCGCCGCGGTGATCAGCCCGGCGTTCTCCGCCGTCGCGGACAGGTGCCAGCGGGCTTGCGGCAAGGCGCGCTGCAGCTCTGCGAGCCAGGCGTCGCGCTCGTTATCGTCGAAGCTGCCGCAGAGCAGGATGTCCATGCAGTCCTCATCGATCCAGGCGGAACTGTAGTCAGCCGCAGAGTCTCTGAATAGGCAAGTAGCGGAACGCGCGACGCGCCTTTCAGCCTGTTGACGAGCCTAAGGAGAACATCATGGAACTACCCAACAAAGACCTCGGTACTCTGTTCGAGCAGCTGGGTCTGGCGTCAGACCCGGCGAGTATCGATGCATTCATCGGCAAGCATGGGCACCTGCCGGAAGACGTTCGGCTGGCCGATGCGCCGGTCTGGAACGAGTCGCAGCGCGCGCTGCTGCGCGATGAGTGGGTCGAGGATGCGGAGTGGGCGCCGATTGTCGACGAGCTGAACGTGCGCATGCACGAGCATTGATCACCAGCGCGAGCTGCCGCAATCGCTGCAGCTCGCCTGTCGCCCCTCGAGGCAGATCAGTCCAGCAGATCGGCTGGTACGTTGCCGCCATTCTCGGCCAGTTTGTTCAGCACCGCCTTGTGCAACCACATGTTCATCTGCGCCGAATCCCCCATCTTGTCAGCCGGGCAACCCAGCTCGGTAGCCAGTTCCTTGCGCGCGGTGAGGCTGCTGTCCAGACCGAGCAACTTCAGCAGGTCGACGATGGACGTGCGCCAGTTGAGTTTCTCCGGGTGATTCTGCGCCATGCCGTCGAGCTTGGCCGCGACGTCCACTTGGTCCACTGCAGGGCCCGTGGGTGCGCCGGCACCGCCTGTGGAGGCCTCAGGTGGTGTGGTGGGCGCTGTGCTGTCGGGTGCGGCATGTGCCTGGCCGAGGCCGATCTTTTCCAGTATCGAGTTGAACAAGCCCATGGGAATCTCCTGTCTGCGTGAATGATGAGCCGTGGCTCGCAGGTTAGGACCGCACGTGTATCGATTCGTCGCGTCCGTATTGAACGGGGTGTTCCGGCGAGTGGCGTGGGGAAATTGGGCTTTGGGGCGCCCTGGATGGACCGAAGTCATTCATCGTCTTGCCCAGTCGATTCCCGGCATCGCTCGTGCAACAGGCGCATGTCGAGTGGCCTGTTTGGCAGGTTCAGTTGGTCAATTTCGGCGCCCATGGCCCCGATACCGCGTTGCTGCTCCTTGCCATAGCTCCGCTATGACTCGTCGCAGCGCCTTGTCTCGGAGCCCTGATCATCCGAACGTGCCTCAACCAACTCACCAAACAGTCCACTAGAATGCCGCTTTTGTTTCAGGAACCGATCATGAGCGAGTCGACCCAGCAAGACCTCGATATCGATGCCCGCTACGCCTGCGCCAGGAGCCTCGCACTGGAAGCCGCGCAGCTGGGCATGGATTTCTATCGGCAACGCGAGACGCTGGATGTCGAGCACAAGGGCAACGACCGGCAGGATGTGGTCAGCATCGCCGACAAAAACATCGAAGACTTCATTCGCGCACGCCTGGCCGAGCGCTTCCCGTGGGACGGCTTTCTCGGCGAGGAAAGCGGCTCGGCCGACCTCAAGGCCCGCTGCGTGTGGGTGATCGATCCCATCGACGGCACTGCCTGTTTCGTCAACGGTCTGCACAACTGGTGTGTTTCCATCGGGCTGCTGATCGACGGGGAACCCCACATCGGCGCGATCGCCGACCCCAACCATGACGAACTCTTCCATGGCTGTCTCGGCCGCGGCGCCTATGTCAACGAGACGCCTATCACGGCCAGCGCCGCCAGCCATGTGCGTGATGGCCTGACCGGCGCGGGCACCTTTCACCCGCGCGGCAAGGAGCATTTCATTCCGTTTCTGGAAAAGCTGCTGGCCGAAGGCGGCATGTTCATCCGCAATGGCTCCGGCGCGCTGATGACGGCTTACGTCGCCGCAGGGCGACTGATCGGTTATTACGAGACCGAACTCAAGAGCTGGGATTGCCTGGCCGGGCTGGTGCTGGTGGCCGAGGCGGGCGGGCTGCGCAACGATTTCTTCCGCAACGATGGGCTGCTCAGGGGTAACCCCTATCTGGTGGCGGCGCCCGGCGTGTATCGACAGCTGGCCGAGCTGATCGGCCCTTCGCTGGATGGCTGAGGCGTTGCGCGTTCGTCAGTCGACCGTGCACTGCCAGGCCCGAGTCGGGCAGCCTGTGCTATACCGTTCTGACGCGCTGGGGCCGGCGAAACGGCCCTGTTCATCAGGGGGGGAACAATCGGCGGCCCATCAGCCTGAGCCAACCTGCGTGATCTGATGGCTGCCCGCATAGAAGCGAGGTAACGATCATGACCATGATGCAATGCACCCACCGCGACCACCTCATCACCGCCGAGGTGATGGAATATCCCGGTACTCCGACACCCTGGGCTGGCGGTTGCCGGATTACCGATCCCGCCGGGCACGTGACTCGCCGTATGCCGCTACCGCTCGAGCATGCGTTCATGGACGAGCTGGAAAAGGCCCAGCGACTGTCCATCGCACATGGCAAGTGGCTGGTCGATCAGCATCTCGATCACGGCCGCGAGCTGTTCCAGAAGGCCGCCTAGCACTGCCCGAAGCGTCTTTTCATGCGTCGGATGTCCATCGTCCGACGCATGCCTTGAGCGCGCCGAGTGAGCGTGCGGTTCTTCGTTCCTGCACACACAATTCGCTTCGCAATTGCCAGCGCACGAATCTGTACCGTTTGCGGCAGGAACGCCGGCGAACCGGCTAAGTTTCGGATAGCAAAGCGAAAAGTGCTGACGGGAAGGACTGCGTCGGCGGCATTTTGCCCGTTGCTTAATAAGTGAAACGGTGGCATAGCTATCACCAAGCCACCGGAAACGGTGGTGCTCATAAGCGGAAGTAAGGACGACTTATGCAAATCCAGGTTCACAGCGATAACCACATCGAAGGCAGTGCCCGTCTGGCTGATTGGGTCAGTGCCAGTGTCGCAAGCAGGCTGGACCGGTTCGACGACGAGCTGACGCGCGTCGTCGTGCACCTCAACGACGAAAACGGTGACAAGGCCGGCGCCCATGACAAGCGCTGCCAGATCGAAGCGCGGCCGAAGGGGCTGCAGCCGATCTCCGTCACCCACAAGGCCGAATCGCTGGAGTTGGCGATCGACGGCGCGGTGGACAAGCTGAACAATGCGCTCGCTCACCAGTTCGGCAAGTTGCGTAGCAAGCGCTCCGGAGCCCAGCCGCAGATGATTGATGGCGCGGTGGCCGAGCGTGACGCGCTGTTGGAGGAAGATTTCCTCGCGGACGAGCAGGTCCGCAATTCATAAGCCGTAAGCAAGGGCCTTCCTCGGAAGGCCCTTCACACATCTAGTGCAGCAATTCCGGCGGAATCCTGCCGCCATTTTCGGCAAGCTTCTTCATCACCGCCCGGTGCAGCCACATGTTCATCTGCGCCGAGTCCGCCATCTCTGCCGGCGGGCAGCCTAGTTCCGTAGCAAGCTCCCGGCGTGCTTCCAGGCTGCTGTCCAGCCCGAGCAACTTCAGCAGATCGACGATCGAGGTGCGCCAGTTCAGCGCTTCCGGGTGCGCCGCCGCCTTGGCTTCCAGTTGCGCCACCACATCCACGCCACTCGCCGTGGCTGATGACTGATTCAAGTCCTGGTGCGGCGCGATAGTCGCGTTGTCGGTGGCGGTGGGCCTTTCTCCTAGCGTGATGCCCTCGGCGCTCGAGCGGGTGGCGTCGGCTGGTGGTGCATCAGCCTTGTGTTGCGCCTCGTTGGAAGCATCACCCAGGCCGAGCTTGGCCTTGATCGTATCGAAAAGTCCCATGTCCGTTCTCCTGACTGTTGGTGTCCATATTCGACAGCAACCCAGGACAGACCATTCGCTCCCGCAGGTCGGGTAATTGTCGGCCTGGCGTGGCCCCTCAGCCGTGCTCCAGCCAGGCGCTGGCTTCGGCTTCCTGGTGCAGGTCGAAGGCCTTGATGGTCAGCCCGGGGATCAGCGCACCTTCCACCTCGCTGGCCTTGCGCAGCCATTCCTTGCCGGCGACTACCGCGCAGCGGTCGAAACGGCGTATGAAACGGAACAGGTGCGGAAGCCGTGACAGCTCCACGCCGACGGCGCCGAGTGTAGGCAGGTCGAAGTCGCCGATGCGATAGAGCATGCGGCCATGGCTGATGCCTTCGGATTTGAACAGCAGGTCATCCAGCGCAGCGCGCATGGCCTGACTGTCCAATTTGCCGGAGAAGTCGATATCGATGCGGTTTTCGCCTCGGCGCGATACGTGAAACATGCGCAGACCCTCGATTGATCTGTGTTTTATGCGAGTTACCCCGCACACCTGACCATAGACGTTGCGTTGCGACCGGGCCAAAAAAAACAGGTGCGCAAGTGCCGTTTCGTTGATCTGCGTCAGTACATGGGGCTGCGCTGCGTGAGCGCCAAAAAAGGCGCGCAAAGCCAGCAATGGCGCGGCTTGCAGATAGTTGATAAACGGTATCAAGTTGCCCCTGGCGCCGCCGAGAACAGTGTTAGCTGCGACGCCATTCGACGCTGGCATCGCTTTCTCTCCCTGTAGTGGATACCCCCATGACCAGCACCTTGGCGAACGTCATTCAGTCCCTTTTGCGCGGACTGGGTCTGCGCACCATCAACCATCAGTTCTTCTTCTCCTACAGCCTGATCTTCCTGTGTGCGGCTCTGACTGCCGCTGTGCTGTTCATGTCCGCCAAGGACGCCAGCCAGATCGACATGGCCGGAGCCCAGCGCATGCTCAGCCAGAAGATGATGAAGGAAGCGCTGCTGGCGGCGCAGGGCGTCGGTGACAAGACCGCCGTCGACAAGACCATCCAACGCTTCGAGCAGTCGCATCGGCTGCTGCTCAACGGCGACCGTGCCCAGGGCATCGCACCGGTGGAGCTGACCAGTGCACAACCGCACCTGCAGCGCGTCGATCAGATCTGGCAGCGTTATCGGCCCGCCATACAGGCACTGGCCGCAGGTCAGAGCGCTGACGTGAACGCCATTGCCACCGACTCAAACGACATCCTTGCCGCTTCCAATGAAGTGGTACTGCTGATTTCCGCTGAAGCCAACCGCAGCGCGTCGCAGCAGCTCTGGGTCGCCCTGGGCTCGACCCTGTGCATCCTGCTGATGGTCGTGCTGGGACGGGTCGCCGGCATGAACTGGCTGATGCTGCAGATCGACGAGCTGCGGGGGCGTCTGGAGAGGGTCAGCCAGGGCGACTTTTCCGCGCCGCTGCAGGTGCGGCACGCCGATGACGAGATGGGCATGATCACCCTGGCGTACAACCGCCTGCTGGGGCAGGTTGGAGAGATGATCCGCGGTGTGCGTCTGGCCGCTGACGAAGCCGATGGCCAATGCGTGCGCATGGCGAATCTGGCCGGGGACAGCGCGCGCAACGTCGAGGGGCAGCAAGCCGAGATCGATCAGGTCGCCACCGCCATGAACGAAATGCTCGCCACCTCCCAGGAAGTCGCGCGCAGCACGGTCGAGGCCGCCAATGCCGCAGATGTCGCTGAGCAGGAGACCAACTCAGGCAGCGCGGTGATGAATGAGTCGGTCGGCGCCATCCGCACCTTGAGCGGTCATGTCGACAGCCTGTCCGATGTGATGCAGCAGCTGGTGCAGGACAGTCACGAGATCGGCAAGGTGCTGAACGTGATCAGCGGGATCGCCGAGCAGACCAACCTGCTGGCGCTGAATGCGGCCATCGAGGCGGCGCGTGCTGGCGAGCAGGGCCGCGGTTTCGCGGTGGTTGCCGACGAAGTCCGCAGCCTGGCCAGCCGCACGCAGAGCTCGGCCAAGGAGGTAAGCGTGCTGGTCGAGCGCTTGCAGAGCCAGGCCACTCGCGCGGGTACGGCCATGGATGCGTCGCGTCAGAGCAGCTCGGTGACGCTCACCCAGATCGAAGCGGCGCAGCATGCGCTGGGGCAGATCGTCGGCGCGGTGCAGACCATCCGCGGCATGACCAATCAGATCGCTACGGCGGCCGAGGAGCAGTCGCAGGTGGCCGAGGACATGAACCAGTCGCTGACGCGCATCGCCCAGGTCGCCGATCAGGCTGCCGGGGTTACCCACGACACGGCTGCGTCGGGCAATACCATCATGCAGAGCATGAAAGGCCTAAAGGCATTGACCGGGCGTTTCCGTCTCGAGGCGTGATCAGGTTGGCGTGAATCGGGGGAGGGCAATGCTGGCGGAGGGCGCCTGTCCGGCGCAAGGGCATCCCCGCCCATGAGGGGCGGGAATTGGGGGTAATCAGTCCTGACGGCTGGTCACTTCCAGCAGGTGATAGCCGAACTGGGTCTTAACCGGGCCTTGCACCTGATTGAGCGGGGCGCTGAATACGACGGTGTCGAATTCCTTGACCATCTGACCCGGGCCGAACGAACCCAGGTCGCCGCCCTGACGGCTGGAAGGGCAGCTGGAGTTTTCCTTGGCGACCTCGGCGAAGTCGGCACCGCCTTCGATAGCGGCTTTCAGTTCGTTGCACTTGGCTTCGGTGGAAACCAGGATGTGGCGGGCGGTAGCGCGTGCCATGGGGACTCTCCTCTTCAAATAGGCTGCCGAGGCTACCGCAAACCGGTGGCATTGGCGACCGGACCGCGTGGCATTGAAGGCTTAATGAAGGCCCCCGGCGGCCTTCCTTTCGGGTACTCTCGCGCGCTTTTTCATCGGACCCGGAAAACGCTCCATGCTTGATAGCACTCTTGCGCAACTTGAAAACGTCATCAACGATCTGCTGCAACGCAACCAGAACCTGAGCGAGCATTGTGTCTTGCTCGAGCAGCAGCTGCAGCAGGCGCGTGAGGAAAACGACAATCTGCAACTGGCTGCGCTGGAGCAGGAAGACAGGCAGGGCGCTACCCTGGCGCGGCTGCAGGCGCTGGTGGAACGTGCAGCTGGCAGTAGCGCCGCATGACGGCGGATGGCGTTCAGGTGCTCAGGGTATTCGGCCGCGAATACTCGTTCCGCGCGCCGCCCAGCCAGGACGCTCTGCTGCAGGAGGCGGCGGCCTTGCTGCAGCAGCATCTGGCCGACAGCCAGCGGCAGTTTCCCAACGCCACGGGCGACAAGCTGCTGGTGCTGACCGCACTGAATCTCTGCGTGCCGCTGCTGCAACAGAACGAGCAGATGCAGGATGTCGAGCAACGCATCGCCGCCAGCGTCGCCCGTATCAATCAGCAGCTCGCGGCGCAGGGCTGAGCGGCTGCCTCAGGCTGCGTCGCTGCTGCGCGTGGTTTCGCTGACCGGGCGCTCTGTCAGGTAACGCTGCAGGTGAGCCTTTTCCGGCTCGCTGAAGGCCAGCCCGAGTTTGGTGCGGCGCCAGAGGATGTCATCCACCTGGGTTGCCCACTCTTCGCGCCGCAGGTAGTCGACTTCCTGCGCATACAGCTGCTGGCCGAGGTCTTCGCCCAGTGCATCGAGCGAGCGCGCTTCGCCCAGCATGCGCCATACCCGATTGCCGTAGAGGGTTGCCCAGCGCTTGGCCAGCGGCAGTTTCAGCCCCTGTACCTTGGCCACCAGCTCTTCGGTGAGTGCATCGGCCGTGCTCATGCCTTCACCGCCAGGCAGTGCCGCCTGCGCCGTCCAGCTTTCACCCATAGCCGGGAAGAACGGCTTGAGCTGCGCCATCGCCGACTCGGCGAGCTTGCGGTAGGTGGTCAGCTTGCCGCCGAACACCGAAAGCAGCGGTGCCTGCTTTTCTTCCGCCGCCAGCGACAGGGTGTAGTCGCGGGTAACCGCGGACGGGTTATCCGATTCGTCGTCGCATAGCGGCCGGACGCCGGCGAAGGTGTGCACGATGTCCCTGGGCTCGAGTTGCTTGCGAAAGTGCGTGTTGGCCACGCCCAATACGTAGGCGATCTCTTCCTCGCTGATGCTCACCTTGGCCGGGTCGCCACGGTACTCGCGATCGGTGGTGCCGATCATGGTGTAACGGTCCAGATAGGGGATGGCGAAGACGATACGCCGATCCTCGTTCTGCATGATGTAGGCCTGCTCACCTTCATACAGCTTGGGCACGATGATGTGGCTGCCCTGAATCAGGCGTATGCCATAGGGTGAGCGCTGCTGCAGGTTTTCGCCGATGAACTGTGCGACCCAGGGACCGGCCGCATTGACCAGTGCCTTGGCCTTTAGTGAGAAGCGGCTGCCGTCCTCGCGCTGCAGCTCGACATGCCAGATGCCGCCAGCACGCCTGGCGCTCAGGCATTGGGTGCGGGTATGGATATGCGCGCCTTTCTCCCGCGCCGCCATGGCGTTGAGCACCACCAGCCGCGCGTCGTCGACCCAGCAGTCGGAGTATTCGAAGCCGCGGGTGATGGCTGGCTTCAGTGGACTCTCCTTGTCGAAGCGCAGGCCCCGCGAAGCTGGCAGCTTCTTGCGCATGCCCAGGTTGTCGTAGAGGAACAGGCCGGCGCGGATCATCCACGCCGGGCGCAGGTGAGGACGGTGGGGCAGCACGAAGCGCATCGGCTTGACGATATGCGGCGCCTTGGCCAGCAGCACTTCACGCTCGGCCAGCGCCTCGCGGACGAGGCGGAATTCGTAGTGCTCCAGATAGCGCAGGCCTCCGTGAATGAGCTTGCTGCTGGCCGACGACGTATGGCTGGCCAGATCGTCGCGTTCGCAAAGGAACACCGACAGCCCGCGACCAGCTGCATCGGCAGCGATACCGACGCCATTGATACCGCCGCCGATCACGGCGACGTCATAGAGCTCGGAGACGGGCTGGGCGGAATGGGGCACGGGCTTCTCCTCGAAAACGAAAGGTCATGTTCGGTTTTGAACATGCTATTCGCAAAAGAATCCGTGCGAAAGAAAAAATGTTCGAAAATAGATAAAAAAGAAAATATTCGAACGCTGGGTTTCTGATTGATTACCGCTGTTTCGACTGTTTCGACTGTTGTGCTGGTGTCGTCCCGGCCGCCGACACATTTCGCCTGCCCGCAGGGCTCGAATTCGTTACGAGCGTCCTGTCTTAACTATCGGAGCGGTGTTGTCTGCGAAACGAACTGCCGCCCAACTACTCGGCTATCTCCAGCTGCACCTTGTGGCGGGCCAGCAGCTCGGCAAACACCTCGGAAGGTGCCGAGTCGGTGAACAGGCAGTCGATCTGTTCCAGCGAGCCCAGCCGCGTCATGGCGCTGCGGCCGAATTTGCTGGAGTCCGCGGCGAGGAAGACCTTGCGCGAGTTATGGATGATCGCCTGGGAGACGCGCACTTCCTGATAATCGAAGTCGAGCAGGGTGCCGTCCTCGTCGATGCCGCTGATGCCGATCAGGGCGAAATCGACCTTGAACTGGCTGATGAAATCGGCGGTGGCCTGGCCCACCACGCCGCCGTCGCTGCGCACGTTGCCGCCGGCGATCAGCACATCGAAGTCTTCCTTGGTGCTGAGAATGCTCGCCACGTGCAGATCATTGGTGATGATCTTCAGGTCACGGTGGTTGAGCAGGGCGCGGGCGATCGCCTCGGTGGTGGTGCCGATATTGATGAACAGCGAAGCCTGGTCGGGGATGCGCGCGGCCATGGCGGCAGCGATACGCAGTTTCTCGTCGCGCATCTGGTGCGCGCGCTGGCTGTAGGCGGTGTTCTGCACGCTGGAATCGTAGGCCGCGCCGCCGTGGTAGCGCCGCAGCAGGCCGGCGTCGCCGAGCTGGTTGATGTCGCGGCGGATGGTTTGCGGCGTGACGGCGAAGTGCCGTGCCAGCTCGTCGATGCTCACGTAGCCGCGCTCGCGCACGAGTTCCAGAATGTTCTGCTGTCGGGGCGCCAGGCTCATGAGGCTTCCTTGTTCGCTGTTGTGCGGGAAGCATGCCGTAGTCTGGCGTTCGATTAAAGCGCTGCCTGTTCGAATTCGCACATGCCAGGCCTGCCTCCGAAACCTCCAGAGGCAGGCCTGTTGTTCGTCAGATCAGTCTTCGGCCCAGTTGCGCGTACGGTCGACCGCCTTCTGCCAGCCGCGATAGAGCGCTTCGCGCTGTTCACTTCCGCACGCCGGTTCGAACACCCGCTCGATGCTGCTCTTGCTGCGCAACTCGTCGAGGTCGCTCCAGAAACCGGTCGCCAGTCCGGCCAGGTAGGCCGCGCCGAGCGCCGTGGTTTCCTTCATCTGCGGGCGTTCAACCTGAGTACCGAGCATATCGGCCTGGAACTGCATGAGGAAGTTGTTGGCTACCGCGCCGCCGTCCACGCGCAGGGCGCGCAGGCGCTCGCCGGCGTCCTGCTGCATGGCATCGAGCACGTCGCGAGTCTGGTAGGCGATGGATTCCAATGCTGCTCGGATCAGGTGATCAACCTTGACCCCGCGGGTCAGGCCAAACAGTGCGCCACGGGCACGCGGGTCCCAATAGGGCGCGCCAAGGCCGGTGAACGCCGGCACCAGGTAGATGCCGTTGCTGTCCGGCACCTTGGTGGCGAAGTATTCCGAATCCAGCGACTCGTTGAGCACCTTCAGCTCGTCACGCAGCCACTGCACGGTGGAGCCACCATTGAAGATGGCGCCTTCCAGTGCGTAGTTCACTTCGCCACGCGGTCCGCAGGCGATGGTCGTCAGCAGGCCATGTTCGGATTGCACCGCCTTGGTGCCGGTGTTCATCAGCAGGAAACAGCCGGTACCGTAGGTGTTCTTCGCCTGGCCTGGCTCGACGCACATCTGGCCGAACAGAGCGGCTTGCTGGTCCCCGGCGATACCGGCGATGGGGATGCCGGTGCTCTGGCCGGAGCCAAGGTAGGCGTGACCATAAACCTCGGAGGACGAGCGCACATCCGGCAGCATCTCGCGTGGGATATCCAGGGTTTCCAGCATCACCGGGTCCCAGTCCAGCTTGTGGATGTCGAACAGCATGGTGCGTGAGGCGTTGGTGTAGTCGGTGACGTGGGCCTTGCCTTGGGTCATCTTCCAGATCAGCCAGCAATCGACGGTGCCGAACAGCAGTTCGCCGCGGCGGGCGCGCTCACGGCTGCCCTCGACGTGGTCGAGAATCCACTTGATCTTGGTACCGGAGAAGTAGGGGTCGATCACCAGGCCGGTAGTCTTGCGGATGTGATCTTCCATGCCGTCGCGCTTGAGCTGGTCGCAGATCGGCGTGCTCTGGCGGCTCTGCCAGACGATGGCGTTGTAGATCGGACGGCCGGTTATCTTGTCCCAGACGATGGCGGTCTCGCGCTGGTTGGTGATGCCGATGGCGGCCACCTGCTCGTTGGTGATGCCGGCCTGGGCCAGGGCTTCGACGAACACGCCGCTCTGGGTCGCCCAGATTTCCATGGGGTCATGCTCGACCCAGCTCGGTTGCGGGTAGATCTGCGCGAACTCGCGCTGGGCGATGGTCACCACGTTGGCGTTGCGGTCCAGCACGATGGCGCGGGAGCTGGTGGTGCCCTGGTCGAGGGCGACGATGAATTGCTTGTTCTGGTTGCTCATGGCGACGTTTCCTTAGCGAACTTTGCTGACATCGGGCTGCGCGGAGCCCATTTCGGCAGTGGCCTTTTCCTTGGGTTTTGGTGCATCACAGGCGGCCGAGCCAACCCCTGGCAGGTGCCGGCAGATGAGTGCCTTGTAACCTGCAGCGCCGAGGCAGGCGCCGAGAATCGGGGCGAAGATCGGAACCAGGAAATACGGGATGTCTCGCCCACCGGTGAAGGCCACGTCACCCCAACCGGCCAGGAAGGTCATCAGCTTAGGCCCGAAATCCCGAGCGGGATTCATCGCAAAGCCGGTCAGCGGTCCCATCGCACCACCGATCACGGCGATCAGCAGGCCGATCAGCAAAGGGGCGAGCGGGCCGCTGGGCAGGCCATTGCCGTCATCGGTGATGGCCATGATCATTGCCAGCAGAATGGCCGTAATCACCACTTCGACAAGGAACGCCTGACCGAACGACAACGAGGCGTGCGGATAGGTGGAGAAGATCGACGCGAGCTCGAGACTCTCGACGCTTCCGCGAACCATCTGCTGGGCCTGTTCGAAATCGAAAAACAGGCTGCTGTACAACCCGTAGACCAATGCCGCGGAACAGAAGGCGCCGGCCACCTGCGCCAGGATGTAGGCCGGCACCCGGTGCCGCTCGAAGGTGCCGAACAGCCATAGTGCGATGGTGACGGCCGGGTTCAGATGGGCACCGGAAACGCCAGCGGCAAGGTACACCGCCATCGAAACGCCGATACCCCAGATGATGCTGATTTCCCACAGCCCCAGGTCGGCGCCGCCGAGCTTGAGCGCTGCGACGCAGCCGGTACCGAAGAAGATGAGAAGGGCAGTGCCGAGAAATTCGGCGATGCATTGTCCCTTGAGCGTCGGGACGATGGGCGTACTCATGCGCGGAGCCTCGTTCGTTTGTTTTTGTTTTATTCCGAGCACTGCGTTGGTTCGGAATTGTTCGGAAACGAAAACTTAGAGGCAAAGAAAGCCGCTGTCAAAGTAAAAAATCGAACATTTTTCAGGCTGGTCACGGAACCAACGGGTGCTGCTGCGGTCAGCGCCGATTCGCTGGGGCGGTGATTCAGCGCCGCCGACGCCAGAGGCGCCAGCCTAGCCGCAAGTCGTCGGCCATCGGCACCAGCGCCAGAGTCAGCAGCAGAGCGGCCAGCGGTACGGTGGAGAGAAAGCCGAAGTGCTTGAAGCCCAGTGCGCCGCTCAGGCCGCCGATAAAGAAGCTGCCGACCAGTAACGCATTGATGCGCAGACGTTCGCGATTGGCCCGCACCGGCGGCAGTTCACCATCGCGATTGCGGTTGAAATAGATCAACCGCCCCAGTTCGATGCCGATGTCGGTCACCATTCCGGTGATGTGCGTGGTGCGCACCTCGGCGTTGGAAAGCTTGGTGATGATCGCGTTCTGCAGGCCCATGATGAAGCACAGCAGCACCACCGTCAGCGGCACGAAGAAGCCCGGAACCGACATCAGCTGCGCGCCGAGGATACCGAACAGCAGCAACAGCACGGCTTCCAGCGCCAGCGGCAGGGCGTACTGGCTGTGCAGTCGGCGCCGTCGCGAAAAGTTGATCATCAGCGTCGAGCACATGGCGCCCAGGACGAACGAGAGCAGTGCGCCGAAGCCAGCCAGCGCCAGATCGGTGGCGCCGAGGGCGAGGTTGTCGGCCATCGCCGAGACGATGCCGGTCATGTGCGAGGTGTATTGCTGCACGGCCAGAAAGCCCCCGGCGTTCGCCGCGCCGGCGACGAAGGCCAGGCAGAGTCCGAGCTGGCGGTTGCTGCGGGTGGAGCGTCGGCGATCGGTCAGGCGACGGGCGTAGTTGATCGGCATGCGGGGCTCGCGCTTGGCGGCAAAGCGGCGATTATAGCGACGCGCGCGCGCCTACCTCGCGTGTCGGCGAAACTCAGCGCCGCCGGCCTGCCTTGCGCCCGCCACCGCGCTTCGCCGCCCGTGGTTTGCGCTGGCGCGACAGTTCGCGGGTGATGGCATCGTTGAGCAGCTTGCGGGCCTCCTCGCCATCGTCGTGTTCGGGAAAATGCTCGGGGAGGCTGCGGGCCAGGTGCAGGTAGGTTTCCACCACATGCAGCGTGCTTTCCAAGCTGGCCAGGTCGCTGCCGAGCAGCAGCTTGGGCATCGGAATGGCGTGGCCTTCGGCGACGCGTTTGATCCAGCGCTGGGCATGCTGGCTGGCCGGGCTGTCGAAACCGCCGCGGATCGGCGTGCAGGCGAACGTCCAGCGCAGCCAGAGCGGAATCTTCGGGTCGTCGATCAGCTCGATCCACTCGGCCAGTTCGTCCGGCAGCACCGAGATGAACGCTTCGCCGTAATTGATGTTGCGGTTGAAGGTCAGCCAGGACCGCAGCAGGCTCGGCTCGCCCATCAGCTCGGAGATGGCGGACAGGTGATCGATGGATGGGCGCACCTGGAACTGGCTGAGGTCCACAGGCGCGTCCGGACTGTTGAACAGGCGGCGGATGGACTTGAGCGTCTGCGGGTCCAGCGCGGTGATTTCGCCGCTGTCGTGGTGGCCGAAACGGCCCGCGCGGCCACCGATCTGCTTGACCTCCTGCACCTTGAGCTGGCGATTCTGGATGCCGTCGAATTTCTCATCGGTATAGAAACACAGCGTGTGCGCCGGCAGGTTGAGGCCCATGCCGACCGCATCGGTAGCGACCATGATGTCCGCCTCGCCCTCGCGGAAGCGCCGGGCCTGCTCGCGTCGGACCTCGGGCGAGAGCGCACCGTAGACCACCGAGACGCTTTTGCCGGCGCTTTCGAGCATGCCCTTGAGCTCCAGCACCAGCTTGCGGCTGAACGCCACCAGCAGCGAGCCGGGTTCCAGCCGTTCCAGCGTCGTGGCGTGGCGGGCGACTTCAACCGGGGACAGGCGCTTGGTGCGCTGCACAACCAGCTTGTCCTCGCACAGATCGCAAAGCGTGCGCAAGGAGGGTTCGATCAGCGCTGGCCCGGTCATCATCAGTTGCGGCGTATAGGCGCTGACCAGTGCATCGACCCAGGCCCAGCCACGTTGCGAGTCGGCCATCATCTGTACCTCGTCGACCACCACCACATCCCAATGCTGATGGCGGAAACGCGCGAACTCCTCCACGGTGCAGCAGAAGTGTGTGGCGCCTTCGCGGATGATTTCTTCCTCGCCGGTGACCAGCGAGCAGGGCACACCCATCGACTCGATGCGCTCCTGATTCTCCAGTGCCATCAGGCGCAGCGGCGACAGATAGATGGCGCGCTTGGCCGCTGCCATCGCTTCGATGGAACGGTGCGTCTTGCCGCTGTTGGTCGGGCCGAGCAGGGCGGTCCAGCGTCGCGTCAGGCGCCGGGCCGGGTAGAGCTTGTGGTAGTGGACGAAGCGCGGGTTGTTCTCCAGCAGCACGGCAAACGCCATCTTTTCCTCGTGCTCGCGGCGGGCGGCGCGAATCGCCTTGCGCATGCGGCCGGGTTCCAGGGCGATGAGCTCGGTAAGACGCTTGTGCCCGAGCAGTTGCAGGTCGAAATCGCCGGCGAGCTCGAGCATGCGCTCGAAGGTGGACTGCAGCTCGTCGCGATCCTGGCGCTTCCAAGCCTCGACTTCCGCCACGCTGAGCAGATGATCCTGGCCGGAAGGAACCCGCCGCGGCAATTCGAGGGTGAGATTGCCGCGCTGCAAGGCCACCACGTAGCGCAGCTCATGGCGAATCTCGTTGAGGGTGGCGATGGCATGCGGCGGAAATTCATCAACCCGTGGCAGTTCCGGGCGGATGCGCGCTAGGCACCGCTGCCGCTCGTCCTCGTCCATTTCGGCGAAGGGCCGTTCGAGCACCTGCAGCCGATTGCGCACATAACGCTGTACGGCCTGTTTCAGGTTGTCGGCGAAATCGTCGCGCCGCGGGCTATCGTCCAGACGCAGCGCCCAGTCCGGCTCCAGCAGATGGACCGGCGAGCCCAGGCTGAAGGTCTTCTCGCTGCCGAACACATCCACGCTGCAATGGATCTCGCCGAGATCACGACTGACGACCCGATCGAGCAACTCGTCTGCAGCAGGTGCCGCCAGCAGTTCATCCACCGCCCGCCCATGCAGCCCCAACCAGAACGCTTTGGCCGCGCGAGCCAATCCGACGATGGGATAGCCGACGTACGGGGTGAACCACTTTTCCTGGTGATGCTTCTTCGCGGTGAATTCCGGATATCGCGCCGTTGCCCAGTCGAGGAAGCGCGCCAGACGTTCGAGCCTGATGGATTTGAACTGCTTGCCCCCGGTCTTGGCCATGATCGACACCTTTGCTGATCAGTCTTCTTTGTACGACTCGCGTTGCGCTCGTTTGCTCGGCGGCGCGCATGGCCGGCTGGGGATTATAGAGGCCAGCGCCGGCTTTTCTCTTGCGCCTGACTGCAATCAAGAAAGCAAATTGTCCGTAAGGGTGGCGGTTGGCCATTATTCATCGATGTCCTATAGTGCGCGCCGCAATGGATGGCAAACAGCCCGGTCGAGCCGGCTGGATGAGAGCTATCGATTTTTGATGGACAACAGGGAATTACAGATGAACGCCAAACACATTCTTGCCGTAGCCGTTGCTGCCACACTGCTTTCGGCCTGCACCGCCACCACTTCGCTGCGCTCCACCGATCCGGACCTGGCAATCAAGATCAACCAGGACGCGCCGCTAGTGCTGAAGAACCCCGTCAGCAAGACCTACAAGGCCACCAGCTTCGGCCAGTACCGCTTCCGCGCCGAGAAGCCGGGGATGGAGCCTATGTATGGTCTGATCCCGTTGAAATTCAACAGCGGCTATCTGGTCGCCGACATCCTTTTCTTCGCACCCGCCGCGTTCTACAACCTGCGCGAGGTGTACCCGTTCTACGAGTTCGACGTAGAGAAGAACGAGGTTCGCTACAAGAAGACCATGGGTGATCAGTGGACCGTGTACAAGCCGACACCAGCGGAAGTGGCTCGCGCTCAGGCGTACTTCGCCAACTGATCGCAGCCGGCAGCCCTTGCGTCTGTTGACGCAGGGGCTCCGAAATCAAACCCCTCGCTTTACGGCATCGACATCGTCGCGGCGATCGTCCCCCAGCTGCAGCTTCAGGCTGCGCACTTCTTCAGTCAGGCATTCCACCTGTACCAGTAGTCGCTGCAGGGTTTCGCGGTCGGCCAGCTGGTCGCGGTTGTCTTCCTCGTTGCGGTCGGCGACGAACAGCGAACCGATGTAGGCGGCGAAGCTGCCGAACAGACCGACTCCGGACACCATCAGCAGCACAGCGACGATGCGGCCCAGGGTGGTGACCGGATAGAAGTCGCCGTAGCCGACCGTGGTCACGGTGACGAACGCCCACCACAGCGCCTCTTCCGGCGTGTTGATCGAGCTCTCTGGGTTCGGCGCTTCCACCAGCAGCATGGTCAGCGCGCCAAACGCTACCAGCAGCATGGTTGCCGTGGCGGCGGAGGCGACGATGCCTTCGGCGCGGTTGCGGAACAGGATGCGCCAGATCAGCCGCAACGACTTGATCGCCCGCAGCACCCGCAGAATCTGGAAGGCCCGAAACAGCTTGGCCGCCTGCAACCCGCCGGCAGGCACGCTGGCCAGCAGGTCGATCCAGCCCCAGCGCATGAAGCGCAGCTTGTCGTCGGCTTCCTGCAGGCGCATCCAGAAATCGATGAAGAAAAAGAAGCACACGATGTTGTCCAGATACCCGAGCAGAGTCGATACGTCGTCGGGCAGGTCGAACACCAGATCGGCCACTAGCGCACCGATCACGTAGACCGATAGCAACAGGATGAATATCTGAAAAGGTGTGACGGTGCGCTGCTTCATGAGTCAACCGGGTTTCGTGGGGCAGGTGGGCGCAAGTTTAAAGCACACCGCGGTAATCGGGCCGGAACGATGGGCAGGAGTGTTGGGGATGGAAGTGCGCAAGATGATTGGTATCGGCTGTGCCGGCTGGAGCCTGCCGCGCGAGGCGTGGCCGGCATTCGCTGAGCAAGGCACGCACCTGCAGCGCTACAGCGGAGAGCTATCGGTGGTCGAGATCAACAGCTCGTTCTACCGACCGCATCGTCCGGCCACCTATCGCAAGTGGGCGGCGAGCGTGCCGGAGGACTTCCGCTTTTGCGTGAAGATGCCCAGGCAGATCAGCCATGAGCTGCGCTTGCGCGAGTGTGACGAGGCGCTCGAGCGCTTTCTCGGCGAATCGACCGAGCTGGCTGAAAAGCTCGGCTGCCTGTTGCTGCAATTGCCGCCATCGCTGACCTTCGATCCTTCAACGGCGGGGGACTTCTTCGCTGCCATGCGCGCACGCTACGACGGTGCACTGGTACTCGAACCGCGTCATGCGAGCTGGCTGGACGCCGGTGAGCTGCTCGAGCGTTGGCGTATCGCACGGGTGGCGGCAGATCCTTCGCCAATTGCAGGAGCAGAGCAGGCGGGCGGCTGGTCGGGCATGCGCTACTACCGACTGCACGGTTCGCCACGCATCTACCATTCTGCGTACTCGGCCGAATGGCTGGAGCGGCTGGCTGGTGAGTTGCGGACTTGTGCTCGGTCCGGCGTGCCGTGCTGGTGCATCTTCGACAATACCGCCAGCGGCGCTGCGGTTAGCAATGCGCTGGCACTGCAGGCGCTGCTGGCAGACGAAACCGCCTGGTCGCCCTAGCGCGGGATGATGCGTACGCGACCCGCGGTGTTGTCGCGCCGGGCAGCCTTTTCGTTTTCCGCGCGGCCGGGAATCGAGCCGAGATCCGCACCGCGATCCGGTGTCGAGCTGCCGTCCAGTTCGCGCTCATCGACGCTGATCGAGGTGGCGTCCGGGTAGCCGGTGGTCAGCGTCTCGGTGCTGGCTGTCACCGGGGTGGCATCGTCGTCGCCCCAGTTGGCGCTGCGCTCGTCGATATCGATGGCGCCGTTGCGCTCCATGACACGCTCGACTGCGGAAACCCGGCTGTCGTCCTCCAGCGTTACGGTGACGATGGTCGATCCGCGGCGGGCCGCTTCGGGGTAACGACCGGCATGCTGGCTCGATCCGTCGCCGAAGACCTTGTGAAAGAAACTGCCGATCTTGTCGGCCACTGTTGCGTCTTCACCCGGCTCTTCGCCGACCACTTCCACACGGCTGCTGTCGACGGTGTCGCTGTTGAAGGATGCCGATATCTGGATGTCGTCGCTGGACACTCCCTCGCTCACGAGTTCGGCTTTCACTTTCTCTGCTTCGGCATAGCGATCGAAAGCGGCAATAAGAATCTGGGTCATGACTTCACCTTTCATATGCAGCGAGGCTGCGGTGGCGGGCGTCTGGACCGGTAGCGGTTAACGCATGGGTACTGATCGTTGGGCGCGGCGAGCCGCACGATGGTTCCGTGCGGACTCATTACCCGATGCTTCGCCTGGGGCCGCACCCGCTGGTGCGGCTTCCCGCCGCCGGCTAGCCGTTCACCACCTTGCCGCCATTGATATGAATGGTCTGGCCACTGACATAGGACGAGTCCTCGCAGGCCAGGTAGACATAAGCCGGACCCAGTTCGGAAGGCTGGCCGCAGCGGCCCATGGGCATCTGACTGCCGAAGTCTTCGAGCATCTGCGGGTCGTGCTTGCCGAGCGACGGCGGCTGCAGCGGCGTCCAGATCGGGCCTGGCGCGATCTGGTTGACGCGGATTTCGCGCTCGATCAGCTGCTGTGACAACGCTCGGGTAAAGCCATCGATGGCGCCCTTGGTCGAGGTGTAGTCCACCAGCAGCGGGTGACCGATAAAGGAGTTGATCGAGGTGGTGTTGATGATCGAGGCGCCGGCCTGCAGATGGGGCAGGGCGGCACGGGTGAGATAGAAGTAGCCGTGGATGTTGGTGGCGAAGGTCTTTTCCCACTGCTCGTCGGTGATGTCCTCGAGGCGGGTCTGCACCTCCTGGCGGCCGGCATTGTTGACCAGCACGTCCAGCCGGCCGAAGGCCTTCACGGTTTGTTCGACGGCATCGTTGCAGTGGCGGCTGTCGCGGATATCGCCTGCGATCAACAGGCAGCGCTGGCCTTCGGCTTCCACCATGCGCTGGGCGTTTTCGGCGTCCTCGTGTTCGTCGAGATACATGATCGCGACGTCCGCGCCTTCACGGGCGAAGTGCACCGCTGCCGCGCGACCGATGCCACTGTCGCCGCCGCTGATCAGCGCGACCTTGCCGGCCAGCTTGCCACTGCCCTTGTAGCTGTCGCGGATGAACTCGGCCTGCGGGTGCATTTCGGTTTCGCGACCGGGCAGGCGGTCCTGCTGCTGAGCGGGAATCTTCGGGTAAGCCATACGTACTCCAGACCTGAAATGGGTTCTGTAGGTACGGCTGGCGCTCGCCTGGAAAGTTTCGCCGGGATGCCGAACGGAAGTCAGGCAGCGGCAGAGCGCTGTGATCAACCACCGGCAGCAGCGATACCGTGGCCGCCGCTCGTCGTGACGCACGTTTGCGACCTGACATCAGTGGATGGCGGGCGTAGAATCCGCGCCGCTTCGACTGTCCCGTCCCTCACTCCATCCGCTCCCGCTGCCTTCCTGCTCGCTTCGCGCGTGCGGGCCGCGTGTGTCATGGCATTCGGGCAGGAACCGTCGCCCTTACACCCTCAT
>DAMCQE010000002.1:0-194650 GCA_032105665.1 Pseudomonas sp. | reverse complement strand
TAGGAGTAATCGCTGTGTCGCGTAGACGCGTCGTAGTCACCGGGATGGGCATGCTATCGCCACTGGGTAACGATGTGCCAAGCAGCTGGCAGGGAATTCTCGCCGGCCGCAGTGGTATCGGCCTGATCGAGCACATGGATCTTTCTGCCTATTCCACTCGTTTTGGCGGGTCGATCAAAAGCTTCGATGTCGAGCAGTATCTGCCGGCAAAAGAGGCACGCAAGCTCGACCTCTTCATTCAGTACGGCCTTGCCGCGAGTTTCCAGGCGGTGCGTGATTCCGGGCTGGAGGTCACTGACGCCAATCGGGAGCGCATCGGCGTCGCGATGGGGTCCGGTATCGGCGGCCTGACCAATATCGAAAACAGCTGCAAGGCACTTATCGAGCAAGGTCCGCGGCGTATATCTCCCTTCTTCGTGCCGGGCTCCATCATCAACATGGTGTCTGGTTTCCTGTCGATCCATCTGGGATTGCAGGGCCCCAACTATGCGATCGCTACCGCCTGTACCACGGGCACCCACTGCATTGGCATGGCCGCCCGCAACATCGCCTATGGCGAGGCGGATGTCATGGTGGCCGGCGGTTCCGAGATGGCTGCCAGTGGGCTTGGTATCGGAGGCTTTGCGGCAGCACGCGCACTGTCCACCCGCAACGATGACCCGGCGGCTGCGAGCCGGCCCTGGGACAAGGGGCGCGACGGTTTCGTCCTCTCCGATGGTGCCGGTGCGCTGGTGCTGGAGGAGCTGGAGCATGCCAAGGCCCGGGGGGCGCACATCTACGCCGAACTGATCGGTTTCGGCATGAGCGCCGATGCGTACCACATGACCTCGCCACCCGACGACGGCGCCGGTGCTGCGCGCTGCATCCGCAATGCGCTGAAGGACTCCCAGTTGAATGTCGATCAGGTGCATTACATCAATGCACACGGCACCTCGACTCCCGCAGGTGACAAGGCCGAGGCTGCTGCTATTCGCAGCGTATTTGGTGATCACGCCTATGAGCTGTCGGTCAGTTCCACCAAATCCATGGTCGGCCACCTGCTGGGTGCTGCCGGTGCGGTGGAAGCGATCTTCAGTGTTCTGGCTATTCGTGATCAGGTCGCGCCGCCGACCATCAATCTGCATGAGCCGGATGAAGGCTGCGACCTCGATTTCGTTCCGCACGAGGCCAAGCCCCGACCGATCGAAGTGGCGGTGTCCAACTCGTTCGGTTTTGGCGGAACCAACGGTTCGCTGGTATTCCGCCGGTTCGCCGAGTGACATTGAGCTGGCTGAACGGGGAGCCCTGTGATGGGCTGCCCATTCATGATCGAGGACTGGCCTACGGCGATGGGCTGTTCGAGACTATTCGCGTCGCAGGTGGCCAGGCGCGGTTGGTTGAACGCCATCTGCAGCGGCTGCAAGATGGCTGTGAGCGCCTTGCCATTCCCGTTGATGCAAATCTGCTGCGCAATGAGCTGATGCGCTTCTGCCGGGCACTGGGGCAGGGCGTCGCCAAGCTCATCGTCACGCGTGGCGCCGGACAGCGTGGTTATGCAACGCCACAGCCGTGTCAGCCGCAGCGTCTGCTGTTAGGCTCGTCCTCTCCAGCTTATCCGCCACAGCATGCTGAAACCGGCATCAGGCTATTTCCGTGCGAGACCCGGCTTGCCGAGCAACCGCGACTCGCCGGCATCAAGCATCTGAATCGCCTGGAACAGGTGTTGGCGCGTGCCGAGTGGCATGATCCGGTCTACGCGGAAGGGTTGATGCGCGATATGTCCGGCCGGGTGGTGGAGGGCGTTTTCAGCAATCTGTTCATCGTGGAAGCCGGCAAACTGCGTACCGCGCCGCTGACTCGTTGCGGAGTCGCTGGGGTCATGCGTGCGGAGATCATTGCGCGCGCAGCACAGCACGGGCTCCCGGTCGTGATCGACGACATCAGCTATGCCGAGCTTGTGCAGGCCGATGAGGTATTCCTCTGCAACAGCCTTTACGGCATCTGGCCCGTGACAGCTTTGGCCGAGTGCGTCTGGCCCGTCGGTCCGCTGACCCGTAAACTGCAGTCCGTTGTCGCCGACCTGTTGAGTGATTCGTGATCCGTAAAATTCTTGTTCTGCTGCTGACAGTGTTGCTGTTGGCGGCGATTGCGCTCGGGCTGTTCACCTGGAAACAGCATGCTGCGCTCGAGCAGCCTCTGGCCGTTCCCGACGAGGCCCTGCTGCTCGACGTGCGTCCGGGCGATACGCCCAGTGGCGTGCTTCAGCGATTGGAGGCCGAAGGCGTACTGGAGGATGCCTTCTGGTTGCGTTTGTATTGGCGTTTGAACCTGTCCGGGCAGAGCTTGCATACCGGCGAGTATCGCCTGTCCCCCACTATGACGGCGCGGGACATGATTGGGCTTTGGCAGCGTGGCGAAGTGGTGCAATACAGCCTGACCCTGGTCGAGGGCTGGAATTTCCGCCAGTTGCGTAGCGCCCTGCAAAATCAGCCCAAGCTGGAGCAAACCCTGGATGGTTTGACTGATGCCGAAATCATGTCGCGCATAGGTGCATCTGGCCAGCACCCGGAAGGGCGCTTCTTCCCAGATACCTATCGTTTCACCCGCGGCACATCCGATGCAGACCTCTTGCGCCGTGCCTACGCCCGGCTGGAGCAGGTCCTCGAGGAGGAGTGGCAGCAGCGCGCCGAAGGCCTGCCTTACAAGGACGCCTATCAGGCGCTGATCATGGCCTCGATCATCGAGAAGGAAACCGGCGTGCCCGGTGAGCGTGGAGAGATTGCCGGCGTCTTTGTGCGCAGGCTGGCGCGGGGCATGCTGCTGCAGACCGACCCAACCGTTATCTACGGCATGGGTGAGAAGTACAAGGGCCGGATCACCCGCACCGATCTGCGCACGCCGACACCCTACAATACCTACACCAATGCCGGCCTGCCGCCGACCCCGATCGCGATGGTCGGGCGCGAGGCGATCCACGCCGCGCTGAATCCGGCGGATGGCACCAGTCTCTACTTCGTCGCCCGTGGCGATGGCAGCCATGTTTTCAGCGATACGCTCAATCAGCACAACCGTGCGGTGCGCGAGTATCAGCTCAAGCGCCGCGCCGACTACCGCTCCAGCCCGCCGCCACGGCAGGCACCGGCGGACAACGGAAGCGTACAATGAAAGGACTCTTCGTGACCCTCGAAGGCCCTGAAGGGGCCGGGAAGAGCACCAATCGTGAATATCTCGCCGAGCGCCTGCGCGCATGTGGCGTGGATGTCGTGCTGACCCGTGAGCCCGGCGGGACGCCGCTGGCCGAGCGTATCCGCGAGCTGCTTCTCACCCCGGCCGACGAGCCGATGGCGGTGGATACCGAGTTGCTGCTGGTCTTCGCCGCACGTGCTCAGCATCTCGCGCAGGTCATACGTCCGGCACTGGAGCGCGGGGCGGTGGTGCTCTGCGATCGTTTCACCGATGCCACCTATGCCTATCAGGGCGGGGGTCGAGGGCTTTCTATCGAGCGGATCGCCCAGCTGGAAGTCTTCGTGCAGGGCGAGCTGCGACCTGATCTGACCTTGATCTTCGATCTGCCGGTCGAGGTGGGGCTGGCCCGTGCTGCGGCGCGCGGTCGTCTGGATCGCTTCGAACAGGAAGGCCTCCGCTTCTTCGAATCGGTACGGCGCGCCTATCTGGAGCGCGCCAAGGCTGCGCCGTCGCGTTATCGAATCATCGATGCAGGGCAGCCATTGAATGTCGTGCAGCAGGATGTACAGGCCCTGATTCCCGACCTGATGGGGCGCCTCGATGGCTGACGTCCTCCCCTGGCAGGCGGAGCTCTGGCGGCAGCTGGCAGGTCGTACGCAGCATGCTCACGCTTACCTGCTGCACGGTCCTGGCGGCATCGGCAAGCGGCAGCTCGCCGAGCAATTGATGGCGCTGCTGCTTTGCCAGCGGCCCGTGAACGCCACGGCCTGTGGTGAATGCAAGGCTTGTCAGCTGTTGGCTGCACATACGCACCCGGACCATTACATACTCGAGCCGGAAGAGGTCGACAAGGCCATACGGGTCGACCAGGTGCGTGATCTGGTCGGCTTCGTCACCCAGACTGCGCAGCTGGGTGGGCGCAAGGTGATACTGCTGGAGCCCGCTGAGGCGATGAATCTCAATGCGGCCAACGCATTGCTCAAGAGCCTTGAGGAGCCCTCCGGTGATACGGTACTGCTGCTCATCAGCCACCAGCCGAGTCGCCTGTTGCCGACCATCAAGAGCCGTTGCGTGCAGCAGGCCTGCCCTCTGCCGGGACGGCAACAGAGTCTCGACTGGCTGGCTGGGCAGCTCCCCGAGCTGGCAGCGGAGCTGCGTGAGCAGCTACTGACACTGGCGGCGGGGTCACCTCTGGCCGCCTTGAAGTTGCATGAGCAGAAAGTACTGGACTTGCGCGCGCAGGTTGTCGACAGCGTGAAGAAGCTGCTCAAGCAGCAACAGTCACCCAGTCAGCTGGCTGAGGGCTGGAATGCGCTGCCGCTGATCCTGCTGTTCGACTGGTTTTGCGAGTGGACGCATCTGATCCTGCGGTATCAGATGGCCGGTGATGATGCTGAGCTCGGTGCAGCCGATATGCAGAAGGTGTTGCAGTACCTTGCGCAGAAGTCAGCGCAACACAAAGTGATGGCGCTGCAGGACTGGCTGCTCGAACATCGGCAAAAAGTGCTAGGCAAAGCCAACCTCAACCGTGTGTTGCTTCTCGAAGCGCTGCTGGTGCAGTGGGCAACGCTGCCCGGCGCGGGCTAGAATCGACCGGAACTTTCGTTAGGAACACCGCATGAGCCTGCCAGCAAATCTTGGTCCGCGTAACGGCATCCTGTCCCTGACCATCAAGGACAAGTCGGTGCTCTATGCCGCGTTCATGCCCTTCATCAAGCATGGTGGTCTGTTCATCCCGACCAACAAGAGCTACAAGCTTGGCGACGAAGTGTTCATGCTGCTCAACCTGATGGACGAGCCGGAAAAGATTCCCGTCGCCGGCAAGGTCGTCTGGATCACCCCAAAGGGTGCCCAGGGCAGTCGCGCCGCGGGAATTGGCGTGCAGTTCAACGAAGGCGACAGTACTGCACGCAACAAGATCGAAACCTATCTGGCCGGTGCGCTCAAATCCGACCGTCCGACCCACACGATGTAACGCTCTGAGTCACTGAACGCCATCCCTCGCCAGACGGCAGGGTTTTCGTTGGCCTTTCCTGACAACCGGCCATTTGCTCTACAATCGCCCCTTTTTCGCGATAGCAAGTAGTGCATTTCATGCTGGTAGATTCCCACTGTCACCTTGACCGACTCGACCTGACCGCACATGACGGTTCACTGGATGCCGCGTTGGACGCTGCGCGCTCGCGCGGTGTCGGGCATTTCCTCTGCATCGGCGTTAGCGCCGACAACGCAGCGGTGGTCAGATCGCTGTCCGAGCGCTATGCCGACGTGGATTGCTCGATCGGTGTTCATCCTCTGGATCTCGAGCCGACGAGCCAGCCGGTGCTGGACTGGTTGCTTGGCGAGCTCCAGCACCCGCATGTGGTTGCCATTGGTGAAACCGGTCTGGATTACCACTACGAGCCCGAAGCTGCGCAGATGCAGCAGCAGTCCTTCCGGCTGCATCTTGAAGCAGCCAGGCTGACCGGCAAACCGGTCATCGTGCACACCCGGGCTGCCCGGGCCGATACGCTAGATCTGCTGCGTGAAGCGGCGCTGCCGCAGGCGGGTGTATTGCATTGCTTTACCGAGGACTGGGACATGGCCAAGGCTGCGCTTGATCTCGGTTTCTATATCTCGCTGTCGGGGATCGTCACGTTCCGCAATGCCGATGCGCTGCGCGATGTGGCTCGCAGAGTGCCGGCTGATCGCTTGCTGGTCGAAACCGATTCGCCGTATCTGGCGCCGGTTCCCCACCGTGGCAAAGCCAACCTGCCGCAGTATGTGCGGGAGGTCGCCGAGTTTGTTGCGGAGTTGCGTGGCGTTCCGTTCGAGGCGCTGGCTGAGCAAACCACTGCCAATTTCAAGACACTGTTCCCGCTGGCCAGGGTGCGCAGCTGACGTCGCCGTCGCGCAGGATTGGTGCTTTCCAGCACGTCCGGTGCGCTGCCTTCTTTCTCGCCGACACGAGCGGCGCTTTTCTTGCCCTGAAGATCCACAAGGTGGTGTATGACCGCTGAAACGCTGCACACCGGACCGCTCCAGCGTGGTCTGAAGAATCGCCATATCCAGCTGATCGCCCTGGGCGGAGCGATCGGAACGGGACTGTTCCTGGGCTCGGCCGGAGTTCTGAGAAGTGCCGGCCCGTCGATGATCCTGGGTTATGCGATCGGTGGCTTCATCGCTTTTCTGATCATGCGCCAGCTGGGGGAGATGATCGTCGAGGAGCCGGTCGCAGGGTCGTTCAGCCATTTCGCACACAAATATGGCGGCGGTTATGCGGGGTTCCTTTCCGGCTGGAACTACTGGGTCCTGTACGTCCTGGTGGGCATGGCCGAGCTGACGGCGGTCGGCAAGTACGTACAGTTCTGGTGGCCTGATATTCCCGCCTGGGCCACAGCCGCTGCGTTCTTCGTGCTGATCAATCTGATCAATCTCAGCGACGTCAAGGCCTTCGGTGAGGCCGAGTTCTGGTTTGCCATCGTCAAGGTCGCCGCCATTGTCGGCATGATCCTGCTCGGGCTTTTCCTGCTGGTCAGTGGCCAGGGGGGCGAGCAGGCAAGCATCAGCAACCTGTGGACGCACGGTGGCTTCTTCCCCAACGGCTTCAGCGGCATGCTGCTGGCGCTGGCGATCATCATGTTCTCCTTCGGTGGACTGGAACTGGTCGGCATCACGGCGGCAGAAGCGGCGGAGCCAAAAACCGTGATTCCCAAGGCGATCAATCAGGTCGTCTATCGCATTCTGATCTTCTACATAGGCGCGCTGACGGTGCTGCTGGCGCTGTATCCCTGGGACGCGCTGTTGCAGACGCTGGGCTCCGCGGGCGACCCCTACAGCGGCAGCCCCTTCGTGCAGATATTTTCGCTGATCGGCAGCGATACGGCGGCGCATCTGCTGAACTTCGTCGTGCTAACGGCTGCGCTTTCGGTCTACAACAGCGGCGTGTATTGCAACAGCCGCATGCTGTACGGCCTGGCAGAGCAGGGCGATGCGCCGCGCAGCCTGATGAAGATCAATGCCCGGGGTGTCCCGGTGCTAGCGGTGGGCGTGTCGGCCCTGGTAACCCTGCTCTGCGTGGCGGTGAACTACCTGTTTCCGCAGGGCGCGCTCGAACTGCTGATGTCCCTTGCGGTGGCTGCGCTGGTAATCAACTGGGCGATGATCAGCCTTGCGCACCTGAAATTTCGTCGCGCCATGCAGCGCCAGGGCGTTGAGCCGAGCTTCAAGGCGTTCTGGTTCCCGCTGAGCAATTACCTGTGCCTGGCCTTCGTCAGCGGGATCCTGGTCATCATGCTTTGGCTACCCGGCATCCGCATGTCGGTGTTCGCGATTCCGGTCTGGGTCGGGTTTCTCTGGCTGTGCTACCGGCTGCGGACTCGTTTGCTGGCGCACCCCCAGATCTGAGAGCAAAAAAAACCCGGTTTCCAGGGAAGCCGGGCCAAGACCATTAGGAGTATGAAATCGCAATCCTAGCGACCTCATCTGGCTGGGCAGTGGGGGGATTGCCCGGCCAGTTACTCAAGTATTAACGCTGCTCCGCGGGTTTGCCGGCGGATTTCCCTGATTTTTAAACGCATTTGGAATACAAGTCTCGCTGGCTGATCGCCTTCAGTGCGCAGCCAGGTCATGCAAAAGGCCTAGCGTTTCGTCTATGACGTGCTCTGGCGTGTAGAAATGTGGCGAGAAGCGGATGCCGCCGCCGCGTTGTGCACACACCACCTGTTCAGTCTTGAGTCGCTTGAACAGAGCGGCATTGGGCCAGCCGTCGAGGCGGAACGTGACGATGCCGGAGCGTCTCTCCGCTTGGCCTGGCGAGAGGGTTTCTACTCCATTCAGCTTGCTGATCCCGTGAGTCAGCCATTCGATTCGCTCGTCCAGCGATCTGGCGACTTGCTCCATCCCCACTTCCTCCAGCAGCGACAGGCTGGCTTCGAGTGCCATTGCCCCCAGCATGTTCGGGCTGCCGCACTCGAACCGCCTGGCACTGCGTGCGGGCTCCCAGTCGCTACGGTCGTAGTCGCCGGCGTGCTCCAGCATGTGCCAGCCGTACTCGTGCAGTTTCAGTTGCTCGCGTAGGTCGTTGCGACAATAGAAAACACCGAGTCCTTCCGGGCCGAGCATCCACTTGTGACCATCCGCCATGGCGAAGGCGCAACGGTTCTGCTGGACATCGAAGGGCAGGGCGCCCAATTGCTGGATTGCATCGATGCACAGAAGCACGCCGCGTTGCTCGCAGTCTTCGCCCAGGCGCGGAAGATCCAACCGCATGCCGCTCGCATATTGCACGGCGCTGATCGACATCAGGCGTACCCGAGGACCACACGCTGCAAGGAGGTCAGCCTCGGGATCGACACCCTTGAGACTGACCTGAATGACTTCCACGCCGAGCGGCCGCAATGCCTCCCAGACCACCCGATTGGACGGAAACTCCTCGTCGCTGATCACGATCTGATCACCGCTTTTCCAGTCCAGCCCGAAGGCGACGAATGAGAGCGCTTCGGAGGTGTTCTTGACCAGCGCCACATCGGCACTGCTCGGCGCGTTGAGCAGTCGCGTCAGGCGTTGGCGCAGGCTGCGTTCCACTGTGAGCCATTCGGGGTAGTCGCGTGCGCCCAAGGTTGCATTCTGCTCGGCAAAGGCGCTCACGGCCCGAGCGGCCCGTCTGGGCCAGGGAGCGACGGCAGCATGGTTCAGATATCGCAAACCGACTATTTGCGGGAATTCGTCATTTATTTGAATCATCGTTGGATGTCCCGTGCATTTCATGACCGGTTAGGCATAATGGCTGCCTCGTTTTTCACCTCAAGCAGCCTTCCTATGCAGAATGAACCTCGTAAGGTCCGCGAATTTCGTCGCCGCGAACAGGAAATCCTCGATACCGCGTTGCAGCTTTTTCTCGACCAGGGAGAGGACAGCGTTACTGTCGAGATGATTGCCGATGCGGTCGGTATCGGCAAAGGCACGATCTACAAGCACTTCAAGTCCAAGGCCGAAATCTACCTGCGGCTGATGCTGGACTACGAGCGCGACCTGAACCAGATCCTCCACTCTCCCGACCTGGACCGCGACAAGGAAGCGCTTTCGCGCGCCTACTTCGAGTTCCGCATGCGCGACCCGCAGCGCTATCGGCTGTTCGACCGCCTCGAGGAGAAAGTGGTCAAGGGCAATCAGGTGCCGGAAATGGTCGAGCAGCTGCACAGCATCCGCGCCTCCAACTTCGAACATCTGACCCAGTTGATCAAAGGCCGTATTGCCGAAGGCAAGCTGGAAGACGTGCCGCCGTATTTCCACTATTGCGCCGCCTGGGCGCTGGTGCATGGTGCGGTGGCGCTGTACCACTCGCCGTTCTGGAGCAACGTGCTGGAAGATCAGGACGGCTTCTTCCAGTTCCTTATGGATATCGGCGTACGCATGGGCAACAAGCGCAAGCGTGACTGAATCGGCGGCAGCGTGAAGATCGAACAGGCGTGGACGCAATGAACGCGAGCGAGTTTCCCATCCGCTACATCGAGCCGGTATTTCGGCCGCCCAGCGAGGCGCATTCGCTGATCTTGCCGGTGACCAATGGTTGTTCCTGGAACAGCTGTACCTTCTGTGAGATGTATACCTCGCCGCAGAAGAAGTTTCGTGCTCGCGATGAGGCGGAGGTGCTCGACGAGATCCGTCGTTGCGGCGAGCAGTTGATCGTGCAACGCGTATTCCTCGCCGACGGTGACGCCTTGGTGTTGCCGACCCACCGGCTGTTGAGAATCCTTGAACAGATCCGCCAGTGCCTGCCCGAAGTTCAACGTGTCTCGAGCTATTGCCTGCCACGCAACCTGCGCAAGAAGTCGGTTGCCGAGCTGCAGGAACTGGCGGATGCGGGGCTCGGCATGGCCTATGTCGGCGCCGAATCCGGCGACGATGAGGTGCTGGCGCTGGTCAACAAGGGTGAGACCTACGAATCGACGCTCAGCGCGCTGGATAAGCTGGGGGCGGCGGGCATCGCACGCTCGGTGATGATTCTCAACGGGCTTGGCGGTCGCCAACTGAGTCGCCAGCACGCACGCAACTCGGCGCGGCTGATGAATGCAGCGCAGCCCGAGTTTCTGTCCACGCTGGTGGTCAGTTTTCCGCAGGGTGAAGCGCGTTTTCGGCAAACCTTCGAGGATTTCGAGCCGCTGGTGCCGGCCGATCTGTTTCGCGAGCTGGAGTGGTTGCTGGAGGATCTGGAGCTGACCGATACGGTTTTTCGCAGCGATCACGCATCCAATTATCTGGTGCTCAAGGGGATTTTGGGTGCCGATAAGCCGGGCCTGCTGCGTCGGGTGCGTGAGGCCATCGAAGACCCGCGTAACGCCCCGTTGCGTCAGGAGTGGCAGCGAGGCCTGTAGCCGCCTCGTTCAGGCGGGGAGTCGAGAGCATCCAGCTGAACCGGCTCGCCTCGGTGCTGGAAGTGGCGTGGATGCTGCATTGGCTGTCGAATCGTCGGTTTTTCGTCGCCGGCCCTATGAGGTGAGTTTCATGCGATTTCTGTTACTGGCAGTGCCTGGCTTGCTTGCATTGCTCATGCTTTCTGGCTGCATGAAGGTCAGCGACATGGCGGAGGGTACCCGTTATCACCTTCGCGATGCCGGAATTCTGGATCACAGCGAAACCCGTCGTTCCAACTCCTGGCGCCTGCAGCCGGACTCATTCATCTATATCGCGCAGGGACATTTCGTGCCGCCCGGAGACGCATACCCGCGGCCGAACGTCGTGGCCGAAGAGGCCTTCAGCGGTTTTGTCGAGTACTTCCCAATGGTTCGTCGAGCCCGTGGCCCGCTCGGGCTTGAGGAGGCAATGGCCGAAGCGTCGGCAATGGGCGCGCATTATCTGCTGTATCTGCGGTTTGCCGCGGCTGATGATCGCATCGGCAGTTTCGACGAGCTGAACGATCAGCGCGCACTGGATCGCCTTGGTGTCGATTCCGGCGTGGTGCAGTTGATGCTGGTGGAGACCGGAACTCGCTATCTGGTCGATACCGCTCGCATTCGTAATCGTGGCGGCGTGCTCGGCATCTACGATGCAAAGCCGGAGCAACTCTTGCGTCCGCCACTGCAGGACTATGCTCGTCGGTTGTTGGGCCTGTCACGTTGAGCGATGTGGCAGTATCGGGAACAGGCGATTACCTCATTCAATCGAGGAGGACCGAATGACCGATACAGGCAAGGCTGGGGATCTGCTGGCGCAGCTGTCCGCTGGCGGGAAGAAGAAAGGGTTGCCGCCGGTGCATCTGTGGAACCCTCCGTTCTGTGGCGATCTGGACATGCGCATCGCGCGCGACGGGACCTGGCACTATCAGGGTTCGCCGATCGGGCGGCCGGCAATGGTGCGTTTGTTTTCCACGGTGATTCGCCGCGACGGCGACGACTACTTCCTGGTGACACCGGTAGAGAAGGTCGGTATCCAGGTCGAAGATGCGCCTTTCGTTGCGGTCCGGCTGGAAGTCAGTGGCGAGGGTGAGACGCAAAGCCTGCGCTTTATCACCAATGTCGAGGACGAGGTCGAGGCTGGTGAAGAGCACCCTTTGCGCGTTGTCACCGACCCGCAAACGCAGGAGCCGGCGCCATATGTGCATGTGCGTGCCAACCTCGAGGCACTGATCCATCGCAATGTGTTTTATGAGCTTGTGGAGCTGGCGGTGCCCGGCAAGGTAGATGGCAAGGATTACCTCGGTGTGTGGAGTGGCGGGACGTTCTTCCCGATTGGCGTCGCTGAGTAGTGCGCCGGCTGTTTCGTTACCCATGATCGAAAAAGGCTCCCGAGGGAGCCTTTTTTGATGGTCTTACATGTTGGGGTAGTTCGGCCCGCCGGTACCTTCGGGCGCGACCCAGGTGATGTTCTGCGCCGGGTCCTTGATGTCGCAGGTCTTGCAGTGCACGCAGTTCTGCGCGTTGATCTGGAAGCGCTTGCTGCCATCGTCGTTGCTGACCACTTCGTAGACGCCTGCCGGGCAGTAGCGCTGAGCCGGCTCGTCGTACAGCGGCAGGTTCTTGTCGATCGGGATGCTTGGGTCGGTCAGCTTGAGGTGAACCGGCTGGTCTTCCTCATGGTTGGTGTTGGAGAGGAACACCGAGCTGAGCTTGTCGAAGCTCAGTTTGCCGTCCGGCTTCGGATACTCGATCTTCTTCGACTCGGCGGCCGGCTTGAGGCACGCGTAGTCCGGCTTTGTGTCGTGCAGCGTGAAGGGAATCTTGCCGCCGAAGATGTTCTGGTCGATGAAGTTGAACGCGCCACCCTTGATTGCGCCCCATTTGTGAATGGCAGCGCCGAAGTTGCGGCTCTTGTACAGCTCGTCGTACAGCCAGCTGTTCTTGAAGCCTTCTTCGTAGGCGCTCAGCTCGTCACCACCTTCGCGACCGGCCAGCAGCGCGTCCGCCGCAGCTTCGGCGGCCAGCATGCCGGACTTCATCGCGGTGTGGCTGCCCTTGATCTTGGCGAAGTTCAGGGTACCGGCGTCGCAGCCGATCAGTGCGCCGCCGTTGAAGACCATCTTCGGCAGGCAGTTCAGGCCACCTTTGGCGATGGCGCGGGCGCCGTAAGAAACGCGTTTGCCGCCCTCCAGGTACTGCTTGATCACCGGGTGGTGCTTGTAGCGCTGGAACTCGTCGAACGGCGACAGGTGCGGGTTGCTGTAGGACAGATCGACGATCAGGCCGACCACGACCTGATTGTTTTCCAGGTGATAGAGGAACGAGCCGCCAGTGTTCTCGTCGTTCAGCGGCCAGCCCGCGGTGTGCACGACCAGACCTTGCTCGTGCTTGGCGGGGTCGATGTCCCACAGTTCCTTGATGCCAATGGCATAGTGCTGCGGGTCGACATTGGCGTTGAGCTGGAAGCGGTTGATCAGCTGCTTGCCGATATGTCCGCGGCAGCCTTCGGCGAACAGCGTGTACTTGGCACGCAGCTCCATGCCTGGGGTGTACATGCCTTCTTTCGGGTTGCCTTCGCGATCGACGCCCAGGTCACCGGTGACGATACCGCGCACGATGCCGTTTTCGTCGATCAGCGCTTCCTGGGCGGCGAAGCCCGGGTAGATCTCGACACCCAGGTTCTCGGCCTGCTGGGCCAGCCAGCGGCACAGGTTGCCCAGGGAGATGATGTAATTGCCTTCGTTGTGCATGGTCTTGGGGACCAGTGCATTGGGCAGCTTGCTGGCCGCTTCGGCGGTCTTCAGCAGATAGATGTCGTCACGCTTGACCGGCGTGTTGAGCGGGGCGCCGAGTTCTTTCCAGTCGGGGAACAGTTCGTTCAGCGCGCGAGGTTCGAAGACCGCGCCGGACAGGATATGGGCACCTACTTCGGAGCCTTTCTCGACGACGCATACACTGATTTCCTGACCAGCGTCGGCGGCTTTTTGCTTCAGGCGGCAGGCTGCGGATAGGCCTGCAGGGCCGGCGCCGACGATGACAACGTCGAATTCCATGTATTCGCGTTCCATTAGGCTTTCTCCTACTCAGGGCTTGGTTGTTATATAAGTGGTGGAGGGCTGTGATCGGCCCCTGACCGAGCCGGGCCGGCGCATTATATATAGACGCTCGAATCGGTCCAATACAAACGTTTGTTTGAATTTTCTGGAAGCCTGTTAGAATCGGCCGAACCGCGAGGTTATGACGGGTCATATGCGTTGTTGACCCCGTCTGCGGCCTGCGGTCAAGATACGGACGGTTTGCACTCGCCGAACAGGGCAGCGGCTATCGAAACCCCAAGCCACGAGCAAGGCTCGGTTCGCCTCGGCGGAATTCTATTCACCGGAGAGTAACGAGGAATCCATGAAGGTTCTTGTAGCTGTCAAACGAGTGGTCGATTACAACGTCAAGGTTCGCGTCAAGGCGGACAACTCCGGCGTTGACCTCGCCAACGTCAAGATGTCGATGAACCCCTTCTGCGAGATCGCCGTGGAAGAAGCGGTTCGCCTGAAAGAGAAGGGCGTGGCGAGCGAAATCGTTGTCGTCTCCATCGGCCCGACCGCTGCCCAGGAGCAGCTGCGCACCGCACTGGCGCTGGGCGCCGATCGTGCTGTGCTGGTCGAGTCCAACGACGAACTGAACTCCCTGGCGGTTGCCAAGCTGCTCAAGGCCGTGGTCGACAAGGAGCAGCCGCAACTGGTGATCCTCGGCAAGCAGGCAATCGACAGCGACAACAACCAGACCGGCCAGATGCTCGGCGCGCTGACCGGCTATGCCCAGGGCACCTTCGCCTCCAAGGTGGAAGTGGCTGGCGACAAGGTCAACGTCACCCGCGAAATCGACGGCGGCCTGCAGACCGTCGCGCTGAACCTGCCGGCGATCGTCACCACCGACCTGCGTCTGAACGAGCCGCGCTACGCGTCGCTGCCGAACATCATGAAGGCCAAGAAGAAGCCGCTGGAAGTGCTGACCCCGGATGCGCTGGGCGTCGCCACCACGTCCACCGTGAAGACCCTGAAAGTCGAAGCACCGGCTGCCCGCAGCGCCGGCATCAAGGTCAAGTCCGTGGCTGAACTGGTCGAGAAACTGAAGAACGAGGCGAAGGTAATCTAAATGACTATCCTGGTTATCGCTGAACACAATAATGCCGTCCTCGCGGCCGCTACCCTGAACACCGTTGCCGCCGCCAAGGCCATCGGTGGCGACATCCACGTACTGGTAGCCGGCAGTGGCTGCGGTGCCATCGGTGAAGCAGCCGCGCAGATCGAAGGCGTGGCCAAGGTACTGGTCGCTGACGACGCGGCTTACGCCAATCAGCTGCCGGAAAACGTCGCGCCGCTGATCGCCGACCTGGCGAAGAACTACAGCCACGTGCTGGCTGCAGCGACCACCAACGGAAAGAACTTCCTGCCGCGCGTTGCTGCTCAACTGGATGTCGATCAGATCTCCGAGATCATCGCCGTTGAAAGCGCCGATACCTTCAAGCGCCCGATCTATGCCGGTAACGCCATCGCTACCGTGCAGTCCAGCGCTGCCATCAAGGTCATCACCGTGCGTGCGACCGGCTTCGATGCCGTGAATGCCACTGGTGGTTCGGCTGCGGTCGAGCAGATCTCAGGCGCTGGCGATGCCGGCAAGTCGGCGTTCGTTGGCGAAGAGCTGGCCAAGTCGGATCGCCCCGAGCTGACCGCTGCCAAGATCGTCGTATCTGGCGGTCGTGGCATGCAGAACGGTGACAACTTCAAGCACCTGTACTCGCTGGCCGACAAGCTTGGCGCGGCTGTTGGTGCCTCCCGTGCCGCTGTCGATGCCGGCTTCGTGCCCAACGACATGCAGGTCGGACAGACCGGCAAGATCGTTGCACCGCAGCTGTACATCGCGGTGGGTATCTCCGGCGCCATCCAGCACCTGGCGGGTATGAAGGACTCCAAGGTGATCGTCGCGATCAACAAGGACGAGGAAGCGCCGATCTTCCAGGTTGCCGACTACGGCCTGGTGGGCGATCTGTTCGAGATCGTGCCGGAGCTGGAAAAGCTCGTCTGAAGCTGATTGCTGTTGAAGAAACCCGCTCATGTAGCGGGTTTTTTCATGGGCGATCGGCGGGTTCGCCGGTGTACCATCGGCGAACTTCGATCAGCATCAGTTAACTCGCGCAATAAGGGGATCTTCATGCGTTTCGCTTTTCCGTTGAAATTGGCCATGGTCGCGCTGGTGTTGGCAACGCCATTCACGGCAGCGGCAGCGGGGAAGTGCGACCGTCTGGTGGCGACTGGCGCAGCGGACAACCCTCCCTTTCTCTGGCGCGATCCGCAGAACCCCAAGCGTCTGATCGGGGCCAATGCGGACCTGCTCGGGCAGATCGCCGACTCGCTCGATCTGAAACTGGACCTGCTTTACACCGGTGACCGAACCAAAGCGCTCGAAGAGGTGCGCAGTGGTCGGGTCGATGTACTGGCCGATGCGACTCTGACGGTGCAGCGGCTCGAAGAACTGGATTTCGTCCACCCGGCCATCCTGCAATTGCAGACCGTCGCCTGGGTACGCAATGAGCCTGGCTTCTTCTATGCCAGCCGTGAAGATCTGGGAGGCCACGCCGGCTTGATCGCTGGCACCAGCCGCTTCGGTAGCGAGTTCGACGCCTTCGCGAAAAAACACCTGCAATTGCAGCCGGTCGCCGACCTCGCTCAGGGGCTGAAGCGGATCGTGGCGGGCAATGGCGACTACTTGCTGCATGAGCGGTACAGTGCAGTCGCGGCGGCTGATGCATTGGGGCTGCTGGACAAGGTGCAGCGTCTCGAACCTCCAGTGGTAGGCCGGGATATGCACCTGGCCATTTCGCACGACTCGGCCTGCAATGATCCCTGGCTGCGCGGACAACTGGCGCGGAAGATGACAGAATTGCGCGCCGCCGGTGTGCCTGAGCAACTGGTGGCGCACAACCTGACTGTCTGGAAGAACCAGCAGTCAGAGCGGGCAAAGGCTTCGAAAAAGTAGGACTCGCCGTGTTGAAACGACTTCTCGCCAGCCCATTTCTGGTCCTGGTTTTCCTGACTGGCTGTGCCAGTGACCCTGTTCCGACAGAACAATTGCGTTTGACCGCACAGGCCGTAGCCCAGGCGCGCTCCGTAGGCGCAACCGATGCGTACGAGGACCTCGTGCTGGCCGAAAGCAAGTTGAGCAAGGCCCAGGCGGCACTCCAGGCGGGCGATAATCGCGAAGCTCGGCTGTTGGCCGAGCAGGCAGAGCTGGATGCGCGTCTGGCGGAGAGCAGGGTTCTGAAGGACAAGCGCGAGGCCCAGATCGACGATCTGAATCGTCGCATTCAGCGGCTACGGCAGTTGCTGGGGGAGGCCAGGTGAGAAGTGGATTTGCGATAGCCCTGGCTGGGCTGGTACTGGCTGGTTGCTCGACGCCGCAGACCGAGCTCGAATTGAACCGCGCATCTGCCGCGCTGCAACGAATTCAGGCGGACAGCATGGTCCAGCGCAGCGCGCCGAAGGATGTTCAGCGTGCACTCGAAACGCAGCAACGCGCCGAGCGTTTCAACCAGTACTGGGGGGGCGCCGCCGACGCCCGGCATTACGCCTACCTGAGTCAGCGCTACAGCGAAATCGCCGCGCAGCAGGGTGAGCTGCTGCAGCATCAGGAACAGGTCGCACGCCTGGAGATGGAGCGCGACCGGTTGCGGCGCATGCTGCAGGACGCCAGGTTGATGACCGCCGAGCAACAGGGTCGCTGGCTGGAAGACCAGATGATGAGCCTGGCTGCCAGCGAAACCGATCGCGGCATGGTCATGACGCTGGGCGACGTGCTATTTCGTGCCGGCAGTGCCGACCTCAGCCACACGGCCAATCGCACCTTGCTCAAGCTGGTGCATTTCCTCCAGCTCAATCCGCAGCGCAAGATTCGCATCGAGGGATACAGCGACAGCCGCGGCGATGCCCAGGAGAATCTCGCACTGTCACAGGCGCGGGCGCAAACGGTGGCGGATCTGCTGATCAATCTTGGCGTCGCTGCCGAGCGGGTAGAGGTGCGCGGCTATGGTGAGCGCTTTCCGTTGGCCGAGAACGCCTCGGCACGCGGTCGCGCGCAGAACCGTCGCGTTGAGATCCTGTTCTCCGACGCGGAAGGCAATCTCGGTCCCGACCGTTAGTCGCGCGGCCATCTGAGCAGACTGTTTCGCCTAGACGTGACCTAACTGTATTGGTCTGGGTCTCCAGCAGTGCGCTACTGTTACGGTTCAGTTGGCAGGAGACCGGCGAGATGACCAATCTGTTGCTCTATCAGCGCATTGCCCAGCAGCTTGCCGAAGATATTCGGCGCGGCGTATATCGCCCCGGTGAGCGCGTGCCGTCGGTACGCAAGATGAGCCGACAGCTGAGTGTCAGCCACGCCACGGTGTTGCAGGCGTACGCCAATCTCGAAGATCAGGGCATGATCCGTGCGCGCCCGCAGTCCGGCTTCTACGTCCACCAGACGCCCGTACTCACTGCGCCGACGCCGGATATTGCCCAGGTCGAGCGGCCGAAACTGGTCACCCGCAGCAGCATCATCAATCAGGTGCTCAGCGAGTCGCGCCGTGAGGGGCTGATTCCGCTGGGCGCGGCCGTGCCGCATGTGGATTATCTGCCGGTGCGGGCGTTGCACCAGCAGTTGGCCAAGGTCACGCGGTTTCACAGCCCTCGGGCATTCAGCTACATGTTCAGCCCGGGCTACGAGCCTCTGCGCCGCCAGGTGGCGATTCGCATGCGCGATGCCGGTGTGGTGGTGGATTCGAGCGAGATCGTCATCACCCACGGCTGCGTCGACGCGCTGCAGATGTCACTGCGGGTCCTGACCAAGCCGGGCGATCTCATCGCCGCCGAGTCGCCGACCTATTACGGCTTGCTTCAACTGGCCGATCTGCTCGGACTGAAGGTCATCGAGATCCCCAGCGACCCGGATACCGGAATGAGCCTTGAGGCGCTGCAGCTTGCGGCAGGGCAGTGGCCGATCAAGGCCCTGGTGCTGACCGCGCGCCTGAGTAATCCGCTGGGCGTGAGCATGCCTGACCACCGGCAGAAGCAGCTGCTGAGCCTGGCGGCGCGTTTCGACATCCAGATCGTCGAGGACGATATCTATGGCGAACTGATGTTCGACCAGGGCCAGTACAAGGCGCTCAAGTCCAATGATCGGGACGGACGTGTCATCTACTGTTCCAGCTTTTCCAAGACGCTTTCGCCGGGGGTGCGGATCGGTTGGGTCATCGCCGGGCGCCATCAGGCCGAGATCGAGCGCCTGCAGACCTTCAGCACCCATTCGGCGTGCAGCGTCACTCAGATGGGTGTGGCGGCTTATCTGGAGAACGGGGGTTACGATCGACACCTGCGTGCCATCCGCCAGGAGTACCGCAAGAATCTCAGCGCGTTTCAGCTGGCGGTACAGCGCTACTTCCCGGAAGGCACACAGATGACGCGCCCCAAGGGCAACTTCATCCTCTGGGTCAGCCTGCCGGTGCGGGTCAATACCCAGGACCTGCACGTCAGGGCGCTGGAGCGGGGGATCAGCATCGCGCCGGGACTGATCTTCAGCAACACTGAACAATTCAACCACTGCATTCGTCTCAACTGTGGGCTGCCCTGGAATAACGAGACCGAGCGGGCGCTGCGGACACTCGGGCAGCTGGCTTCGGAACTGTGCCGGGATGCCCAGTAGCGCCCCAACCTGCCGCTGTAAGGAGCGATCGGATGCGAAGGCCGCTGTTGTTATTGCTGTCGTTGGCCTTGCTGGGGGGATGCGGGGACGACGAATCGACTTCATCGCGTGCGCCCGCGCCGGTCGAGCAGCTCTCTGAACCGGAGAGTATCGTCGAGCAGGAAGAGGTGCCGCCTGATCTCGATATTGAGCTGGCGCCAATCGAAGAAACCTCCGATGCCGAGCCGCCGGAGGTGGAGATCAGCCTGCCCGAACCCGTTCCCGAGGACGAGGCGCCTGCCCCGGCGCCGCAGCCATCGACGGCCAAGCGCTCCACGCCGCCGCCAGCGAAGGTCGAACTGCCCGAGCCGGAACTCGATCTGCGCTTGCCCGAGGAACTGGTCGAGGAGCTGGCGCCAGGGCCGGGTGATGAATCGATGCGGCTGTTACCGCCGCTTTTCGAGGGTGGCGGGCCGTCGCGATCGATGCAGATCGGCGGCCGGCTGATTTCCGGCGAGGCAGAAGACGAGGAGCTCATCGAGGGCGCGGAGATTCGCCTCGAATTCAAGCGCTGAGGTGCATGCGTTCGCCGGTCCTGCGCTTTAGTCCCTGGCTGGCAGCTGCGATAGCAGCCGCTGCAGTTCATCGGCCGGCATCGGGTGGCTCATGTGGAAGCCTTGCACCTCGGTGCAGCCGTCGTCTTTCAGCAGCCGCAGCTGTTCCTCGGTTTCCACGCCCTCGGCCGTCACGCGCATCTGCAGGCCGCGGCCCAGTTCGATCAAGGCGCGTACGATCGAATGATCTTCCATCGACTGCCCGATACCGGCGACGAAGCTGTTGTCGATCTTTATCACATCGAAGGGGTAGTGGCGCAGGCTGGTCAGCGACGAGTAGCCCGTGCCGAAGTCATCCACGGCCAGGTGTACGCCGAGCGCCTTGATCCGCTTGAGCTGGTCCAGCGTGCCCTGCGTTTCCCGTAGCAGTGCACTCTCGGTAACCTCCAGCTCCAGCCGCTTGCCTGGCAGATCGTTCTCGCCGAGTGCCTGGGCTATCTCGTCGAGTAGCCGATCATCATGCAGCTGCAATGGCGAGAGGTTGACCGAGACGACCGTATCGCCTGGCCAGCGGGTCGCCTGGCTGCAGGCCTGATGCAGTACCCAGCGCCCGAGTGGAATGATCAGTCCGGTATCTTCGGCCAGTGGAATGAACTGCTCTGGCAGTAGCAGCCCGCGCTCGGGGTGATTCCAGCGCACCAGTGCCTCGGCGCCGATGATCTGCATGCCGTGGCTCAGGTAGCGCGGCTGGTAGTAGACCTCCAGCTGCTGCTCGGCAATCGCGACGCGCAGTGCCTCTTCGCGCTGGAGCCGCTCGTGCAGCCGCTGATCCATCTCGCGGCCATAGGCACGCCAGGTTCCCCGGCCTGCATCCTTTGCCTGGTAGAGCGCAATGTCGGCGCAACGCAGCAGTTCGTTGGCCTGGTTGGCATCGTCGGGCGCCAGGGCTACGCCGATGCTGGCGCCGATATTGATCTGCTGATCCTCGTAGACGAAGGGCGCGCTGATTGCCTCGATGATGCGGTTGCAGAGACGGTCGATATCGGTGTCTTCGCTCATCCGGTGGAGCGCGACGACGAACTCGTCACCGCCCAGCCGCGCCACGAGGTCGCCGTCGCGGGTGTGTTGGCGCAGGCGGGATGCCACGCCGATCAGTACTTCGTCGCCAGCGGCGTGACCGAGGGTGTCATTCACCGGTTTGAAGCGGTCCAGGTCGATGTAGAGCAGTGTCAGCGCCGAGCCGCTACGAAGCGCCGCCAGATTCTGATCCAGGTAGTCGCGCAGCCGGCTGCGGTTGGGCAGGCCGGTCAGGGCATCGTGCTGAGAGAGGTACTGAACGCGAGCCTGCGCCTTGGTTTCCTCGGTGATGTCGCTAGCGGTGCCGCGATAGCCGACCAGCTTGTCGTCCTGATGGATGGCGCGGGCAGCCAGCCGGCAGAAACGCTCGCAGCCATCGGCGGCACGATAGCTGCTGCGCAGTGGTGCGACCTGTGGTGCCTGGAGCCAGTTCTGCAGCGCAGCACTGTCGCTGATCAACAGTTCCAGCAACGGGCGGCCCAGCCACTGGCTGGATTCGTGTCCGGTGATCTGGCGAAAGCGATTGGAAAGAAAGGTCAGCCGAGCTTGCGCGTCGGTTTCCCAGATCCAGTCGGAAGCGGCCTCGGCGACATCGCGAAAGCGCTCTTCGCTATCCGCCAGTGCGCTGCGACTGGCGGCCAGCCTTGCATAGCTGATGTCGAGCAAGTGCAGGCTGCGCAAGGCATGGCGAATGAGCAACCAGGCGAGCAGCCCCAGCCCCAGGGCCACGGCCGCGAGGATTGGCAGGGTAACCCACAGCAGCAGGCGCCCCGGCTGCGCCGGCGTCCAGGTGAGCTGAATGGTCGAACCATCCTCCAGCAGTCGCTCGATGCGCGGATCATCGGTTGGTGTCGAGTCGGGAGCCAGGCGCAGGCGCTCGATCGCATACTGCTCACCAATCTCCGCCAGCCGCTCGGCATCCAGCAGGTCGACAAACAGCAGAATCGACGCCGGACCTTCGTCCTCGTCGATATCCGTACCACCGGTGGTCAGCGTGGCTGCAGCGACCAGCGCCGGCTGACCGTCAGCCCAGAGCAAAGCGGAGACGCCCGATTCCTCCTCGACAGCTTCCCGGGCCCGCGCCAGCAGTTGCGGTAAACCGTGCTGGAGATACTCGAAACCGTCGATTGTCTGGAGTTCGCCGCGAACTACGGAATAGGCCGTATCGCCTGCCGGAGAGATGACCAGCACCACCTCGTAGTCGAAGTCCTTGTACAAGGATGGGCCGAGATTGGCCTGGGTATAAGCCCAGTCGAGGTCGACCTGCCTGTTGAGATGCACGTAGGCGTCGCCCCAGAACGCATAGTCGACGATGGAGCGGTTCATCCAGTCGTGCTGTGCCTGCAGCGCCTTGCCTACGAGGAAGTGGCTTTGCTGCAGCGCATCCTGATCGATTTTCCGGGCAATGTGGATGAGTGCGGCAGCGGCCACAATGAGGGCGATGACCAGTAGGGCGACCATGCCAGGAAGAATGCGGCGAGCGAAAATCGATCTGGCCTTCGGTTTTACCGGGCCATCGTCGGGAAGGAGAGTTTGCATGAGGGGATTCCTGCCAGCACTGCATTGGATCGCGGCAATGGCGGCATGGTGCCACTACCGCTCGGCGAAATCATTGTAAATTGCGCGGACCACTGGCTTGCGCGGCTGCGCTCTATCGACTTTTAGCGGTCGCGGGAGTCCTGTGCGTCCGCCTCGGCATTGCGTTGAGCGATGCGTTTTTTCTGTTCTTCGGTCAGGGGAATCTTCTTTGCCGTCGAGCGCAGCATCAGCAGGCTACCGACGATCGAGCCCAGCGCGACGAGCAGAATAAGCCAGAAATACCAGGGCATGTTTTTCCTCCGGGCGGTTGGGCGGCAGTGACGAGCCGCACTCTACGTGGCTGCGTCAGGGTGGTCACTATCGGCGTTGCGATAGCTATTCTGACCCCGCTGGGAGGCTTTCGTCGCGCGTGGTGTTTTCTGCGACAATGCGCGCCGACTTTTCCGAGGACGTGTCATGACCTGCCAGACTCCGATTATCGTAGCGCTCGATTTCCCCTCCCGCGATGCTGCTTTGGCATTGGCGCGCCAGCTCGATCCGCGGCTTTGCCGGGTCAAGGTCGGCAAGGAGCTGTTCACGCGTTGCGGTCCGGCGGTGGTCGAGGCATTGCAGGGAATGGGCTTCGAGGTGTTTCTCGACCTCAAGTTTCACGATATTCCCAACACCACCGCGATGGCGGTGAAGGCCGCTGCCGAGCTGGGCGTGTGGATGGTCAACGTGCACTGCTCCGGCGGTCTGCGGATGATGGCGGCCTGCCGTGACACGCTTTCTGGCATGGCCGGACCCACGCCGCTGCTGATTGGTGTCACCGTGCTGACCAGCATGGAGCAGGACGATCTCGCTGGCATCGGTCTGGATATCGCACCGCAGGAGCAGGTGCTGCGGCTGGCCGGGCTGGCTGCGCAGGCTGGGCTGGATGGACTGGTCTGTTCGGCGCAGGAAGCAGTGCCGCTCAAGGCGCAGTTCCCGGCGCTACAGCTGGTCACACCGGGCATTCGTCCGGCCGGCAGTGCGCAGGACGATCAGCGCCGCATCCTGACTCCGGCCCAGGCCATGGCTGCAGGCTCCGATTATCTGGTGATCGGCCGGCCGATCGCGCAGGCTGCCGATCCTGCGCAAGCGCTGGCAGCCGTGGTGGCCGAGCTGGCATGACGAAAAAAGGCTGGGCCTCACGGCTCAGCCTTTTTCGCAGCGCGCAGTTGCTCAGCTGACCTTGAGCACCAGCTTGCCGAAGTTGCCGCCGGTGAACAGCTTCATCAGCGTGTCCGGGAAGGTCTGCAGTCCCTCGATGATGTCTTCCTTGCTCTTGAGCTGGCCGCTCGCGAGCCATTCGGCCATGTCGCGCATCGCCTCGGGATAGCGCGTGACATAGTCGGTCACCACCATACCTTCCATGCGCGCGCGATTGACCAGCAGCGACAGGTAGTTGGACGGGCCCTTCACCGCTTCCTTGTTGTTGTACTGGCTGATGGCCCCACAGATCACCACGCGAGCGCCGACGCTGATGCGCTGCAGCACCGTATCCAGGATGTCGCCGCCGACGTTGTCGAAGAACACGTCCACGCCTTTCGGGCATTCACGCTTCAAGCCTGCTGCCAGGTCTTCATTCTTGTAATCGATGGCGCCGTCGAAACCGAGTTTCTCGGTCAGGAAGCGGCACTTGTCCGCGCCGCCGGCAATACCCACCACGCGACACCCCTTGATCTTGGCGATCTGCCCGGCAACGCTGCCGACCGCACCGGCGGCGCCGGAGATCACCACGGTCTCGCCGGCCTTGGGCTGGCCAACCGCAAGCAGCGCGAAGTAGGCGGTCATGCCGGTCATGCCCAGCGCGGACAGGTAACGCGGCAGCGGAGCCTGTTGCGGGTCGACCTTGTAGAAACCCTTCGGCTCGCCGAGGTAGTACGCCTGCACGCCCAGCGCACCGTTTACATAGTCGCCTTCCTTGTAGTCAGGATGCTGCGAGGCGATCACCTTGCCGACCCCGAGAGCGCGCATTACTTCGCCGATGCCCACCGGCGGAATGTAGGACTTGGCATCGTTCATCCAGCCGCGCATGGCCGGGTCGATGGACAGGTATTCGACCTTGACCAGAATCTGATTGGGGCCAGGCTCGCTCACCGGCTTCTCGACGTAGTCGAAGGTCTCCCGGGTCGGCGCACCGATCGGCCGCTGGGCTAGCAGGAATTGCTGGTTGAGCAGGGTCATGGAATAAGCCTCGTGTTTGCGAAAGGTTTGGTTTAGCCCGGCCAGCGCCGCGCCGCAAGCTACGTCAGCAGGCTGGAATGAACGGGCATCCAGTTTGGTGATATGACCGTGCCGGCAGTTAAATGCGCGAGCGCATAGCGGTATAAGTTCGACCGGGAAGCCTTGTGCGGTCATTTTGCGGGCGCAAGGTGAGTCGAATTCTTCGGGAAGAACAATCATGAGCATGACATTCTCCGGGCAGGTTGCCCTGGTTACCGGCGCAGCAGCAGGAATCGGTCGCGCCACCGCGCAGGCGTTCGCCGAGCAGGGCCTCAAGGTGGTGCTGGCCGACATCGACGAAGCGGGCATCCGCGATGGCGCAGAAAGCATTCGTGCTGCTGGCGGCCAGGCGATCGCCGTGCGCTGCGACGTCACGCGCGATGCGGAGGTCAAGGCGCTCATTGAGCAGACGCTGGCGCAGTACGGGCGGCTCGACTACGCCTTCAACAATGCCGGCATCGAGATCGAGCAGGGACGCCTGGCCGAAGGCAGCGAGGCGGAGTTCGACGCGATCATGGGCGTCAACGTCAAGGGCGTCTGGCTGTGCATGAAGCACCAGCTGCCGGTCATGCTGGCGCAGGGTGGTGGCGCCATCGTCAACACCGCGTCCGTTGCGGGTCTCGGTGCTGCGCCGAAGATGAGCATCTACGCGGCATCCAAGCATGCGGTGATCGGCCTGACCAAGTCGGCAGCGATCGAGTACGCCAAGAAGCAGATTCGCGTGAATGCGGTGTGCCCGGCGGTGATCGACACCGACATGTTCCGCCGTGCCTACGAGGCCGACCCGCGCAAGGCGGAGTTCGCTGCGGCCATGCACCCAGTCGGGCGCATCGGCAAGGTCGAAGAGATTGCCGCCGCGGTGCTGTACCTGTGCAGCGACAGCGCCGCCTTCACTACCGGTCATGCGCTGGCGGTAGATGGCGGGGCGACGGCGATCTGACGGCGCGCCCGGCGCTACCTAGCCGGGCACCCCTTTCAGCGCCGCTCAGTTACGGCGGCGCAGAATCAGCAAGGTGATTACACCTGCGATCAATCCCCACAGCGCCGCGCCGATGCCGAACAGCGTCAGCCCCGACGCGGTGACCATGAAGGTAATCAGCGCTGCCTCTCGCTCGTCGGGCTGTTGCATCGCCTGGGTCAGCCCCGAGCCGATCGAGCCGAGCAATGCCAGCGCGGCGACGGACAACACCAGTGCCGCGGGGAAGGCGGCGAACAGCGCGGCCAGGGTTGCGCCGAAGATGCCGGCAATGCCGTAGAACACACCGCACCAGGCAGCAGCGGTATAGCGTTTTTGCGGGTCGGGATGAGCTTCTGGGCCTGCGCAGATGGCCATGGTGATCGCCGCCAGGTGAATGCCGTGGGAGCCGAACGGCGCCAGCAGTACCGAAGCGATGCCAGTGATCGAGATCAGTGGCGAAGCCGGCACCTGATATCCCTCGGCACGCAGCACGGCCAGGCCTGGCATGTTCTGCGAAGCCATGGCGATGACGAACAGCGGGATGCCGATACTGAAGATCGCCGCGAGGGAAAACGCCGGTGTAGTCCACACCGGCACCGCGACCTGCAGGCTGAAGCGCTGGAAGTCCAGCAGGCCGGAAATACCGGCGATCAGGCAGCCGACCAGCAGCGCAGCGAGCACGGCGTAGCGGGGCTGCATTCGCTTGGCCAGCAGGTAGCTGAAGAACATGCCGAGCACCAGCACCGGCTGAACCTCGACGGCACGGAAAATCTCGCTTCCGATATTGAACAGCACGCCCGCCAGCAGCGCGGCAGCCAGCGATGCCGGTACTCGCCGCATCAGCCGATCGAAGCTTCCAGTCAGGCCGCACAGGGCGATCAGCGCCGAGGCGAAGATGAAGGCGCCGATGGCTTCGGCGTACGGCACGCCGGGCAGACTGGTGATCAACAGGGCCGCGCCGGGCGTCGACCAGGCAGCCACCACCGGCGTGCGATAGCGCAGCGACAGGCCGATGCTGCAGATCGCCATGCCGATCGACAGTGCCCAGATCCACGAAGAGATCTGCGCCGTGCTCAGGCCTGCTGCCTGGCCGGCCTGGAACATCAGCACCAGCGAGCTGGTATAGCCGGTGAGCATGGCGATGAAGCCGGCGACGACGGTCGAAGGCGAGCTATCAGTAAGGGGGCGCAGGGCGGTACGGCTGATTTCGTTCATTGCTGATTTCTACTTATGCAAGGTATGACGTCGCGCGGCTGCGGCAGCCTATCGTACAAAGCCTATTGGCCGTGGTCGGGTAGCGTCGCGGTACAGCCGCCCGCGTATTGGACGTAACAGTTGCGACGGGCGTAAGTGCAGGTCATCGCCGCGTCTGGCCGCTGGTATTCGATCTGGCACCCTTGTTGCTATCTAGTCTTTGCCTGCCGCGATGCGTCAAAAAAACCGCGGCTGTTGGAGGATTAGATGAGTCAGGGTGTTCAATTCAATCGCTTGATGCTGGAAATGCGGGCCATGCAGACCGATGCAATGGCGCGCGCCAAGCCGGAGGTCAAGACCCAGGAGGTCGGCGCTCCGAGCTTCTCCGACATGCTTGGCCAGGCGGTGAATAAAGTGCACGAAACCCAGCAGGTTTCGAGCCAGCTGTCATCTGCCTTCGAGATGGGGCAGGGCGGTGTCGACCTGACCGAAGTGATGATCGCCTCGCAGAAGGCCAGCGTTTCCTTTCAGGCCATGACCCAGGTGCGCAACAAGCTGGTTCAGGCTTACCAAGACATCATGCAGATGCCGGTGTGAGGCGGATTGAATCATGGCTGAAGCGGTGAACGTTCCGGTGCCGGCTACTCCCGAGGGTGTCAAGAAGCCCCTGCTGGGCTTGTCCTTTCTGGAAAACCTTTCGGATATGTCCATGCTGCGGCAGGTCGGCCTGTTGGTCGGGCTGGCGGCCAGCGTGGCGATCGGTTTTGCCGTGGTGCTCTGGTCGCAGCAGCCCGATTATCGTCCGCTGCTCGGCAGCCTGGCGGGGATGGATGCCAATCAGGTGATGGAAACCCTCGCCGCTGCGGATATCGCCTATACCGTCGAACCGAACTCCGGCGCCCTGCTGGTCAAGGCGGATGATCTTGCTCGCGCACGTCTCAAGCTCGCCGGTGCGGGTATCGCGCCGGCCGACAGCAACATCGGTTTCGAAATCCTCGACAAGGAACAGGGGCTGGGTACCAGCCAGTTCATGGAGGCGACCCGTTATCGCCGTGGTCTCGAGGGCGAACTGGGCCGCACCATTTCCAGCCTGAACAACGTCAAGGGCGCCCGTGTGCACCTAGCGATCCCGAAGAGCTCGGTGTTCATTCGCGACGAGCGCAAGCCCAGTGCCTCGGTACTGGTGGAGCTTTACCCGGGCCGCGCGCTGGAACCGAGCCAGGTGATGGCGATCATCAACCTCGTCGCCACCAGCGTGCCGGAACTGGGCAAATCGCAGATCACCGTGGTGGACCAGAAGGGCAACCTGCTGTCCGATCAGCAGGAACTGACCGAGCTGAGCATGGCCGGCAAGCAGTTCGACTACAGCCGCCGCATGGAAGGTCTCTACACCCAGCGCGTGCACAACATTCTGCAGCCAGTGCTGGGCAGCGGCCGCTATAAGGCCGAAGTCTCCGCGGACGTGGATTTCAGCGCCGTCGAATCCACCTCGGAAACCTTCAACCCCGATCAGCCGGCGTTGCGCAGCGAACAGAGCGTCAATGAGCAGCGCCAGAGCAGCCTGCCGCCGCAAGGCGTGCCGGGGGCCCTGAGCAATCAGCCTCCTGGCCCGGCGACCGCGCCCGAGCAGGCCAATCAGGCCGCAGCCGCCGCGGGTGCCGTGGCTCCTGGTCAGCCTCTGCTCGATGCCAATGGTCAGCAGGTCATGGATCCAGTGACCGGTCAGCCGATGCTCGCGCCTTATCCGGCCGACAAGCGCGAGCAGGCTACGCGCAACTACGAACTCGATCGCTCGATCAGCTATACCAAGCAGCAGCAGGGTCGCCTGCGCCGGCTCTCGGTGGCAGTAGTGGTCGACGATCAGATGACGCTCAATGCGGCCGGCGAGATGGTTCGCGTACCGTGGAACGCCGATGATCTGGCGCGCTTCACTCGCCTGGTGCAAGACGCGGTGGGTTTCGATGCCAGCCGCGGCGATAGCGTCAGCGTGATCAACACCGCGTTCGTCGCCGACAGCGCCGGTGAGACCTTCGAAGAGATACCGTTCTACTCGCAACCGTGGTTCTGGGATGTGGTCAAGCAGGTCCTCGGCGTGCTGTTCATCCTGGTGCTGGTGTTCGGTGTGCTGCGTCCGGTGCTCAAGAGCCTCACCAATCCGTCCAGCGGCAAGGAACTGCAGGTTGCCAGCGGTCCGGGCGAACTGGGTGACGATGATGGACTGGACTCCGGCCTGGCCAGTGACCGGGTCAGCCTGAGCGGCCCGCAGAACATTCTGTTGCCGAGCCCCAGCGAGGGATATGAAGCCCAGCTGAACGCGATCAAGAACCTTGTGGCCGATGACCCGGGACGGGTAGCCCAGGTGGTGAAAGAGTGGATCAACGCCGATGAATGACAATCGAGTTCAAGCCAAGCTCAACAAGGTCGACAAGGCCGCCATCCTGTTGCTCTCGCTGGGTGAAACCGACGCTGCGCAGGTCCTGCGTCACCTCGGTCCGAAAGAGGTGCAGCGCGTCGGTACTGCCATGGCGCAGATGCGCAACGTGCAGAAGGCACAGATCGAACAGGTAATGAGCGAGTTCGTCGAGATCGTCGGCGACCAGACCAGCCTCGGCGTCGGCTCCGACGGTTACATCCGCAAGATGCTTACCCAGGCGCTCGGCGAGGACAAGGCCGGCGGCCTGATCGACCGCATCCTGCTGGGCGGCAACACCAGCGGTCTGGACAGCCTGAAATGGATGGAGCCGCGTGCGGTGGCGGATGTGATCCGCTACGAGCACCCGCAGATCCAGGCCATCGTGGTGGCCTATCTCGACCCGGACCAGGCTGGCGAGGTGCTCTCGCATTTCGACCACAAGGTGCGCCTGGACATCGTCCTGCGCGTGTCCTCGCTCAATACCGTGCAGCCGGCTGCGCTGAAAGAACTGAACCTGATCCTGGAAAAGCAGTTCTCCGGCAGCACCAACACCAGCCGCGCCAGTCTGGGCGGCGTGAAGCGCGCGGCGGACATCATGAACTACCTGGACAGCTCCATCGAAGGCCAGCTGATGGATGCCATCCGCGATGTGGACGAGGACCTGTCGAGCCAGATCGAAGACCTGATGTTCGTCTTCGACAACCTCGCCGAAGTCGACGACCGCGGCATTCAGGTGCTGCTGCGTGAGGTATCCTCCGACGTGCTGGTGATGGCGCTCAAGGGCGCCGACGACGGCATCAAGGAAAAGGTCTTCAAGAACATGTCCAAGCGCGCAGGCGAGCTGCTGCGTGACGACCTGGAGGCGAAGGGCCCGGTGCGCGTCAGCGATGTCGAGAATGCGCAGAAGGAAATCCTTACCATTGCTCGCCGCATGGCCGAGGCCGGTGAAATCGTCCTGGGTTCCAAGGGCGGCGAAGAGATGATCTAACCAGGTACGAATTCCACACATGGCCAAGGACAACCCCAGCGACGTCATACGCGCGAAAGACGTCAGCCTGTTCGATCGCTGGTCGCTGCCCAGCTTCGACCCGCAGGGCGAAGAAGACGAGTTGCCGGCAGCAGGGGGCGTGGAAGAGCCCGCCGAAGAGCTGGCGCGAAGCGAGGACGTCCCGGTCGAGGAAGTCAAACCGCTGACGCTCGACGAACTCGAAGCGATCCGCCAGCAGGCATACAACGAAGGTTTCGCCACCGGCGAGAAAGATGGTTTCCATGCCGGCCAGCTCAAGGCGCGGCAGGAGGCCGAGGCCGCGTTGGCGCCGCGGCTGGAAAACCTTGAGCAGCTGATGGGGCAGTTGCTCGAGCCGATTGCCGATCAGGATCGCAATCTCGAGCACGCCATGGCGACCCTGGTCAGCCACATGGCGCGCGAAGTGATCCAGCGTGATCTGCTGATCGATTCCAGCCAGATCCGTCAGGTGCTGCGCGAGGCGCTGAAGTTGCTGCCAATGGGCGCCAGCAATGTGCGAATCCACGTCAATCCGCAGGACTTCGAGCTGATCAAGGCGCTGCGCGAGCGCCACGAGGAAAGCTGGCGAATTCTTGAGGACAGCAGCCTACTGCCGGGTGGCTGTCATATCGAAACCGAGCACAGCCGCATCGATGCGAGCATCGAGACGCGCCTCACCCAGGCCATCAAGCAACTGTTCGAACAGCAGCGCGAGAATGCCACCCGTCCCCCTGCCGCCGATCTGACCATCGATCTGGACATGCCCGATGCGCCTTGAGCGAACCAGTTTCGCCAAGCGTTTCGAAGCCTATGGCGAAGCGATCAAACTGCCCAGCCAGCCCATGCTCGAAGGGCGCCTGTTGCGCATGGTCGGTCTGACGCTGGAGGCTGAAGGGCTGCGCGCAGCCGTTGGCAGTCGCTGCCTGGTGATCAACGACGACAGTTATCACCCCACTGAGGTCGAGGCCGAGGTGATGGGTTTTTCCAGCGGCAAGCTGTATCTGATGCCTGTCGGCAGCCTTGCCGGCATCGCGCCGGGCGCGCGGGTCGTGCCGCTGGTCAATACCGGACGGCTGCCCATGGGCATGTCCATGCTCGGCCGCGTGCTGGATGGCGCAGGGCGTGCACTGGACGGCAAGGGCGGCATGAGAGCGGAGGATTGGGTGCCGATGGACGGCCCCGTTATCAACCCGCTCAAGCGCCACCCCATCAGCGAGCCGCTGGATGTCGGCATCCGCAGTATCAATGGCTTACTGACCGTCGGTCGCGGTCAGCGCCTAGGCCTATTTGCCGGCACCGGTGTCGGCAAGTCGGTGCTGCTGGGCATGATGACCCGCTTCACCGAGGCCGACATCATCGTCGTCGGCCTGATCGGCGAGCGGGGGCGAGAGGTCAAGGAATTCATCGAGAACATCCTCGGCGAGGAAAGCATCAAGCGCTCCGTGGTGGTGGCATCGCCGGCTGACGAAGCGCCGCTGATGCGCCTACGCGCCGCGCAGTACTGCACGCGTATTGCGGAGTACTTCCGCGATCAGGGCAAGAACGTGCTGCTGCTGATGGACTCGCTGACGCGCTATGCCCAGGCCCAGCGCGAGATCGCCCTGGCCATCGGCGAGCCGCCAGCGACCAAGGGCTATCCGCCGTCGGTGTTCGCCAAGCTGCCGAGTCTGGTCGAGCGCGCCGGTAATGCCGAGCAGGGCGGCGGCTCGATCACGGCGTTCTACACCGTGCTCTCCGAGGGTGACGACCAGCAGGACCCGATCGCCGATGCCGCTCGCGGTGTACTCGACGGCCATATCGTGCTGTCGCGCCGTCTGGCCGAAGAAGGCCACTATCCGGCTATCGACATCGAAGCCTCCATCAGCCGAGTCATGCCGCAGGTGGTGAGCGCCGAACATGTGCGTGCGTCGCAGCGTTTCAAGCAGCTCTGGTCGCGCTACCAGCAGAGCCGCGACCTGATCAGTGTCGGCGCCTATGTGCCAGGTGGCGATCCGGAAACGGATATGGCCATCGCGCGCCAGGCCGAGATGGTCAGTTACCTGCGTCAGGGCCTCGATGAAAGCGAGGACCTGACGCGCAGCGCCGCGCAACTCGCAGCTGTGTTCAATCCACGGCAGGGAGGCTAACCGATGGCGGCCAGTCGGGCGGCGCGCCTGGCGCCGGTCATCGAGATGGCCGAAAAGGCCGAGCAGGAGGCCGCGCGACTGCTGGGACAGGGCCAGACTCAGCTGAATCAGGCCGAGGCCAAGCTCGGTGAACTGGAACAGTACTTCAGCGACTACCAGCAGCAATGGATGCAGCAGGGCAGTCAGGGCGTCTCGGGGCAGTGGCTGATGAATTACCAGCGCTTCCTGTCGCAGCTGGAGTCGGCCATCGGGCAGCAGCAGCGCAGCGTCAACTGGTACCGCGACAACCTGAAGAAGCTGCGCCAGCAGTGGCACCAGCGCCATGCGCGTGTCGAAGGCCTGAGCAAGCTGGTCGAAAGCTATCAGAAGGAGGCGCGGATCGCGGCGGACAAGCGTGAGCAGAAGTTGCTCGACGAGTACGCCCAGCGGCTGTCCGGGAGAACGCGTGAGCAGTGATCCAGCCACGGTCTCAGGCCGGATTCGTGCTTGCCGTACCGCTGCTTGGATGATAAATCTTGACCGCGTTTCAGCGCGGCGACCGCCAACAGATCGTTTCAGCTGCCATCTGGTTCTTCCGAGGATAAGTCTCAGAACCGGATGGCCGCCTTTCAGCCGGTACACGGCTGTTCATTTCGCTTATCGCGACGGCTGCTCGCAAGCCGCTTTCAAGACGTACCGGATCAGGAGTGCCACATGACCATTACCTCGCAGCCTTCGACGGATGGCCAGGAGTTGACCATATCCATCAGCGGACGCTTCGACTTCAATGCGCATCAGGCCTTCCGTGATGCTTACCAGCGTCAGGACGTGAATCCGCAGCGTTATGTGGTCAATCTGCAAGGCACCACTTACATGGATAGTTCGGCGCTGGGCATGCTGCTCTTGTTGCGCGATCACGCCGGTGGCGACGAGGCGGACATCCGCCTGCTCAACTGCAATGGCGACGTGCGCAAGATCCTGTCGGTATCGAATTTCGAACAATTGTTCGTGATCGCCTGACATGCCCATGCGGCTGTCGATCCTGATCGCCGAGGACAGCCCGGTCGATCGGATGCTGCTTTCCACCATCGTTGCCAAGCAGGGCCACCGAGTGCTGACGGCAGCCGATGGGCAGGAGGCGGTCGAGCTATTTCAGGAGGAGCGGCCGCAGCTGGTGCTGATGGACGCGCTGATGCCGGTGATGGATGGCTTCGAGGCGGCGCGGCGCATCAAGCAACTGGCCGGGGACGAGCTGGTCCCGATCATCTTTCTCACCTCGCTGACCGAGCACGAAGCGCTGGTCAGTTGCCTCGAGGCCGGCGGCGACGACTTCATCGCCAAGCCTTACAACCCGATCATTCTCGAAGCCAAGATCCAGGCCATGCATCGCCTGCGCCGCTTGCAGGCAACCGTGCTCGAGCAGCGCGACCTGATCGCCAGGCGCAATCAGCAGCTGCTCGACGAACATCGGGCCGCCAAGGCGATCTTCGACAAAGTCGCACATGCTGGTTGCCTGAGCGCGCCGACCATCCGCTTCCGCCAGTCGCCGCAGGCGCTGTTCAACGGCGACCTGCTGCTGGCGGCGCAGGCCCCGGCGGGGCAGATGTTTGTCCTGCTCGGCGATTTCACCGGCCACGGGCTGCCCGCCGCGATCGGGGCCATGCCGCTGGCGGAAACCTTTTACGGGATGGCGGCGAAAGGCTATTCGAGCACCGACATCCTTCGAGAGATGAATGCCAAGCTCAAACAGATCCTCCCGGTGGAAATGTTCTGCTGCGCGACGCTGCTCGATATCGATCCCAAACAGGGCAGCCTGCGGGTGTGGAACGGCGGTTTGCCCGACGGTTACCTGATCGGCGCGGCCGGCCGGCGCACGGCCCTGGCATCCCGTCACCTGCCGCTTGGTGTCGTCTCCCCGGCGGCGCTGGACGACAAGTTCGAGCATTACCCCTTGGCCCCCGGCGACCGGCTGTTGCTGCTGTCCGACGGCGTGGTCGAGAGTCGCAATGCCAATGACGAGCTGTTCGGCGAGCAGCGCCTGCTAGCCACTCTGGACGCCAACGACGATCCGGCACGGCTGTTCGACGAGATCGAGCAGGCGCTGCTGGATTTCCACGGCCAGCAGCACGACGACCTGAGCCTGGTCGAGGTCGTGGTCAGCCCGGAGGTGATCACGATGCCGTCGATTGCCCCGGCCACCGCGCACCGCTCACGGCCGATGGACTGGTCGATTCGGCTCGAGCTGCGTGCCGACAGCTTGCGCAGCGGCAATCCATTGCCTTCGTTGCTGCAGATCCTGCTGCAGGTCAATCAGTTGCGCTCGCGTGTCGGTGAGATCTACACCGTATTGGGCGAGCTCTATTCCAATGCTCTGGAGCATGGCGTGCTCGGCCTCGATTCGAGCCTCAAGTGTGATGCTGACGGTTTCAAGCATTACTACGACTTACGCCAACAACGCCTGCAGGCGTTGGTCGACGGTCATGTGCATCTGCAGCTGAACATCAAGACCGCCCCGCATGGAGGGCGCCTGCGCATCGGCATCAGCGACAGCGGCTCGGGCTTCGACGTGTCGCGCGCGTTGCAGGCGCAGTTTGGCAGCGACCGCTTCAGTGGACGTGGCTTGCATCTGGTGCGCCAGTTGAGCGACCGATTCGACTGGCAGTCGGATGGGCGCGGGCTGAGCGTGGAGTTCGCCTGGCAGGCTGAGGCATAATCGTCCGCTTTCACTCAGGGGTGTACCGGTGTCCAACACTCATCTCGACAGCGCCGTGCTGACCACGCTGCAGGACGTGATGGAGAGTGAGTATCCGGCGCTGCTGGATACCTTTCTTGCCGACTCCGAGGAGCGCGTTCGGCTGCTCCGCCAGGCCTGTCTCGCCGACCAGTCTGAAACCTTGCGGCGTGCTGCGCACAGCTTCAAAGGCAGCTGCAGCAACATGGGCGCGACGCTGCTGGCCGACCTCTGCCAGGAGCTCGAGAGTGCCGCTCGGGAGGAGAACCTCGCCCAGGCCCCGGCGCTCATCGAATCCATCGAGCGAGAGTTCGCCATCGTCGGCATCCTGTTCCGCGCCGAGCGCCAGCGCCACGGCTGAGTGGCCAAATCTCTGACGCCGGTGCCCGCTAATAGCAGAGCCGCTGCCGCCGGGCCGTCGTTTCTGTTCATGTCAGCGCGCTTCCCTGGCGTTTTTCCGGCATTCATGCCGCTGGCCCGGAACTTGCTCTGCTTCCGCCACGATCCATCCGTAGCGGAATGACCTCATGGCTGTTTCCCCCGACCTGTTGCTTAGATCCCCTTCCGTCGACGCACGTCCCAAAGCTGCGGCCAAAGCGCCGGAGATGCCGCGTGAAGGGCGAGACAGCGGCAGCGCCAGCTTCTCCGATGTCTACGCCAAGGAGCGTCAGACGAAACCAGCCGAGCGCCCGGTGCGCAACGAGGCCAGCCGCAACAAGCCGGTCGAGGACAAGCGCGAGCAGGAAACGGCGGAGGCGACCACCGACGAGAAGCCGGCGGTTGCCGAAAGCGGCAATACCTTGCCTCCCGAAACGCCGGCTGAGGAAATTCCGGAGGCGGAGCTCGATCCAATGCTGCTGCTTGGTCTTGGCACGCAGTTCGTGGCGGAGTCCGAAGCCCAGCCTGAAACCGAGGTCGATGCTGTCTCCCTGCTTCCGGGGCTGCCGACGGCCGCTGCCGGCATCGCCGGCGATGAGGCCGTCGATGCGGACGAAGCAACACTGGCCGGCATGCGTACGCTGACCGAAACCCCGGCAGCTATGCAGAAGACGGCCCAGCAGCAATTGCAGAACCCGCTGACCGATGCGCAGGCGAAGGCCTCGGCTGACGATGGCTTTGCCAGCGCGTTGCTGGCGAGTCAGGACGCGGGTGAGGGCGAAGAGCTCGATGTGGAATTGCTGACCAAGGACCTGCTGGAAAGCGTGGAGGCGCCAAAGGAGAGTCGTGCCAGCGCCAGCGAACTGGCTGCGGGACGCCTCAACCCCTTGAGCCAGGCCATCGCTCAGCAGGTGCAGCAATCGCAGCGTCCGCAACTGGTGCCGGGTCAACCGGTACAGATGCAGCAGTCCGGCTGGAGCGAGGCGGTCGTCGACCGCGTGATGTGGCTGTCCAGCCAGAATCTCAAGTCGGCGGAAATCCAACTCGATCCGGCTGAACTCGGTCGTATGGAAGTGCGTATCGACCTGACCAAGGATCAGGCGCAGGTGACCTTCCTCAGCCCGCATGCGGGGGTGCGCGACGCGCTGGAAGGGCAGATGCAGCGACTACGGGAAATGTTCACCCAGCAGGGCATGAACCTGATGGACGTGAACGTATCCGATCAGTCGCTGGCGCGTGGCTGGCAAGGCGGAGCCGATGGTGGCTCCTCGCGGGGTGGAGCGTCGGGTGAGGGCGATCTGGCAGGCGATGAGCTGGAGCTCGGCGTGACGGAAATCGCCTCCAGTCGTACCGCCGGTGACCGCGGACTCGTCGACTACTACGCCTGAGCCATCCGCTTTGAGGGATAATGCGGCGCCGCCGTTCAGGTGCGCGCCGGTTTTCTGCCGCCCGTCGCTGCAATCGCTTTCGCGCCGCCTATCCAGGCGTTATCTCCATCCTTTTCCTGATACCTTGTGAGCGCTCTGCCTGGAGCCCGAGGCGCTGCGCCGTACCGGCGTGCATTGACGTTGGCACAGCTGTTGCTCCTAACTTCTGAAATCAGAATCGAACGCTGTTGATGACGGATATTTGGCATGGCTAAGAAACAGGCTCCACCGACAGTGCCGCCAACCGGGCCGGAAGCGGAACCGGCAGGCAAGGGAAAGCTGAAACTCATCCTGGTGATAGTGGTCGCCATGTTGGTGGCCGTAGGGCTTTCCATCGGCGGTACGCTTTACTTCATGAACAAGGGCGGCGACCTCGGTGACGAAAAGGCCGAAGAGGCCGCGACCACTGCCTCCGGCAAGCAGCCGGCGATCTATGAAGTCCTGATGCCGGCCTTCGTGGTCAATTTCAGCAACAAGGGGCGCCAGCGTTACATGCAGGTCAGCATTGCATTGATGTCGCGTGATCAGGCTGCGCTGGATGCACTGAAAGTGCATATGCCGTTGTTGCGCAACCGACTGGTCATGCTGTTTTCCAGTCAGGACTTCGAGGCGTTGAAAACGCCCGTGGGCAAGGAAATGCTGCGTCAGCAGGCGACTGCCAGCGTGCAGGAACTGGCGCAGAAGGAAATTGGCAAGCTTGCCGTCGAGCAAGTGCTTTTCACCAACTTCGTATTGCAATAGAAGGCTGCCGCAGATGGCTGTTCAAGACCTGCTCTCGCAAGACGAGATCGATGCGCTCCTGCACGGGGTCGACGACGGTCTGGTGGATACCGAAAGCGATTCCGAGCCGGGATCCATCAAGAGCTATGACCTGACCAGTCAGGACCGCATCGTTCGCGGGCGCATGCCCACCCTGGAAATGATCAACGAGCGTTTCGCCCGTTACACCCGCATCAGCATGTTCAACCTGCTGCGCCGCTCGGCCGATGTATCGGTGGGTGGCGTGCAGGTGATGAAGTTCGGCGAGTACGTGCATTCGCTGTACGTACCCACCAGCCTCAATTTGGTGAAGATGAAGCCGCTGCGTGGCACCGCGCTGTTCATTCTCGACGCCAAGCTGGTGTTCAAGCTGGTGGACAACTTCTTCGGCGGCGACGGTCGCCACGCCAAGATCGAGGGGCGCGAGTTCACCCCGACCGAGTTGCGAGTCGTACGCATGGTGCTCGATCAGGCCTTCACCGATCTCAAGGAAGCCTGGCACGCGGTGCTGGACGTCAACTTCGAGTACGTCAACTCGGAAGTGAATCCGGCCCTGGCCAACATCGTCAGCCCCAGCGAAGTGGTGGTGGTTTCCACCTTCCACATCGAACTGGACAGCGGCGGCGGCGACCTGCACGTGACCATGCCCTATTCGATGATCGAGCCGATCCGCGAGATGTTGGATGCCGGCTTCCAGTCGGACGTCAGTGACCAGGATGAGCGTTGGGTCAAGGCGCTGCGCGAAGACATTCTCGACGTCAACGTTCCGCTCGGCGCGACTGTCGTCAGGCGGCAACTGAAATTGCGCGACATTCTGAACATGCAGCCTGGCGACGTGATCCCGGTGGAAATGCCAGAAGACATGATCATGCGTGCCAATGGCATGCCGTCCTTCAAGGTCAAGCTGGGTGCCCACAAAGGCAACCTGGCATTGCAGGTGCTGGAGCCCGTGGTCCGCCCACGCTGAGCCAGCCCTTTACTCAATTCGAGCCGATCGAGGATTAGCGATGGCAGACGAACACGACAACACCTCCCCCGAGGAACAGGCGCTGGCCGATGAATGGGCTGCAGCGCTGGCCGAAGCCGGCGACGCCAGCCAGGACGACATCGATGCGCTGCTGAATCAGGGCCCGGAAGCAGCCGCCCCGGCCGCTCCGCGCGCACCGCTGGAGGATTTCGCCAGCGCACCCAAGTCCAATGGCGTGCAGCTGGGGCTGGACGGCCCGAACCTGGATGTGATCCTCGACATCCCGGTTTCCATCTCGATGGAGGTCGGCAGTACCGAAATCAGCATCCGCAACCTGCTGCAGCTCAACCAGGGCTCGGTGGTGGAGCTTGATCGTCTGGCCGGCGAACCGCTGGACGTGTTGGTCAACGGCACCCTCATCGCCCATGGCGAGGTAGTGGTGGTCAACGAGAAGTTTGGCATCCGGCTGACCGATGTGATCAGCCCGACCGAACGTATCAAGAAGCTGCGCTGACATGCGCGCGCTCGCATTCCTGACGGCGTTCGTCGCGCTGCCAGCCTTCGCCGCAGAGCCGGCAGCCAGCATGAGCAGCGCCGGCATGGGCGCGCAGCTGAGCAAGCTGATGCTCGGCCTGTTGCTGGTGATCGGACTGATCTTCCTGCTCGCATGGCTGCTGCGTCGGGTTCAGCAGTTGAACCCGCGCGGCACCCAGGTGATCAAGCTGATCTCCACCCAGGCGCTGGGGCCGCGCGAGCGGCTGGTGCTGGTCCAGGTCGGCGGCGAGCAGATCCTGATCGGCCTCAGTGGCGGCCGCATCACGCCACTGCACGTGATGCAGGAGCCGGTGCACCTGCCGGACGCCGAGCCGGCCAACCCTGAATTCGCCCAGCGTCTGATGGAGCTGCTCGGCAAGGACCACAAGGATAAGCCTTGATGTTGCGCATTCTGCTGGTGGTCGCGCTGATGTTGCTCGGCCCGCTCGCCATGGCGCAGGAGCCTTCCGGCATCCTGGCCCAGGGAAACAACCCGCTCTCGATTCCGGCGATCACTCTGACCACCGACGCGGAAGGGCAGCAGGAATACTCGGTCAGCCTGCAGATTCTGCTGATCATGACGGCGCTGAGCTTCATCCCGGCGTTCGTCATGCTAATGACCAGCTTCACCCGCATCATCATCGTGTTTTCCATCCTGCGTCAGGCGCTTGGCCTGCAGCAGACACCGTCGAACCAGATCCTCATCGGTCTGACCCTGTTCCTCACGCTATTCATCATGGCGCCGGTGTTCGAGCGGATTAACCAGGAAGCGCTGCAGCCTTACCTCAGCGAGCAGATCCCGGCGCAGGAAGCGATCGCCCGGGCCGAGGTGCCGCTCAAGGGTTTCATGCTGGCGCAGACCCGCGAGAGCGATCTGGAGCTGTTCGTCAGGCTGTCACGACGCACCGATATCGCATCGCCGGAAGCTACACCGATGACCATCCTGGTGCCGGCGTTCGTCACCTCCGAGCTGAAGACGGCGTTCCAGATCGGCTTCATGATCTTCATTCCCTTCCTAATCATCGACATGGTGGTGGCCAGCGTGCTCATGGCGATGGGCATGATGATGCTGTCGCCGCTGATCATCTCGTTGCCGTTCAAGATCATGCTGTTCGTGCTGGTGGACGGCTGGGGTCTGATCATCGGCACGCTGGCCGGTAGCTTCGGCACGCTTTAGGAACCACGCATATGACTCCAGAAGTAGCGGTGGACCTGTTTCGCGAAGGGTTGTGGATGACGGCGATGATCGTCGGCGTGCTGGTGGTGCCAAGCCTGCTGGTCGGCCTGGTGGTGGCGATGTTCCAGGCCGCGACGCAGATCAACGAGCAAACCCTGAGCTTCCTGCCGCGCCTGCTGGTGATGCTGCTGACGCTGATCTGGGCTGGGCCATGGCTGGTGCGCGAGCTGATGGAGTACACCCAGAACCTCGTCCAGAACATTCCGTTGCTGATCGGGTAAGCGCGTGCTTGAGCTGAGCAATGCGCAGATCGGCGGCTGGGTAGGGCAGTTTCTGCTCCCGCTGTTTCGCATCGCCGCCTTGCTGATGAGTATGCCGCTGATTGGTACGCAGCTGGTGCCGATGAGGGTGCGGCTTTACCTGTCGCTGGCCATCGCCCTGGTACTGGTGCCGACGTTGCCGCCCATGCCGGTGGTCGAGTCGCTCAGCCTGGCCTCGTTGCTGCTGATCGCCGAGCAGCTGGTGATCGGTGTGATGCTGGGGTTCGTCCTGCAGCTTTTCTTCCACGTATTCATCGTGTCCGGCCAGTTGCTGGCCATGCAGATGGGCCTGGGTTTCGCGTCGATGGTCGATCCTGCCAACGGCATCTCGGTGCCGGTGCTCGGTCAGTTCTTCAACATGCTGGTGATCCTGTTGTTCCTCTCGGTAAACGGCCATCTGGTGGTGCTGGAGATTCTTGCCGAGAGCTTCGTGACGCTGCCGGTAGGTGGTGGCCTGTCGACCAATCATTACTGGGAGGTGGCGGGCAAGCTGGGTTGGGTCTTGGGCGCCGGGTTGCTGCTGGTGCTGCCTGCGATCACCGCACTGCTGGTGGTGAACCTGGCGTTCGGCCTGATGACGCGGGCCGCGCCGCAATTGAACATCTTCTCCATTGGCTTTCCGTTGACCCTGGTGCTGGGCCTGATCATCGTCTGGATCGGCATGGCGGACATCTTTGCGCAGTACCAGGTTTTTGTCAGCGAGGCGCTGGCCATGCTGCGTGAACTGGCGGGAGCGCGCTGATGAGAGTGGCAGGGTCGGAGGTCGCGCATGGCTGAGAGCGAAAGCGGCGCGGACAAAAGTGAGGAACCCACAGAGAAACGCCTGCGCGAATCCCGCGAAAAAGGGCAGTTGGCCCGTTCCCGCGAGCTCAGCACGGTCGCAGTGACCCTGGGCGGTATCGGCGGGCTGCTGGCGTCTGGCGCAGGTCTGGCGCAGAGCCTGATGGCGATGATGCAGGGTACCTTCGAGCTGAGCCGGGAAACGCTGCTCGACGAAGGCTCCATGGTACGACTGCTGATGGGCAGCGGCATGATTGCGCTGGAGGCGATCATGCCGCTGCTGATCGCCTTGCTGATCGCATCGATCGTCGGCCCGGTATCGCTGGGTGGCTGGTTGTTCTCGGCCAAGGCGATGGCGCCGAAGATGAGCCGGATGAATCCGGCTGCCGGGCTCAAGCGGATGTTCTCCACCAAGGCGCTGGTCGAGCTGCTCAAGGCGCTGGGCAAGTTTCTCGTGGTACTCGGCGTGGCGTTGCTGGTGCTTTCGGCCTATCAGGACGATCTGCTGTCCATCGCCAAGCAGCCGTTGGACCTGGCCATCATGCACAGTGCCGAGGTGGTTGGCTGGTGCGCCCTTTGGATGGCCTGCGGCTTGATCCTGATCGCGGCGGTGGATGTGCCGTTCCAGCTCTGGGACAACAAGCAGAAGCTGATGATGACCAAGCAGGAGGTCAAGGACGAGTACAAGGATTCCGAGGGCAAGCCGGAGGTCAAGTCACGCATCCGCCAGCTGCAGCGTGAGGCGGCGCAGCGGCGCATGATGCAGGCTGTGCCCGAGGCAGACGTGGTGATCACCAACCCGACGCACTTCGCCGTCGCCCTGAAATATGACGGCGACAAGGGCGGTGCGCCCCGGCTGGTGGCCAAGGGCGGCGACTTCGTCGCGCTGAAGATTCGCGAAATCGCCCAGGAGCACAAGGTGACGGTGCTGGAATCACCTGCGTTGGCGCGGGCGGTGTACTACTCGACCGAACTGGACCAGGAGATTCCCGCCGGCCTTTACCTGGCAGTGGCGCAGGTACTGGCGTACGTCTATCAGCTGCGCCAGTACCGCGCGGGCAAGGGGCGGCGGCCGGACCCCTTGAATGATGTGCCCATCCCGCCGAATCTGCGCCGCGACGACTGAGGCGCATCACGCGGCGATTGCCGGCTCGCCGCATGTCCCTGCGTTATTCGATGACGCCGCAGGCGACCCGCGCACCGCCACCGCCGAGGGGTTGCGGATGGTCGGAATGATTGTCTCCGCCCTGGTGAACCATCAGCGCCAGGCCTTTGATATCGCCCAGGCTCTTCAGGCGCGGCGCCAGCACTGGCTGACTGGCTTTGCCCTCGCTGTCGACGTACAGCGCCGGCAGGTCGCCCATATGGCCGTCACCCCAGGGTTCGCCATGCTTGCCGCTGTTCTTCGGGTCCCAGTGACCGCCCGCTGCGCCAGCCGGGGTCTGCTTGCCATCGATCTCGGCCGGCTCGCAACTGCCCTTGGCGTGAACGTGAAAGCCGTGGGCGCCAGGCTGCAGGCCAGATAGCTCGGGGCGGAACACCAGCCCGTATTCGCTGTTTTCGATCTTGACGCTGCCGACCGATTCGCCGACGCCCTGGGCCGTCACGGCGTTCACCTTGACGTTCAATGTATCAGCCTGAACGGCGACCGCAGTGCAGCCGGCCAGCGCGGCGATGATCCACTGTTTCATCTGGAAGCTCCTTTGTACAAACGGCGACGGGCTGTCGCCGGTTGCTAGTGTGACTGCCAGTTGTCGGTGGCGTTCGCTGGCGCGGCGGCTCGCAGGTCTGGCTAGGGACAGACCGTGCGGCGGGCTCTGCGACGGGCCGCAGAAGTTGGACCCCTTCTTGCTATAACCCGGGCAGGACGCTTGTCGCGTCAAGAATTCGTTCTGTATCCCCGGGGGCTATGTTGGATCGCACGCAACTCATCAATATTCGCAATGGCCTGACGGGTGCGGGGCGCGGCAACCTCGGCGTGCCGCTGCTGCTGCTCGTGATGATGGGCATGATGATGCTGTCGGTGCCGCCGTTCCTGCTGGATCTGCTGTTCACCTTCAACATTGCGTTGTCGATCGTCGTGCTGCTGGTCAGCGTCTATGCGTTGCGCCCGCTGGATTTCGCAGTGTTCCCGACGATTCTGCTGGTTGCCACACTGATGCGTCTGGCGTTGAACGTGGCGTCGACGCGGGTGGTGCTGATCAACGGCCATGAAGGCGGCTCCGCTGCCGGCCATGTGATCGAGGCCTTCGGTAATGTGGTGATCGGCGGCAACTACGTCGTCGGTATCGTGGTGTTCGCGATCCTGATGATCATCAACTTCGTCGTGGTGACCAAGGGTGCCGGCCGCATCTCGGAAGTGAGTGCGCGCTTCACCCTTGATGCCATGCCCGGCAAGCAGATGGCGATCGACGCCGACCTCAACGCCGGCCTGATCGACCAGGAAGAAGCCAAGAAGCGTCGTAGTGAAGTGTCATCGGAAGCTGATTTCTACGGTTCCATGGATGGTGCGTCGAAGTTCGTCCGTGGTGACGCCATCGCCGGTCTGCTGATTCTCTTCATCAACCTGATCGGCGGCGTCGGTATCGGCATGGCGCAGCACGGTATGAGCTTCAGCGATGCCGGCCAGGTCTATGCACTGCTGACCATCGGTGATGGCCTGGTTGCGCAGATTCCTTCGCTGCTGCTGTCTACCGCGGCGGCCATCATGGTTACCCGTGTTACCAGTTCCGAGGACATGGGGCAGCAGGTGCAGCGGCAGATGTTCGCCTCGCCCAAGGCGCTGGCCGTTTCCGCGGCAATCATGATTGCCATGGGTCTGGTTCCCGGCATGCCGCACATGTCCTTCCTCGGCCTTGGCGCCGCGGCTGCAGCGGGTGCCTACTGGATCTGGCATCGGCAGAAGCAGGTCGTGAAGAAGGCCGAGCAGGAAGTACAGAAACAGCAGGATCTGCTCCCGGCCCAGCGTGCGGCCGAAACCAAGGAGCTGGGTTGGGACGATGTAACCCCGGTCGACATGGTGGGGCTGGAAGTTGGCTACCGTCTGATTCCGCTGGTGGATCGCAACCAGGGTGGCCAGTTGCTGGCGCGAATCAAGGGCGTACGCAAAAAGCTGTCGCAGGACCTGGGTTTTCTCATGCCCTCGGTTCACATCCGTGACAACCTCGATCTGTTGCCCAACGCCTATCGCTTGACGCTGATGGGGGTGAGTCTGGCCGAGGCTGAGGTCTATCCGGATCGGGAGCTGGCGATTAACCCGGGCCAGGTGTTCGGGCCGCTCAATGGCATTACCGCCAGAGACCCGGCGTTCGGGCTGGAGGCGGTCTGGATCGAAGCGAGCCAGCGTGATCAGGCGCAGTCGCTTGGTTATACCGTGGTGGATGCCAGTACCGTGGTCGCCACCCACCTCAATCAGGTGCTGCACAAGCATGCCCACGAACTGCTTGGCCATGAGGAGGTCCAGCAGCTGTTGCAGCTGCTGGCCAAGAGCTCGCCCAAGCTGGCCGAGGAGCTGGTGCCCGGGATGGTTTCGCTGTCCACGCTGCTCAAGGTGCTGCAAGCCTTGCTGCAGGAGCAGGTGCCGGTGCGCGACATCCGAACCATCGCCGAGGCCATCGCCAATGCGGCCGCCAAGAGTCAAGATCCCGCCGCAATGGTTGCTGCGGTACGCGTCGCATTGTCTCGCGCAATCGTGCAAAACGTTGTGGGACTAGAGCCGGAGCTGCCTGTGATCACTCTGGAGCCTCGGTTGGAACAGATTTTGCTCAATAGCCTGCAGAAGGCTGGTCAAGGCTCCGAAGACGGCATTCTGCTGGAGCCGGGAATGGCCGAAAAGTTGCAAAGGTCTCTGGTAGATGCAGCACAGCGTCAAGAAATGCTCGGCAAGCCGGCGGTACTGCTGGTAGCCGGCCCGGTACGGGCGATGCTGTCGAGATTCGCGCGTCTGGCGGTACCGAACATTCATGTTCTGGCCTACCAGGAAATACCGGACAACAAGCAGGTCACCATCGTCTCGACGGTGGGTCAGAATTAACCGAGGGTGCAGGCCATGCAGGTCAAACGTTTCTTCGCCGCCGATATGCGCATCGCCATGAAAATGGTGCGTGACGAGCTGGGCGCCGATGCCGTGATCATCGGCAATCGCCGGGTCGCCGGCGGCGTCGAGCTGACGGCTGTCCTCGACTACCCGATGCAGTCCGCGCCGGCGGCAGCCAAGCCGAATGCCGCGCTGGAGGCCGAATTGCGCAAGACGCAGTCGCGCCTGGCCAGTGCCCATGCCGAGCTGAGTGCCGCACCCCGCGCGAAGATGCAGGATCGTCAACTGGTTGACGAGAAGCCAGCCGCTGCGGCCAGCAAGCCGCAACCTGCCGCGGTGGCCGAGCCGGCCGCTGCGGTGGACGCCCGCGCGATCGAGGCGATGTATTCGGAACTGCACGGCCTGCGCGAGCTGATCGAAGTGCAGCTCGGTTCGATCGCCTGGGGCCAGGAGCAGAGCCGCCGCCCGCAGCAGGCAGGCCTGTGGCGTCGCCTGCAGCGTCTGGGTCTGCCGGCGGAACTGTCGCGCAGCCTGCTGGACAAGGTCGCCGCCATCACTGATGCGCGTCAGGCCTGGCGCATGGTTCTGGCGCATCTGGCGCAGGCCATCAAGGTCAGCAAGAACGAGCCGCTGGAAGAGGGCGGGGTGATTGCCCTGGTCGGGCCCGCAGGCGTTGGCAAGACCACCACGCTGGCCAAGCTTGCCGCTCGCTATGTGCTGAAGTACGGCGCGCAGAGCATCGCTCTGGCGAGCATGGACAACTACCGCATCGGCGCCCAGGAGCAGCTCAAGACGCTTGGCCGCATCCTCGACGTACCGGTGCTGCAACTCGATCCGAGCGAGCCTCTGAGCAAGTCACTGGCTTCGCTGGCGCGCAAGCGGGTGATCCTGATCGACACTGCCGGTCTGCCCGCCAGCGATCCGACGCTGCGCATGCAGCTGCAGGCGCTTTCGGACAAGGGTGTCAAATCGAAGAATTACCTGGTGCTGGCGGCAACCAGCCAGAGCCAGGTGCTCAAGGCGGCATGGCACAACTATCGTCGTTGCGGCCTGGCTGGCTGTATTCTGACCAAGTTGGATGAGGCGGGCAGCCTCGGTGATGTGCTCGGGCTCACAATCAGCCAGCACTTGCCGATAGCCTACCTCGCGGACGGCCCGCGCATTCCGGACGACCTGCATCTGCCGCGTAGCCATCAGCTGGTGAGCCGTGCGGTGAGTTTGCAATCCGGCGAGGAACCGAGCGAGGAAACCATGGCCGATATGTTCGCCGGGTTGTACAACGGTTCGTCACGGCGGGCTGGATGATGTGGCGACAGCAGTACCAGAATGAACCAGATGCGTGCCCTGCGTGCGCATCGCCGGCCGAAAGGCCCCAGCAAGATATAGGCGTGTGAACATGGGTATGCATCCCGTACAGGTGATTGCGGTGACCGGCGGCAAGGGTGGCGTCGGCAAGACCAACGTGTCGGTCAATCTGGCGCTGGCCCTGGCCGATCTCGGTCGGCGCGTGGTGCTGCTCGACGCCGACCTCGGCTTGGCCAACGTCGACGTGCTGCTGGGTCTGACCAGCAAGCGCACCCTGGCCGACGTAATTGCCGGCGAGTGCGATCTGCGTGACGTGCTCATCCAGGGGCCAGGTGGCATTCGCATCGTGCCGGCAGCGTCCGGTACCCAGAGCATGGTGCAACTGTCGTCCCTGCAGCACGCAGGGCTGATCCAGGCATTCAGCGAGATGGGCGACGAGATCGACGTGCTGATCATCGACACCGCGGCCGGTATCGGCGACTCGGTAGTCAGCTTCGTGCGCGCCGCGCAGGAGGTGCTGCTGGTGGTCACCGACGAGCCGACATCGATCACGGACGCCTATGCGCTGATCAAGCTGCTCAATCGTGACTACGGCATCAGCCGCTTCCGCGTGCTGGCCAACATGGCCCATGCGCCGCAAGAAGGTCGCAACCTGTTCGCCAAACTGACCAAGGTTACCGAACGGTTTCTCGATGTGGCGCTGCAGTACGTCGGCGCCGTGCCTTACGACGAGGCCGTGCGCAAGGCGGTACAGAAACAGCGTGCGGTCTATGAAGCGTATCCGCGCTCGAAATGTGCACTAGCCTTCAAGGCGATCGCGCAGAAGGTCGATACCTGGCCGCTGCCGGCGACACCGCGGGGCCATCTCGAATTCTTCGTGGAGCGCCTCATCAGCCCCGCTTCACCCAGCCACGAATGACAGGTGCCGGATCCGCTATGTATTACAGCAAGGCTCAGGCAAAGGATGCGCAGTACCGCCTGATCGATCAGTACGCCCCGTTGGTCAAGCGAATCGCTTACCACCTGTTGGCGCGCCTGCCTGCCAGTGTGCAGGTGGACGATCTGATCCAGGCTGGAATGATCGGACTGCTGGAAGCAGCGAAGAAATACGACGCCGGCAAAGGTGCCAGTTTCGAAACCTACGCCGGTATCCGCATCCGCGGCACCATGCTCGACGAAGTTCGCAAGGGGGACTGGGCGCCGCGCTCGGTGCACCGCAACTCGCGCATGGTCAGCGAGGCGATCCGCGCCATCGAGGCGAAAACCGGGCGTGACGCTAAAGATCACGAGGTTGCGGCCGAACTTAAGCTTAGCCTCGACGAGTATTACGCCATTCTCGGCGACACGCTGGGCAGCCGCCTCTTCAGCTTTGACGATCTGCTGCAGGAAGGCGAGCACGGCGAACTGCAGGAAGACGCGAGCAGTACCCATCCGGAACCGTTTCGCGATCTGGAGGACGAGCGTTTCCAGCAGGCGCTGGCCGATGCCATCGGCAATCTGCCCGAACGCGAGAAGCTGGTGCTGTCGCTGTATTACGACGAAGAGTTGAACTTGAAGGAAATTGGTCAGGTGCTGGGAGTCAGCGAGTCGCGTGTGAGCCAGTTGCATAGCCAGTGTGCTGCGCGCTTGCGTGCACGCCTCGGCGAATGGCGCGCCAATTGACAATTGTTTGCGGTATGACGTGCTCGGTTTGCTGAGGCATTTTGGGACTTACGGAGGTCGACTTGGACAAGAACATGAAAATCCTCATCGTCGATGACTTCTCGACGATGAGACGAATCATCAAGAACCTCTTGCGTGATCTGGGGTTCACCAACACCGCCGAGGCGGACGACGGCACCACCGCACTGCCGATGCTGAAAAGCGGCAGCTTCGATTTCCTGGTCACCGACTGGAACATGCCGGGCATGAGCGGTATCGATCTGCTGCGCACAGTGCGCGCGGACGAGCGCCTCAAGCATTTGCCGGTACTGATGGTGACCGCCGAGGCGAAGCGCGATCAGATCATCGAAGCGGCCCAGGCCGGGGTCAATGGCTATGTGGTCAAACCCTTCACCGCCCAGGTGCTCAAGGAAAAGATCGAGAAGATCTTCGAGCGCGTCAACGGCTGAAGCAGTAACGCCGCGAGGGCACTATGACGCAAGCAGACCAAAGCCTGGCAGAGTTCGAAGCGACTCTGAAGGCCAATGCACCCCGCCTGATTGAAAGCCTGCAGCAAGGCCGCTTCGATGAAGCGACGCAGATGTTCAACGAGCTCAATCAGGTGCGCAACAACGGGCTCTATCAGGAAGTGGGCAAGCTCACGCGCGAGCTGCACAACGCCATCGTCAAGCTCGAGATGGATACCTGCGCCACGGGCGGCGACCCGTCACCGATCACCGATGCCACCGACCGTCTGTCCTACGTGGTGGAAATGACCGAGAAAGCCGCCAATCGCACCATGGACCTGGTCGAGGAATCGGCCCCGCTGGTGAACTATGTCAGCTACGAGGCCCAGAGCCTGACGGCCGATTGGCAGCGCTTCATGCGCCGTGACATGAATGCCGAGCAGTTCCGCGATCTGGTCAAGCGCATCGACCAGTACCTGCAGCGCAGCATGAACGATGGCAGCCAGCTTTCGCAGAATCTCAGCGAGATCATGCTGGCCCAGGACTTCCAGGATCTAACCGGCCAGGTGATCAAGCGGGTGACCCGACTGATCACCGAGCTTGAAAGCAACCTGCTCAATCTCGTCCTCATGGCGAGGCAGGTGGACCGCGTTGCCGGCATCCAGCACGACCGCGATGCCATGCGCGCCGAGCAAGAGAAGAAAAAACAAGAAAAAATGCCTTCCAACGGTGAAGGTCCGCAGATGCATGCCGATATGCGTGAAGACGTCGTTTCCGGCCAGGACGATGTCGATGATCTGCTTTCAAGCCTGGGCTTTTAGGGGAAGTGAATATGAGCTTCGACGCCGATGAAGAAATCCTCCAGGACTTCCTGGTAGAGGCCGGCGAGATTCTCGAACTATTGTCCGAGCAACTCGTGGAGCTGGAAAGCAGCCCCGATGACATGGCGTTGCTCAATGCGATTTTTCGCGGGTTCCATACGGTCAAGGGCGGTGCCGGTTTCCTCCAGCTGCATGAGCTGGTGGAGTGCTGCCACATCGCCGAAAACGTCTTCGACATCCTGCGCAAGGGTGAGCGTCGAGTCGATTCCGAACTGATGGATGTCGTTCTGCAGGCGCTCGACGCCGTGAACGCGATGTTCAGTCAGGTCCGCGAGCGCGTCGAGCCGACGCCAGCCTCGCGTGAGTTGCTTGCGGCGCTGGCACGTCTGGCGGAGCCAGCCTCGGCTGATGAGCCCGCGCCGGCAGTCGAACCGCAGGTCGTGGCCGAACCCCGGTCCGAGGGCGCCGATAGCGAATTCGAACAGATGCTCGATGCCATTCAGCCGTCCGCCAGCGAGCCGGCTGCGGCCGAAGTAGCGACTGGCCCTGCCACCGACGAGATTACCGACGACGAATTCGAGTCGCTGCTCGACCAGCTGCATGGCAAGGGACAATTCTCTGCCGCTGCGGGTGCCTCGATGCCTGCCGAGAGCGAGTTCGTTGCTGCGCCGACCAGTGACGAAATCACCGATGACGAATTTGAAGCCTTGCTGGACCAGCTGCATGGCAAGGGCAAGTTCGAAGCGGCCCCGGCTGAACCCGCTGCGCCAGCAAGCGCCGAACCGGCAAAGGGCGGTGCTACAGCTGGTGCAGCTGACGAGATCACCGACGACGAGTTCGAAGCACTGCTCGATCAACTGCATGGCAAGGGTAAGTTCGAGCCTGCGGTCGTAGAGACCCCGGCTGAACCTGCTGCGGCTGTGCCGATCAAACCGGCGCCCAAGCCTGCCCCTGCTGCTGCTCCGGCCAAGGCCGCTCCGGCAGCTGCGGTGAGCAAGCCGGCCGCTGCTGCTCCGGCGGAAAAGCCTCCGGCCGAGGCCGAGACCACCGTGCGCGTCGATACCGCACGCCTGGACGAGATCATGAACATGGTCGGGGAGCTGGTGCTGGTGCGTAACCGTCTGGTACGCCTGGGCTCCAACAGCGGCGACGAGGCGATGGCCAAGGCCGTCTCCAACCTCGACGTGGTAACGGCCGATCTGCAGAGTGCGGTGATGAAGACCCGCATGCAGCCGATCAAGAAGGTCTTCGGTCGCTTCCCGCGCTTGGTCCGCGACCTGGCTCGCAGCCTGAAGAAAGAGATCAACCTTGAGCTCGTCGGTGAAGAAACCGACCTCGACAAGAACCTGGTCGAAGCCCTGGCCGATCCGCTGGTGCACCTGGTGCGCAACGCGGTCGACCACGGTATTGAGATGCCCGAGGAGCGCGAAGCCGCCGGCAAGCCGCGCACCGGGCGGGTAGTGCTTTCCGCCGAGCAGGAAGGCGACCATATCCTGTTGATCATCAGTGATGACGGCAAGGGTATGGATGCCAACGTCCTGCGCGCCAAGGCCGTCGAGAAAGGCATGCTGGAGAAGGATGCCGCCGACCGCCTGAGCGATCTGGAGTGTTACAACCTGATCTTCGCGCCGGGCTTCTCGACCAAGACCGAAATTTCCGACGTGTCCGGCCGCGGTGTCGGCATGGACGTGGTCAAGACCAAGATTTCCCAGCTCAATGGCACAGTGAACGTGTTCTCCACCAAGGGCCAGGGCTCGCGGGTGGTGATCAAGGTGCCGCTGACCCTGGCGATCATGCCGACCCTGATGGTCATGCTCGGCAACCAGGCCTTCGCCTTCCCGCTGGTCAACGTCAACGAGATCTTCCACCTCGACCTGTCGCGGACCAACGTCGTCGATGGCCAGGAAGTGGTGATCGTCCGCGACAAGGCGCTGCCGCTGTTCTACCTCAAGCGCTGGCTGGTCAACGATGCGGCTCAGGAAGAGCAGCGTGAAGGCCATGTAGTAATTCTCAGCGTCGGCAATCAGAGCATCGGCTTCGTCGTCGATCAGCTCGTGGGCCAGGAAGAAGTGGTCATCAAGCCGCTTGGCAAGATGCTGCAGGGTACGCCTGGCATGTCCGGCGCGACGATCACCGGCGATGGCCGCATCGCGCTGATTCTCGATGTTCCCAGCATGCTCAAGCGCTACGCACGCAGGATTTGATTCAGTCAGGCAGCGCTTACCTCGGATGGGAGCGCTGCCGCTAGGAGTGATGTATGGCAGTCAAGGTCCTGGTCGTCGACGATTCCGGCTTCTTTCGTCGGCGCGTCTCGGAAATCCTTTCCTCTGATTCGAATATCCAGGTCGTCGGCACCGCCACCAACGGACGCGAGGCTATCGACCAGGTGCTGGCGTTGAAGCCGGATGTCATCACCATGGACTACGAGATGCCGATGATGGACGGCATCACGGCGGTGCGGCAGATCATGCAGCGCTGCCCCACACCGGTGTTGATGTTTTCCTCGCTGACGCACGAAGGCGCTCGGGTCACCCTCGATGCACTGGATGCCGGCGCCGTCGACTACCTGCCGAAGAACTTCGAAGATATTTCGCGTAACCCCGATAAGGTCAAGCAGCTGCTGTGCGAGAAGGTACATACCGTTTCGCGCAGCAACCGGCGCTACAGTACGTTCTGTACCTCGAGCGTAGGTACGCCGCCGGTATCCGCGCGTGGCACTGCCTCGACATTGGCTACTGCAGCGCCCCGGACCGGCGCTACAACGCCAGCGCCCGCGGCGCCGGCAGCTCGTTCGCCGGCGCCCAAGCGCAAGGCGTACAAGCTGGTGGCCATCGGTACGTCTACTGGCGGTCCGGTGGCGCTGCAGCGTGTGCTCACTCAGCTCCCGGCGAATTTCCCCGCGCCGATCGTGCTCATCCAGCATATGCCGGCCGCGTTCACCAAAGCCTTCGCCGATCGTCTGGACAAGCTTTGCCGCATTCGTGTCAAGGAAGCCGAGGACGGCGACGTGCTGCGTCCGGGGCTTGCTTTGCTGGCACCGGGTGGCAAGCAGATGATGATCGATGGCCGCGGTGCGGTCCGCATCCTACCGGGCGATGATCGCCTCAACTACAAGCCTTGCGTCGACGTTACCTTCGGTTCGGCCGCCAAGTCGTTTCACGACAAGGTGCTGGCGGTAGTGCTGACCGGCATGGGTGCCGATGGTCGCGAAGGCGCACGGTTGCTCAAGCAGAGCGGCAGCCAGGTGTGGGCGCAGGATGAAGCCAGCTGCGTGATCTATGGCATGCCGATGGCGGTGGTCAAAGCCAACCTGAGTGATGCGGTCTACGGGCTCGACGATATCGGTCGCAATCTGGCCGAGGCGTGCATCTGATGGAGGCCCGCCTCTAATGGACGTGCTCAGCCTGATCGGGCTGCTGTTGGCGTTCGTCGCCATCGTTGGGGGCAATTTTCTCGAGGGCGGCCATATCTCGGCGCTGCTCAATGGGCCGGCCGCGTTGATCGTGCTTGGCGGTACCCTGGGTGCCGTCCTGCTGCAGACGCCCATCGCCGTGTTCATGCGGGCGATGAGTATTGGTCGCTGGATATTCTTTCCGCCGCGGATCGATCTCGCGCGCGGCATCCTCATGGTCACTACCTGGAGCAATACTGCGCGCAAGGAGGGGTTGCTCGGCCTCGAGCCAGTCGCCGAAACGGAGCCCGACCCATACGCGCGCAAGGGCCTGCAGTTGCTGGTCGATGGCGCCGAGCCGGAAGTGATCCGCAGCATCCTCGAGGTCGATCTGTATACCCAGGAGGGGCGTGATCTGCGCGCGGCCAAGGTCTACGAGAGCATGGGTGGCTACTCGCCGACCATCGGCATCATCGGCGCGGTAATGGGGTTGATCCACGTGATGGGCAATCTGGCCGATCCCAGTCAGCTGGGCAGCGGCATCGCCGTTGCGTTCGTGGCGACCATCTATGGCGTCGCTTTCGCCAACCTGCTGGTGCTGCCGGTCGGCAACAAGCTGAAGAGCGTCGTCCAGCGGCAGACCGCCTATCGCGAGATGCTGCTGGAGGGCGTGTTGTCCATTGCCGAGGGCGAAAATCCGCGTTCCATCGAGATGAAGCTGCAAGGCTTCATGGACTGACCGCCATGGCCAGACGCAGACCACCGGAAGAGCACGAGAATCACGAGCGATGGCTGGTGTCCTACGCCGACTTCATCACGTTGTTATTTGCCTTCTTCGTGGTGATGTACTCGATCTCCTCGATCAACGAGGGCAAGTACAAGATCCTCTCCGATTCGCTGGTCGGCGTGTTCAATCAGGTCGATCGTTCGGTCAAGCCCATCCCCATCGGTGAGGAGCGACCTCGGACCACCGAGGCGGATGTGTCCCAGGTCGAGGATCTGTCGGGCCCGGCTTCGTCGGCGGGGAAGCCGACCCTCGATCCGCTGGAGCGAATTGCGCAGAGCATGCGCGAGACGTTCGGCGAGCTGATCGCCAACGAGCAATTGACGATCCGTGGCAATGAGCTGTGGATCGAGATCGAACTCAACTCCAGCCTGCTGTTCCCCAGCGGCGATGCGCTTCCCAACGACCAGGCATTTCTGCTGATCGACAAGGTGGCCGGAATTCTGGCCCCTTTCGACAACCCGATCCATGTCGAAGGGTTTACCGACAATCTGCCAATCAGCACCAGCCAGTTCCCTACCAACTGGGAGCTGTCCGCAGCCCGCGCTGGCAGCGTTGTGAGGATGCTTGCAGCGCAGGGGGTGGACCCTTCGCGGATGGCAGCGGTGGGCTATGGCGAATTTCAGCCCGTGGCGGACAACGCGACGGCCGAAGGCCGGGCGCGCAACCGGCGGGTGATTCTGGTGGTGTCGCGCAATCTCGATGTGCGCCGGAGTGTCACCGGATTGGGCAGCAGCAATGTACGGCCTGACGATGCGTTGCGTCGGGCTGGCACACAATCTGCACCGGCTGTGTCCATGTAAGCGCTTCAGGGCGCAGTCGTCAAAACACCGTCGCTTTGCCGTTTCAGGCAATGCCGTTCCGGTCAGCTTCGCCGAGTGGAAGATCAATGAGAGTCTGGGCTGTAGCCAATCAAAAGGGTGGGGTGGGCAAGACCACTACGTCGATCGCACTGGCGGGCTTGCTGGCCGATTCCGGCAAGCGCGTCGTCGTGCTGGATCTGGATCCGCATGGGTCGATGACCAGCTATTTCGGGCATGATCCCGATAACCTGGACCATAGCGTCTTCGATCTCTTCCAGCACCAGGGTACCGTGCCGGATGGCCTGCCGTGGCAGCTGCTGCTGGCCACCAGTCACGAGCGTATCTCGCTGATGCCTTCCAGTACCGTGCTGGCGACACTCGAGCGCCAGTCGCCCGGGCAGAACGGCCTCGGGCTGGTCATTGCCAAGAGCCTGTCGCAGCTTTGGCAGGACTTCGATTACGCCATCATCGACAGCCCGCCGCTGCTCGGTGTGCTGATGGTCAACGCGCTGGCTGCCAGTCAGCAGCTGGTGATTCCGGTGCAGACGGAGTTTCTGGCGATGAAGGGTCTCGAGCGAATGGTCAGCACGCTGTCGATGATCAACCGTTCGCGCAAGCAAGCGCTGCCTTACACCATCGTGCCGACCTTGTTCGACCGCCGCACCCAGGCCTCGATGAATACGCTCAAGGTACTGCGAGCCGGTTATGCCGATCATCTCTGGCCAGCGTTCATCCCGGTCGATACGCGGCTGCGCGATGCCAGCCGCGCCGGCCTGACGCCTTCGCAGTTCGATCCGACCAGTCGTGCGGTTCTTGCCTATCGGGCATTGCTCAAGCATCTGCTGGCGTCGCAAGTGTCTCCGCAGGTGGCGTGAAGTGCCATGCCGCTCGGCGCCTGCCAGCTCAAGTTTGTCGCGCCAGTGGCCGATAGCCTGTTCAGATTCTCATAACGAGTTCGTTCCATGAGCCGCACCGTCCTAACCGAAACCCGATCCCAGCAGGCGCTGCAGTCCTATCTCGATGGGCTGTTGCAGGACGCTGCCATCGAACTGGCCGACTCGGTCAGTCAGGACGAATTCCAGGCGGCCGTGCTCGAGGAGCAACTGCGTGATACGCGGCAGAGCCAACCGCCGCGTCTTGAAATAGTCCAGCCGGCGCCGCCGCCCGTGGTGGAAGCGCCTCTAACGATGCCTTCGGTGCCGACTCTTGAGCCGGTCGTGGAGCTCGAGGTTGCGCCGCACCTGCCCAGCGAGCCAGTCGAAGCCGTGCCTGACGCCCATCCGGGTTGGGGTGAGGAGCCTTTCGAGTGTCTGCTGTTCGATGTGGCAGGGTTGACCCTGGCGGTGCCGCTGGTGTGTCTGGGCTCCATCTATCCGCTGGTCGGGCAGGAGCTGACGCCGCTGTTCGGTCAGCCCGACTGGTTTCTTGGCATACTGCCGAGCCAGTCAGGCAATCTGAAGGTGCTGGACACCGCGCGCTGGGTGATGCCTGATCGGTATCGTGACGACTTCCGCGAGGGCTTGCAGTACGTGATCTCGGTTCAGGGCTACGAATGGGGGCTGGCGGTCCATCAGGTCAGTCGCTCGATTCGCCTCGACCCCAGTGAGGTCAAGTGGCGTACGCAGCGCAGTCAGCGTCCATGGCTGGCCGGTACGGTAATCGAGCATATGTGCGCGCTGGTCGACGTGACTGCGCTGGCCGAGTTGATCGCCAGTGGCGCTGTGAAACAGATGCAGGGCGCGACGAAGCCGCGGACGCATTGAAAGCAAACAATTGACGGCCGCGCCTGTTGCGCGGCCCGGCGATAGAATCGACCGCCATTGCGGTAACTGAAGAAGGTGGGGCTATGAAGATGACGTCTGCGCAGGGTTCCGAAGATCCTGTACTGCAATGGGTGACCTTCCGTCTGGACAACGAGACGTACGGTATCAACGTGATGCAGGTCCAGGAGGTGTTGCGTTATACCGAGATTGCGCCGGTACCGGGTGCTCCGAGCTATGTACTCGGCATCATCAACCTGCGCGGCAATGTGGTGACGGTGATCGACACGCGTCAGCGCTTCGGCCTGGAAACCGCGTCGGTATCTGACAATACTCGAATTGTGATCATCGAGGCGGATCGTCAGGTCATCGGCATCATGGTCGATAGCGTCGCCGAGGTGGTCTATCTTCGCCAATCCGAGATCGAAACTGCGCCCAACGTCGGTAATGATGAGTCAGCCAAATTCATCCAGGGCGTTTGCAACAAGAACGGCGAGCTGCTGATTCTGGTCGAACTCGACAAGATGATGAGCGAAGAAGAATGGGCCGAGCTTGAGAGCATCTGATACATGCTGATCGCGTCGCTGGTCGCATCGTTGGTTGCGCTGGCCTTCTGCTGTCTTGGGCTGCTGGGCTTCTGCCTGTGGCTGCTCAGGCGGCAGCGGTTTCTGGCCGAACAACAGCAGCAACGCGATGCGAACAGGGATAAGCGCATCAAGGAGCTGAGCAGCCGTCTGGATGCCTATCTGGAAGGCAGCTTGCGCATGGGTGATGAGTTGCGTGAGCTGAGTCGCACGCTGGCGCCGTTGCCGGACAAGCTCACCCAGCTGGAACAGCGCGACCCCAACAACTTCTCCTTCTCCCAGGCGGCCAAACTGGTCGGCATGGGCGCAAGCGTCGACGACCTGACGCAGTCCTGTGGCCTGTCGCAATCCGAAGCCGAGCTGATGAGCAAACTGCATCAGGCTCGCAAGAAACCCTGATTGCGGTTTTTCCGTCGACTGGTCGCCCCTTCCGGACCTTGTGCCGGAACCTCCCACACCCTGCACATTCCAAACCGTATCAGCTTGGCATTGCTGAGCTTGTCCAGGTCCCATGCTTGGGGCGAGGAGGGCAATGATGCGGCTTACTCTCATTCTGTTGCTGTTCATGGTTTCGCTTGGCGCTCAGGCCGTCGAGGCGCCAGACGATGTGGACGGCGCAATGACCGTAAACGTCTTTCAAGCCAAGCGCCTTCATGAACTGGGCGCCGTCTTCATCGATGTGCGTGCCGACCGCGAATGGTTATGGGGCCACGTGGAAGGCGCCGTGCACTTCGATCTGGCCAGTGATTTCGTCAGCCTGGCCGGGCCGGAGTGGCCGCGTGAGCTTCCGCTGGTGATTTACTGCGACAGCGAAATCTGCCCGCACAGCGCGGAAGCCACAAGAATGGCCGTGGCCTGGGGCTACCAGCGGGTGTTCTATTTCCGTGCCGGCTATTTCGCCTGGCAGCTGCATGATCTCCCTCAGGTCACTGGTGAGGATCGTGCAGCCGTCGTACTCAACGCGCAGGCCCACTGAGTTGTGGCAGGGGCGGCGCTGGTTCGCCTGCACTCCGTTCGTGGAACCCTGGTGGGCATTTGCCCTTGAGATACCAGGCAAAGGCGATGATCTCCGCGATGGTGCGGTATAACGCTTCCGGGATCTCGTCGCCCAGCTCAAGCTTCGCCAGCAATCTCACCAGATCGGCGTTCTCGTAGATCGGCACCTCATGTTCCCGAGCGATGGCGAGGATCGTCTCGGCCAGCTCGTCATCACCCTTGGCGCTCAGACTCGGCGCGTTGACACCGTCATAGCTGAGCGCGATTGCCTGGCGTGGCTGCTTGTCGGTCATGCCTTTTCGTCCACGAAGCGTTGCTCCAGATTGGTGCTCGGACCCTGCGGTGGTGTGCCTTGCCTGCAGCTCAGTTCTCCGACACTCAGCCCGGCTGCCTGTAGGCGCTCACGCAGATGGGTAAGTTCGGTCGCCACCAACTGGGCCGTGGCACTGCGCTCGGCCCACAGCTGGCTGGTGAGGGTGCCGCGCGTCAACTGTGCTTGAACTTGCAGTGGCCCGAGTGGCGCGACATCGAATGCGAGTTCGATCTTCCAGAGCGGCTCGCCACGCTCCTTTTCCTGCTTTCTCGGCTCTTCTTCGCGCTGCAGCTTGATTTGCAGCGGCACGATATCGCGCTGGTCGCGCATTGGCAGCTCCAGCTGCCAGGTGGTGAGGAGGGCGCCGTCCGGGCCGATTTGTGTCTGCGCGAGACTGGACAGTTGATGGGTCTGCAGCCTGGATACCGCGGCGGCTGCGAGCTTGAGCAGCATTTCGAGGTCGGCTTCTTCTTCCAGGCCAGGCGGCAGTCGGGTTGGTAGCGGGAACCCCAGCGCGAGCTGACGGACATTGCTTTGCGCCAGGGAGCCCAGCGCTTGCCGCGCAAATGCAGGCAACGCCTGGCCCATGGCGGCACTGGCCTGGGCGCTGGCCAGCGGCGTGCTACCTGGAAGATTGGGCATTTGCGCCAGTAGGCGCAGCAGTCCAGCCTTGAGGTCGCCCTGCAGTCCTTCGGTTTGCCCGGCCAGCAAGCGCGCTTCAAGGAACACGCCGCTCCTGGCCAGCGCTGCGGCGAGTGCCTTGGCATCGCCCAGTTGCTGCATTTCGGGTATCAGCCCCAGCAGTTTTTCGGCGGCGCCGCGCAGCCCCTCGGGGAGAGCCCCGGTACCACCCTGTAGAGCCTTGAACAGGCCTTCCAGCGAGGCCTGGCGGTTGTGTTGGGCGCCCAGTTGTTCGCCGAGATGCAGCTGATCGAGGCGCCCGCTCAGCGGAAGGAATGCGAGGGATTGGTCGCTCTTGACCTGCGCTGTCAGCAGGCTGCCGAGTGCCAGCGGGTTGGCTGATTCGATATTCAGCTTCTGTCCAGCGACGGGGCTGTTGAGCAGGCTGATGACCGCCTTGAAGATCTTCTGCCCGTCCTCCGACTGCTGTTGACTGGTCGCCACGACACGGCCCTGGATGACGCTGCCGACCGGCAGTTGCTGAAGGTCGATCATCGAGGCGGGCTGGCGCCCGGCGATCTGTGGAGCGGCCAGCAACCGGGTGTCGGACAGGGCGGTGATGACGTATGCGGTGCCGGGTGGCGGCGCCTTGTTGCTGCTGACCTCGACGGTCGCCTGGCGCCCGCTGCCCATGGTCAGCCGCAGCACCAGCCGAAATGCCTGCGCCGCTTCCCTGATGCTGACTACCTCCGCTTCGGCGTTTTCGCCAGCCGCCAGAAGGCCTTGCATCGGTTGCAGCAGTTTCAAAGCGAGGTCATTCGCCGCTGCCGCCTGGCGCGGCGCGCTGCTTGGGGGCAGGGCAGTGGTACTCTTGATCTCGGTCATCTTTCCTCAAATGCTCTTACAACCTTTCGCGTTTGCGGCCCTCGGCACCTGGGGTTGCCATGTATAATTCCGCCCGCCTGGCCCTGATGCCTGAGTATAGCGGCCGGGCCTTTTTCATCTTGAGGTGTCGCCAGCCGTGTCAACTCCCTTTCTCGAAGCTGTAGCGCTCGCCTGCGAGCGGGATTGGCGGCTGTTGTTCGACAAGCTCGATCTCCGTCTCGAGCGCGGCGAGATGCTGCAGATATCGGGCCCCAACGGCAGCGGCAAGACCAGCCTGCTACGCCTGCTTTCCGGTTTGATGCAGCCGACCTCCGGCGAGGTGCGGCTCCAGGGGCAGCCGCTGGATGCCCAGCGTGGCGAATTGGCGCGCAACCTGTTGTGGATCGGTCATGCAGCCGGAATCAAGGGGCTGCTGACTGCGGAAGAAAATCTCACCTGGCTCTGCGCTCTGCATCAACCCGCGGGCCGCGACGCGATCTGGCAAGCCCTTGCCGAGGTAGGACTGCGGGGCTTCGAAGACGTGCCCTGTCACACCCTGTCCGCCGGTCAGCAGCGTCGCGTCGGCCTGGCACGGTTGTATCTCTCGCCGCCGCCCTTGTGGATCCTCGATGAACCCTTCACCGCGCTCGACAAGCATGGCGTGGCGCAGTTGGAACGGCATCTGGCAGCCCATTGCGAGCAGGGCGGGCTGGTCGTGCTGACCACCCACCACAGCCTGACGGAGAAGCCCATCGGCTATCGTGAGCTGGATCTGGGGCAGCGGGCCGCATGAGCAGCGTCTTCACTCTCCTGCTGGCGCGCGAGACTCGCCTGTTGTTCCGCCGTCCAGCCGAACTGGCCAACCCGCTGGTCTTCTTCGCCATCGTCATCGCACTGTTTCCTCTGGCGGTCGGGCCGGAAACGCAATTGCTGCAGACGATTTCGCCGGGACTAGTATGGGTTGCCGCGCTGCTTGCGGTTCTGCTTTCGCTGGATGGTCTGTTCCGCAGCGATTTCGAGGATGGTTCCCTGGAGCAGTGGGTCGTTTCGCCGCACCCGCTCGCGCTTCTGGTGCTCGCCAAGGTGCTGGCACACTGGGCATTTTCCGGCTTGGCGTTGGTCTTGCTGGCGCCCCTGCTGGGGTTGATGCTCGGCCTCCCGATTGGGACCATCCCGGTGTTGCTGGTATCGCTGCTGCTGGGAACGCCGATCCTCAGCCTGCTCGGTGCGGTCGGTGCGGCGCTTACGGTTGGGCTCAAGCGCGGCGGTTTGCTGCTGGCACTGCTGATCCTGCCGCTCTACATCCCGGTACTGATCCTTGGCAGTGGTGCACTGCAGGCGGCGCTGCAAGGCCTGCCGGCGGTCGGACACCTGCTCTGGCTGGCCAGCCTGACCGCGTTGGCCGTTACTCTTGCACCCTTTGCGATAGCCGCCGGGCTGAAGATCAGCGTCGGCGAATAGCGATACCAGATGGCCGGCATGTGCCGGTCGATGTAACGAATTTCGAGGCCTGATCCATCAGGGCCTCGCTGGACGACGAGTCATCCGATGAACTGGACATGGTTTCACAAGCTGGGCTCACCGAAGTGGTTCTACGAGATCAGCGGGCGTTGGTTGCCCTGGCTGGCCTGGGCAGCCGTGTTGCTGGTCAGCGTCGGCGTGGTCTGGGGCCTGGCGTTCGCTCCCGAGGACTACCAGCAGGGCAACAGCTTCCGGATCATCTACATTCATGTCCCCGCCGCATTTCTGGCCCAGTCCATCTACGTGATGCTCGCCGTCGCCGGCGTGGTGGGACTGGTCTGGAAGATGAAGCTGGCTGACGTTGCGCTGCAGCAGGCGGCGCCGATCGGCGCGTGGATGACTTTCATCGCACTGCTCACCGGCGCGGTCTGGGGCAAACCGACCTGGGGCGCCTGGTGGGTGTGGGACGCGCGGCTGACCTCGATGCTGATCCTACTGTTCCTGTACTTCGGCATCATTGCGCTGGGCCAGGCAATCAGTAACCGTGACAGCGCGGCCAAGGCCTGTGCGGTGCTGGCGATCGTCGGCGTAGTGAATATCCCGATCATCAAGTACTCGGTGGAGTGGTGGAACACGCTGCACCAGCCAGCGACCTTCAAGGTGACCGAGAAACCGGCCATGCCGATGGAGATGTGGCTGCCGCTGCTGGTGATGGTGATCGGCTTCTATTGCTTCTTCACCGCGGTGCTGCTGATGCGCATGCGCCTGGAAGTGCTGCGCCGCGAGTCGCGTGCAAGCTGGGTGAAGAACGAGGTCAAGGCTCTGGTGGGAAATAACTCGTGAACTTTTCATCCTTCGCCGATTTCATCGCCATGGGCAATCATGGCGTGTACGTCTGGACCGCATACGGCATCAGCCTGGCGGTGCTGATTCTCAACGTTGCGCTGCCCGTACTGGCGCGTCGGCGTTACCTGCAAGATGAGGCGCGTCGTTTGCGCCGGGAGGAGTCGAAGTGAATCCGGTGCGCAAGAAGCGTCTTTTCATCGTCCTGGCGATTCTCGCCGGTGTCGGTATCGCCGTGGCGCTGGCGTTGTCCGCCCTGCAGCAGAACATCAACCTGTTCTACACGCCGTCCCAGATCGCTGCCGGCGAAGCGCCGGAGGGCACCCGAATCCGCGCAGGCGGGCTGGTGGAAGAGGGTTCGGTCAAGCGCACCAACGATTCGCTCAGCGTCGCCTTCCGTGTCACCGATGGCGCTCAGGCGATCACCATCACCTATCAAGGCATCCTCCCGGATCTGTTCCGTGAAGGGCAGGGTATCGTCGCACTGGGCCGGGTCAACGCCGACGGCGTGCTGGTCGCCGACGAGGTCCTGGCCAAGCACGATGAGAACTACATGCCGCCGGAAGTGACCCAGGCGCTGGAGAAGAGCGGCATGATGAAGCATTACGAGGGCGGCAAGCAGGAGTACGCGAAATGATTCCGGAGCTCGGCCATCTGGCAATGATTCTGGCCCTGTGCCTGGCCGTGGTCCAGGCCACGCTGCCGCTGATCGGTGCCTGGCGCGGTGACCGGCAATGGATGGGCCTGGCGCAGCCGGCGGCCTGGGGGCAGTTCGCGTTTCTCGGTTTCTCCTTCGCCTGCCTGACCTACGCCTTCATGGTCGACGATTTCTCCGTTGCCTACGTCGCCCACAACTCCAACAGTGCCTTGCCCTGGTACTACAAGTTCAGCGCGGTCTGGGGCGCTCACGAAGGCTCCTTGCTGCTGTGGGCCTTCATCCTGGCTGGCTGGACTTTTGCCGTGGCGATCTTCTCCCGCCAGCTACCGGAAGACATGCTGGCGCGCGTGCTCGGCGTCATGGGTTTGATCAGCATCGGTTTCCTGCTCTTTCTTATCGTCACCTCGAACCCCTTCGAGCGGCTGCTGCCGCAGGTCCCAATGGATGGACGCGACCTCAATCCACTGCTGCAGGATTTCGGTTTGATCGTCCACCCGCCCATGCTTTACATGGGGTACGTGGGTTTCTCGGTGGCGTTCGCCTTTGCGATCGCCGCGTTGCTGGGTGGTCGCCTTGACGCGGCCTGGGCACGCTGGTCGCGTCCTTGGACGCTCGTCGCCTGGGCCTTCCTCGGCCTGGGCATCGCCCTTGGCTCCTGGTGGGCCTATTACGAGCTCGGCTGGGGCGGCTGGTGGTTCTGGGATCCGGTGGAAAACGCCTCCTTCATGCCCTGGCTGGTCGGTACGGCGCTGATTCACTCGTTGGCAGTGACCGAGAAGCGCGGCGTGTTCAAGAGCTGGACCGTGTTGCTGGCAATCGCGGCGTTCTCGCTGAGCCTGCTTGGCACCTTCCTAGTCCGCTCCGGCGTCCTGACGTCGGTGCACGCGTTTGCTACCGATCCTGAGCGTGGCGTGTTCATCCTGGTCTTTCTGCTGATGGTGGTAGGCGGCTCGCTGACGCTGTTTGCCATGCGCGCGCCTGTGGTCAAGAGCCAGGTCGGGTTCGGCCTGTGGTCGCGCGAGACTCTGCTGCTAGTCAATAACCTGCTGTTGGTCGTCGCCACGGCGATGATTCTCCTCGGCACGCTCTATCCGCTGCTGCTGGACGCATTGTCCGGTGCCAAGCTCTCCGTCGGTCCACCGTACTTCAATGCGATGTTCGTTCCGCTGATTGGCGCGCTGATGCTGACGTTGGGTGTCGGAATCCTGGTGCGCTGGAAGGACACTCCGCTGAAGTGGTTGCTCGGCATGCTCACCCCAGTGCTGATCACCAGCGTAGTGCTTGGTGGTCTGGGCTCGTTGCTGTTCGGTGACTTCAACTGGGCGGTACTTGCAGTGTCCTTGCTGGCGGCCTGGGTGGTAATCGCTGGCATCCGTGATCTGCTGGACAAGACGCGCCACAAGGGTTTGTTCAAGGGCATGCGCAGCCTCGCGCCAAGCTACTGGGGCATGCATCTGGCGCACCTCGGGCTGGCGGTCTGTGCCATTGGCGTGGTACTCACCAGCCACCAAAGTGCGGAGCGCGATCTGCGCTTGGCTCCTGGGGAGTCACTGTCGCTTGGCGGCTATGAGTTCGTCTTCGAAGGCGCGGTGCATCACGAAGGACCGAACTTCACGTCGGACAAGGCGACCATTCGCGTGCTCGACGGCGACAAGCGGATCGCCACGCTGCACCCGGAAAAGCGCCTGTACACCGTGCAGCAGATGCCGATGACCGAGGCGGGTATCGATGCGGGCTTCACCCGCGACCTTTATGTCGCGCTGGGTGAGCCGCTGGGTGATGGGGCGTGGGCCGTGCGTGTTCACATCAAGCCCTTCGTCCGCTGGATCTGGCTCGGAGCGCTGATGATGGGGCTCGGCGGTGTGCTGGCGGCGAGTGATCGTCGTTATCGAGTCAAGGTGAAGACCCGCGTGCGCGAAGCGCTGGGCATGGCCGCACAAGGAGCCTGATGTGAAACGATTGCTGATGTTGCTACCGCTGGTGATTTTCCTGGTGGTTGCAGTGTTCCTTTATCGCGGCCTGTTCCTCGATCCTTCCGAGCTGCCTTCGGCGCTGATCGGCAAGCCACTACCGGCGTTCTCGCTGCCGTCGGTGGAGGACGAGCAGCGCGTCATCACCGCCGAGGACCTCAAGGGCAAGCCGGCGCTGGTCAACGTGTGGGCGACCTGGTGCGTCGCCTGCAAGGTCGAGCACCCGGTGCTGAACCGTCTTGCAGCTCAGGGTGTGGTGATTCATGGAGTCAACTACAAGGACGACAACGCTGCGGCGTTGAAGTGGCTCAACGAGTTCCACGATCCTTATCAGCTGAACATCCGCGACGAACGCGGCAGTCTTGGGCTGGATCTGGGAGTCTATGGCGCTCCTGAAACCTTCCTCATCGACAAGCAGGGCATCATCCGCCACAAGTTCGTCGGCGTGATCGACGATCGGGTCTGGCGAGAACAGCTGGCAGCGCTCTATCAGGAGCTGGTGGACGAATGAAACGACTGATCCGCGGCGCGCTGCTTGGTCTGTTCCTGGTCACGACCGCCCAGGCAGCAATCGATACCTATGAATTCAGGGACGAAGCCGAGCGTGAGCGCTACCGCACCCTAACCGAAGAGCTGCGCTGCCCGAAGTGCCAGAACCAGAACATCGCCGATTCCAACGCGCCGATCGCCATGGACCTGCGCCAGGAAATCTTCCGCATGCTGGAAGAGGGCAAAAGCAATGACCAGATCGTCGACTATCTCGTCGATCGCTACGGCGATTTCGTTCGTTACAAGCCGCCGGTAAACGCGAAAACCATGCTGCTCTGGTATGGGCCGGTTGGTTTGCTGGTCCTCGGCTTCGGCGTGCTGACCGTGATTCTGGTGCGTCGTCGCCGGGTCGAAAAGGCACCTGCATCAACCCTTTCCGAGACCGAGCGCGAACGTCTCGCCCAGCTTCTGGATAAAAAAGACTCATGATCGATTTCTGGATAGCCGCCGGCGCCTTGCTGCTGGTGGCATTGGCCTTTTTGTTGTTACCCATCCTGCGTGGCCGTCGAGCCCAGGCCGAAGAAGATCGTACGGCGCTGAACGTTGCCTTGTATGAAGAGCGCCTTGCCGAGTTGACCTCTCAACACTCTGCCGGAACCTTGACCGCCGAGCAGTTGGAGGCTGGGCGAGCAGATGCTGCACGCGAGCTGTTGGAGGACACCGAGAATAGCGACAAGCCGCGAATCGCCCAGCTTGGTCGCAGCGTTCCGCTGATTGCGGCGGTTCTGGTGCCCCTGATGGGCTACGGGCTTTATATGTATTGGGGCGCCAGCGACAAAGTTCAGATGGCCCGACAGTTTTCGGAGCAGCCTCGCACAGTCGAGGAAATGACCGCTCATCTGGAGCAGGCCGTACAGGAACAGCCGGATTCTGCCGAAGCCTGGTACTTCCTGGGTCGTACTTATATGAACCAGGAGCGTCCAGCCGACGCAGCCAAGGCTTTCGGGCGCGTGGTGGAAATTGCGGGCCGTCAGCCCGAGCTGCTCGGTCAGCTGGCGCAGGCGCTGTATTTCGCCGGTGACCGTCAGTGGTCCGATAAGCTGCAAGCCCTTACTGACGAAGCGCTGCAGGGCGATCCGCAGGAAGTGACCAGTCTCGGCCTGCTTGGCATCGCGGCATTCGAGGATGCGCGTTATCCGGACGCCGTGCGCTTCTGGGAGCAACTGGTTGCGGCGCTTCCCGAAGAAGATCCTTCGCGCGAAGCGATCCGTGGCGGCATCGAGCGGGCGCGGCAGCAGATCGAGGGGGGCAGTTCCACCACCGAACAGGCATCAGCGGCAAGCGAGAAGGCTGATACCACAGGGGCCACGCTGCAGATTCAGGTTGCGCTGGACCCGAAGGTGGCGGAATCGGTTTCGCCGCAGGATACGGTTTTCGTATTCGCTCGCGCAGTAGCGGGGCCACCCGTTCCGCTGGCAGCAAAACGCCTGACGATTGCCGATCTGCCTGCAACCGTCACGCTTGGCGATGCCGATGCGATGGTGCCTTCGATGAAGATCTCCAGCGTCGAGCAGGTCACGGTAATGGCGCGGGTCTCCCGTTCCGGCGACGCAACAAAAGGTGAGTGGATGGGTCGAAGCGAAGCGCTTGATACTGCGAGCGATAACGCCATTGATCTGGTGATCGACCGCGCCGAGGCTCCCTGAACATCCATGAGGTAGAGATGCACACGAATTCGTCAGCACACCCGCTTAGGCTTGCGCGGTTCGGCCCGCGGGTCGTACTGCTCGGATTGACATTGGCGCTCGGCGCTTGCGCAGGTAATCCCTACGGTTCCGCGCCTCAGGGGCCTGCTCCAAGTCCGGTGCCGCGTGCGCCCGAGCCCAGTGGGCCGGTTATCTCACCCCCTCCTATCAAGGCGCCACCGGCACCCAGGGCTCCAACTACCCAGAAGAGCCATCCGCGTTATGCGCCGCCACCGCACGTGGCTGCGCACTGGGACAATCGTCTCGGGGTCTATGTCGTGGAGGGGCGTGATCTCTTTTACCGGGAGCGCCTGTATTACCGGTGGGATGGCGACTGGTACTGTGCTGGGCGCCCCGATGGCCCGTGGGAGCCGGTCGCGCCGCCCAGTGTTCCGCCGGGTCTTCGTGACCGCTATTGATGTTACTCCTCGGCACTTTTTGCGCTTCAGCCTAAAGGCGGCTTGCCTATTGCCGATAAAGGTTCAGCACCGTTGCACTGCAACGTTCCCAGCTGGCTCGGCCTATGCCGTCCATCGGGCTCATGCCCCGGAGTCGATAATGAATGCTTCCGTCAAGCGCCTCGAAGAAACTGGTTCCGCTCTACGCGATGCGCTGACGCAGCAGGACTGGGCCGCAATCAGTATGCTGGATCGCGAGTGCCGTAATGCCGTCGACGAGGCGATGCAGGCACATGAACGCGACAACGGCGTGGTTCGTCAGCGGTTGCAGGAGCTTCTTGATCTGTATGGTGAGCTGGTAATGACCTGCCAGATTGAACAGGCACGGGTCGCAAGCGAGCTGCGTCAGCTGAATCACTCTCAACAGGGTACCAAGGTTTACCAGCTATTCGCCTAAGCGTGGCGCCAGGCCCGACAGCTTCAAATTCTTCCCAGGATCACTGGGGCTGAATTCTTCCTCAATATTTATCATTACAAAGTATGTGGCATTATGCCGCTACCCTTTTGTTGGCGAGCGGCTAATTGGCGCTTATTGCCTGGTAAATACCTATCTTCGCGGTCATCGTGCACCGAAGTCTTCAAATCGATCTTGAGATGTCTCTCAAGGTACTGATTTTTGGCTCGTTCTTTGGTCGCTAATTCACGCCATAAATTTGACTCAGTTCATTTTTTCATTAATCTACGTTCCATCTGCCATCAGTGTGATCGCCGTTCTTCCATGGATGCGAGCGCAGGCTTTCTTTCAGCTTCTTTAGAGCCCTATAAACAAGATGTGGCGTGAAACCAAGATTTTGTTGATAGACGATGATCACGACCGCCGGCGCGACCTGGCCGTCATCCTGAACTTTCTCAGCGAGGATCATCTGGCTTGTTCAAGCAGTGAATGGCAGGAGGCGGTCGCCCGCCTCGAGTCCAGCCGTGTTGTCAACGGTGTCATGCTGGGCGACGTGTCCTCCAAGGGCGGCGCTGTCGAACTGATCAAGCAGATGGGCAAATGGGATGAGAATGTCCCGCTGATGCTGATCGGTGAGCCCGCTCCGGCGGACTGGCCGGACGATCTGCGACGCAGAGTGCTGACCAGCCTGGAAATGCCACCCAGCTATAACAAGCTGCTCGACTCCCTGCACCGTGCGCAGGTCTATCGCGAGATGTACGACCAGGCAAAGTCCCGTGGTCGCCAGCGCGAGCCCAATCTTTTCCGCAGCCTGGTCGGTACCAGCCGAGCGGTGCAGCACGTCCGGCAGATGATGGAACAGGTCGCCGACACCGAAGCCAGTGTGCTGATTCTTGGTGAATCCGGCACCGGCAAGGAAGTGGTCGCGCGAAATCTGCATTATCACTCGAAGCGCCGTCAGGGGCCTTTTGTACCTGTCAATTGCGGAGCGATTCCGGCGGAGTTGCTGGAAAGCGAACTGTTCGGTCACGAGAAGGGCGCCTTTACCGGCGCGATTACTGCTCGCGCGGGTCGTTTCGAGCTTGCCGAGGGCGGCACGCTGTTTCTCGATGAGATAGGCGACATGCCGTTGCCGATGCAGGTCAAGCTGCTGCGGGTTCTGCAGGAGCGCACCTTCGAGCGTGTTGGCAGCAACCGTACGCAGAATGCCGATGTGCGCATCATCGCGGCGACGCATAAGGACCTGGAGAAAATGATCGAGGAGGGGACCTTCCGCGAGGACCTCTACTATCGTCTGAATGTCTTCCCCATCGAGATGGCGCCGCTACGGGAGCGTGTCGAGGATATCCCGTTGCTGATGAACGAGCTGATCTCGCGCATGGAGCATGAAAAGCGCGGCTCTATACGATTCAACTCGGCTGCAATCATGTCGCTATGCCGGCACGACTGGCCGGGTAATGTCCGCGAGCTGGCAAACCTGGTAGAGCGCATGGCGATCATGCATCCCTATGGCGTTATCGGGGTAATGGAGCTGCCGAAGAAATTTCGCCACGTCGACGACGATGATGAGCAGTATGCGACCAGCCTGCATGATGAGATGGAGGAGCGCGCGGCAATAAGTGCGCCAATGGTAGTACCCGAAGCTCAGGCGATGCTGCCGATCGAGGGTCTGGATCTCAAGGAATACCTCGGCAATCTTGAGCAGGGACTTATTCATCAGGCTCTCGAAGATGCTGGTGGCGTGGTGGCTCGAGCGGCCGAGCGGTTGAGGATTCGTCGAACCACGCTGGTCGAGAAAATGCGCAAGTACGGCATGAATCGTCGCGACGACGATATGGGCGACTAGCACGCTGCTAGGCGATTCTAAAAAGTCGTTCAAAAAGGCCACCTGGATCAGGTGGCCTTTTTCATTTGGCATGGTTCGTGCCGATGGCGGCCGCCGGGACGTGCTGAGTGCCGGGCACGAATATTGCTGGTCCCCTTCAACCGACTTTCTTTTGACAGGCGCAAGCGACCCGTGAATTCCGTCACCAAGCCATTCGAAAGTTCATTCGATGCCCCAGACTTGCTGGCGCTGACTCGATCTCTCGAGCTCTTTCGTCAGGTATCCGGGCAACTTGGTGAATCCGAGGAGCTATTGCAGGTACGCGTCGCCGAGCTCAAGGGGCAACTTGCCGAGGCCGGCGAGCTCCGACGACAGGAGCTGGAGGAGAAAGAGCGTCTCGCGCAGCGATTGCAGAGCGTTCTCGACCTGCTGCCAGGTGGCGTCATCGTGATCGATGGGCAGGGTGTGGTGCGCGATGCGAACCCGGTTGGTCTTGAGCTGTTGGGCGAGCCACTCGTGGGGCACCCCTGGCGCGAGGTGATTGGCCGCTGTTTTGCGCCGCGGCGGGACGACGGGCACGAGATATCGCTACGCAATGGTCGCCGCCTATCAATCGCTACGCGCTCGCTTGCCGGGGAACCTGGTCAGCTGGTGCTGCTCACCGACCTTACCGAGACCCGCCGACTCCAGGATCAGCTGGCGCGCCATGAACGGCTGTCGTCGCTAGGGCGCATGGTGGCTTCGCTTGCCCACCAGATTCGCACTCCGCTGTCCACCGCGTTGCTATATGCCAGTCACCTCGAGCAGGGTGGCCTGAGCGAACAGCAGCAGCAGCGCTTCGCCGGTAGCCTCAAGGCTCGTCTGCACGAACTGGAGCATCAGGTCCGTGACATGCTGATCTTCGCCCGCGGTGATCTGCCACTGAACGACCGACTGAATCCGGCTGCGCTGTTGTCGGCGCTGCGTTCGGCCGGCGAGCCACGTCTGCATGGCGCGAGCGTGCGCTGGCAGTGTGACGTGCAGGGGGTGGAGGTGTTGTGCAATCGCGATACGTTGGTCGGAGCATTGCTCAATCTCATCGAAAATGCGTTACAGGCCAGCGTCGGGGCGCCGCGTCTGAAGGTCCACCTGTATCGCCGCGACGAAACGGTGCGGGTGTGCATAAGCGACTGCGGTAAAGGCATCGACGCCGAAACACTGGGCCGGTTGGGCGAGCCGTTTTTCACCACCCGGACCACGGGAACCGGCCTGGGTCTGGCAGTGGCCAAGGCCGTTGCCCGAGCCCATCAAGGCGACCTGCAGTTGCGCTCGCGGCCAGGCCGCGGAACCTGTGCGCTGATGAGCCTGCCGTTGATTCCCGCCACTCACAAACCGGAGTGACCTGTATGGCCGCCACGATACTTCTCGTCGAAGACGATCACGCCCTGCGCGAAGCCCTGGGCATCACGCTGCAGCTTGGGGGCTACGAGTACCGTGCCGTCGATTGCGCCGAAGCGGCCTTATGTGCGCTGCAGGAAGAGTCATTCGGCCTGGTCATCAGTGACGTGAACATGCCCGGCATGGACGGTCATGAGCTGCTCTCGCTGGTTCGGCAACGCTACCCGCAGGTGCCCGTGCTACTGATGACCGCCTTTGGCGCGGTAACGAGGGCGGTGGATGCGATGCGCCAGGGCGCTGTCGATTATCTGGTCAAGCCGTTCGAGCCAGGCACATTGCTTGAGCTCTTGGGGCGTCATGTGAACGGCATCGCTGCTACCGAGGCAGAAGGGCCGGTGGCGCTCGAGCCGTCCAGCCAGCAGCTGCTGGCTCTTGCCCGGCGGGTGGCGCAAAGTGACTCCACTGTACTGATCTCCGGTGAGTCAGGCACCGGCAAGGAGGTGCTGGCGCGCTATATCCACCAGCAGTCACCGAGGCACGGCAAGCCATTTATCGCCATCAATTGCGCTGCCATTCCGGACAACATGCTCGAGGCAACCCTGTTCGGGCATGAGAAGGGCGCTTTCACCGGCGCGATTGCTAGTCAGCCTGGCAAGTTCGAGCAGGCCGACGGCGGTACTTTACTGCTCGACGAGATATCCGAGATGCCGTTGGGGTTGCAGGCGAAACTGCTACGTGTGCTGCAGGAGCGAGAGGTCGAGCGGGTCGGTGGGCGCAAGCCTATCGCTCTGGATATTCGTGTGCTCGCCACCACCAACCGTGATCTCGCTGGCGAGGTAGCGGCGGGTCGCTTCCGTGAGGATCTCTATTACCGTCTTTCGGTCTTCCCACTGGCGTGGTCGCCGCTGAGGCAGCGCCCGGCCGATATTCTGCCGCTGGCCGAACGCCTGTTGGTCAGCCACGCCAGGAAGATGCGCCAGGCGCCTGCGCGGCTTTCGGCCGAGGCGCAGCGCTGCCTGATGGCGCACGCGTGGCCGGGCAACGTACGCGAACTGGACAACGCGATACAGCGAGCGTTGATTCTTCAGCAGAGCGGCATGATCCAGCCGCAGGATCTGTGCCTGGCGGGTGTGGGCGGTGTCACCAGCTTGCCTGTCGCCAGCAGCACGGCACAACCGTGCGAGGGCGCTGCAGGGGAGGCGGGGGCCTGTTCGGGACTGGGGGATGATCTGCGCCGCCGCGAGTTCCAGTTGATCATCGATACCCTGCGTGCCGAACGTGGACGGCGCAAGGAGACGGCTGATCGCCTGGGCATCAGTGCGCGCACCCTGCGTTACAAGCTGGCGCAGATGCGCGACGCCGGGATGGATGTCGAGGCATCGCTCTACGCGGGCTGAGCGCTCCAACCTCGCTCTGATAAGCTGCCGCCATCCTCATGATGGAGATTTCCAGGTGCACAAAGACTTCTGGCAGGAGCGCTGGGCTCGCAACGAGATTGGTTTCCACCTTGACGATGTTCATCCCGGCATGCGTCGCCACTGGCCGCGACTGGCGTTGCCTGATGGTGCGACGGTGCTGGTGCCGTTGTGCGGCAAGAGTCTGGATCTGGCCTGGCTGGCCGGGCAAGGGTTCAATGTCGTGGGGGTGGAGCTGAGTGAGAAGGCTGTAGACGCGTTTTTCTCCGAGCAGCAGCTCGAAGCTGAAATTTCCCAGCGTGGGCCGTTCAAGGTCTATCGCTCCGATACCCTGGAGATCCGTTGCGGCGACTTTTTCGCGCTCAGTGCGACCGATGTTCTCGGCTGCCAGGCGGTCTATGATCGCGCCGCGTTGATCGCATTGCCGCACGCGATGCGTCAGCGGTACACGGCACTGATGTCGAGCATCCTCCCGGCCGGCTGTCAGCAGCTTCTGGTTACGCTGGATTATGACCAGGCAGAGATGGAAGGCCCGCCCTTCGCGGTGGGTACGAGTGAGGTGCGCGACCTGTACGCCGCTGAGTGGAGCGTGGAACTGCTGGAAGCCAAGGAAGTGCTGGAGCGTAATCCGCGGATGCGCGAGCGCGGTCTGACGCGGCTCGAGGAGCACTTCCATTGGCTGCAACGGCGGGTCTGACCCGCCGCTTGTAATGCTGCAGCGATCAGCCGTCGGCCTGTAAGCGGCGGATGAACGTGTCGGCTTCGTCGATGGCGCGCTGCATGTCAGCCATCAGCTGGTCGACGTTGCCCTGCAGCGTGCGGTATTCCCCGTGCAAGGCGCTTATCGCGCGAGCATTGAGGTTGTGCTTGAGAAACAGCACCTGATCGCGCAGAACGCTGAGCACCGGGTCGATGCGTTTCTCCGCCGCTTTCATCCGCTGGATCAGCGTTCGGTATTCGGCGCGGGTGCGGTTGAGTTCTTTGGCGCTGGCGGCTTTCAGGCTGGCGTTGCTGTATTGCTTGAGTTCGCTTTCCCATTCCCTGAACAGCGCGTCGGCCACGTCTTCGACCGCTTTGATGCGGGCGCGGACGTCACGCGCACTCGCTACGCTGGCTTCGTACTCTTCGTTGAGTGCGTCGTAACGCTTCTCCAGATCGCCGCCCTTGACCTCGACGACGCTGCGATAGCGCTCCAGAGCATCCTTGAACTGCTGCTTGGCTTCCTGCTGCGCGTCACGCGACTCCTCCACACGATCGACCAGGATATCGCGCTTATGGATACCGGCCTTCTCCATCGCTGAATAGTAGGCACTCTGACAGCCGCCGAGCGCGAGCAGCGCGAAGCAGGCGAATATGAAACGACGCATGGCGATTCCTTGTATGCGGGTTGAGTCTGCATAGACAAAAGAAAAGGGCGACTTGCGTCGCCCCTGTTGCGTTCAGTGCAATTAGCCGCGCTGGCGCAGCGCTTCGATGCGGTCTTCCAGCGGCGGGTGGGTCATGAACAGACCGGCGAGGCCATGCTTCAGCGAGCCGTTGATGCCGAATGCCTTGAGCGTGTCGGGCATGTGAGCCGGCATGCCCTGTTCGGCACGCAGGCGCTGCAGGGCGCCAATCATGGCGCTGGTGCCGGCCAGTTGGGCACCGGCCTCGTCGGCACGGTACTCGCGTTTGCGCGAGAACCACATGACGATAATGCTGGCGAGCAGGCCCAGTACCAGTTCGGCAAAGATCGTCGCGACGAAGTAGCCGATGCCGTGGCCGTCCTCGTTTTTCAGGATCGCCTTGTCGACGAAGTTGCCGAAGATACGTGCGAAGAACATGACGAAGGTGTTTACCACACCCTGGATCAGCGCCAGGGTCACCATGTCGCCGTTGGCCACGTGGCCGATCTCGTGGGCAAGCACCGCTTTCACCTCATCCGGCGAGAAGCGCTCGAGCAGCCCCTGGCTGACCGCCACCAGTGCGTCGTTGCGGTTCCAGCCGGTGGCAAAGGCGTTGGCCTCGTAGGCCGGGAAAATGCCGACTTCGGGCATCTTGATGCCGGCGTCGCGCGACAGTTGCTCGACTGTCTGCAGCAGCCACTGCTCGTGACGGGTGCGCGGCTGGCTGATGATCTCCGTACGCGTACTCATCTTCGCCATCCATTTGGATATGAAAAGCGAAATGAGCGAGCCCGCGAAGCCAAAAACCGCACAGAAGACCAGCAGGCTGCCGTAGTTCTGGCCGGTATAGCGATCGACCCCGAGCAGCTTCAGGGTGATGCTGGCGATGACCAGTACCGCAAGGTTGGTGGCCAGGAACAAGAAAATGCGCATCATGTTGCGGCAGACTCCAGGGTAGGATTTGAAGAACGATAGGCTATATAAGGTGCGCCCTTGAGCTATTCAACCGAGCGACTATTTCAAGCTATGTCGCTTGTGCGCCAAGGCTGGAGTGCAGCGGCGAGCCGGTGTCGTTTTCGAACAGCAAGCGGGCAAGATGGGCGATGCGCTCGCTGTGGCCGCTTTTCAGTGCGTCGCGAAGCTGATGGGCGAGACTGGCCTGGATGCGCAGTACGCTGGGAGGCAGGCTGCGGTCGCCCGCCAGGTATCCGGGGACGGCGCGGGTCAGGCGAATGAAACCCTTCTCGGTCAGCACGGCCTGGTCCAGTGCGAGGAACTGGATGGTGCTCTCGAAGCGCAGATAGCCTTCGTCGGCCAGCCAGAGCAGGGCGCCCAGGCAGCTCTGGTGGCGTTTGGAGGGCAGGCCGAACTCGTCCGGCTCTTCCCGGCCGATCAGGTCTTCCACATACAGCGCGATCTTCCGTGGAAACGCCTGATACAACGCGAGCAGACCGCCCGCGGCGTCCTTGTAGAAGTCGTCTATCTGCAGATCCATTCGGTTACTGCTGGTAGGTCTTGAGGAAGTTGCCGATGCGTCCGATCGCCTGCTCCAGGTCATCCACGCGCGGCAGGGTTACCACCCGGAAGTGATCCGGCCACGGCCAGTTGAATGCCGTGCCCTGGACGATCAGCAGTTTCTCGGAAAGCAGCAGGTCGAGCACGAACTTCTCGTCGTTGTGAATCGGGCAGATCTTCGGATCGATGCGCGGGAACGCATACAGCGCGCCCATGGGCTTGACGCAGCTGATGCCGGGAATGTCGTTGAGCAGCTCCCAGGTGCGGTTGCGCTGCTCGAGCAGCCGACCCGGCGGCAGGACCAGGTCATTGATGCTCTGATAGCCGCCCAGTGCCGTCTGAATCGCATGCTGCGACGGTACGTTGGCGCACAGGCGCATGTTGGCAAGGATATCCAGGCCTTCGATATAACTCTGGGCCTTGTGTTTGGGGCCGGAGATGGCCACCCAGCCGGAGCGGAAGCCGGCGACACGATAGGACTTGGACAGGCCGTTGAAGGTCAGGCAGAGCACGTCCGGCGCCAGCGAGGCGGTGGAGATGTGCACCGCGGCGTCATAGAGAATCTTGTCGTAGATCTCGTCGGAGAACAGCACCAGCTTGTGCTGGCGAGCCAGCTCCACCATGCCTTCCAGGACTTCCTTCGGATAGACCGCGCCGGTGGGGTTGTTCGGGTTGATCAGGACCAGCGCCTTGGTGTTTGGCGTGATCTTGGCCTTGATGTCGGCCAGGTCGGGCCACCAGTTGGCCTGTTCGTCGCAGAGGTAATGCACCGGCTTGCCGCCGGCCAGGCTCACGGCGGCCGTCCAGAGCGGATAGTCCGGAGCGGGGATCAGCACTTCGTCGCCGTTGTTGAGCAACGCCTGCATGGACATCACGATCAGCTCGGACACGCCGTTGCCGAGATAGATGTCCTCGATGCCGATGCCTTCCACCTGCTTTTGCTGGTAGTACTGCATGATCGCCTTGCGGGCGCTGAACAGGCCTTTCGAGTCGCTGTAGCCCTGGGCAGTCGGCAGGTTGCGGATCACGTCCTGGAGAATTTCCTCCGGTGCTTCGAAACCGAACGGCGCCGGGTTGCCGATGTTCAGCTTGAGGATGCGATGGCCTTCCTCTTCCAGGCGTTTGGCGTGCTTGAGCACTGGCCCACGGATGTCGTAACAGACATTGGCGAGCTTGTTCGATTTGCTGACCTGCATGATCCTGAGTGTCCCGAAGTGAAAACGTGCCAGTTCCGGAAATGGCTGGTCACGTTTGGCATGAACCCGGGCGCCTTGGCAGTCGGAAACCCCGCTGCCAGACTAGGCGTCGAAGAGGGACGCATGATACGTGCGCCCCGACCACCGGAAAAGGTACAGATCGGCCTTTTTTGAGCTGAGGAGTGTATCGATGGACAAGCTGGAAAAACCGCTCGACGTCTGGCGCGAGGAGCTCTCCGATGAGCAGTTCCAGATCTGCCGGCTGGGCGCCACCGAGCGTCCCTTCACGGGTAAGTACAACGACACGAAGACACCTGGCATCTACCATTGCGCCTGCTGCGACACGCCACTGTTCGATGCGGATGCTAAGTTCGATTCCGGCTGTGGCTGGCCCAGCTATTTCCAGCCGGTCAGTGATACCGCTATCGCCAGCCTGGATGATTTCAGTCACGGTATGCACCGGATCGAGGTCAGGTGCGCACGCTGCGATGCTCACCTCGGTCATGTTTTTCCCGATGGCCCGCAGCCGACCGGGTTGCGCTACTGCATCAATTCCGCCTCTCTCAACCTGAAACCGCGCGAAGCCTGAGCATCGTCGGTTGCTAGGAGCCTCGCATGCACGACCCATTGCTGGACATTCCCTGCGTCACCATCGAGGGCGAGCAGAAGAGGCTCGCGGATTTCGATGCCAAGGTGCTGCTGGTGGTCAATACGGCCAGCCAGTGTGGTTTTACCCCGCAATACAAGGGGTTGGAAGCGTTGTGGCAGCGTTACGGCGAGCGCGGATTGATCGTGCTCGGATTTCCCTGTAACCAGTTCGGCAAGCAGGAGCCAGACGGCGAGCAGGAAATCGCAGCATTCTGCGAACGCCGCTTCGGCGTTTCCTTTCCCCTGTTTGCCAAAGTCGAGGTGAACGGTGGGGATGCTCATCCGCTCTTTATTGAATTGAAAAAGCGCGCACCTGGGCTGCTGGGTAGCAAGTCGATCAAGTGGAATTTCACCAAGTTTCTCATCTCTGACCAGGGTAGGGCGGTGAGGCGTTTTTCCTCTCGCACCACGCCGGAGGCAATGGCCACGGAAATCGAGACATTGCTTTGACTGCTGCTTAAGTGGGGTTGCGTTTCGCCTGCCTGATTGCCTGTTGTCGGGTCCGGTCCAGCCGGGCCTTTTCGTCTCTGGAGTCATCATGGATGTCGAGTTGAAAGCCTTCCTGCAGCGTGCCGAGGGACTGCTGGCGCGTATCGAGCCGCTGCTACCTGCCCAGCCACCGGTCATCGATTGGGATCGTACCTTTGCGGCGCGCTGGCAGCGTGATGCTCGCAGCGGCTTTCTGGCACCGCTGGAAGTCAGTCTGGATCTGAGTCTGGCTGATCTGATCGGCATTGATCGCCAGCGTGATCTACTGTCCGCCAACACGCGCCAGTTCGTCGATGGGTTGCCGGCCAACCACGTGCTGTTGTGGGGCGCCCGTGGTACCGGCAAGTCGTCGCTGATTCGCGCGTTGCTGGCCGAATACGCCGCGGACGGGCTGCGTCTGATCGAAATCGAGCGTGACCATCTGGCGGACCTGCCACGCGTTGTCGAACTGTTGGCCGGGTTACGACAGGCATTCGTCCTGTTCTGTGACGACCTGTCGTTCGAGGCGGGAGAGGGCGACTATCGCGTGCTCAAGAGTGTGCTGGATGGCTCGCTGGAGCGCGCGCCGGAAAACGTGCTGTTGTACGCCACGTCCAATCGCCGGCACCTGGTCCCGGAACGCCAGAGTGACAACGAGAACTGGCAGATGGTCGACGGCGAACTGCACCCGAACGAAGCGGTGGAAGACAAGATCGCGTTGTCCGACCGCTTCGGTTTGTGGCTGTCGTTCTACCCCTTTACCCAGCAGCACTACCTCAGTGTGGTACACCACTGGATCGATTCGTTGGCGCGGCGGGCCAGCCTCGATTGGGCGTGGAGCGAAACCCTGGAGAAGGATGCGATTCGTTGGGCAACCGGGCGCGGCAACCGCAACGGTCGCTGCGCCTACCAATACGCTCGGCAGTGGGTGGGTAAGCGTCTGCTCGAAGCGCGAGGCTGAACGTATCTGCTGAGATAACGCGTCAAGGCAGCCTGCTGCGTGACCTCACCGCGGGCGTGATCGGAACTCAGGCGGTAGCAGCCTTGCCCATTTCCTTGAGCTTGGCGTTCATGCGCTGCTCGTCCGGCAGGATGCCCGCGACCGATGGCAATGCGAGCATGCGTGCATGATGTGCTGCGAGGTCGGGCCAGCGCTGCGCGTCGAGCTGTTCGCCACCGTGCGCCAGGTTGATCAGTTGGCAGGCGACGGCGATGTCCGCCATCGACAGTTGGTTGCCGACGAGGAACTCCCGCCGGGCGAGTTGCTGCTCAAGGTAATCGAAATGCGGCGGTAGCTTCTGCTTCAGCGCGGCCTGCACCGCCTCTTCATTGCAGGCTTGACCGGCGGTCGGCTTGAGAATTCGGTTGCGGAAAACGGTAAAGGTGGTCAGTGGCGCCAGCTCGTAGTCCGCGTACTTTTCCAGCCAGCGGACCCGCCCGCGTTCCTGCGCGTTACCAGCGTAAAGGGCCGGCGTATCGGGATAGGCCTCCTCGAGGTACTGGCAGATCACGCTGGAGTCGGCGAGTGTGCAGTCGCCGTCCTTGAGTGCCGGGATGCGTCCCAGTGGATTGAGGGCCAGATACCATTGCGGAGGCGTGAAGGGCATGACCGTCTCTAGCTGATACTCGAGGCCCTTCTGCCTGAGGCACAGGCGCACCTTGCGCACGAACGGGGAGAGGGGAACGCCATACACGGTCAAGGTCATGGGATTTCTCCGTAGCAGATCAGGGCTGATGAGCGATCAATAGACGTTGTTTTTCTTCCAGAGATCTTCGTCATCGAACGCCTTCATGCCTTCGGCGAGCTCGTTGGGCTCGTCTGTCTTGGGCACCTCGTTCTTCAACACCAGAGCGTCGGCATGTGCGAGGAGGGCTTCCAGCTGTTTGAGCTGGCTCTGATAAGGCGCCGGTGCAGGTTGGCGGCGAATATGCTGAATGCCTCGTTCGAACGCCAGGCGTGCGCGTTGCGGCTGGTTCTGTTGCAGCGCAAGTTTTCCCAAGCCGGTGAAGAATTCGATGTGCAGGATAGCCAGCATGCGTTGGATGTCTTGCACCCAGCGTTTGGCTTCGGCCTTATCGATCAGGCCGTCCTTGGTGGCGCGAACGATCTGGGCGTGGAGATCCTCGAGCATGAAGCGACTTTCCTTGGCCTGTGCTTCCGTCACGATCTGCCGCGGAGCATTGCGCATCTCGATCGCTTCGCCCTTGGCCAGCTCGGCCTGCAGCGCCTGCATTCGCGCGCTCAGTTTGTCATTGCCCTTGTCCACCGGCCGCAAGCGTTCGCTCAGCGCAAGTTCGAGGCGGGTCAGCAATAGCTTGAGCGCGGGTGTCATCATCTGTCCCGGGAGTCTTTCGGACAGGTCCGCGCAGCGGCGGCAGCGGTCAGTGAGGTCAGCCCGTTTGCGGGCCTTTTCCAGATTGCCTTTTTCGACAATCTGAATGGTGTAGACGATGCCGACCAGCAGGAACACACCGACCAGGATCAACGCAGTGATCATTAATGGAGACACTTGACTGCACCTCTCGAGCCGCTGGTTTTTCGCTTGAGTGTAGTGGCTTGATGATGTGGCCGATAGCTCTGCGTGCTGCCCGGATATGGCCTTCAAATTTTTTTTAAAACTATGCTTGACGACTCCCGAGGGCCTCCATAGAATGCGCGCCACTTGCAGCGTGAAGCACCAAACAGAGCGCGGCAAGCCGGAATGAAGCTTGTGGTTTCCGGGCAACGTCCCCTTCGTCTAGTGGCCTAGGACACCGCCCTTTCACGGCGGTAACAGGGGTTCGAGTCCCCTAGGGGACGCCATATTTGTTGTAGACAACGCGGGAATAGCTCAGTTGGTAGAGCACGACCTTGCCAAGGTCGGGGTCGCGAGTTCGAGTCTCGTTTCCCGCTCCAAATTCTCTTCGGTGACCTTTTCAAGGTGATCGAAGAAAGAAAAAAGCGACCTCAGGGTCGCTTTTTTCGTTTCAGTCGATCCCTTTCAGATCTCAGCTCTTGCTGATCTTTATGCCCAGCGCCTGCGTGGCTTGCCATGCGCTGGCGCCGTCCGCTACCTCAGGCCAGCCTACTGCATCGCGCGGCGGGCTGCCGGAGGAGGCTCAAGGTGGTGGGCGTCCCCTCAGGTGTATTTGGTGAAGATGCTGCGCACCCGCTCCAGGGTCTCGCCTGTATCTTGCGTCTGGTCGTGCAGCGCCTCTTCGATCAGGCAGGTCAGCATCAGTCGGTAGGCTTTGTCCAGCGCGCTACGAGCAGCGGAAAACTGCTGAGCGATGGCTTCGCAATCTTCGCCTCGCTTGATCATTGCCTGGATGCCGCGCACCTGCCCCTCGACTCTCGCTAAACGTTTCAGCATGGCCTGCTGCTGGGCCTGCATCTCTGCGGATTCCACGGGGAGGGTCTGGTCATTCATGCGGCTACCTCGACATGACTGGATGGAGAGCCTGAAGATTCCGATTAGGGTCGCGGCTCATATACGGGTAGGGGCATGCTAGCGACGCCGCCGCTGGCGGCCAACTTCTTTCGGTCAGGGCTTGCCAAACAATATATAAAAAAATATATTGTCATTATCTTAAATGTTTGATCGCTGACCTATGACTGCCGATCTGGATATCGAGCAACTGCGCGCCAATGCGGCGTCCGCGGGGGCTTTGCTGAAGGCTTTGGCCAACCCTGACCGCCTTTTGCTGCTTTGCCAGCTGTCGCTGGGCGAGCGCAATGTTTCCGAGCTGGAACAGCTGCTGGGCATTCAGCAGCCGACGCTGTCGCAGCAGCTCGCCGTATTGCGCCGGGAGGGGCTTGTTGCAACGCGCCGCGAAGGTAAGCAGGTCTACTACCGGATCAGCAGCGCTGAAGCATTGGCGGTGATCACGACGCTTTATCAGCTGTTCTGCGAAGGGGGCAAGCAATGACCATCGACTGGATCAACTTCACACCTTGGGCGGCGTTGGCTGGTGGTGTCCTCATCGGTGCCGCGGCCAGCTTGTTCGTCCTGCTCAATGGCCGAATCGCCGGGATCAGCGGGCTGCTTGCCAGCCTGCTGGAAACGGGGGGCGAGGGGCGAAGCGAAAAACTGTTGTTTCTGCTCGGCATCCTGCTCGCGCCGCTCCTGTGGATGCTGTTTGCCACCCTGCCAGCGATGGAGTTTCAGTCCGGCTGGATCGGTTTGCTGGTGGCCGGGATGTTGGTCGGCGTCGGTACTCGCTACGGCTCCGGTTGCACCAGTGGGCATGGGGTCTGCGGGATCTCGCGACTGTCACCGCGCTCCATCGTGGCGACCGTGGCATTCATGGTCGCCGGCTTCGCCACGGTCTATGTACTACGTCATCTGTTGGGAGGCTGAGCATGCGCAAGTTGACTTCATTTGCTGCTGGTCTGCTATTCGGGCTGGGGCTGTTGCTTTCCGGAATGGCCAACCCGGCCAAGGTCATCGGTTTCCTTGATCTGGCGGGCGCCTGGGATCCCTCGTTGGCGCTGGTGATGGTCGGTGCCATCGCTACGGCGCTGGTGCCTTTCACCTGGGCGAGGAAACACGAGCGCTCTTTGCTCGATGCGCCGATGCAGCTGCCAACCAAGCGCGAGCTGGATGGCAGGCTGATCGGTGGCAGTCTGCTGTTCGGTGTGGGCTGGGGAATCGCTGGCATCTGTCCGGGCCCGGCCATCGCCATGCTGCTCGGTGGGCACTGGCAGGTCGTGCTTTTCGTTCTCGCCATGCTTGGCGGAATGCTGTTGTTCTCCGCGCTGGAACGCCGGCGCGCTTGCTGACCGGGAGGTCTTTATGAAAGTCAACGTTGGAACCATTGATCGGGCACTGCGCATCGTTGTCGGCTTGGTGCTTATCGGTCTGAGCCTGGGCGGCGTGATCGGTGCATGGGGCTGGATCGGTCTGTTGCCGCTGGCGACTGGCATCTTCCGTTTCTGCCCAGCGTATACGCTGCTCGGTATCAAGACTTGCAAGGCGTGCGATTCCAAGTCCTGAGAGTCTGCGAAGCTCCACAGCAAAAAGGCCGACATCGATGTCGGCCTTTTTTTGTCTGCGCGCTGCGATCCGGCTATTCGAAACTGGGCAGGCTCGGCTTCACAACGGGCTTGTTCGCGCCGATCCAGGCGTCGAACCCGCCGGCGATCGACTGGACATGCAGGTAGCCCATGTCCTGCAGCGCTGCTGCGGACAGTGCGGCGCGACCGCTGGTCTTGCAATAGAGCACGATGTTCATGTCGCGCGCGGCGAGTTCCGGTGTGCCGCTGAGCTTGAACTCCAGCAGCCCCCGCGGAATGTTGAGGGCGCCGGCGATATGGCCCTCACGAAACTCATCCGCCTCGCGCACGTCGATCAGCACGTCCGCTGCCTGGATCGCGGCGTCGGCATCCGCGACTGCGACTTCCTGTACGTGGGCCCGGGCCAGTTCGACGAGGTCATGTGCGTTCTTCATCCTGCGTTCTCCTTGATGTTGCCAAAACATTCACGCTGCCGTTCACGGGCATGGTGGGTGGTGTCCGGGTCCAGTGCGAGCAGCGCTTCGTACTGGCTGATGAAAACCTGACCGCCCAAATGAGCGAGGAAATCAGTGTTCCGTAATCGGTCCATGACCGGCCCCTTGACCTCGGAAAGATGGAGCTGGATGCCTGCGGTGTGCAAGCGGGCCGTGATGGCCTCAAGACTCTCCAGGGCGCTGGCGTCGATCAGGTTCACGCCTGGACACATCAGCACCAGGTGCTCGGCCTGCGGATAGCGCCCGATCAGCTCGGCGACGCGGTCTTCGAGGAAGCGCGCATTGGGGAAATACAGGCTCTCGTCGACGCGCACTGAGAGCACCCTCGGGCTCTGTATTACGGCGAAGCGCTCGATGTTGCGAAAATGCTCGCTACCCGGCAGCTGGCCGACCACGGCAATATGCGGCTGGCTGGTGCGCCAGAGGAACAGCAGCAGCGATAGGCCGACACCGAGCAGGATGCCGCTTTCCACGCCGATCAGCAGCACACCGAGCATGGTGGCAGCCATGGCCGCGGCGTCCTGTCGGGAGTAGCGCCAGGTGCGACGCAGGGCGGAGAGGTCCACCAGGCTGAGCACAGCGACAATGATCGTCGCGGCCAGTACCGCGTGTGGCAGATTGCGGAACAGTGGCGTGAACAGCAGCACGGTGAGGCCGATGCCCACTGCGGTCAGCGCACCAGCCAGCGGCGTCTGTGCGCCAGCATCGAAGTTGACCACCGAGCGGGCGAAGCCGCCGGTTACCGGAAAGCCACCACTGAGGGCCGCGGCGACATTGGCGCCGCCAAGCGCGACCAGTTCCTGGTTAGGCTCGATGCGTTCGCGGCGCTTGGCCGCCAGGGTCTGCGCCACGGAAACCGACTCGACGAAGCCGACCAGGCTGATCAGCACCGCTGCAGGCAACAGTTGCAGTGCTAGCGTCATATCCAGCGTCGGCAGCCTCATGCTGGGTAGGCCGCCAGGCACCGCACCGACTACCCGCACGCCGGCATCGGCGAGCTGAAAGACGCTGACCGCCGCTATCGCCAGCAGCAAGGCGGCGACCGGCCCGATCTTGCTCAGTGTGCCGGCGATATGCGGACTCATACCCAAACGCTGCAGCCAAGTGGAGAGGCGGCTGCGCACCAGGTAGAGAAATAGCAGGCTCGTCGTGCCGACGATGAACGTCGGCAGATGCATTTGCGACAGTGTTCCGAGCAGGCCCCAAATCAGCTCCACGGCGTTTTCACCTCCGGTTGAGATGCCGAGGATGTGCTTGAGCTGGCCGAGAGCGATGAGGATGCCCGAAGCGCTGATGAAGCCGGAAATCACCGGATGGCTGAGGAAATTCGCCAGAAAGCCCAGGCGCAGCATGGCCATGAGCAGCAGCACCGCGCCGGAGAGCAGCGCCAGCAGCATGGCCGCGCTCGCATATTCCGCGCTACCCGGGGCGAACAACGGTCCCAAGACGGCCGCAGTCATCAGCGATACCACTGCCACCGGGCCGACTGCCAGGGTGCGACTGGTGCCGAACAGGGTATAGGCGATCAGCGGCAGCATGCTGGCGTACAGGCCGGTCACTGGCGGCAGGCCGGCGAGCATGGCGTAGGCGAGGCTCTGTGGGATCAGCATCAGCGTTACGATCAGCGCGGCCAGGCTGTCCTTGGCCGCGGCCGCGCGATCATAGTGCCTGACCCACTCCAATATGGGCATGTAGCGAGCCAAGCGCTGCTTCATCCCTTCTTCTCCTGGGTGAAGTCGCAAGCGTCGGGTGCCTCGGCCGGGCGCGGTTCGAAGTCCAGATGCTTCGGCTCGGCCAGCCATTCATGGCCCTTGAGCATCATCTCGAAGTAGATCGACGGCATCCATTGGGTCTTCAGCTTCCAGGCCAGGCGGCGCGGCACTTTCGGGTCGAGCGGGAACGTCGGCAGCAGCTTTCCGCCATAGCCGAACTCGGCGAGGATCACCTTGCCGTGCTCGACGGTCAGCGGGCAGGAGCCGTAACCATCGTAGATCGCCCGCGGGCCGCTGCCCTTGAGCACACTCAGCACGTTTTCGGCGACCACCGGTGCCTGTTTGCGCACCGCTGCTGCGGTCTTGGCGTTGGGCGCGGAACACACATCGCCGAGGCTGAAGACGTTGCCGAAGCGCGGATGCCGCAGCGTCTCGTGCTCGGCCTCGAACCAGCCGTCGGCGTTGGCCAGGGCGCTGTGGCGGATGAAGTCCGGTGCGTGCTGCGGCGGCACCAGGTGCAGCAGATCGAAGTCCCGCTCCACCGTGCTGTGCTGTCCGGCGCCGTCGGTGACCTTGAACCAGGCCTTGTGCGCGGGGCCGTCCACCGCCACCAGGGAGTGGTTGAAGTTCAGTCGGGCACCGTAACGTTCGACGTACTGCATCAGCGCGGGTACGAAGTCGGCAACGCCGAACAGCACTGCACCGGCCGAGCAGAAGTCGACCTCGATATCCTTCAGTACGCCGTGCTGGCGCCAGTGATCGCAGGACAGGTACATGGCCTTCTGTGGTGCGCCGGCACACTTGATCGGCATGGGTGGCTGGGTGAACAGCGCCTTGCCGCCGCGCAGGTTCTGCACCAGCTGCCAGGTGTAGGGTGCGAGCTCGAAGGCGTAGTTGGAGGTCACGCCGAACTTGCCGAGGCTGTCGCGGGCGCCTTCGATGGCGTCCCAGTCGAGGCTCAGGCCCGGGCAGACCACCAGGGCACGATAGCCGATGCGGCTGCCGTCCTCGAGGACCACCTGCTGGTGCTCGGGTTCGAAGGCCTCTGCGGCTGCGCGAATCCACTGTGCCCTGGACGGAATGCAGCGGCTCATCGCGCGCTCGGTATTGGCACGGTCGAACACGCCGGCCCCCACCAGCGTCCAGCCGGGCTGGTAGTAGTGCTGGTCACGCGGTTCGATGAGGGCGATGCGCAGTTCGGGGTCGCGCTTGAGCAGGCTGGCAGTCACTGCGCAGCCGGCCGCGCCAGCGCCGATCACCAGAACGTCGTAACGCGGTGTGGCGGCAAAGGTCGAGGCGGCCGGAAGCGGCTGGTCGATGATCGACTGCCAGTACTGCTGCATGCGCGGCAGCAGGCCGCTGAGGTCGTAGCTGGCCTGCTGGGCAGTTTGCAGCAGCACCTGTGGGTCGAGATGGTGTGCTTCGGCCAGCGCCCAGAGTGAGGCCGAACGGGTACCGGTGCGGCAGAAGGCCAAGGCCGGGCCCTTGATCCGTTCCAGCAGTGCTCGGAAGGCCGCAACGTCAGCTTCGGTGATCTGTCCGGATACCACCGGGAGGTGGTGATACTCAAGGCCGGACGCCTCGGCAGCGGCGCGCATGGCCTCGCTCGACGGCTGGTTCTCGCCCTCATTGTCCGGACGGTTGTTGATGACGCAGCGGAAGCCATTGCTGGCCAGCAGTGCCATGTCGGCCGGTTGCAGCTGGGCCGCGACGGAGAGAAAAGGGTTCAGTCGTTTTATTGTTTGCATGTCGACGTCCTCCGCATTCGGGGGGTTACAGCACGTCCAGGGGGATCTTCAGGTAGCGCGTCCCGTTGCTTTCGGGCTCGGGCAGTTCGCCGCCGCGCATGTTGATCTGCACCGACGGCAGGATCAGGGTGGGCATGCCCAGCGTGGCATCGCGTGCGGTGCGCATGGCGACGAACTGCTCCTCACTGATACCGCTGTGGATATGCACGTTGTGCTCGCGCTCGGCGGCGATGGTGGTCTCGTAGAGAAACTCCTCGCGCCCGGGCGCCTTGTAGTCATGGCACATGAACACCCGGGTCTCGCCTGGCAGCGTGAACAGCTTCTGGATCGACTGGTACAGGGTGCGCGCGTTGCCGCCGGGAAAATCGCAGCGGGCGGTGCCGTAGTCGGGCATGAACAGGGTGTCACCGACGAAGGCGGCGTCACCGATGACGTAGGTCATGCAGGCCGAGGTGTGGCCCGGGGTGTGGATGGCGCGGGCCTGCACGTTGCCGACCTGGAAGCGGTCGCCGTCATGGAACAGGTGATCGAACTGACGGCCATCGGTGGCGAACCCGCTGCCTGCGTTGAACAGCTTGCCGAAGGTGTCCTGCACCACGGTGATGCGATCACCGATCGCCAGTTTGCCGCCCAGTTGCTGCTTGAGATAGGGCGCCGCGCTCAGATGGTCGGCGTGCACATGGGTTTCCAGCAGCCACTGCACCCGCAGGTCCTGGTTGCGCACGTAGTCGACCAGGCGCTGCGCGCTTGCATGGGAGGTGCGGCCGGATGCCGGGTCGTAGTCCAGCACCGAGTCGATCACCGCACACTGGCGCGTTTCCGGGTCGCTGACCACGTAGCTGTAGGTAAAGGTCGCGGGATCGAAGAAGGCTTCGACGTGGGCATTCATGGCGCGGGGCTCCTCTTCAGAGTAAATACCGGTGGGGGTATCTGTCCGGAGAGATTTTAGCCCTGAATTAGGTTATATGCTTAGATTTATTGGTTATTAGTGAAAGCCGCGAAATTCGTCCGGACGACCCGGCACAACGGCTCGCTGGGGCTGCCGCTGAGTTCAGCTTGCAAGCGGGTTGGCGGCATCGCTGACGATGCGGCCGTCGACCAGCTGGATGGTGCGCTCGCAGTCTGCGGCGAGTCGCGGATCGTGAGTGACAACCAGGATGGCGCAGCCGAACTGGGCGTTCAGGCGGTGGAACAGCTCGAACACGCTTTGCGCGGTGCGCGTATCGAGATTGCCGGTCGGCTCGTCTGCCAGCAGCAGCGGTGGACGGGTCACCAGCGCACGGGCAATGGCGACCCGCTGCTGCTGGCCACCAGAGATCTGCGTGGGTTTCTTGTCGGCGAATGGGCCGAGGCCGACCTCCTCGAGCAGGGCGCGCGCCAGGTCGGTCTCCGCCCGGGAGGGTTTGCCGTGGCGGATCATCAGCGGCATCAGCACGTTCTCCAGCACGCTGAACGCAGAGATCAGGTGATGGAACTGAAACACGAAGCCGATCGCCTGATTGCGCAGCTGCGTGCGCGCTTCGTCGTCGCTGTCGCGTGTCGCCTGGCCGAGTACATACAGCTCGCCGGAGCTGGGCGTATCCAGCAGGCCGATCAGGTTCAGCAGAGTGCTCTTGCCGGAGCCGGACGGGCCGACCAGCGCGGCCAGCTCGCCGCGCCGAAGCTGCAGGTCGATGCCGTGCAGGACTTCGGCCTCCAGGGGTGTGCCGATGTTGAAGGCCTTGCGCACCTGTTCCAGGCGCAGGACTTCCTCGGCAGGGGCGATCGGTGCGCGTTCACACATAGCGGATCGCCACCGCCGGGTCGTAACGCGCCGCACGTCGCGCGGGCATCGCCGCCGCCAGCACGCCGGTGACCGTCGCCACCAGCATGGCCAGCGGCACCAGCGTGGGGTCGACCGGAATGATGAACAGCCGCGGGCCGAGCAGGTTGAACACCTGCACCAGTCCCCAGCCGACCAGCCCGCCGCAGGCCGAGCCGAGCAGCCCGAGCAGCCCGCCCTGCAGCAGGAATACGCGCAGGATCTGCCCGCGCGGGCTGCCCATGGCGCGCAGGATGCCGATCTCGCGGGTGCGCTGGACGACGCTCACGGCGAGCACGCTGGCGATGCCAAAGGCCACGGAGATACCGACGAATACACGGATCATCTCCGTGGTCATGCTCTGCGAGGCGAGCGCGTTGAGCAGTTGCCCATTGGTTTCCATCCAGCTTTCGGCGCGCAGCCCGGTGAGGCGCGCGAGGCGCTCGGCGACCTGATCGGCCTCGAAGATCTCGGCGACCGTGGTATCGATCACCGTGACGCCGCCGGGCAGGTCGAGCAGTGTCTGCGCCTGTTTCAGGTCCAAGTACACGTAGCGCGCATCCAGCTCGCGTACGCCCAGCTCGAAGATACCGGCGATATCGACGACTGCCTCGCGGCCTTCGCCGGCGTCCAAACGCAGCTTGTCGCCGATGCCAAGGCCGAGGTCGCGTGCCAGTTCCTTGCCGATAACCGCGTGGCCGGCGCCCACCGTGAACTGCCCGGCGATCAGGTCGTCTGCCAGCGGGATGATGCGCTGATAGCGCGGCGGGTCGATGCCGAGCAGCGCCACCGAGGCGCGGGCCACGCCGCGTAGGGCGATGGCCGGGCCGCTGATCACCGGCGACACCGCGAGGATCTGTGCGTCCTGGTCGAGTACGTCGCGTACGTCCTGCCAGTTGATGATCGAGCGCAGGCGCTGGGCCCGCGGGCTCTCCAGCACCAGCGGCCAGCTGTGGTCATCGGCAGGCAGAATGCGGTTGACCTCGTCCGGCGGCAGGATGCGGATATGCGCCTGGGTGCCCAGGGTGCGCTCGACCACATTGGCCTGCAGGCCGGTGATCAGCGCCGTGATGAACACGATCACCGCCGAGCCGACGGCGATACCGAACATGATCAGCAACGTCTGCATGCGGTTGTCCAGCAAGAAGCGCAGGGCGATCTTCCATTCGGTCCACAGCGAGTCGGCCAGGCGCATGCAGTCAGTCCTGAATGCCGGTTGGAATCGTTTGCTCACGCACGCGTACGCGCTGGCCTTCCTCGGCGTCGCCGATCAACACCAGATCACCAGCGGCCAGCCCTTTGCTGACTTCGCTCAGCGCGGTGCCAAGCATTCCCAGACGCACCCCGACCCGCTCCACCACGCCATCATTGACGCGCAATACCTGCGCACGTGTTCCGTCGCGGGCGCGCAGCGCATCGTTAGGCAATACCAGGGCTTGCTCGCGTCGGCCGGTCTCGATGTTCACCGAGACGGTCATGCCCTGACGCAGGAAGTCGGCTGGTTCCAGCAGGTCGAGATGGACATCGATGGTCCCACGGGCGGTATCGACGCTCGGCGCGATGAAGCTGACGCGTGCCGGCAGCACTTGATCCGGGTAGGCATCGGCGATGATCCTGGCGGCCTGGCCCAGTTCGATCGGGGCCAGATTCTTTTCGTCCAGAGGCAGCAGGATTTCGCTACTGCCGGAGCGGGCGATCGTCAGCAGGGTGCGGCCGGGCTGTACCAGGTCGCCGGGTTCGACTTCGCGCGTCTGCACGATGCCGTCGACCTGGGCGTGGATGCGGGCTTTCGCCAGGTTCGCGCGCGCCGCTTCCAGGCGCTGACGCAAGACCTGTTCCTCGCTGCCGCCTTCGCCCACGGCCGCGGCGGCGAAGCGGGCGCGATCGCGGACCACACGGGCAGTCAGCGTTGCGCGGCGAGCCTGCTCAAGGGCCTCGGAGGCCAGGAGCTTGCGTTCGAACAGTGTCTCCCGGCGCTGGAGTTCGCGATCGGCCTGTTCGAGGTTGTTCTGTGCCTCGCGCAGGGTGGCCTGTGCTTGGGGGCGGCTGGAATCAATCAGCTGCTGCAGGGCCGCTTCCGCCTCGCGCAGGCGGGCGCGCTGCTCGTCGTCGCGCAGCTCCAGCAACAGATCGCCAGCCTTTACCGCATCGCCCTCGCGCACATGGCGCACGGCGACAACGCCGGTGATTTCGCTGCCGACCTGCGCCAGCGACTGGCTGTCCACCTCGCCGCTGGCGACCACGCGTTGCACCAGTGGGCGTGTTTCCAGGCGATAGCCGGGCAGTTCCGGCCCTTGAAGCTGGCGCCAGATCATCCAGCCGGCCAGCAGCAGGACCGGGATGATCAGCAAAAGCGCGTGACGAATGGTTTTTGCAGCGGGCACGACGGACCACTCCTTAATGCGGCCCCTCCGGGCCATCGAACCCGCCAAGCTTACGGTCATACCCATGGGGGTACAACGCGGGCGTTGCGCGCAGGTCGGGCGATGGACTGCGGCTATCGTGACCATAGCCTCTGGAGCAGGGTGTGGCGGAGTACACTGGCCGCCCGCATCGAGGATTCTGAAATCATGGCGTCCACCGTTCAAAGCCCGGCGGCCACTCTGCGCGCTGCCTGGCTCGCACAGGCGCAAGCCAACCCCTGGATCACCTTCGGTCTTGCGGCAACTGCAGTGGCGGTGCTGTTACTGCTAGTGGCGGGTACCGCCAACGCTTTGCAGAGCAGCGAGGCGGGCAACGTTCGCTACGCGCTGTTGGGCGGCATCGCCGGTTTCGTAGCGACGGCGGTCGGCGCGTTTCTGGCGATCGGCCTGCGTGACATTTCTACCCGCACCCAGGACAGCATGCTTGGCTTTGCCGCCGGCATGATGCTCGCTGCGAGCGCTTTCTCCCTGATCCTTCCGGGGCTGGAAGCGGGGCGTGAATTGTTCGGTAACGGCCCGGCTGCGGCGCTGACGGTGGTGGTCGGCCTAGGGCTTGGCGTGTTGCTCATGCTCGGTCTGGATTACTTCACGCCGCACGAGCATGAAAGCACTGGCCCCTGTGGTCCCGAGTGCGAACGCCTGAACAGGGTCTGGCTGTTTGTGCTCGCCATTGCGCTGCACAACATCCCCGAAGGCATGGCCATCGGTGTGAGCTTCGCCAATGGCGACCTGAGCGTCGGCCTGCCGCTGACCACGGCGATCTCCATTCAGGACATTCCCGAGGGCCTGGCCGTCGCGCTGGCGTTGCGCACCACCGGGTTGTCGGCGCTGGGTTCGGTGCTGGTCGCCGCGGCATCCGGGCTGATGGAGCCGATCGGCGCGCTGGTGGGTATCGGCATGTCCAGCGGCTTCGCCATCGCCTATCCCATCAGCCTCGGCCTGGCCGCGGGGGCAATGATCTTCGTGGTATCCCACGAGGTGATCCCGGAAACCCACCGCAACGGCCATCAGACGCCCGCCACGCTGGGCCTCATGGTGGGCTTCGCGGTGATGATGTTCCTCGATACCGCGCTGGGCTGAAGCGTCAGGGCTTGTCCGCCTCGGTCTGCATGATCAGCTCGACGCGGCGGTTGCTGGCGCGACCCTGTTCGTCGCCGTTGTCGGCGAGCGGTCGCGTGTCGGCGTAGCCGGTTGCGCTCAGCCGCGTCGATTCGATGCCGGCTAGCTGCAGGTAGCGCACCACGCTGCTGGCGCGGCTGGCGGAAAGCTCCCAGTTGGACGGGAAGCGCTCGGTCTGGATGGGCAGATTGTCGGTATGGCCCTCGACGATGATCCGATGACCGCCTGCGGCGAGGGTCGGGACCAATCGGTCGATCACATCCAGCCCGGCGTCTTCCAGCTCCGCCCGCCCTGAGCCGAACAGAATTTCGCTGCTGATTCGAAAGCTGATGCTGCCATCGTTGACGATGACCTCGATGTCGTCGCCCAGCGCCAGATCGGGCTTCGCTTCGCTCGTGTCGTCCTGCTGCGTATCAGCCGCCGGCGCCGGTAGCGGCACGATCGATGGTATGGGTGAAGCGCTTGGCTGCAGTGCTACCAGCTGATCGCCAGCCGCCTGCTGCGTGGCTTCTACCATCGCTGGCTCGCTCTGCTGGCCTTCGCCCTTGCCGGCCAGCGCCAGCATGATCACCAGCATCACCAACAGCAGGGTGAGCATGTCCAGGTAGGTGATCAGCCAGGCTTCCTGCTCTTCCTCTCGCTGCGGCTCGATATGCCAGCGGGAGAAGCGACTGCCCTGCGATGCCTGGCCGTTCACGTGCGTTCGTCCTGCGGCGCGCTGCGCGGTGCGGCGGGGCTGCCGTCGCGAATTTCGTCGTCGTGGTGGGCGATGAACGACTTGAGCGTTTCGCGCATGTAGGCCGGGCTGCGGCGATTGCACATCATCGAGATGCCCTGCATCACCAGATTCATCAGCGCCACGCGTTGCTCGGTACGCCGTTCGAGCTTCACAGCCACTGGTTTGAGGATCAGGTTGGCCAGCAGCACGCCGTAGAAGGTCGTCATCAGCGCGACCGCGAGGCTGCGGCCGATCAGGTCCATATTGCCGCTACCGAGCATGAACATCAGGTTGATCAGCCCGACCAGCGTGCCGATCATGCCGAACGCCGGCGCATAGTTGGACATCGCCCGGAACAGCTGTGCCTCGGCATTCTCCCGGGCGCGCAGTCGTGCGATGCGCCATTGCAGAAGTTCCAGGATGTCTTCTTCCGGGGTGTTGTCGATCACCAGCTGCACGCCGGTGCGCAGAAAGGGATTGCTGACCTGCTCGACCGCTTTTTCCACCGCAGGTAGGTCACCGCTGATCCACAGTCGCGAGATCTGCACCAGCTCATCGAGATCCTGGCGGGTGTACAGGCGCTCGTTGCGCATCACGGTCCAGATCAGCCCGAACACTCGGGTGACTTCGCGCAACGGATAGCTGATAAAGGTCGCCGCCAGGGTGCCGACTAGTACGATGCCGAGGCTTGGCAGGTCGATGAAAAGCGCGGGTTCTTTGGCGGCGAAGAGCATGACGACGGCGAGCAGTCCGATGCTCGCGACGATGCCGATCAGGGTGGAGGGATTCATCGGAACTCCGCTGAAGGGGGCCAGTGCAGAAAGCGCGCGATCATAGCAGCTGGCCTTGCGCGTACGGCTGACCTGGGTCAGATCAGCCGCTGGCAGCCGCTCTACAGATTCTCAAGCAGCCGGCGCGCCGCTTCCTGGCCGCTAAGCCAGGCGCCTTCCACTCGGCCGGACAGGCACCAGTCGCCGCAGGCGTAAAGACCCAACCCGGCGTCGGCCAGGGCATTCCATTCGTGGGCCTGGGCCGGGCGGGCATACAGCCAGCGATGGGCCAAGGTGAACTCCGGGGCCGGCACCACACAATCGATCAGCTCGGCGAATGCGCCATGCAAGCGCTCGATCACCGCCTCCTTGGGCAGGTCGAGGTGCTGTCGGCTCCAGCTGCTGGTGCCGTGCAGAACCCAGGTATCCAGCTCGCCGTTGCGGCCGGGCTTGCTGCGGTTGCGAGCGATCCAGTCCAGCGCATCGTCGCGAACGAAGCAGCCTTCCAGCATGGTGTTCAACGGAGTCGCGAAGCCCAGCGCGACCGCCCAGGTGGGCTCCATGGCTACGCTGGCGGCGACGGCGGCGAGCTTGGGCGCGCTGGAGAGCAGCGCAGCCGCCTGCGGCGCCGGCACGGCAATCACCACCTGGCTGAATGGTCCGTGGCTTACGCCTGTGGCATCGACCAGCGTCCAGAACTGCTCGCCGCGAAACACTTCGGTGATGCGGCAGCTGAAATTGACCGGCATGTCGCCCAGCAACCCGCGGGTGATCGAACTCATCGTCGGTGTGCCGACCCAGCGCACCTGCTCGTCGGCAGATGGTTTCAGTTGACCGTCATGGGACTGGTACATGCTGGGCGACCATTGATCGACCCAGCCTTCGCTCTGCCATTGGCGGACGGTTTCGCCAAAGCGACGATCCCGGGCGGTGAAGTATTGCGCGCCCAGGTCGAGCGAGCCCGCATCGCTGCGTTTGCTGGCCATGCGGCCGCCGCTGCCGCGGCTCTTGTCGAACAGATGTACTGCCTGCCCGGCATCGTGGAGGGCGCGTGCAGCGGAGAGCCCCGCGATCCCGGTTCCGATGACGGCGATTGGAGCCTTGCTCATGATTACCTCGTGTGCTGTTGCCATCAGCCGCACAGGCGAAGCGCCGCGCAGCACGTTTTCATGACAAGCGTTGGATCGCTTGAGCCTGCTCATCCTCGAACAGACATCGTCCTTTGGCTAGAGGCTTTCGACGCAATGCGACATCCCGGTCGCCGGTTTCGGCAGTTGCTGACCAGCGGTCGGTGCCGCGACCTGTTCAGCGCGATTCCGACCAGGCTCAGTCTGTGGTTGTAAGTTGCTGATAAGCCGGTACAATGGCGCCGCTCGCCGCCAGGCGGGTTTCGTTATGGTGGGCCCTGCCGGTCCCCTCGCAACGATCAGCCGTGAACCCGGTCAGGCCCGGAAGGGAGCAGCCGCAGCGGTGACATTGTGTGCCGGGGTGTGGCTGGTAGGGTTCACCTCCATAACGACCTTCTCGCGTCCCCCTTTCTTGATTCACGACGGCCGGTTGTCCGTGGCCTGAGTGCGCGCGCCTGTCCTGTCCCTTCGATCGTTAGCCACGCGGTTCTTCACGCCGGATCGGCTCATGTATCCTGCGCGGCATTTTCAACGGCGTCGTCGCCGTTAACGGTTCAAGGAGCATGCTTTGTCGGTCAGGGCGAGTTGGGACATTTTCTGCGCGGTCGTGGATAACTTCGGTGACATCGGCGTCACCTGGCGCCTGGCCCGTCAGCTGGCTGTCGAGCACGGCCAGCAGGTGCGGCTGTGGGTGGACGATCTGGATACCTTCGCCCGGCTGTGTCCGGCGGCCAGCGCGCAGGCTGATCAACAGATGCACGAAGGCGTCGATGTCCGCCGCTGGTCCAGCCAGTGGCCGGGTGCCGAGCCGGCCGATGTGGTCATCGAGGCGTTCGCCTGCAACCTGCCGCAGGCCTATATCAACGCCATGGCCGCGAGCGGGCGGCGCATCCTCTGGCTGAATCTCGAATACCTCAGCGCCGAGGACTGGATCGTCGGATGCCATGCGTTGCCGTCCTTGCAGCCCAACGGTGTACAGAAGTACTTCTTCTTTCCCGGCTTCGAGGCCGAGACCGGTGGCCTCATCCGCGAGGCGGACCTGATGCTGCGCCGCGCCAGCTTTCAGGGCGATCCTGAGCGGCAGGCCGGTTTTCTCGCGACGCTGGGCGTGGTGCGCCAGCCGGAGGCGCGTCTGCTGTCGCTGTTCGCCTACGAGAACACAGCCGTTGCTGGCTGGCTGGACGCGCTTGCTGCCGACTCACGCGTCAATCAGCTGCTGGTGCCAGAGGGGCGGGTGCTGGGCGATGTCGCGGCCTGGCTGGGCGTTGCGACGCTCGAGCCAGGGGCCTGCCACCAGCGCGGTAGCCTGCAGATCTCCATCGTGCCGTTCATGACGCAGGACGAGTACGACCTGCTGCTGTGGAGCTGCGACTTCAACGCGGTGCGCGGCGAGGAGTCGTTCATCCGTGCCCAGTGGGCGGGGCGTCCGCTGGTGTGGCACATCTATCCGCAGGAGGACGACGCGCACTGGGACAAGCTCAATGCATTTCTCGAGCTCTACTCGCAGGGGCTATCGCCTGCTGCCGCTTCGGCGCTGCGAGAGTTCTGGCATGCGTGGAACGCGGGAAAGGGCGCCGAGCAGGCGTGGACCGGACTGCTGGACCAATACCCGACCCTACTGGAGCACGCCGAAACCTGGACCCACGCACAGGTCGCCAATGGCGATCTGGCCGGAAAGCTGGTGTTTTTTTACACAGATTGGCTATGATACGCGGCCTGTTTTTTTGTCTCTAATTCCCTTCGGATATTTCGTATGAAAACCGCACAAGAGTTCCGTGCCGGCCAGGTGGCCATCATCAACGGCGCACCCTGGGTCATCCAGAAAGCCGAGTTCAACAAGTCCGGCCGCAACAGTGCCGTGGTCAAGATGAAGCTGAAGAACCTGCTCAACGGTTCGGCTACCGAGACCGTCTACAAGGCTGACGACAAGCTGGAGCCGGTCATTCTCGAGCGCAAGGAAGTGACCTACTCCTACTTCGCCGACCCGCTGTACGTCTTCATGGACAACGAGTTCAACCAGTACGAAATCGAAAAAGACGACCTCGAAGGCGTGATGACCTTCATCGAAGACGGCATGACCGACGTCTGCGAAGCCGTTTTCTACAACGACAAGGTGATCTCCGTCGAACTGCCGACCACCATCGTTCGTGAAATCGTTTACACCGAGCCGTCCGTACGTGGCGATACTTCCGGCAAGGTCATGAAGACCGCCCGCCTGAAGAACGGTGCTGAGCTGCAGGTTTCCGCGTTCTGCGAAATCGGTGACTCGATCGAAATCGACACCCGCACCGGCGAGTACAAGTCCCGCGTCAAGGCCTGATAGGCCACGCAGACTGCTCGAAAAAGAAACCCGGCCTGGTGCCGGGTTTTTTTATGTCCTTTCACTTGCCGATCGGTGCGCGATAAGTGTCGAGCACCGTGACCGGCAGCCCGCGGCTTCTACCTCGCCATCAGTTGGGCCGCAGTTGCTTCAGGGTTTCCGCGATCATGAACGCCATTTCCAGCGACTGATCGGCGTTTAACCGCGGGTCGCACTGGGTGTGATAGCGATCGCTGAGGCTGGCTTCGGTGATCGGCCGCGAACCGCCGATGCATTCGGTGACGTTCTGGCCGGTCATCTCGATATGAATCCCGCCGGGGTAGCTGCCCTCGGCACGATGCACATCGAAGAACTGACGCACTTCGGCGAGCACCTTCTCGAAGTCCCGCGTCTTGTAGCCGCTGGACGCCTTGATGGTGTTGCCATGCATCGGGTCGGAACTCCAGAGCACATGGCGACCTTCGTTCTGCACCGCACGCACCAGTCGCGGCAGACCGGCTTCGACCTTGTCGGCGCCCATGCGCACGATCAGGTTCAGGCGACCGGGGTCGTTCTGCGGGTTGAGGATGTCGATCAGGCGGATCAGCTCCTCGCTGTCCATGCTCGGGCCGACCTTCACGCCGATGGGATTGCCCACTCCGCGCAGGAATTCGACATGCGCGCCGTCGAGCTGACGGGTGCGGTCACCGATCCACAGCATGTGCGCGGAGCAGTCGTACCAGCCGCCGCTGAGGCTGTCCTGGCGGACGAAAGCCTGCTCGTAGTTCAGCAACAGTGCCTCGTGAGCCGTGAAAAAGCTGGTCTCGCGCAACTGTGGCGCGCCGTCCAGTCCGCATGCGCGCATGAATTTCAGCGTTTCGTCGATGCGTGCGCCGAGCTGGTGGTACTTCTCGGCCAACAGCGAGTTGGCGATGAAATCCAGGTTCCACTGATGGACCTGGTGCAGGTCGGCGAAACCGCCCTGGGCGAATGCACGCAGCAGGTTCAGGCTGGAGGTGGACTGATGGTAGGCCTGCAGCAGACGCTCCGGGTCCGGCACGCGGCTTTGCGCGTTGAAGTCGATGCCATTGACGATATCGCCTCGGTAGGCCGGCAGCGTCACGCCATCGACGGTTTCGTCGCCGGCCGAGCGGGGTTTGGCGAACTGGCCGGCCATGCGTCCGACCTTTACCACCGGGCAGCCGGCCGCGAAGGTCATGACGATCGCCATCTGCAGCAGAACCTTGAAGGTGTCGCGAATCTTGGTGGCCGAGAATTCGGCGAAACTCTCGGCACAATCGCCGCCCTGCAACAGGAACGCGCGGCCCTGGGTCACCTCGGCGAACTGCCGTCTTAGCTCCCGTGCTTCGCCGGCGAAGACCAACGGTGGCAAGCCGGCCAGGGTGCGTTCAACGCGCGAGAGGTGTTCGGCATCCGGGTATTCGGGCTGCTGCTGGATCGGCTTGCTTTTCCAGCTATCGGGGCTCCAGGCGTCGTTCATGATCGTTCCAACTGATAAAAGTGCGGCGATTTTACCTGAAGCGCCCGGGCCCCGGAGATAGCGATGGCCTATGGGGCTGCGTAAGATGCGTTCGCCGACACGCTGGTGATCGGATAGCTGCGGAGCACATTGATGGACAAAGAGGAACGTCTGCTCGCCGAAGTGCATGACGCTTTCGGGCTGATTCGCGTACTCGAGGTGGGCGACTACCGTTTTCTCGAGTTTGGCGCGGCGGTCGAACAAAGCTGCGTATTCACCGCCGATCCTGCCTGGCTTGAATACGATTACACCCGCGCGATGCTGCTCGGTGGGCTTTGTCATGCAGAACCGGAAACCGCACTGTTTCTAGGGCTTGGTGCCGGCAACCTGACGCAGGCCTGTCTGCAGTTCCTGCCGCTGGAGGACGTCGAGGTCATTGAGCTGCGGCCGGCGGTGCCGGAGCTTGCGATGCAGTACCTCGGCTTGCAGAACGACTCGCGGCTGTATATCCGCATCGGCGATGCCACCGAGTTGCTGGATACCGCCGAGAGTTCCGATCTGATCTTCGTCGACCTGTACAACGATGCAGGCCCGGATGCCGCGCATCTGGCCTGGTCGTTCCTCAAGCGCTGTCAGGAAAAACTCAATCCGGGCGGCTGGCTGATCATCAATCAGTGGGGCACCGATGACGATCGCCCGTTGGGCGCGGCGCTGCTGCGTGGCCTCTATCATCGGCATTACTGGGAGTGCCCCGTGAAGGAGGGCAACGTGGTGCTGCTGGTGCCAGCGGATCTCGATCAGCAGCTGGACATGACCGGGCTGCGCCAGCGGGCCGAAGTGTTGGCACCGCGCTTGGGCTATTCGCTGGATTCGTTGATTGCGGCACTGCGGCCCGCGAGCTAACTCTGCACCGAACGGGTGCGTCGACGGTAGTGAAGGTTTGTGGCTGTTCCATATCGGTGCGTACTGACCGGCGCCGTCCCGCACGGAAAAGCGCGACGCGCGGCTCTATCGCGGGGCCTCACTCGTCCCACTCAATATCTGGGTCCCACGAAGCCAGCAGTTAATCAATGCTGGAGCGCTGTGTCTTTCCGTGCTGATGAGCAAACGTGACGGCATGGCTGGTCTGCTAATTGCAAAACGCCAGCATATTTTGTCGGTAGTAAGGAATCGCCCGTGCCTCATCTTCAAAGCAATCTGATGCATCTGTCCGCTAGCGAGCGCCATTGGCTTCCGTGGTCGGGGCCAACCGGCAAGCTGTCGATGCGCTGGTCGTGCTGGTTGAATCGTGGCGTGTATCCCGTGGTGGAGCAGGTCTTCGAGGGCGTTGCGCAGTCACGGGTGCGCATCCTGCAGAACTGGGTCGCCAGTCACTGGGGTCATCTGGCGGACCTCGCCGCCAATCTGGGCGAAGCCGTTGGCCACGTCGCTAGCGATGTGCTAGAGGGGAAACGAGCACAGCTGCCGGATATTTCCGAGCTGTTCGTCATCGATTCGCAAGGCCGCGTGCTGGCATCCACCTGTGCGGCTCATGTCGGGCAGCAGGATCTTGATGGCCGAGCGGTAGCGCGCGGGATGAGTGAGCCGTTCCTGCATGGGCCCTATCGTGATCCGCTGACCCAGCGCCTGGGCGCGAGCACGTCGCGCTTCCATGATGCGGTCACCCTGATGTTCTATCAGCCGGTGCATGTTGGCGGTAAGTGTCTCGGTTGCATCTGCGCGCGGGTGCCCAATGATGTGATCGGTGACCTCATCCAGCGCGAGGCGGGCCACGTCTACCCGGAATCGGGTGACAACTACCTGTTCATGGTGGAGTCGCGCTTCGACAGCAGTGTTCAGACCGGCACGGCGCTGTCACGCTCGCGCTTCGAAGATGCCACCTTCAGCCACGGCGAGAACCTGAAAAGCGGTGTGCACACGCGCTGGGGAACGGTGCGCGTGCAGCAGCATACCGAGCTGGAATTGCGTTTTACCGATCCGGCCACCGGCCAGTTGCATCCTGGTGTGCGGGAGACGATCGCCAAGGGTGCCAACCTGTTCGTCACCTATCCCGGCTACTCGGACTACCGCCATATTCCGGTTATTGGCAAGGGCGTTACCTTTCAGCTGCAAGGCTCGCCAGACCGTTGGGGGATGATGTGCGAGGCGGATCTGGAGGAGGTCTATCGTCGCCGTTCGCTGAGCGTCGGGCTGATGAAGACGTATCTGCTCACGGTGACCACGCTGTTCGCCATCGGCAGTCTGCTGCAGGAGTTCAGCGGTCTGCCCACCACCGCGCTGCACCTGGTCAACGGTTTGCTGCTCCTGCTGGGGGCCTGGGCGTTCGCGTCCTTCGGGCCGCGACGGCTGGCTGCGCGCATGCAGGAGATGACCGAGGTGATTCGTACGCTGGCCGAAGGCGAGGGCAATCTGCGCCAAAGGGTCGACAGCAGCACCATGCAGCGCGATGAGAGTGGCGACATGGGGCGTTGGATCAACAGCTTCATCGACAGCCTGGACGGTGTGGTCGGCCAGGTGATCCAAGTCTCGAAACACGTTCGTCAGGACAATGAGCTGATGCTCGAACGCAGCAGCGAAGCGGGGCAGACCACCAGCGATGTGGCCGAATCGATCCATCAATTGTTGCTGCTGGTGGAGGAGCAACTTGGCGAAATTCAGCAGGCATCGATGACCGCAGAGGAAATGAAGGACGCCATGGACGAGGTGATGCAGCGTGCCCGCGAGCGATTCGACACCGTGCGTAACGGTACCGAATCGATCCGTGATGTGGTGCAGCGCTCGGCTCAGAGTGTTCAGCTGCTTGACAGCCGCATGGGCGAGATCGATGAGATCGTCGGGCTGATCAGCGACATCACCACGCAGACCAATCTGCTGGCGCTGAACGCAGCAATCGAAGCGGCCAGGGCAGGGGACCATGGTCGCGGCTTCGCCGTGGTGGCGGGTGAGGTCCGCTCACTGGCGCAACGTACGGCCAAGGCGGCAGAGGACATTCGGCACAAGGTCGAGAGCCTGCAGGCGGAAACGCGCCAGGCTGTGTCGTTCATGGAGGGTGGCGTCCAGAATGTCGACAGCAGCCTGCGCCTGACCGAGGAGGCATCCTCGGAGAATGTGCATCTGCATCACACGGTCGAGCGCATGTTCGACATCATCAAGGGTCTGAACGAGCGCAGCCTGCATTACGGCCAGACCATCCGTGGCGTCGACCAGGCCTCCAATGAGATGGGGCAGACCCTTGGCGTGCTGCAGGACAGCGCCGAGCGTGTTCGTCATACGGCTGGCAAGCTGCACCAATTGGTCGGCCGCTTCCGCGTCAGCGCCGCCAATAGCGAGGCTGCCTGAAAGTGATGCCCGCCGCGGGGACGAGACCTGCCACGGTGCCGCTGCTGTGCACCTGGCTCGGTGCAGGCGAGCCACGCGGCGGTGCTTGCTGGCCAACGGGGCGCCCGGCAGCCCAACCGCCAGCGCAAAATACCCGCACAGCTTCACGTTAATCCGGTATAGTACGCGCCGGCTGAAACCCAGCCTGCGTTCAGGTACTGCAACACACGAAGCGCCGCTTCGGCTGCTGTCCGCTTCGAGCGGACTATCTTGACGATTCATCATCCATACGTTTTCGCAACCCCGCCGACCAGGCTGCCAGGGTGACCTTCGGGTTTTGCACGGCATGCGCAGCTTCGGAACAATGGGTCTTGCGGAGCATCAGAGACAAGACCCATGACCCAGGAAATCGGCGGCTTTGCCGCACTCGGTATTCACTCCGCTGTTCTGGCTGCCATCAGCGCAGTCGGCTACGAAGAACCATCCCCTATTCAATCTCAGGCGATCCCGGTGATCCTTGGCGGTCACGACATGATCGGCCAGGCGCAGACCGGTACCGGCAAGACCGCGGCCTTTGCGCTGCCGATCCTGTCCAAGATCGATCCCGCTCGTAAGGAAGTGCAGGCACTGATCCTCGCGCCGACTCGCGAACTGGCCCTGCAGGTCGCCACTGCATTCGAAACCTATTCCAAGCAGATGCCTGGCCTGACCGTCGTCGCGGTCTACGGTGGCGCACCCATGGGCCCGCAGCTCAAGGCCATTCGCCAGGGCGCGCAGGTCATCGTTGCGACCCCAGGCCGTCTGGTTGACCACCTGAGCCGCAACAGTGGCCTGCTGTCGACCATCCGCTTCCTGGTACTCGACGAAGCGGACGAGATGCTCAAGCTGGGCTTCATGGACGACCTCGAAGTGATCTTCGAAGCGATGCCAGAGAGCCGACAGACTGTTCTGTTCTCCGCTACGCTGCCGCACTCCATTCGCGCGATTGCCGAAAAGCACCTGCGTGAGCCGCAGCACATCAAGATCGCTGCCAAGACCCAGACCGTCGCTCGTATCGAGCAGGCACACCTGATGGTCCATGCCGATCAGAAGATCCAGGCTGTGCTGCGCCTGCTGGAAGTCGAGGATTTCGACGCCCTGATTGCCTTCGTGCGCACCAAGCAAGCCACGCTGGATCTGGCCGCCGCGCTGGAGGCCAAGGGCTACAAGGCCGCTGCGCTGAACGGCGATATCGCCCAGAACCAGCGTGAGCGCGTTATCGAATCGCTCAAGGATGGCCGCCTGGACATCGTCGTCGCCACCGACGTCGCCGCCCGTGGTCTCGACGTGGCGCGCATCACCCACGTATTCAACGTGGACATGCCCTACGATCCGGAGTCTTACGTACACCGCATCGGCCGTACCGGCCGTGCCGGTCGTGAAGGCCGTGCGCTGCTGCTGGTCACCCCGCGTGAGCGTCGCATGCTGCAGGTTATCGAGCGCGTGACCAACCAGAAGGTCGCTGAAGCCCGTCTGCCGAATGCGCAGCAGGTGCTGGACGCCCGCATCAAGAAACTCACTAACAGCCTCGCGCCGCTGGTTGCCGATGCCGAAGCCACCCATGGCGAGTTGCTCGACAAGCTGGTCGCCGACATCGGTTGCAGCCCACGTGCTCTGGCCGCTGCGCTGTTGCGCAAGGCCACCAATGGTCAGGCTCTGACCCTGGCCGAGGTGGAAAGAGAGCAGCCGTTGGTTCCGACCAGCAGCCCGCGTGAGCGCACCGAGCGTTCGGATCGTCCTGAGCGGAGTGGTGATCGCGAGCGTCGCGCTCCGATCCCGCTGGCCGAAGGCCGCGCCCGCTGCCGTACCCCGCTGGGTGCGCGCGACGGCATCGCCGCTCGCAACCTGCTTGGCGCCATCCTTAACGAAGGCGGCCTGGCTCGCGAAGCCATCGGTCGCATCCAGGTGCGCGACAGCTTCAGTCTGGTAGAGCTGCCGGAAGACGGCCTCGACCGCCTGCTCGGCAAGCTCAAGGATACCCGCGTCGGTGGCAAGCAGCTCAAGCTGCGTCGCTATCGCGAAGATTGATCGGTAGTTGGTTAAACGAAAGGCGGGCTTAGTAGCCCGCCTTTTTTATTGCCCAAAGAAAGATCCACCTCGGCTCTCGCTTTCCATCGATCACGCCAAGGGCTGGTTACTCATCCGTCCCTTTGCATTCCGTGTCGTGCTCCGATAAACGAAGCTCTCCTCGCTCGTCAATCCCGCTCGGGCTGTTCAAACTCTGAACAACATGCTACAAACGACCGCAACCCGAATGATCTAGCCGCTTGAAAACGAAGGGAAAACCATGACCAAGTCGGAGTTGATCGAGCGAATCGTCACCCAGCAGGGGCTGCTTTCGTCAAAGGATGTCGAGCTGGCCATCAAGACCATGCTTGAGCAAATGGCTCAGGCGCTGGCCACTGGCGACCGGATCGAGATCCGCGGCTTTGGTAGCTTTTCCCTGCACTACCGCGCCCCGCGCGTCGGTCGTAATCCCAAGACCGGCCAATCCGTCCCGCTCGATGGCAAGTTTGTCCCGCATTTCAAGCCGGGGAAGGAGTTGCGTGATCGTGTTAACGAGGACGAATGAACAGGTCTTCATTGGTGAAGTAATCGCGTCACGTTGCTCTCAGTCAGCATCGTAAAAGCACTTCGTCGAAAAGTTCCTCGGACAATCCTTTATTTTTAAGTCCGCACTTGGTGTGAGGGTAAGCGCGTGGCAGAATGCCGCCGTTTTTGAGACGCCTCTCACATTGCCAGGTTAAAGGAACTAACCGATGACATATCCGCAAATCACTCACCACGGAGCCGTCAACGGCGTGACCGGCTCGTGCCATGAACTACATGCCGATGCGGCCAACAGCTACCTGATCGATTGTGGCCTGTTTCAGGGTGCCGATGTTTCCAGTGACGGAAGAGCAGGGCAGGGTAGCCTGGAAATTGATTTCCCGCTGGGTACCGTGCGGGCACTGATCGCAACGCACGTTCACATCGATCACGTCGGTCGAATCCCATATCTTCTCGCTGCTGGATTCGAGGGCCCTATCCTCTGCAGCGAACCCTCCGCTAAGTTGTTGCCCATCGTGTTGGAAGATGCGTTCAAGCTCGGCGTCAGCCGCGACCAGAAGCAGGTCGAGCGCTACATAAAGCTGATCGAGCAGCGAATCATCGCCTTGCCCTACAACACTTGGTTCAACTTGCGCGACGCAGACGATCTTGTTTGCCGTATCCGCTTGCAGCGAGCTGGGCATATCCTCGGTTCGGCGTATGTCGAGTTTGATCTGACTTATCCGAAAACTGGCGAAAAGAAGCGGGTTGTATTTTCCGGTGACCTCGGCGCGCCACATGCGCCATTGCTACCAGCGCCCAAGCCGCCCCATTGCGCAGACATCCTCGTTATCGAAAGTACCTATGGCGATCGCCAGCACGAGAATCGTCGTACCCGACGGCAGCGTCTGGAGCGCGTCATCGAGCAAGCCCTCGAAGACAACGGCACAGTGCTCATCCCGGCTTTCAGCATCGGCCGCACTCAGGAGCTGCTCTACGAACTCGAAGAAATCATTCATAGCGCACAAGCCAAGTCCCCTCTCTCCTCCGGAAAGAGGGCTAGGGTGCGGGTTGGTGATGGAAGCGCTGTACAGCCCGAGGTAGAAGCCAACTGGCCCGAACTCCCCATCATTCTCGACTCGCCCCTGGCCAGCCGCTTCACTGCAGCCTATCGAGAACTACAGCCATTCTGGAATCAAGAGGCGCTCAAGCGTGTACAATCCGGCCGCCGTCCACTGGGCTTCGAACAGCTGATAACGGTAGATAGCCACGGCGATCATCTGGGCATGGTCAAGCACCTTGCACGTACCGCTCGTCCGGCCATCGTGATTGCCGGCAATGGCATGTGCTCAAGTGGAAGGATTGTTAACTATCTGAAGGCTATGCTGGGCGATTCGCGGCACAACGTGCTGTTCGTAGGCTACCAGGCGGCAGGTACACCAGGGCAGGCCATTCAGACCTTTGGCCCACAGGGCGGTTACGTCGATCTCGAAGGCGAGCGGTTGGACATAAGGGCTGGTATTGCCAGCATTGGAGGCTATTCGGCGCATGCCGATCAAAAAGGATTGCTCGAATTTGTGAGCGGAATGAAAAAGCCACCGACTGAGATAAGGCTGGTTCATGGTGAGGAGGGGGCAAAACGCCAGTTGGCGGATGCCATGGCAAATCACTACTCCAGGATGGGCATGCCGTTGAATCTCCTCATCGAAACCCTGCGCCCGCAATAAGTACCCAATCCATTGCCTTGTCCGTTCTTTTTACGCCTACACCACCTGCCTGGCTGCCGTCAGCCACAGGTTTCACGTGCGTTCGTTTCGGCGCAATAGCACTTCCTGCTGGGGCGGCACCCGGCTTTTCCATGAAAGGAGCTCCGTTCTCGGCTGTTTCGCATGATGTTAATGACACGAGGTTTCCGTTTTCTTTCAGCCTTTCCAAGAGCAGCCTGGCGCCTTTTTAAAAGGCGATTGCTTGCCAGATACATGGCTTTGACTGGGCTGTCGCTACTATGTGGCGTGCTTGCGGCCGTCATATTCGAGGGCATCGATGCTTCGGTCATGCTCCTGCTTCTGTGCAGCGTGCTGATGCAAGCGGTGCTCCTGTCGCTTGGGCGTGTGGAGCTCGTGGCCTTCGGTCTGTTCCGTTTCGAGCAGTCGACAAATGCACGCGCAGGTAAGCCCCTGCTCAGTGACAATGCGCTGGCAGTGCTGGCGGCCTTTACCGTCTTTTGGGCTGGCTTATCACCAGTGGCCGGTCTGGCGTGGCTGCTAGCAGTTGCGGCACTACGTGCGAAGGAGTTTCACAACCTGGGCCGGCGTCTACTGACACGCCGGCCCCTGGTGGAGCAGCTCAAGCGAGGCTACGTGACAAATCCACCGCAGGTAGTGGTGCACCTGTCCGGCATGACAGGGTCGGCCTATCAGATCAACCAGTGGTTGCCGGTGCTCGAGCGCCTGGATTGCCCCGTGGCCATCATCGTGCGCAAACGCCACCTGCTGCAGGGAATATCGTCCACCTCGTTGCCGATCTACTTCGCAAGATCGCATGACGCGCTTGAATGGCTGCTGGCCAACGGGCCGAGAACCGTGCTTTATCCGGGCAACCCAATGGAAAATGCGCAGGCCCTTCGTCAGTACCAGCTCAACCATTTCTTCATCAATCACGGCGAGAGTGACAAGGCTGTCAACCAGAGCAAGATGCTGCTGGCATACGACAAGCTTCTGGTCGGCGGTCCCCTGGCCGAAAGGCGGCTGCGCGAGGCTGGCCTGAAGCTTAGGGATGATCAGGTCGAGCATGTCGGTCGCCCACAAGCAGAACTCCAGCTAATCAAGAAACAGCGTGCTGGTGAAAGAGTTCGGCGAGTTCTCTACGCGCCCACCTGGGAGGGGTTCGGTGACAACGTCAACTACAGCTCGATTGGCCCGCTGGGTATGGCCACCTTGCGTACGCTCATTGCCAGCGGAGAGTACGAGGTTATCTTCAAACCCCATCCCTATACCGGTAGCAAGCGCCGGCAGGTGAGAGCCGCATTGAACGCAATGCTGGACCTGTGCCGCCAGGCGGGCGTGACTGTGCTCACAGCGGCGGACTCGCTGCACGAGGCCATGAACTGGAGCGACCTGCTAATTACCGACATTTCCAGCGTCCTCAACGAATACCTCGTTACCGGCAAGCCTATTGTGCTCTGCTGCCCCGCCGGCCATGTGCCGGGGGAGCTGGTGCATTCGTTTCCCTCTGCAAAGGCAGCCTATGTGATCGAAGAGGGGGGACAGATTCTGCAAGTCATGACCGATATTGAGGGAGGGGACCCGAAGCAGGAAGCACGTAAGGAGGTCAGGTACGATTCGCTGGGTGATGGCGACAGCAGCGCAATGGATCGCTTCGCTGCCGTCATCTACCGGAGCCTGGCAGCATGACATTGAACAAGAGTTACCGCCTGCTCAATTTCCTCAATCGCAGCCATGGGCTCCTGACACGCTCGCTGTTCGCTCTGCTTGGATATTCCGGGGTGATGCTAGTAACCGGTTCCGCCCAGCTTGCTGCGCAGATGTGGCGCAGCTTCATGCATGACCAGTTCAAGCTGGCGCTTCGCCGTTGCGGCTGGTACGCGAGAACCGGCTGGCCAGGTCTGCATCATCCCTCCGACCCTTTCTTCGACTTCACTGAAGGCCTGAACGGTGCGGAACGGGTGGCCGCGCGACGCTTCCTCGACAGCCGCGCCGAGCGACTACCGCGTCATGTCTATCTGGCCGATTGCCTCTATCTGGCCGCAGCGGAGTTACACGCACGGCTTGAGGAGGGTGAAGTACTGACGGACGCGCAGCTCGATGCCTTCTATCAGGGCGGTAATACGTTACTGCAGAATCTACCGACGCCGCGCCAGCCAGGATCTGCCCAGGCGGAGCCGCGTGAGCGCGAGGACGACTTTTGCCGCGACGATGCGCGACAGGCACTTGCGGATTTCGCGCAGCTCTTCCCCCTGGACCAATGGCACTGGTACGTGATTTCCGGTACCTTCCTCGGGCTGGTACGTGAGAACGGCTTCCTGGCGCATGACTATGACATCGATCTTGGCATCAATGCCGAAGCGTTAGACCTGCAGCGGATGTTGCGGGTACTGACGGGGCAACAGCGTTTCGTGATGAAAAAACTGGACGAGCATTACGAGGTCAGTCGGGGTCAGCACGGCCGCCATGAACTGAGGAAATATCCGGCGCTTGTCAAGCTGATTCACTGCTCCGGTATCAACCTCGATCTTTTCATCCACCACCTGCAGGATGGAGTCCGCTGGCATGGCTCGATCATCCACCGTTGGGACAATCATGACTTTGCGCTCCAACCTTATCGCCTGGAGGGTGTCGAGGTTCGGGGGCCGGCCGACGCGGATCGCTACCTGACCGAGAACTACGGAGACTGGCGCACGCCGGTCAAGCGCTTCGATTGCACCACCGGAACCCCCAACCTGGTGATTGCCCGCAACTTCCTCTCTCTTTCCCTTTTTCTCAAGTGCCTGGCGATGTTCTCGGCCGAGGACCCTGCACAGGCGCTCAAGCTGCGCCGTGCACTGTTGGCCTCGGCAGTATTAATGGAAACGGAGCAATGCCTGCAAATGAGGCGCTACCTGTGAACGCCAGTAGAAGAGAACACTCCTTGCCGCGAGGTGTAGAGCATTGCGCAGCCTGCTGAACTACCTGTTGGCCCTTGTGCGGCTGGCTGCCTGTTTCAATCGGCGCGGCGGGCGGCTATTTACGCTTGCGGCACTGTTGCTGGCCTGCTCCCGTGGAATGCAGGTGGCGACCTTCTTTCTGCCGATCAAGGTTCTGATTGTCATAGCGTCGACTCAAGAGCCTGGTTATTACCACTACATGAAGCCGTACCTGACGTTTGATCAGTTGATGCTTGGCATGCTGCTGCTGGTGCCGGTGTTCTATTTCAGCTACATCATCCTGGGTGTAACGCACCGCAGGGTGCTTGACGCGGACCTGAACCGCCAAAAGACCGCAGCTTTCGAGTGCGGCGCTCTGAAGCTCAAGCCGGCACAGATGGCGAGCCTGCACCGCCGCATGGCCAACGCCTATGCCGATATGTGGCTGATGCTGGGCACGTTGTTGGTGATAACACTTATCCAGCCGCTGCTGGGGGCGGCAGTGGCGGCGCTGTTACTGTTCAACCTATTGATATTCGACTTCTATGCCTTTGGCACCGATGAGGACAAGCGCCTGACGGTCTTCAGGCTGCACCGCCGACAGTTCATCGAATACATCGCGTCAAGCAACTTTTTGTTGGTTTTTTTCTTCTTGGCCGTATCCGTGAAATATTTCGGGCTTGGCGTTATTTCTGCTGTGCTTATATTGCTTGTGGCGAGAATGATCTTCCAAGCTGTGCAAAGGTTCTCGGTCGAGAGCCTATATCTTAAGAAATTGATTGTATGAGTAAGTGCAAGGTGTATCACTCCGATAATTTTAGAAAAAAAGACGTCGAGCAAGGCGCGCCGTTGCTGTCGCTCATCGTCATTGCTTACAACGTAGAGAACTACATTGAGCAAGCGCTGTTGAGCTGCTTGAAACAGGGAGTGGATGGCTACGAGATCATTGTTGTTTGTAATAAATCAAGCGACGATACTTTAGAAATAATTAAGCGTGTAGCGCGGGGTTTCCAAAGTATCGTTACTCTTATCATTAATGATGAGAACGTTGGGCCGGGGGAGGCTCGTAATCAAGGCATGCGCATCGCTGCGGGAGACTATATTTTATTTCTCGATGGGGATGATTGGTTGGCGCCTGATGCATTGTGTCGAGTAAAGGAGTTGGTACTAAAACACAGTCCTGATGTTTTGCTTTTTGATTATGAGAGATTTAACCTCGACGGAAGCAAGATTCCGAATCGGTTGGCGCAATCGCTTTGGAGAGGGTGGCGTAACGGGCCTCAAGTAAGATCGCCGCTTCTTCTTAATTTAAGCGTAGCCTGGAACAAGGCTTATGCCAGGGAATTTCTGCAGAGTCATTACTTGGAGTTTCCGCATGGGCTTTATGAGGATATCGAGTGGGCCGTTAAAACTACTATTCTGGCAAAAACACTGTACGTTGTTCCTGATGTTCTAATTTACTATCGCCAGCGAGCAGGTTCGATATTGAGGTCTGCCAGTGAGGGGCATTTCGATGCGATCAGCAGGCATAAGCAGGTATTATCGTTCTTACAGACCAAGCCTGAGTTTATGAGTGCTTATGCGCCGTACGCCTTTAGTTATGCTAGATCTCAGTTGCTAAATGTAGCGGCCGTAAAAAACAGGCTGCCTCCAGAGAGGGTGGGGGACTATCTACGGCAAAGCACAGAACTGTTGGAAAAGTTTCGGAGGGCCGCCGGTGTTAACAAAGTAGGTCTTTTGGAAAGAGTTGCGAGGCTACGATGTCCTAGTTTGTTTTTTCTTGTCCATAGGTTAGGGCGCTGGGTAAAACCTAAAGTAATGGCTTTGCCAAGGTTGCTGCGGCTGGGCGAGATAAAGTTAAAGCATATCATCTATAAATACATTTTTCTGCGCTTCCCGGTTCAAGTTGACAAGGTTGTATATGATGCATTTTGGGGGAAGAAGATAGATTGCAATCCTTTGGCGATATACGAGGCGCTAAGCCGGCAGGGAAAGTATAGACAGGTCTGGTTGTTGAAACATGTCCCAAAGCCTCAAATGCCTGATGTTACCCGATCGGATAGTTTAATGGCGTACTGGCATCTGGCGACTGCAAAATATTTCGTATCAAATGTTAATTTTGAAAATGTATTAGTCAAACGAAAAGGCACTATCCATCTTCAGACGCATCATGGGACGCCGCTGAAATATATGGGGCTCGATCTCAGGGATAACCAACCTGAACACATGGACTGGAGGGCTTTCGCACAACGCTCGAGCCGATGGGATTACGTAATCTCATCGAATCACTACTCTAGCGCCATATGGAGAAGGTCATATCCCTATAGCTATAAAGTATTAGAGGTTGGTTACCCGCGCAACGATATATTTTTTCAGGCAAGCAATGCAGGCGTTAAGGAAATACGTCGAAAACTCGGTATTCCCGATGGGAAGAAAGTGGCTCTTTATGCTCCTACATTTCGTGACGAGCAAAAAAATAAAAGTGCGGGGTCTGCCTTCGCGTCAGTTGATCTTAGCAGGATAGCTGTAGCGCTCGGAGACGAGTATGTATTGCTCGTCCGTGCACATTACTTCCTTGAAGAACAGGGCTGCTATGGTGAAAATATCATAAACGTCTCCGAGCATTCCGTCACTAATGAGATTTGTTTGATCTCAGATATTTTGATCACGGACTACTCTTCTATTATGTTCGACTATGCAATACTCGAGCGGCCTATAATTATATATGCCTATGAATGGGAAGAATATAAAAAAAGCCGCGGCGTGTACTTTGATCTGAAAGCGAACCCGCCTGGTGTCTTTACTCAAAACATGGATGAGCTTTGTGAGCTACTAAGCGCCAAAAGATACCACGAAGAACTTTTTCATCAACGTTTGTTAGCTTTTCGGGAGAAGTTCTGTGAGTTTGATGACGGTCAAGCGACGAGCCGATTAATAGAGCGGGTATTTAGCTAGGCTGATTATGAGCTCTGTAGGATTTTGGGATGGCTGCGATGATTAATACTAATACTTTTTTGTTACCTTTTTTGCTTCCTTTGTATGCAATAGGCCGCTTGGCGGAAAAAAACGGTTTCACGAGCTTTTCTAAAAAGGTTTATGAACTTACAAGCCCGCTCGGTTTTAGGGCTGCTTATCGATTGGGCATGTTCTATTTTTTAAAGAAGAAGTGGTTAGATGCCTCCAATTTTTTTGAGCGGGCGGCCAAGGATCGCCCTGATAATGCGCGGGTGAACTTTCGCTTGGTGCAATGTTATCAGCGGCTCAATGATGAAAAGCGTAGAGATTACTATCTAAAAAAGTTATCGACGATCAACCCAAAGGAAACATTGAAAGTTTCACCTTCGCTTGCTGAACAGGCGCTTCGGAACCTTATTGAGGAGGGCGATATCGCCGCCGAGCTTTATGCGCTATTAGCTAGCTCCCTCAATAAGCAAGGAAAGACGTGGCAAGAAATTGAGGCGCTCAAGTCTGCCGTAGAGTTAGATCAAGGAGAGGCGACATGGCATCACAGGCTTGGTGAAGCGCTTGAAAAGATGAAGCGCTATCGTGCTGCCGCTACATCATATCAGGCCGCGATCTATTTAAGTCCTCAAAATTGCCGATGGTATTATGACTTGGGTTTTGCCTGCGAATGTGAAGGGCATGATGGGCCCGCAGAGCTCGAGCGCGCAGCGCATGCTTATAGAAAGGCAATTGAGCTTGATAGGGACTTAGGTTCTCAAGAGTTGGGTATCGGAGCTTTCCACCAAGTGTATGGGCGTTGGTCATATGCGGCGACGGCCTATGAACTTTTGCTGCAGGGCAAACCAACAAACGCTGTGCTGAATTTTCGATTAGGTATGGCCTATGATCGCTGTTATGAATGGAATAAGGCAGAGTTTGCTTACAGGAAGGCGCTCGACCGTGATCCCGATAATGGGGATTGGTGTTTTCGTCTAGGCTTCGTGCTGGAACGGCAGGAAAAGCTTGAAGAAGCTGCCTGCGTATACGCACGCGCTGCACTTCAAAAGAAAAATTCTGCTGAAACGCATTATCGGCATGCATACGTGCTTACGAAGCTCGGCCATTATGAAGAAGCTTGCCGGGCGTTTTTCGCTTCTCACTTAATTAGCAAGAATAATAATTTTTATCTTACTATTAAAAGCCTTTTTCTTAAAAAGAAGAAAGTTTCTTTTTTTCTAGAGCAACTAAAGCAGGATGCTACCAAGGCCGATGTATATTACCATTTGGGTCATGCTTACGCACAGGCAAAAGAATGGCATAACGCTGCTTGCGCATTTGATGCAGCCTTGGCGCGTAAAAGTGAACACCAATCCGAATGGGTGTATAACCTAGGTTTCGCTTTGTTCAAGCAAGGCCACTATGAGAAGGCGGCTGAGACACTGTTGGAATTGCAGGTACTGAAACGTCCTTACGGCGTATCGGTTACAAAGTTCAAGAATAACCATCTTTTCAGGCGGCGAGCAATTTATGCAGATTTGTTTGAGAACTCTATTGTATTAAATAAAATGATTATGTACGAAAGCTTTCATGGGGTTTCTATATCTTGTAACCCTTATGCAATTTTTCTTTCTCTGTTAAATAAAGATGAATTTTCAGGCCATAGTCACGTCTGGGCTATTAATGACTTTTCTACCATACCTGCCGATTTACTGAAGTTACATAACGTGATTTTTGTGAAGCGTGATAGTTACCGCTATTTAAAATACTTAGCCAGCGCCAAGGTGCTGGTCAATAATACTAGTTTTCCCGACTACTTTATTCGAAAGAGTGACCAGCTATATTTAAATACATGGCACGGTACGCCTTGGAAAATGTTAGGCCGGGATATAAATGATGATTTTTTTGGTGGTCGTAACATTACAAGAAACTTTAACCACGCGACTCATTTGATATTTCCAAATAAGTATACCGAAGAAATTATAAAGAATAGCTATGAAATAGGCTTACATACTACTGCTAGAATCAAAACGGTGGGCTATCCCCGTAACGACCTAACAGTAAATGCCAGTGCAGATCAGAGGCGGCGTCTCCGATCGCGACTGGGCCTTTCTCCAGGCAAAAAGACTATACTTTACGCACCTACCTGGAGAGGAACGTTAGGCTCTGTGCGGCTTGAGAGCGACGTATATCTTAACGTGGTTCAGAGGCTAAAATCGTTAGATTGTAATCTTCTTTTTAGAGGGCACTATTTTGTTGAGTCAGCCCTGTCTGATACCGGTTTGCGCGATTGCTTAATACCAAATGACATAACGTCAAACGAGTTATTGTCAATCGTAGATGTTCTTATTACCGATTATTCAAGTATTGCTTTTGACTTCATGGTGACCGGACGTCCAATAGTTTATTATTTAAGCGATTATGATGAATATAGGCGAGAGCGAGGGCTTTATTTTCCAGCAGAACGGCTACCCGGCGTGGTCTGTTATACTTCTGCGGAGCTAGTGGAACATACCAGGCAGTTAGTCGATACTGAGGGCGAAGTCCACGAGCGTTATGAATCCGTAAGAGAAACTTTTTGTGCATGTGAAGATGGAAAAGCCACCCAAAGAGCAATTGATTTTATTTTTTCTAATGGAAATTATGAGTGCGTACGTCCCAAAAAAACTATTCTGATATATGCGGGCGCTTTTCTTCCTAATGGTATTACAAGCTCTTTAGTAAGCTTGTTAGCAGACATTGATAAGAGCAAATACGAAATAATACTTGCGGTGGACTCCGCCATCATTCTTTCTCAGTCTGAAAATATGGAGCAATTTAGACGATTACCGCCCTGCGCGCGCGTTGTGACGAGAGTCGGTGAGCCCAATCTTACTATTGAGGAGGCATGGGTCTACCATAAATTCCTCCGAGAAAATAGTTTGCCAAGCCCAGCAATGTATGAGGTTTTGCAGAAATGTTTTGCCCGAGAATTTCAGCGAATCTTTGGCATGTCTCACTTTGATCACATCATAAATTTCGATGGCTATTCGCGCTTCTGGTCTATTTTGTTTGCGTATGCTCCTAAGAAAGCGGTCATATATCTCCATAATAATATGTATGAAGAGTGGCGAGAAAAATTTCCTAGCCAAGAATCGGTATTCAGTCTTAGCAAGCATTACGGCAGGCTTGTCTCTGTTTCGAAGCAAACGCATCTGGGTAACAGAGCTATGCTTGCTTCTCGTTTTTCTATTGATCCCAATAAATTTACGTATGCCGATAATCTTATAGATGTCGATTCGATCATGGACAGCGCTAATAGAGAAATAGAAAAACTTGAAGAAAGCAAAGCCCTTAATGACTGCCGCCCCTTGTATATAAATATGGCGAGACTTTCAGTGGAAAAAGGACATGCCACTCTAATTCGTGCTTTCAAAGAGTTCCTCGACTCAGGGGGAAGTGGAAAATTGATAATCTTGGGCGACGGGCCGTTGCGTATGCAGCTCAGGTTCCTCATTAAACAATTGAATCTCGAAGAAACCGTGCTCTTATTGGGGCGTAAATCTAATCCTTTTCCATATCTTAAACGAGCGGACTGTTTCGTTTTTTCATCTAAACATGAAGGCCAAGGCTTAGTCTTATTGGAAGCGATGGTTTTAGGGGTACCCATAGTCTGCACTGACTTTGCTTGTGCTCATGATGTCTTGGACGGTGGGCATGGTTTGATAGTAGAAAATAGCGTGGCCGGTTTGAAAAAAGGCATGGAAGAATTTGCAAAGGGAAATCTTCCACCGCCACGCTTTGATTATGAGGAATACCGAGCGCGAGCAAGGAATATGTTCTATAAACGGGTTCTGTCACGCCATTCCGATAGTCTGGAGGCCCAATGAAAACTGTTATTACCTATGGTACATTCGATCTCTTCCATGTGGGTCATGTGAACTTATTGCGCCGCCTGCGCTCGTTGGGGGATCGGTTGGTAGTCGGACTTTCTACCGACGAATTCAACTTGGGCAAAGGAAAAAAAACCGTAGTGCCTTATCATCAGCGCGCGGAGGTTCTCCGCGCAGTGCGTTATGTGGACGGGGTTTTTCCTGAAACATGCTGGGAGCAGAAAAATGATGATATTCGTCGCGAGCAAGCTAGCATATTCGCCATGGGTGATGACTGGGCTGGGAAATTCGATCACCTTAAGGAAATAGTGGAGGTAATATACCTGCCACGCACCGAAGGCATATCCACAACGAATCTTAAAATTGTCATGAGTGCTTTCCAGATGGAGAAAATCGAAGCAATTCGCCATAGTCTTTATCATGTCAACACGTTGGTAAATGATTTGGCTATAGATAATAAGTGATAATATATACCCAATTCTGCTTGAGGTTGGGTCATTACGACTTATTTTAAAATACATGAAGTGAGCTATCTCAAAAATAAAAATAAGGTTCTTCGCTTAATTGTTAAATTAGCTAAAAGGTTATGCGGCTTTATGTTTTTTAAGAGACTAATAACGCAAGTTTTTGGGAAAGCCAAAACTCCTCAAGCCGAGATAAATAGTTCGGACATGCTTGTATTGGCTGAAGCTGCTCTAAGCTCTAAGAGTTGGGCTAAGGCGGTAGAGTATTATGAGCGATTGCTTGTGCTCTTTCCTGAGCAAGCTCCCGTTACGTATTACTCTAAAATCGCAATAGCAAGGCGTATGATGAGAGAGTACGGTGCGTCTGAAGAGATTTTGAAAAACGGTTTCGATAGATTTCCCAATAACCATATCTTGATCATCGAATATGCTGCGCTGGAAAATGCAAGGGAAAATTGGTTTGATGCGAAAAAATGGTGGGAAAAAGCCAAGTGCACAAAAAAGAAGTTTTCTGCTCTAAATTATAATCGCTATGCCAAAGCATGCGAAATGGTTGATGACTGGGCGTTGCACGAGCGATTAGTTTCAGAGGGCTTGGCTAATCATCCCGCTGATAGAAATCTATTCAAACGGTTTATATTCTCTATTGCGCAAAAGGATGCCGGCGGGCGTGATTATAAGTCAGCGATTGATAAGTTCAAAATACTTCAATCTATCCGAAAGGTCGAAAGTCTGCCTTTTGCTATAAATTATTACCGCCGCTTATCGGAAATGCGGGTACAGCTTGAGTCGTCGTGTGTCAAAAATAGCGATTTGGTTATCTTTAATAATATCAAGCTTGAGGCGTCAGTCTTTCCGGGGTTAACCGAGCAGCTAATTTGCTCAGCCAAGGATAAGAGCGAGTGGTCTTCTTTTCTTTCTGTATATCAAGAGGTGCTCTCCTTTGTTGCAAAAGTCGACTCGCCATTAAACGCATCCACGAACCCGTGCCTGCTTGAAGTCATACGGAACCTCGCTAGTTCTCTGCCACTCGATTTAGAAATTGAGTTAAGCCGAGACGCTTGGCTGGTATTGTCGGGAATTTACATTGTGGGTCGTTGCTTCTTCGCATACAAACGGGTGAGAGATAAAGCGGTTTCAGTATCGGTAGAAAGCCCAGTGGAAGAAATTAAAAATCTTTCTGATCTTCGCTATTCAATGGCTGCTGCATGTGAAATTGAACAGGATAGCAGGCAGCTTCAGTTGGCGCCCGTCGTAAAGAGTTATGAGGCGCAAGATACTCTGTTTATTTATAGTTTATTTCTTTATTCTGGTGGGTTGGCGAATTATCGAGCTGGCACGTCTCGTTATTTTACTGAGTGCGAGAAAGCATTTTCGGAGTACATAAAGAATAAAAGAGTTGCGATAGTAGGGCCGGTCGCAGTAGGGGCTAATAATGGGGCTGAAATAGACTCCTACGACGTTGTTGTTCGTTTTAATTTTAAGGGGCTGAATAAATTCGACCCTTTGGTTTTTGGAACAAAAACAAATGTTTCTTTTTATATATCGCAAGATTTGCCGACAGATGTCGTCCATCATGCCAAAGTTAAAGTTATGAATGGGCTCGATTGGATCGTATGTGACTACAACCAAAACGCCATGTCGAAGTGTTTTGAAGGTTTAAAATCCCCCATTCGGCCTCGTTTTAAGGCTGGGCATGATTTCGTAAACCCCTTTTTTAAGGGGACAGCTAATGCGGTGCAACGATGCTTGCTAGATCTACTACGATTTCCCTGTGCTTCAATAAAGGTATTTAATAGTAATTTATTTCTCGATGGCAATTATTCTCCTGGATACAGAACTGAAGCAAGTGTCGCTAACTATAATTTTATGCGTCATGATCCAGTCAGTAATTTTATTTTTTTGCAACGCCTTCGGGCCCACAATTTAGTGGAGGTAGATGAGGTCCTTGGTAGGGTGCTTGAAGTCGATGCTGACGGATATGTTGCCGAGCTTAATGCTCGATATGGTGCTACTGGTGGCAGTTAAATTTTTTGCCCGGGAATGAGCTGAGTTACTTGGAGTCTACCACTGATGATGTTTTAAGAGAGTCGCATTGTCTATTTGCTTTTAAGAGGTTGATAATAAGACTTAGGCGAGGCAAGAGGGAGGCAAAGGTCAGGGTTATTTGCTAGTTATGATTATGAGTCGAAAGGCTCCGGCTTTTCATGCTTTCGCGCGCTGCCTGAACGCTATCTTGGTGTCTGGCCTTCTTTTCTGGAGAGTCGATGCCTATGGGCTGTCTTGGACGCCTTTGCAGTCTATGGGGCTCCTGTAGAGAGGCTTGCGGCCTTAAGCTGCGTCGAGCTATATGTATGCGGAGCGTCTTCAGACATGCATTGCTTGTACAATGTAGTGGAAAAGAATGGCGAAGAGAAAAGTGTTGAGCCAGCAGTTACAGTATGGGGCGGCATGAAAAAAAGCCAGCTGTCTACAGATAATGTATTGGGCGTTTTTCTTACGCGCAATTTAGAGTCGTTGTCTCAGGCTCCCATCATCAAGTCTATTTTCTTTAGACTTTTGGATCGCTCTACTAAAGAGCTGGGTTCTTTGCTTGGGTTGAGCTTAGATAATCGTGATTATTTCATGAGCACGTATAAAGTATATAAAGAAAAATTCATAAATTAATTATTTAAACCTCGAGGCCGCGAATATGTTTCTCGACTGCACCCTCCGCGACGGTGGTTATTACAATGCCTGGGACTTTCCCGCGCCAGTGATTCAAGACTACCTGCTAGCGATGCAGGCCTCTGGTGTCGATGTGGTGGAGCTAGGGCTGCGCTCGCTTAAAAATACCGGCTTTAGTGGCGCCTGTGCTTACAGCACCGATGACTTTTTGGGCAGCCTGGCGTTGCCCCGCTCCTTGGCTATCAGTGTCATGGTCAATGGCAGTGAACTGCTAGGGGCGATGCCTCTGATCGAGGTCCTTGAGTCCCTATTTCCGCTACCGGCCAGCGAATCTCCGGTGGATCTGGTGCGCATCGCCTGTCACGTGCATGAGTTTGCCAAGGCGTTGCCAGCGGTTACCTGGCTTCAGCAGCGAGGCTATCGTGTCGGTTTCAACCTGATGCAGGTGGCGCACTGTTCGCAGGCCGAGATCGAGACACTGGCCGGGCAGGCTAGCCAATATCCGATCGAAGTGCTGTATTTTGCCGACAGCATGGGCGGCATGAACCCCGAGCAGGTGGCCCAAACCATTCAGTGGCTGCGCAGCGGATGGCATGGCGCTCTGGGTATTCACACCCACGACAATATGGGGCTGGCACTTTCTAACACTCTGCGTGCATTAGACGAAGGCGCAACCTGGGTCGATGCAACAGTTACCGGGATGGGGCGTGGTCCGGGTAATGCGCGGACCGAAGAACTGGCTATTGAGATGGCAGAACGCCGTGGTCAGCCAGTAAACTTGGTGCCGCTCATGTCACTTGTGCGCTCGTATTTCCGGCCCATGCAGGAGCAGTATGGCTGGGGCACCAATCCCTATTATTATCTGGCTGGAAAGCACGGCATTCACCCGACCTATATTCAGGAAATGCTTAACGATACACGTTACAGCGAAGAGGATGTGCTTGCGGTCATCGAACACCTGAAGTTCGAAGGCGGGCGCAAGTACAGCGCCGAAGCCCTTGATGCAGCGCGCCTCTTTTACCGACGTGAACCCAGCGGCACGTGGTGCCCAGCCGACGCGTTTTCTGGGCGTGAAGTTTTGCTATTGGGCACTGGGCCCGGGGTCGCTAGGCACCGTGTTGCCATCGAAGCCTTTATTCGCAAGCGCAAGCCGTTAGTTGTCGCACTCAATACGCAAAGCGCTGTCGAGGCCGAGTTGATCGACTTTCGCGTAGCCTGTCACCCGGTCAGGCTGCTGGCAGACTGCGAGGCGCACAGCACGCTGCCGCAGCCATTGATTACGCCCTATTCGATGTTGTCCGAAGATATCCAACAATCGCTGCATAAAACGAATCTGTTGGATTTCGGCTTGCAAGTTACGCCTGGTGTTTTTGGGTTCAATGAGTTGGGGTGCATATTGCCGAACTCACTGGTAGTTGCCTACGCCTTGGCCATTGCCACCAGCGGCAAAGCAGGACAGTTATGGTTGGCTGGCTTCGATGGTTACAGTGGCGATGACCCCCGCAGCGGGGAAATGCAGAATTTGCTTGATTTATACATGCTCCAACCCAGCGCTTGCTCACTGAAAGCCATTACTGCGACCCGTTATAACCTGCCAGCGTGCTCCGTTTACGCATTGTAAGGAATAAGTATCCATGAGATCTGTTGTTGTCATACCCGCCAGATTCGCTTCTACACGCTACCCGGGTAAGCCATTGGTGAGATTACTTAACAAACCGATGGTTCTATGGGTGGCCGAATTGGCGGCGAAGGCGGTAGGCGCGAGTAACGTATATGTAGCCACCGAGGACACGCGCATCTCTGAGGTCGTGGAGGGCGCGGGCTTCCAAGCTGTTATGACTTCGAGCTCCGCCTTGACCGGCACTGACCGGCTGGCTGAGGCTGCACAGATGATCGAGGCGGATATCTATATCAACGTGCAGGGCGATGAGCCAATTGTCGACCCAGCTGACATCTTGAAGGTGCTTGATGCGAAACTGAAAGCGCCCGACGCAATAGTGAACGGTTATAGTTGGATTGCCGACGATGAAAACCCGCAAAGCGTAAATATTCCAAAGGTCATTACTACCGAACGTGATGAGCTGATCTATGTGTCACGTGTTGTCCTGCCCGGTTTCAAGGAGCAGAAGAGCGCACCGACACGGCTCAAGAAACAAGTATGCATCTATGCCTTTACCCTTGATGAGCTGCAAGCTTTCCAAGCGTTTGGCCGTAAAAGCGAGCTCGAAGCAAGTGAAGATATCGAGATCCTACGCTTTTTCGAGCTTGGAAAAAGAATTCAGATGATTGAAACCAAGCCAGGAAGTTTAGCTGTAGATGTGCCGAGCGATGTGGGAAAAGTCGAGGCTGCTCTGCTTAGGTGGATCAATCATGACAATTAATCCTGCTGCAACTTCTTATAAAACGCTTGTGTTTGATTGCGATGGCGTAATCCTCGATTCGAACACGGTGAAAACGCATGCATTCTATGAGGCCGCCTTGCCCTATGGTGTTGCGGCTGCTGACGCGCTGGTTACTTATCACACCGCCAATGGGGGAGTATCACGCTACAGGAAGTTTACCCATTTTCTCGACACCATCGTTCCTACGCTAGGCACAGCTCCAGCAGGACCGAACTTGGAGCAGTTACTGACAAGCTATGCCGCCGGGGTGAGTCAAGGATTGCTGACTTGCAGCGTGGCGCCGGGGTTGCACGCCTTGCGCGAGGCTACGCCCGCTGCACGCTGGGTGATTGTCTCGGGTGGTGATCAGGCGGAGCTGCACGAGGTGTTTGCTAAGCGAGGGTTGGTGGCTCTGTTCGACGGCGGCATTTTCGGTAGCCCCGATACCAAGGACGAAATCCTGCAGCGTGAGAAAGCGCTGGGCAACATTGCCATGCCTGCACTTTTTATTGGGGATAGCAAGTACGACTACCGGGCCGCTATGGATGCCGGGCTGGATTTCATATTCATGAGTGGTTGGAGTGAGGTCGATAATTATCAAGCATGGTGCGAAGACCAAGGGATTATCTTGCGCCGTGAGATTAGTGAGCTCCTCTAGGAAGCGTCTGTTGGCGACGGTCTGCATTATGTAACTGTTCCTAAATTGGGTTGCGCGGTATGTTCGAGAAAATTTAGCTTCATACTGGTTTCCCAAAAGCGGGCACGAGTTTCCTTCAGTAGTCTAGATGTACTTTCCAGGCGCCAATCTTTGGTTAATACCAGTTATTGAGTGCTCCCTGGCAGCGAGGAGTTCGGGCGTATTCAGTCCGGTAACGGCGAGGCAATTGCCGTTCAGTTGCTCGTTGACTTTATTACCCTGTGTGTTCAGCATCCCGCGGCGGCAAACGAGGTGTTCCTGGTGGCAGATGACATGATCTGTCCACACCGGAGCTTCTGCAAAAAGTCAGTTATGCGTTGGGCCGCCCGGCACGCCTTTACCCTGCTCCCCCCAAGCTCCTATATTTCTGTGCGGGTGTCGTAGGTCGGAAGGCGATGGCTGTGAAGCTTTGCGGGTCTTTACAGGTATATATCCGCAAGGCACGTCGCCTGTTGGGATGGCAGCCACTATTTCGCGTTGATGAGGCCTTGCTTCGTAGCCTTCGGGTTGGGAATTTTTCGTAAGTATCTCTTGGGGTTGCAATCGCTCACTCAAGTGACGAGGGCCGGAGAGGTCTTTGCCTTTCGGGCAGGCATGCCGGCCCGAAGCCAAAGGTTTCCTGGGGCGCGTCAGTTAAATGAACAGCATTAGAGGTTTAGTTAGTTTTGAATCTGGGCTCGCTTAGGTCGTCGTTGCCAGAACACCTCGTCACATTGTTGATCGAGGCTTATTCGTGGGTGAAAGATCGCAATGAGCAAGGCGCTCGGCGCACTCAGCTGAACTTTCATCGCCGGTTGCTGCTGCTCTCCTGGAGCGGGTACGGGTTTTCCCTGCAGGCACTTGAGCGGTTGGCAAGCCGGCATGCGCCGGAAGCCCTGGCGAAGGCGTTGCGCTCCTCGATTGCTGGCAAGGTGAGCTGGGGGCAGCTCAGAGAGCTGTCCTCGACTGTTTCGCATACGCGGGATCATGCCCTGTACGAGGCGATGGTCGCCGCTTTCGACCCTAGGCTATCGCTGGTTTCGACAGGGGGCTGCGTCGACGCGGCCTTCATCGGACGAGGTAAGGGTGGGGGCAGCCTCAACGCCTATCGCAGAGTGCGTTCGGCGGGTGTTCTCCTGTTTGAGAAGATCTACCTGCAGCGATCCAGCGAGTATCTGCGCAGCAATTGGTTCTATTCGGACGTTTTCCCATGCCAGGGCGGCCTGCCTATCGTGGTGCCGGCCGTTGCCTTGCAGCGCGACGGTGGCGCACTGTCGGCTAGGTACTTCCACTTCGTCGATCTGCGGCCCGTTGCACGGGAGCAGTTCCTCGAGCGTGCGTTGCAGGTGGACAGGCTGCTTTACGAACTGCCCGACTCATTGTTCAAGCGGGCGCCGGCGGAGCTTTTCGCTTTCCAGCAGCGAGGCATGTATAAAACGGGGTTCAAGGCTGCCGTTCGGTTTCTGGAAACACGCGGCATAGGGACGGCCGCCGACCTCGAGAAGCTGGAAACCTGCGTCGCGGGCCTGGCAAGAAAGTTCTCTCACGGTGATCTGTCTCGATTCAATGTCTGCCAAGGCGGTGAGGTGGTTGACTGGGATTTGTGTGGCGTGGATCCGTTGGGGTATGACCTGGGGTGTGCGGTTACTCGCTGCATGGAGCCGTCCGGTCCGGCACAACTGGTTGCGTTCTTCGAGCGGGTCTGGCGGCAGCGTGGCGACGAGGCTGGGCGTTTTCTGCATGATTTCCTCTTCTCGGCCATGTTTTTTGCCTTTATCTATTACGCGCGAAGAGATTGGTGCCGGGTTTCGGACGAAACGCTCGCCGGGCTTTACCGGTATTGCCATAACGCGCTGGTGGATAGTAGGAGGGCCACTACATTGGTGCGGGGCGATTACGTGTTGGAGCGGGCTGATGGTTGACCGAACAACATCCGGTTCTCGCCGACTGATGCTGACGGGGGCGACAGGTTTCATTGGGCGGGCGCTTTCGCGCTCGGCAAGCCTGGCCGGGCACGAGGTGGTCGAAGCGCGGCGCAGGCCGGGTGACCCAGGCAACGCAGCACGCCAGGTTGTGCTCGGCGATTTCAGCGAATCCACTGACTGGTCGGCGGCGCTGCGCGGCGTCGAAGTGGTGGCCCATTGCGCGGGGCTTGCGCATGTTGCCGGTGAAGATCGGGATGCGGAGGTCGCGTTCAGGCGCGTCAATGTCGAGGCCACCCGGTGCCTGGCTGGACAGGCCGCCGCCGCAGGTGTAAGGCGCTTTGTTTTCATCAGTTCGATCGGGGTTAATGGCTCACAAAGTGTGCAACCCTTCACGGAGCAGGACGCACTTGCGCCAACCGAGCCCTATGCCATATCCAAGCTTGAGGCGGAGCAAGGCTTGTTTGAGCTTGGCAAGCGCACTGGGATGGAGATCGTGGTGATCCGTCCACCACTGGTATACGGGCCAAATGCTCCGGGCAATTTTGGGAAGCTGGTGAACTGGGTTAACAGAGGAGTTCCGCTTCCTCTAGCTTGCATACAGAACAAGCGGAGTCTGGTGGCACTCGACAACCTCGTTGACTTTATTACCGTGTGTGTTCAGCATCCCGCGGCGGCAAACGAGGTGTTCCTGGTGGCAGATGGTCATGATCTGTCCACGCCGGAGTTGCTGCAAAAAGTCGGTCATGCATTGGGCCGCCCGGCACGCCTTTTCCCTGTTCCTCCCAAGCTCCTACATTTCTGTGCGGGTGTTGTAGGTCGGAAGGCGATGGCTGAGAAGCTTTGCGGGTCTTTGCAGGTGGATATCAGCAAGGCACGTCGCCTGTTGGGATGGCAGCCACCATTTGGTGTCGACGAGGCCTTGCTTCGTAGCCTTCGGGTTGGGGATTCTTCGTAAGTATCGCTTGGTTTTTTTATTTGCTCTCCTAACAGGCCAATGAAAAACGTAGGTGAGGCAGGCAAGACAAGGCGCAACGAACAGCGGGAGTAACAGCCGAAGGCTGGCCAGAAGAGTGAGCGCAGCGAGTCAAAACGAGCGAAAAAGCGGAGTTTACGGGCTGTAAAAAAATGAGTATTTGAAGTCGGTTCTCAACGCAGTATTGCCAACGCAGGTAGTTTTTCAACAGCCTGCTAAGTGACGAAAGGTTGGGAAGTCTCCGCCTTCCGGGCAGGCCTGTGGGCGTGCGTTCACCGCCAAGGCTGTTCTTTTGTCCGGTCGATCCTTATGCCGTATCGAAGATGGAAGCGGAAAAAGCGTTGATGGCGCTTGCTGCAGACCGGCCTGGTGGTGGTCATCGTTCGTCCTCCGCTGGTGTACGGGCCGGGCGTCATAGCGAATTTCCTCAGCATGATGAAATGGTTGAACAAGGGAGTTCCGCTCCCGTTTGTCGCCATAAGAAACGGTCGCAGCCTCGTAGCGCTGGATATGGCAGGGCTTTGATTGAAAACTTGGGGCAATGCTTTTTAGCTTCTGGCAGGCCTTGCGGCCTGTATCGCCGCGAGGGCGCGCCTCCCACAAAAGGGTTGCGGTGTGGGCTCTTCGCTCTTTTGGTTCGATCTCGGGGTGATGATGCTATGGCGTGGGGGAGCGGTCTCCACAAACGCAATCTGGAGGCTGTCGCTCTTTTGAGTTGCGGTTTGTAAGTTTATGGAGTTGATGATGGGCGCCGTGTTCTGGTTGTTGCCGCTAGTTTTTGGCGCTTCGGTTTTGCTGACTTGGGTGCTGCGATGCTACGCCTTGCGCAGTGACCTTATCGACATTCCCAATGCCCGCAGCTCGCATAGGGTACCGACGCCACGAGGGGGCGGGGTTGCGATCGTCATCAGTGTGCTCGTCGCTTTGCCTGTCATTGCCTGGCTTGGGCTCATTTCCTGGGCAGCGATGTGGGGATTATGGGGTGCCGGTTGCGGTGTAGCCATGATTGGGTTCCTGGATGACCACGGCCATATCCCGGCGCGTTGGCGCCTGCTGGGGCATTTCCTCGCAGCTGCCTGGGCGCTGTTCTGGCTCGGTGGGCTCCCGCCGGTAGAGTTGTTCGGGCTGACGCTTGAACTTGGTTGGTGGGGGCATGTGTTCGCGATGATCTGGCTCGTCTGGCATCTCAATCTTTATAACTTCATGGATGGGATAGATGGTATCGCCAGTGTCGAGGCGTTGACCGCCTGTCTTGGTGCCGCAGCGATTTATGCCTTATCGGGCTTCTCTGGCGATATGCTTGCGCCTGTTTTGCTGGCCGCAGCGGTCGCAGGTTTCCTGGTTTGGAATTTCCCCCCTGCGCGAATTTTCATGGGGGATGCGGGAAGTGGATTTCTCGGCATCGCAATCGGCGCACTTTCGATCCAGGCTGCCTGGTTGGCACCGCCGCTCCTGTGGTGCTGGTTGATTCTGCTCGGGTTTTTTATAGTGGATGCGACCTGGACGCTGGTGCGGCGCCTGTTGCGTGGGGTGAAGGTGTATGAGGCTCATCGAAGCCACGCTTACCAGATCGCTTCCCGGCGCTTTGGCGCGCATCTACCGGTGACCCTGGGCGTTCTGGCTGTGAACGTTCTCTGGCTGTTTCCGATCGCGCTGGCGGTTGGGCTGGAGCGCTTGGATGGAGCGGCGGGGCTGATGATCGCCTATGCGCCGTTGGCCTGGATTGTTGCAAGATTGAAGGCAGGTCAGCCTGAGGAGCTTGCTGTCCAGCACTAGGCCGGATAAGTGCGGGTGCTTCGTTATGGACGTGTTTGCAGAACAGGGAAACCAAGTTGAGGTGCTGCTGTGTTGAGATTGGCTGAGGCGCTGCGTAGACGCCTCGTGAGATTGCCCCGTAGATATAAGAGGTTTATCCAGGTTTCGGCGGATGTCGTGCTGGTGTGGGCAGCGCTGTGGCTATCGTTCGTGGTCCGTTTGGGTGATGCGAAGACGATCGATCCGTTCGGTGCGCATGCGTGGTTGTTCATGGTTGCGCCGATGATTGCGATTCCGCTGTTCATTCGTATCGGCATGTACCGCGCGGTGATGCGCTATTTCGGTAACGATGCGCTCATGGCAATCGCCAAGGCCGTTACGCTTTCAGCGCTGATACTCTCGTTGGTGGTGTATTGGTATCAGGATGCCCCCAAGGTCATCCCTCGTTCCCTGGTTCTGAACTACTGGTGGCTGAGCCTGGTGCTGATTGGCGGGTTACGGCTGCTGATGCGCCAGTACTTCATGGGCCATTGGTTTGCCGCTGGCCAAATGTTGAACTTCAATCGCCCCGATACGGGCCTGACTCGTGTGGCGATATACGGTGCCGGGGCGGCCGGCAACCAGTTGGTCGCCGCATTGCGTATGGGGCGGGCAATGCGTCCCGTAGCGTTCATCGATGACGATCCCAATATCGCGAACAGGACCATTTCTGGGCTGCGGGTCTACAAGCCCAAGCATATTCAGCAGTTGATCAACGAAACTGCGGCGCAGCAGATTCTGTTGGCCATCCCTTCTGCCTCGCGTGCGCGGCGCCGTGAGGTACTGGAAAGTCTCGAACCGTTCCCGCTGCATGTTCGAACCGTGCCGGGGTTCATGGATCTTGCCAGTGGCCGGGTCAAGGTGGAGGATTTGCAAGAGGTGGATATTGCGGACCTTCTGGGGCGCGACCCGGTTCCTGGACGCCAGGAGCTATTTGAGCGTTGCATACGCGGTCAGGTGGTGATGGTTACCGGCGCCGGAGGCTCGATTGGTAGTGAACTATGTCGGCAAATTCTGCCTAGTAAGCCTCTTTCTTTGCTGCTGTTCGAGCACTGCGAGTTCAATCTCTACAGGATTCACAGCGAATTGGAGAGCCGAATCGAGCGGGAGTCGCTACCGGTGCGGCTCGTACCAATCTTGGGCTCCATCCGCAATTCGAATCGTATGCTAGACGTCATGCGGACCTGGAAGGTGAATTCGGTTTATCACGCTGCCGCGTACAAGCATGTGCCGATGGTAGAGCACAACGTGGCCGAGGGGGTGCTCAACAATGTCCTCGGCACCATGCATGCCGCCCAGGCGGCGGTGCAGGCGGGTGTTGCGAACTTCGTGCTGATCTCCACCGACAAGGCCGTGCGGCCGACGAATGTGATGGGCAGTACCAAGCGCGTGGCGGAGATGATTTTGCAGGCGCTGAGCCGCGAGCCGGCGCCGGTGCTGTTCGGCAGCACGGATGGTGTCCATCACGTCAACAAGACGCGCTTTACCATGGTGCGCTTCGGCAATGTGCTGGGTTCGTCTGGGTCGGTGATTCCGCGCTTTTATCAGCAGATTCGGGCCGGCGGACCAGTAACGGTGACCCATCCGAAGATCACCCGTTACTTCATGACCATTCCCGAAGCGGCGCAGCTGGTTATCCAGGCGGGGTCGATGGGGCAGGGTGGTGACGTGTTCGTGCTGGATATGGGGCAGCCGGTGAAGATAGCTGAGTTGGCCGAGAAGTTGATTCATCTATCCGGTCTCAGTGTGCGTTCCGAGAAGTGTCCGCACGGGGACATCGCCATCGAGTACACCGGCCTGAGGCCCGGTGAAAAGCTTTACGAGGAGCTGCTGATTGGTGACAACGTCAGTGCCACCGAGCACCCGATGATCATGCGCGCCAATGAGGAGCATCTCGATTGGGATGTACTCAAGGACCGGCTGGCAAAGCTGCTGAAAGCGGTGGATAACGACGATTATCCGCAGGTGCGGCAGCTGCTTCGCGAAGTGGTGAGTGGTTATGTGCCGGAGGGTGAGATCGTCGACTTGATCTATCAGCAGCGGCGAGTGGAGCTGGATTAACGCGCCTGCCGCCGGACAGCGCTCTGCTGGTCGTCCAGTCTGGTAACTCCGTAGAGGGCCAACGCCTGATCGGAGTGCTTTTTCTTGCAGTGTCTGGCCCGCCATCGAGACCTTAGGCGGGCTTGGACTCACTGTCTCCGGAAATGTCGACGCTCGGTTTGCTGAGCGCTTACAGATTTACCGCCCACGCCCGCCTCGTCAGTGCCGTGCACCCTCATCCGGCATGCTCAGCAGCTGCTTTTCACGGTTCCAGTCGAACGGTTCGTCGTTCTGCTCGGCTTCGTAGCGGCGCTCTTCGAGTTGCTGGAAGACGGCAATCTCGTCATCCGGCATGAAGTGCAGGCAGTCGCCGCCGAAGTACCACAGTAAATCGCGCGGAACCAGGTGGGCGATCTGGGGATAGCGGTGGAAGACCTGGCAGATCAGGTCCTGGCCCATATGACGCTCTTCCGGGACGTTCTGCAGATTCATGATCAGCTCGTCGAAGCGTTCGAGAAACAGTGCGTGGCTTTCTTCCGAGACTTGTTCGGCCTCGCCCATGGCGAGCAGGATGCCGCGCAGATGGGCCAGCAGGGCCAGGTTGTGATCGTGGTATGGATTGGCCATGTGTTCACCTGTGTCGGTTTTCTGAAAGGCGCGATTATAGGCGTGCGCGCCGGTGAATTGGGGTGTCTGGTTGACTCGCTGAAAGCCCGCGGGTTCGGTTTTTCGGATGAGGCGATTGTTGGGCCGCCAGCTTGGCTACGCCAGAAAGCGAGCCTTCTAGCGGCTCGCCAACAGGGCGACGTACTAGCCTGGTTTGGTCGAGCCAGGCTGGGCTGGAATGCTGACCAAACTGAGCAGGTAGGCTTCGAAGGTAGTGAACTGACCGCCAAGCTCCATGCCGTTGCGCCAGTTTGCGGACAGATCGATCAACAAACGCAGGCGCGCCACGCCTTGACGAGTGGCGTCCAGCACTTCGGCATCCTGGAAGTAGAAGCGTCGCTTCACCAGCGGATACAGTGCTTTGAACAGGCTTTCCTTTAACGAGAAGGTTCGGGTAACCAGTTCGGAGCGCTCGTCTTCGTTTAGCGGAGAGTAGAGTTCCAGTTCACGGGGTGTGAGGATTTCGGCGGCCAGGCGGTCGGCTCGTTCGGGAGCAAGAATGCGCTCGATATCCAGTCCCAGTCCGCTCCATTGCTGACTGGAACCCACCACCACGCCTGCCCAGCCTGCGCCGTGGGTGATGGAGCCAACGACGCCGCGCGGCCACTGCGGCGCGCGGTCTTCACCCACTGGCGGCACGAATGCACTGCCGGTCAGGTCTCGCAGGGCCTCCCGAGCGCACAAGCGTCCAGCGAGAAACTCTGCCTGCCGCTTGCTGACGCCTTTCTGTGCGGGAATCTCCCAGCGGCCAAAATCCTCGGGATCGAGCAATGCCGGGTCGAAGCGTGTGCTCATCAGGCTCACACCCGCCAAGGCTTGCGGTAGCGGCCAGTGGTCAGTTAGTGGCGTACAGCAGCGCGGGTAGGAAGGGAGATCGTTCATGGTCGCTATTCTGCCTCAAGGCTGGCGGTGAATGTCATCGTGCTGCGGCGGACGCGCCGACCCGTTGCTCCTCGCGCTGTTTCACCGGCATCGGTCCCGTTCCAGGTTGATGCTTGGCATCTGGACTGCTTCCCGCCGTCTCTCTCCCGCAGGGAGAGGGTGGGCAATCAACTGCACGCCATCGTCGCCAACGGCTGCAGCTCCGCTTCAGGAGGAATAAGCCGTATCAACGCTATGGTTATTTTTTCACGCACTACTCGCTATGCCTTCTGGGTGCCTGCTAGGGTTGAGCGCATCACCTGGACGGAGAAAGCGATGTTCGAATCAGCCGAAATTGGTCACTCCATCGACAAGGAGACCTACGATGCGGCGGTGCCAGAGTTGCGTGAAGCGCTGCTGCAGGCGCAGTACCGGCTCAAGGCCCAGGCGCGGTTCCCGGTGCTGATACTAATCAACGGTATTGAGGGTGCCGGCAAGGGGGAAACCATCAAGCTGCTCAACGAGTGGATGGATCCGCGGCTGATACGTGTCGACAGCTTCGATGTGCCCAGCGACGAAGAGCTCGCGCATCCACCGGCATGGCGTTTCTGGCGACGCCTGCCGCCGAAGGGCCACACCGGGATTTTCTTCGGCAACTGGTACAGCAAGATGCTCGAGGATCGTGTGCACGGGCGCATCGATGGTGCCGAGCTGAAACTCGCCACCGCGCGGGCGCAGCGCCTGGAGCGGATGCTCTGTGACGAGGGCGCGCTGATCTTCAAGTTCTGGTTCCATCTGTCCAAGGAGCGTATGAACGCCCGGCTCGATTCGCTGAAAAATGACCCGCTGCACAGCTGGCGCATCAGCCCGTTGGATTGGCAACAGTCGAAGACTTACGACAAGTTCGTGCGCCACGGCGAGAAGATCCTGCGGCTCAGCAGCCGGGATTTTGCGCCCTGGTATGTAATCGAGGGTGCGGACGAGCGTTATCGCAGCCTGACCGTCGGCCGCATCCTGCTTGAAGGTCTGCAGGCCGCGTTGGCCGTCGCGGAGCAGCCTGGGCAGGCGGCGTCGCAGCCGCATTCGGCGCCGCTACAGATCGATCTGGATCATTTGAGCCTGTTGGACAGCCTGGATCTGAGCCAGAAGCTCACCAAGGACGACTACCAGCAGCAGCTCGCCGAGGAGCAGGCGCGGTTGTCGCAATTGTTGCGAGATCGCCGTCTGCGCAAGCGGGGCGTGCTGGCGTTGTTCGAGGGGCATGATGCGGCGGGCAAGGGGAGTGCGATTCGCCGCGTGACCGGCGCGCTGGACCCGCGGATGTACCGGACCATCCAGATCGCTGCGCCCTCCGAGGAAGAGCGCGCGCAGCCCTGGCTTTGGCGCTTCTGGCGCAATGTACCGGAGCGCGGCAAGTTCACCATCTTCGATCGCTCCTGGTATGGCCGCGTACTGGTAGAGCGGGTGGAAGGTTTCTGCACCCCGGATGAGTGGTTGCGTGCCTATTCGGAAATCAACGACTTCGAAGAGCAGTTGGTCGACGCCGACATCGTGCTGGTGAAGTTCTGGCTGACCATCGACAAGAAAACCCAGCTCAAGCGTTTCAAGGAGCGCGAGGAGACGGTCTTCAAGCGCTTCAAGATCACCGATGAGGACTGGCGCAACCGCGAGCGCTGGGACGACTACGGACATGCTGTAGCCGATATGGTCGATCGCACCAGTACCGAAATCGCACCCTGGACGTTGGTGGAGGCCAACGACAAGCGCTTCGCCAGGGTCAAGGTGCTGCGGACGTTGAATGAAGCGCTGGAGGCGGCGATCGAGAAGGGACGTTAACCGGGGCGGGGTTGCCAGGCTGTTGCTACGGGGTCGACGGTGTCCTGTGACCGGGGAGCAGCCGCAGGGTTGGTCGCGCGAATCGCACCCTATCTACGAGCCTGAAAAGCCTGCCCAAGCGCGCTATCCGGCCGGCAAGCCGATGGCCGTGCATATCCGAGCTGAATGGTCGTCGCCAGCGCTGCGAAGCGGGAACTATGCTCGGGTCACCGTCCACCCTGCGGTCGTGGAACAATCCGTGCGCGCAGCGCCGTCACAATATCCGCGCGACCGCTCCTAGTCTCCGAGGTATGTCATGCGTGAAGTAGTGATCGTCGATAGCGTACGGACCGGCCTGGCCAAGTCCTTCCGTGGCAAGTTCAACATGACCCGTCCTGACGACATGGCCGCGCATTGCGTTGATGCGTTGCTGTCGCGCAATGATATTGACCCCGCGCTGGTTGAGGATTGCATCGTCGGTGCTGGCTCTAACGAGGGCGCGCAGGGCTACAACATCGGTCGCAACGTCGCGGTGCTGTCCCGTTTGGGCATTGGCTGCGCCGGCATGACGCTCAATCGCTACTGTTCATCGGGCCTGCAGGCCATCGCCGTGGCGGCCAACCAGATCGCTTCGGGTTGCAGCGATATCATCGTCGCCGGCGGGGTGGAGTCGATCACCCTGACCCTGAAGAGCCGCAACACCGATCACCTGTTCAACCCGATCATCCAGGAGCGTGTGCCGGGCATCTACCACACCATGGGGCAGACGGCCGAACTGGTGGCACGTCGTTACAACGTGACTCGCGAGCAGCAGGATATCTACTCGCTGCAGAGTCAGCAGCGTACTGCGCGTGCGCAGGCCGATGGGCTGTTCAGCGATGAAATCGTGCGGATGAATGTCCAGTACTACACCGAGGACAAGAACACCGGCGAGCGCACCGTGCATCAGGGCGTGGTCGAGGGGGATGATTGCAACCGTCCTGACACCACGCTGGAAAGCCTGGCCGGACTCAAACCCGTATTCGCCGAAGACGGCTCGGTCACTGCCGGCAACGCCTCGCAGCTGTCCGATGGCGCGTCCATGACGCTGGTGATGAGCCTGGACAAGGCCATCGAACTTGGCCTCAAGCCGCGCGCCTTTTTCCGTGGTTTCACCGTCGCAGGCTGTGAGCCGGAGGAGATGGGCATCGGGCCGGTATACGCCGTGCCGCGTCTGCTCAAGGCCAAGGGGCTGCAGATCGACGACATCGATCTGTGGGAACTCAACGAGGCCTTTGCATCGCAATGTCTGTATTGCCGCGACACGCTTGGCATCGACAACGAGAAGTACAACGTCAATGGCGGATCGATCTCGATCGGGCACCCGTTCGGAATGACCGGGTCGCGCACCGCCGGGCATATCGTCCGTGAGCTGCAGCGGCGCAACCTGCGTTATGGCGTGGTGACCATGTGTGTCGGTGGCGGTATGGGGGCTGCCGGCCTGTTCGAAGCCGTGCGCTAACAGCTTGGTGATACCGTCTTGAGACGGGCCTGCTACGAAGCCGTAGCAGGCCCGTTTTCTTTTGGCCGGGGATAAAGACGAGTCGTGCTGTGAACGCGATCTGTTAGCCCGACAGATCGACATCTGGTGGTCGCCAGATGCGTAGCCCGGGCACGAAAAAGCCGCAGAGCATCGAGTGATGACTCTGCGGCTTTTGGGAGCCCGATCATTCGATCAGGCCATGCTTTGCTTAGCGGCCCAGGTTGTAGTCCGCTGCAGCACCGATGCCGATGACGTTTGCCGACGGCAGCAGCTGGCTGATGAAGCGGTTCCAACGAGTGATGTTGGCCGGACCGACGAACACAACATCCTGCGGCTGCAGCGGGAAGTGCTTGGCCAGTGCAAAGGCGGTGGGGGAATCGGCGTTCAGCTGAAAGACCTTGGCCGGCTCGGTCATCATGTCTTCAGCACCGCGAATCACGTACAGCGCCTCACCATCGGCGGTCTCCTGACGAATGCCGCCAGCGGTGCCGATTGCGTCCATCAGGTTCATGTTGGTGGCTTTGAACGACAGCGCTTGCGGCAGGTTGACCTCGCCCAAAACGTAGATCTTGCGCTGGTCGTTGTATGGCAGGTGCAGCTGGTCGCCGTCCTTCAGGTAAACCTGGTGCAGCCACGAATCGGGGCGGTTCAGCGAGTCGACGTCGAGCATGTACTCACGACCGTCGCGCTTGAGCGTCAGACCGGTGAGGTCTGCGGTTTCGGTATCCACACCGGCTTGACCGATAGCCTGGGTGATGGTCATCGGAGCGGTAGTAACCGGCACTTCGCCGGCGGTGTCGAATGCACCGGAAACGACGACGCGCTGGCTGCCGAAGCGCAGGATGGATACATCGACCTGCGGACTGTCGATGTAGTTGGTCAGGCGACGCGCAATCAGGGCGCGCAGTTCTTCAATAGTCTTGCCCGCGGCTTCGATGTTGCCGATGTACGGGTAGAACAGGGTGCCATCGGGGCGTACCAGACGACCGTTGGCATCCAGCTGCTGCTGCGGGCCGGACGGCGCGGTCAGCTCCGGGTGGTCCCAGACGGTAATGTAGAGCAGGTCGTTGGCGCCGATGCGGTAGGCGCCGGGCTTGTAGTTGAGCAGTTCCTGCTTGCTGGAGGTGCCCGCGTCGGAGGCGAGGTCACCCTTGAGCATTTCGGGGGTGATGCGGATCAGCTGAACGGTGCCGTGCTCGGCTTCGGCGCCTTCCTTGAACTCATCGGGATCGAGGTACTGGCCGGGGGCGAACGCACAGCCCTGCAATACCAAGGCGGAAGTAAAAGCTAGAGCGATAAATGGTTTCATGGGTTGTTCATCCTTGACGGAGTGGTTGTTGTTCAAAGAGTGAGACGGCTTGATTCACTTTTTTGCCTGAGGCGTTTGAATTGTTCTTTCGCCTTTTCAAGAGGACCGGAGTCATCACTCCACACTCCTCAGCGACCAAATCGGATCGGTAGCCAAAGTTTCTCTCCTTCCTGAATGTTCATCTCCAGCGGCTTTTATATTCAGCTACGCGGAAGCGTTTAATTCCCTCCTGGTTGTAAAACGGCAGCGGTCGGCTTGGCAGGTTTAATCCCTTACTTGTTGATGCGTGGCTGCTGCATTACGGCCGAGGCGGGACGGCGCTCAATGTTTAGTTCGATGTTGAAATGCCATCCTGTCACGCTCACACAGAAGGGATAGACCGTCTCGATCTGGCTGGGTTCACCGCGGTTCCGTGCAATTCCAGCCATTTTTTCGATGAATGCGTCAGCTGTCCTGTTTTGCTGGCTTGGCTTTGTCCATGCGGTAGTTCTTCTCCCGCCAAAATGCCGGAACAATGAACAGCGCATCATGGACATAGCGTTTGACCAGGCGTTTTGGCTCGGAGAGCATGCGATGCAGCCATTCCAGTTTGCAGTTCTGCATCCATACCGGAGCGCGCTTAATACTGCCGGTGGCGAACGAAATGGACGCGCCGATACAAAAGCCCATTCCGGTCCGTTCGTGACTTTCGATCGAACTGGCCAATATTTCCTGGCGCGGTGCACCCACCGCGTAGAACACCAGTTCCGAGGGGTGTTCACGAACGAACTGCAATGCCTTTTGCACTTCATCCGGTCGATTGATGAAGCCCATCGGCGGATTGTGGTGGTAGACCGTGATGCCCGGATAAAGCGCGCGCAACTTGCTGCATTCCTGTTCGGTAGCGCCGATCAGCACGATGCGCAGATGCTCGCGATTGGCCCAGTCGAGCAGGTCCATGGTCAGGTCGCTGCCGGGAATGACTTCCTCGATCTGCACGCCGAGACGCTGCAGCAGCGGCTGCAGGATCCGGCTGTCGCACAGGCGCAGCCGGGCCTTGGCGTATGCCTCGCGCAGGGCAGGGTTGTCCTGCAGCTGCGCGAGGTGATCGACGTTGGGTGTCACGACGAACGAGTAGGGCTGCTTGACCCCCTCGCGAATGCAGTTCAGCAGCGACGCCTTGCTGCCGGTGTAGAAATTCACACCGAACGCGTGGTTAGTCTCGTTAGACACTCATCGTTACTCCCTTGAAGGCGCCCTTGATGCCGGACCAGGCAAGGCTGGGGTGGTTGAACTCCTTGATGACGGTGATCGCCGACAGGAAACAGGCCGAAGCCAGCGCAAACCCCTGGCCGTAGAAGCGCTTGTTGAAACGGGTGGCCGCACGGTTGCGGTAGTAGTGGTAGAAGGCCGAACGGCCGCCCGAGCTGAGCGAGCCGTAGTGGAACAGGCGGCTTTCGGGCACGACGCGGATCGACACGCCTTTCTTCTTCGCCTGGAACTGCCAGTCGACTTCTTCGGAATACATGAAGTACGCCTCGTCCATCATGCCGATGCGGTCGATCAGCTTGGCCGAGAACGCCAGGCTGCAGCCCATCAGGTAATCCGGTTGCTCGCTGGCCTGGGCCATGGCTTCGAGGGTCTGGTCCTTGCCCAGCAGCTTCGCCTTGCCCAGCAGCGGGTACAGCTTGCCGCCGCCATAGCACTCCAGGCGGCCGGTATCGGCGCTGAGGATCACCGAGCCGACGAACTGGCGATCGTTCTGCGCGAGGGCGTCGAGCAGCGGGGTGAGGGCGTCGCTGTCGACGTAGGTGTCGTTGTTGACGATCCAGAAGTTGGTCACCGGCAGGTTGTCCAGTGCCCAGCGCAGCCCGTAGTTGTTGCCACCGGCGTAGCCGTTGTTCTCCGGGTTGGCGAGCACGGTGACGTTGTGCCGCGGCTGGGCTTCCAGCCACTGGTTGAATGCCACGACGGAGCCGTCCTGGGAATCGTTGTCGATGACCACCACATGGTTGAGAGCCGGGCAATGAGCGAGCAGGCTCTCAACGCAACTGATGGTTTCAGTAGCTGCCTTGTAGTTGAGGATAAGCGCGACGTTCATGGATAGGTTCCTGGCTGCGGAGGTAACGGGCCCGTAGGGCATGAATGACGAACAACATGGCGATGACCGGCTGGCCGTATTCGAACAGGCCGTTGAGCGGCCAGATGACGAACAGGGCCAGCATGGTCGCGTATATGAAGCTCATGTCGCTGGCGATGTTCTTGGCGATGCGGTGATAGACGAAGAGCGTCATAGGCACGATCAGGAAGGTCAGGAAGCCGAAGCGGAACAGCGTGCCGATGATGCCGACGTCGGAGAGGAAGAAGTGTTCGCCGAAATAGGGGATGAAGCCGTCCTGCCACATCAGCGAGAGCGAACCGCTGGGTAGCCAATTGACCTGCTTCAAGTGGTCGAAGATCAGGGCGATGGTGACCGAACGGGCGCCGTCTTCCACGCCTTCCAGGGTGCTGTCGTAGAACTCGACGTTGAGTCCGAGAATTTCCAGCAGGCTCGGATAGAAGTAGAACGGCGACAGCAGAATCGACAGCGAGGCGGCCCAGATGATGGCCTTGGCGCGCAGGCAGAACAGGGTGAAGGCCAGGCACAGCACGATCAGCTGGCGCGTCTGGGTAGCGAACACCAGGGTCAGCAGCAGCACCGCGGCGATCACCAGATAGAAGGTCTTGCTGCGCGCCGCACCGCTGATCGGCGACGCCCCCTTCGACCAGATCTGGATGCAGTAGAAGTACGCCAGGCAGATCAGGAAGGGGCCGATGGAGGATCGGTCCGGGCGGTCATCGGAGCGCACTTCCGGGCGCATGTCCGGAATCACGCCGAACTTGAAGCACCAGGAGAAGAACGCGGCAATCAGCGCGGCATAGAGGAATGCCCGCTCGAACTGCAGGGTGCTGACGCGCTTGCCGAGGAACAGCAGCGGCGCGAAGCCCAGAGCCGCCAGTACCCGGCGTTCCTCGATCAGCCCGAAGACGATCGGCTGTCCGTACGTGTAGTAGGCGAAGATCGCCGGGAGCACCAGAAACACCACGGTGGTGTAGGCGCAGTAGTACATGATGATGCGAAACTCACGCGGAGCGTTTTCCGCCGAAGCCAGCAGCAGCAGGATGGTGAAGATGATGCAGATGGCGAGGTACAGCTCGTTCAGACCCTTGATGCCGTAAGGGTTGTGCGGGCTGTCCCCGAACACGGCGAAGTGCAGCACGATCGCCATGATCAGCAACGGAAAAAAGAAGAAGCGTGAACTGAAATTCGTCATCAACCTGAGTCCTTAGGTATTGGTTCCTTGAGCGCCACAGCCCATCAGGCTGTTTCCAGCGCCCGCTTCTTGATCTTCTTGCGCCGCACCAGCAGACCGGTGAACGCCTTGAAGCTCTGGTAGAACCCGATCTCCTTTACCCCTTTGCCCAGCTCGAAGCCTTTGTACGTAGGGGTCTTGAGCAACAGCAGCTTCATCGCCAGCAGCCGCGGCAGGATTGTCGTGCGGCGGTAGTACTGGAACGGCTGAATGGAGAAGATGCTGCCCGTATCGAAAGCCTCGGCTTTGACAACGCCAGCAGCCTCCGCGTTGCGAAAAAGTTCGCGACCTTTTGCGGTGCGTACCAGAATCAGCGAATTACCCTCGCGCTCCTCGAAGGAGGGGTAGCCCTTTTCATCGCCTTCCCAGCCGTCGGCGCAGACGATGTCGGCGAATTCGCCAATGCCGTCAGGGCAGATCTTGCAGCGGGTTTGCAGGTGGCGGTTGAGCACCTTTCCCCAGGAATCGTTGTAGGTCATGGTGCGTTCGTCGCCATTCTTCAGCGTGGCCTTGGTCAGCCCCGGCCAGCCGTCGCCGCGGTAGCGGAAGGCGGTAACGTCGCTGCGCTTGACCTCCAGCTTGTCCAGCACCTGCTCGGTGCCCTGCAGGCTCGGCGTGCCGGCGCACATGAACGAGACGATGTAAGGGATGTTTTCCTTCAGCCGCGGGTTGTGCTGCTGCATCTGGCGCACGGCAGCGACGTCGCACGGCTTGCCGATGAACAGGTACTTCTCGGTGGACATGGCCACCCACTTCAGCGCTTCGCCCGGGCTGGCCGGCGCGTAGCGAGAGCCGGAAGAGGCGATGACGTTCTGCCGCGAGCGGCTGATGGTGGCGACGTTCTCCAGCGGATCGGTTTGCGAAGCCTGGATATGGATCACGCCATCGACCAGCTTGTTCTCCAGGCAATACTGCGCCAGCGCCGAGATCACGCCGCCGGACGAGCCAGCCTGACGGATCTCGTTATCAGCGGCGTAGCCTTTGAGCGTGTCGAGGATCTCGCCCCATATCGGGTGGTAGTTCTCCGACTTGTACGGGCGAATATCCAGATTCAGCGCCGGGCAGGACTTGGCGAAAGCGGCGCTGGTCTGCGCGTTGGCCACCGGCTTGTTCTGGTACTGGCTGTTGAGGACCGGACGGTGGTAGCCATCGCCAGTCAGACGAATCTTGATGGCGTCGTCGTCTGCGACCGAGCTGCACATGCCACAGCCGCTGCACAAGTCGTTGTTCAGCACGCGATTCAATGAAGCTTTCATACCTGCCTTCCCTTGAGCGGCCAGTCGAGCGCGATGCGCGACCGGCAGTATTTAACGAGTGCGGTCATGCTGGCTGGCGCCGTTTGCGATAGATGTTGAGCACCGCATAACCGTAGATAAGCGTCAGGACGACCATGCCCAGAGTGGACACCCAGGGAGCCGCCTGTATCCCGTGCGAGGGGATGAATATCCAGTAACAGAGCACCGTGATCACGCCCGAGGCGATGATTCCGAAGGTGCGCAGAAAACCCGTGCCCATCGCCATCAGCTGTACACCCAGGCCGGCGGCGATGAAGCGCGCCGCGGTGAAGCAGGCGAAGGCCAGCCACAGGGTGTTCAGCTCGGCGTACTCGGCGCCGAGGAAATAGTCGGTGAACAGCGGACCGATGAAGAAGAACGCCAGCGCAAACACCAGTCCCATGCCCGCGTATTCGCCGAGGATGCGCAGGCCATAGCGGGCCAGCCCGGCGGTCTTGTTGTGCAGCTGGTAGGCGAAACGCGGGATGTGCACGCTGGCCAGCAGCACGCTGAACGGCACCGCGCCCTGGATCAGGCGCGAGCCGGCGAAGTAGATGCCTGCGGCTTCGCGCCCGGCGAGGTGGTTGACGAGGATGACGTCCAGCTGGGCGAAGATGTTGGTCGCACCGCTGTCCACCGCGAAGCTGGTGGAAGACCTGAAGCGCTCGGCCAGCACCTTCCAGGAGTTGCGCAGGATGCCGCCCAGTTCGAGGATCTTCGACAGCGCGCGCAGGGCGAAAGTCGCGTAGATCAGACGTGACACCAGAAAGGCGACGCCGATGGCCAGCACATCGTTGCGCAGCAGGATCGCCGCGCCGATCAGGACGAAATGCACCAGTGCCGTCGCAGCCACGATCTTCGTCTCGCGATGGAATTGGCCAATGCTGCGAAACACCGTCAGGCCAAGGTCGCCATAGGAGGAGGTAATCGTGCCGAGCAGGAACAGCACCGCAGCGAAGCGCTCGGTGGTGTGCAGATCGAGCACGAACAGAATGATCGGCAGCAGCACGATGCAGGCCGGCAGCACCAGTACGGACTTCGCCGCCAGGCTGGCGGACATGATCTCGCCGGCGCGATGGCGCTCGGCGCCGATGTCGCGCAAGGCGCGCATGCCGAAGCCGTAGTCGGTCACCAGGGCGACGATGGTCGACCAGGTGATCACGATCGAAATGAAGCCGAAGTCGCTCGGTCCCAGCGTGCGGGCGAGGATCAACAGGGTGCCAAGCTGCACGGCGGTACGAGCCGCCGTGGTAACCCCCATCAGGGCGTGATCGCGCATGGTTATCTCTGATACGCGGCCTGAGGCTGGTGCAACGTGGCGAGGATCTGCTCCAGCGCCGCGCTGTAGGCGTCCAGCTTGCGGCGGATGATCGCGCCGCTCGCGGCGACCTCGGCGTTGAGCTGTTCACGGTTGTCCAGATGCGCCAGAACCAGCTCCAGTGCGCTCTCGGTGTCTTCGGTCTTGAGGTCGACCACGCGGTGATAGTCGAGCGACTGGTAAAGACCGGCAAACTTGCGGCTGTAGGCCAGCGGCACGACCGGTACGCCGGCGGAAAAGGCGCCAATGGTCGCGTGCATGCGTGCGCCGACAAAAAAGCCCATGCCGCTGATATAGGACTTGGCTTCGATCGGCCCCTTGAAGCGTGGCGCCAGCTTCAGCTCGGGATACTGCTGCTGCAGTTGCTGGGACACGGTGTAGTCGTCCTCGGCCGGGAAGCCGATCGGGATCACGTGGGGTACCAGGTGTATTTCGTGGCCGCGCTCGAGCAGCGTGCGGATCAGCCGGTCGGTCAGCGCCTTATAGTCGGCACGCAGGCCGAACTGGTTGGCCGTGCCTTCATAGCCGCCGTGATGCAGCAGCGCCGAGACGCTGAGGCCGACAGCCAGCTTGCTCGGATCGCGCTGTTCGCTCTGGCGCTCGAAGGGCAGGGCGAAGGCGACGTCGATCACCTCGTCGCGATTGGGGATGTTCAGCTGCTTGAGCACATCGAAGGACTGGTGATCGCGGGCGAAGACCATGGTGCTCTTCTTCATCGCCCAGGCCGAAGCCTTGGTGCCCCAGTCCGACTTGAACGGGCCGATGGTCTGCGGCGAGAGGATCAGCGGAACGCGACCGCCCAGGGCCATGCCCTTACTGACCAGCAGCTTGATCAGGCGCTTGGCGCCGTAGATGTCGGAGAAGCTGTCGCCTTCGCCGATATCGAATACCGCGTCACAGGAGCTGATCGCCTGGTACAGGCCGTGGGGATTCTTCAGCAGCGCCTTCTCGTTGAACTCGATGAATTCGTACTTGAAGCGCTCGGTGGACGGAGGGTAGTCGCAGGGCCCGGACGAACCGATGATCAGGAACTCCGGGGTGATCCCGCATTTACGCGCGGCCTCGTCGATCAGCAGCATGTTGGAAATGCTCAGGGCGCCAACCCCGAGGTTGCCGGAAGAGAACGAGTGCCATAGCAGTCCGAATTTCATGTTCGAGTCACTCCAGAATCAGTCAGCGTTGCGCGCAGGTGTAGGGCCAATGGCAGTGCAGTCGTTCGCCAGGTGTTTGCGCATGAGCTCCATCTGAGGACGGTCCTCGCCTTTGCGCGGCTCGATTGCAAGCTTGTAGGTGCCCCAGCCGGGGCCGCCGGCCCAGTAGGCGCTGGGTACGCAGTTGTCATTGAGGTAGGCGAGCAGGTTGTCCATGGCAGCCGCCGCTTCGGGCAGGTCGTCGGGAATGCCGTATTCGCCGAGGAAGCCTTTCTGGCCGTGCTTCTTCAGCCACTCGATGAAGGGGCGAGCGCGTTCGACGCCGATCATCGGATCGATATCGCGGCTGGTCTGCGCCATGTACTTGCCGGAGAAATCCTGGTCGAAATACAGGTGCGCTTCGTAGACGATGCGGTCGGCCGGGTCGTTGATCAGGAAGTTGGCGTTCACCTGTGGCCAGTGATACGCACTGGACCAGCGCTCGCCCTCGACGAAGATCAGAGTCTGGTCATCGACTTCGCGAATCGCATCGACTGCCGCCTGAGCAGCGCCTGGCCAAAGGCCGACGGTACCATGGGGCTCATTCATGATGTCGTAGCCGAGCAGACCGCGGTGACCTTTGAAACGCTTGGCCAGCTCGCGCCACACCGATGCGTAGGCGTCGTAAGGTACCTTGCTCGAGCCGATGAGTTCGCCGTGGTAACGACCATAGTTGTGCATATCCAGAACGACCTTCTGGCCATTCATCGCGGCCAGATCCAGGGTCTTCTTCAACAACCGGATCTGGTCGAAGTTCAATCCGTCATCGAGCGAGTGTTGAACCCGTTCCCAGATGAAGGGGAAGCGGATCAAACGAATGCCCTGATCGGCGTAGTACTTGAAGTGCTTTTTTTCCGGATAGAAGTAGTTCGTGCCGTTCTTGCCCGGAGTCACGTGCGGGGCAAATCCGGCGCCGGAGATATTGACCCCGAGCAGGGCGAGGCCCTTGTCGCTGGTTGGCCAATCGGCGGCGCATACGCTGATTGCGGACAGCGTGGCCGCCAGTGCCACGGCCAGTCGTGTCAGGCGCTGTGCTGGCCGGTTGGGGTGTCTGGTCATCGCTAACACCTATCTTCGGGCAAAAAAACGTTCCACTGACGCTCTGAAGGCCAGTTGTTCGGCAGTGAGGAAAGTGGGGGTAGCTGCAGTGTTCTGCATGGCGACGGCAGAGCCGCCGCCATGCACTCACGTTATTTGCTGGTGCTGGCGTATTCGTACTGGTAGTAGCCGTACTCGCCGTAGGTCGAAGCTTTGCGAACCACTGCGTTGAAGATGACGCCCTTGACGATCAGGCCGTTCTGCTCGAGGCGACGCTTGGCAGCCTCGATTTCCTTCACGCCGTTCAGCGCATAGCGGGTGACCATCAGTGTGGTACCGGCCTGGCTGCCGACCAGGGCTGCGTCGGTGACTGCCAGGATCGGCGGGGTATCGAAGATCACCAGGTCGTACATGTGGCTGATCTCCTTGACGAAGCGCGAGAAGTTCTCGTGCATCAGCAGCTCCGAGGGGTTCGGCGGGAGCTGGCCATGGGTGATCACGTGCAGGTTGTTCAGTTGGGTCTTCTGGATGGCATCGAACAGGGTGATGCGGCCCGAGAGGATGTCCGACAGACCCTTGTCACCGTCACAGCGCATGACCTTGTGCAGGTAACCCTTGCGCATGTCGGCATCGATCAGCAGCACGCGCTTGCCGGATTGTGCAACGACCGCGGCGAGGTTGGTGGTGACGAAGGACTTGCCCACTGCCGGGCTCGGGCCGGTGATCATCAGGACGTTGTTCTTGGCCTCGATCATTGCGAAGTGCAGGCTGGTACGCAGGCTGCGCATGGCTTCGGTGGCGAGGTCGGCCGGGTCGTTGATGGTCAGCAGGTAGGAGGCGGTGCTCTTGTCACGCTTGAAGTTGGCCAGGCGTTTTTCCAGGGCAGCCTGCTTGTCGGTGAACGGAATGGAGGCGTACACCGGGGTGCCGGTACGCTCGATGTCTTCCGGATTCTCGACACCACGCTTTAGGGCTTCACGCACATAGACGAAGGCAGTCGCGAGCAGGGCGCCCAGCAGGGTCGCGACGATCACCACCAGCGGCTTGTTCGGCTTGACCGGATTTTCCAGGTCGGCGGCAGCATGGTCGATGATGCGCACGTTGCCCACTGTACCGGCGCGGATGATGTCCAGCTCCTGGGTCTTGTTCAGCAGCATGGAATAGGTTTCCGAGGAAACTTCCACGTCACGGGTCAGGCGCAGCAGTTCCTGCTGGGTCGACGGCAGGGTGCCGATCTGCTTCTCCAGTTCTTCCTTCTGCATCTGCAGTTGGTTGATCTGGTTCATCAATGCCTGGAAGTTCGGATGCTGACGGGTGAAGCGGCGTTCCATCTCGGTACGCTTGAGGTTCTGCTCGGAGATCTGCTTCTCAAGATCGACGATGCGGTCCAGCACGGATTGCGTTTCGGCAGTGATGTCCACGGAGCCCGAGCCGGTCTGGTACTTGTTCAGGGCTGTCTGCGCAGCTTCCAGCTTCTTGCGTACGGCTGGCACCTGCTCATTCAGGAACTCCAGGCTCTGGGTGGCTTCGGCGGCATTGCGCGCGACGTTCTGGTCGACGTAACGGCTGGCGACCTCTTCCAGAACGCGAATGGCGTGCTCCGGGTTGGGGTCTTCGAGGGTCACGTTGACGATGCCCGACTGCTTGCCGCGTTCGGCGGCCGACAGACGCTGCTGGTAGCTTTCCGTGGTGTTGTAGGTACGGTTCTTGACCACGGTGAACGTGGTACCCGGGCGTGCATTCAGCTCAGCCACGGTGACGCGGTAGTCCTCTGTCTCGACCGGCTCGCCAACGACACCCTGAACCACGACCTCGCCATCCTCGTCACGCAGGATGAAGCCGTTGTTCTCTGCCGCTTCGAGTGTCAGCTCCTTGCCATGGACCTTGTCCGGCACTTCCAGCTGAGTGACCTTCAGCGTCTCGCCACCCCAGGCGTAAGCGCCCAGACCGGCAGGGTGCCAACCCAATTCACCTTCTTCGCTCGGCTCGAAGCGACGCGACATGAAACCGCCGATGATCGGGAAATGGTGGGGAGTGATCTGGATGTCGAGATTCAGGCTGGCAACGGCACCACCAACCACCGAGCGCGACTTGAGCAGCGCGATCTCGGTTTGCGCCGGAGACACCGGCGGATTGGTGTTGACCACGTCAGTCAGGCTTGGCAGCCCGTTCTTCGGTTCGATCTGGATCATCGCACTGGCGAGATAGACCGGCGTCGCAAGCAGGGCGTAGGCGATCCCCAGGGCTGCAAAGAACCCGGTGATGCCCAGGATCAACAAGCGGTTGTTGATGAAGGTGTCAAAGAGGTGGGCCAAGTCGATGTCCTTGTCCTCTTTGGTTTCATAGATTGGGCGGGGCATGGTTGTCATCGAAGTTCCTTCTTCATTTCAGGTAAGGAAGCCAGCTCTCGACGGATTTCGTCAGGAGATTGTGGACATGTTCAAACGCGGGTTTGGATTGGCGATACGGGTCCGGGATTTCCAGCTCGTCCTGCCATTTACCGATGAGAAACGTCTTGCCATGCACTTCAGGTGCGATCTGGCGAATGTGCTGAATGTGGCTATGCTCCATCGCTAGGATCAGATCCGCCTGGTGCAGCATGTGGCTGTCGACCTGGCGCGCGCAGTGAGCTGGTAGCTCCAGCCCGTTGTCCTGCAGTACTTCATGGGCGGTCTTGTCCATCGGGTTACCTACTAATGCACCAATCCCTGCCGAGCTGATCGTCAGGTCCTGGCCGCTGAGTCTGTGTGCGAACAGCGCTTCGGCCGTGGGGCTTCGGCAGATGTTTCCGACACAGACGATCAAGATGTTCTTGAACATGGGATCAACCTCGTGGCTGCAACTTCGCAGCCGCCGGGGTGCGGCCCGGGGTGAACGAATGTGAGATTTTTGGGAGTGTCATTAGTTCCTTCCTGCCGCATCTTTGTGATGCGGCTTTTCTGATCTTTTTCGGCGGTGTTCAGCGCGTTTGCCGATCAGTACACGTCCTTGTTGAGCAGCAGCGCTGGTGGAGTACGCACCAGGATGTAGAGGTCGAACCACACGGACCAACGCTCGATGTAGTCGAGGTCGAACTCGACGCGTTTCTCGATCTTCTCCAGCGTGTCGGTTTCCCCGCGGTAGCCGTTGATCTGTGCCCAGCCGGTGATGCCTGGCTTGACGCGGTGGCGCGCGGAGTACTCGGCCACGGCATCCTCGAACAGCACGCCAGCGGCCTTGGTGGCAGTGGCATGAGGGCGTGGACCGACCATTGACATGCTGCCGAGGAAGACGTTCAGCAGCTGAGGCAGCTCATCGAGGCTGGTCTTGCGGATGAAGCGGCCCACACGGGTGATGCGATCATCGCCACGGGTGGTTTGCCGATCGGCATTGGCGTCCGACTTCTCGTGGTACATCGAGCGGAACTTGAAGACTTCGATCAGGCGGTTGTTGTAGCCGTAGCGCTTCTGCTTGAAGAGCACGGGGCCTGGCGAGTCGAGCTTGATCGCCAGAGCGATCGCCAGCATGACCGGCGCGGCGGCGAGCAGGGCGATGCTGGAAATGACGATGTCCTCCAGCCGCTTGAACATCGGCGACCATCCGCGCAGCGGCAGATCCGACGCGATCAGGGTCGGCAGCCCGCCGACCTCAGTGATGCGCTTGTCTGCATGGCGGAAGGCGACCATGTCAGGGACCAGCAGAACGTTGACCGGCAGCTTGCGCAGTTCGGCGATCAGCTGGCCGATCCGGCTGTCGGCGAACCAGGGCAGGGCGACCAACACCTGGGTGACCTTCTCTTCACGGATCATCTGTTCGAGATCACGCGTGTTGCCCAGCAGCGGCAGGTTGGCCAGCTCCTTGGGCAAGCGCTCGAGGCGATCGTCGATGAAACCGAGTACGCCGGTTCGGATGTCGCGATGGTTCTGCAGGTACTCGGCAACGCGCACGCCATTGTCGGTGCCGCCGAGGATCACGGCGTTCTGCAGGAACATGCCGCGCGCCATCAGGCGGCGGAACAGGGCGAGCATTGCCAGGCGTTCGGCGCCGAACAGGATGGTGCTGGTGAGGAACCAGAACGCCAGATGCTTGGCTTCGAGATAGCCGAACATCCCCATGCCCTGATGCATGAAGACTAGGAAGCTGAACGCTGCTGCCCAGGCGACGAACATGACGCGGAAGCGCAGCAGGGTGCTGAACACCTCTTCGCTGTAGATGCCTACGGTCTGGAAAATGATGACGCTCAGTACTGCGAAGAAGCCGAGGAAGGCGCTGAACGGACCGCTGGTCGGTAGCTCCATGAATGCCAGAAGCAGAAGTCCCGGCAAGATAGCCGTCAAGGCATGTATCAGACGAATGCTGGCGAGGAAGTAATCGACGAAACTCGGGTGAGCATATTCAAGGGTTCCAACTGACTGTACGCGCATACAAGGCTCCATCCTCAGCTCAAAGCTGGCTCAAATCTCGAATTAATCGCCGCGGAACGCGGGGGATTGATAGCAGGCCGCCATCGCAACCGTGATCGGGACTCCTGCTCCGACCGTGCCTCTCCGGATGAGTTCAGTAGGAGTCAGTGGGCCGCCAAAAAAATGAGCGGGCCCGCAAAATGCGCGCAAATAGCTGTTTTGAAAGCGCTTTGAGCGGCGCCCGAGATGAGCGTGGCGGGCTAAGCAGGACGCGGATAATGACGGGCGGTGCGATACATCGAGTTTTGGATTAATACCGCTGCGCTTGTTGCGCACAACTTCCGACCCCGGCCCCGGTCTTATGCAGCGGTGCCAATTGCGAGGAATGAACTGCCATGAGCGATGCCAAGGCGCTGCTGATACTGCATGGAAAACAGGCGCTCAACGATGAGGTACGCGAGGCGGTTAAACAGCGTCGCGAGGCGGGGTGGGATCTGGCGGTTCGTGTCACCTGGGAGCCAGGCGATGCGCAGCGGCTGGTGCGCGAGGCGCTGGATGCGGGCTATCCGACCCTGATTGCTGGTGGCGGCGACGGCACCTTGCACGAGGTGGCCGCGGCCATGCTGGAGATACAAGCGGACGCCAGCCTCGCGCTACTGCCGCTGGGGAGTGCAAACGACTTCGCCAAGGCTGCCGGCATACCGCTCGACCCGGTCGAGGCACTGGGTCTGCTGGAGCAGCCGGCGCAAGTGATCGATATCGGCGAAATGAACGGCCATCCCTTCGTCAACATGGCCACCGGCGGCTTCGGCTCCAAGGTCACCGCGAGCACCTCCGAGGAGCTCAAGCGGGTGCTGGGTGGCGGCGCCTATCTGCTCACCGGCCTGACGCGCTTTGCCGAGATCCATTCCGCGAAGGGGCGTTTCAGCGGGCCGGGCTTCGATTGGGAAGGAGAGTTCCTGGCGCTGGGCATCGGCAACGGGCGACAGGCCGGCGGTGGCCAGCTGCTCTGCCCGCAGGCGACGATCGACGATGGGCTGCTGGACGTCTGTATCGTGCCGGCACCGGCGGATGCCGTCGGGACCCTGGGCACGCTGCTCAGCGGTGGTCTGCTTGGGGTCGATGCGGTGTCGGTCAGTGCCCGGGTGCCCTGGCTCGAGGTCGAGGCGCCGACGGCGATCAACATCAATCTGGACGGCGAACCCTTCACAGGCGCCAGTCTGCGCTTCGATGTCCGCCCGCGGGCTTTGCGCCTGCACGTGCCCCCGGAGTCGCCGCTGCTGCAACGAAATCTCCGGGCGCAGTGATATGGGCGAAGCCGGCAGCCGGTAAGCTGGGAAAAAAGTGGTGAACGGTACATAAAGCCGAAGGGGATGCGGCCGATATGCCTCTTACCATGTTTTCCCAAGGAGCCTGGAAATGGCCGGCATTCTCGATTCAGTCGATCAACGTACCCGTCTTGTGGGGCAGAATCGCCTGGAGATTCTCATGTTCCGGCTCGGCGGGCGGCAGAAGTTTGCCATCAACGTCTTCAAGGTGCAGGAAGTCGTCCAGCTGCCGAAGATGACCCTGATGCCGCACCGCCACAGCTCGGTCTGCGGCGTGGTCAATCTGCGAGGGCAGACGCTGCCGGTGGTCGACCTGTCTCGCGCCATCGGGCTGCGACCGTTGGTGCCGGATGAACGCAGCACCATCATCGTCACCGAGTACAACCGCACCGTACAGGCGTTTCTGGTCGGCGGCGTGGATCGCATCGTCAACCTGAACTGGGAAGAAGTGATGCCGCCGCCAACCACGGCCGGCCGTCAGCATTACCTCACGTCCATCACCAAGGTCGATAACGAGCTGGTGGAAGTGATCGACGTGGAGAAGGTGCTCGCCGAAATCGTGCCCTACGACACCAGCATTTCCGCCGAACGCCTGGCCGACCCGATGCTCGAACGCGCCAGGGGCCGCGAAGTGCTTTGCGTGGATGATTCGACCGTCGCCCTTGCGCAGCTGCGCGAAACCCTCAGCCAGCTCGGGCTGAAGGTTCACACCGCCAGCGACGGGCTGAAGGGCTTGAATATGCTCAAGGCCTGGGCCGATGCCGGCGAGGTGCTGACCGACAAGCTGCTGATGGTCTTCACCGATGCCGAAATGCCGGAGATGGATGGCTATCGCCTGACCACGGAAATTCGCCACGATCCGCGCCTGCGTGATCTGTACGTGGTGCTGCACACTTCGCTCTCGGGCAGTTTCAACCTGGCGATGGTGCAGAAAGTCGGTTGCGACAACTTCCTGTCCAAGTTCCAGCCGGAAAAGCTCGTGGACGTGATCCAGGATCGTCTGAAAATGGAAGAGCAGGGCTGATCAGCCCTGCGCGCTGTCGGCCGCTGAACAACGCAGTCGAGCCCTGATATGCTGCTGCGCTTCCCCCTCAGGAGGCGCCGCATGCATCTCTCCTCGCTCTATCGCTTTCCCCTCAAGTCGGCCGCTGGCGAATCGCTGCAGCAATGCGCGAGTGATGCGCTGGGTCTGGTTGGCGATCGGCGCTGGATGGTGGTCGCTGCCGGAACCGGTCGCTTTCTAACTCAGCGTGCCGTGCCCAGGATGGCGCTGTTGCAGGCGCGCTGGCACGGCGAAACCGCATTGCGTCTGGCCGCGCCGGGCATGCAGGAGCTGCTGGTTGCCGTGCCGGATGCCAAGGCAATGTGCTGCGTGCAGATATGGAGTTCCAATGCCGTGGTGCCTGATGCTGGCGATGCCGCAGCGGCCTGGCTGACGGATTTTCTCGGGCAGCCTTGCCGCCTGGTGCATCTGCCCGAAGACGACGGCATTCAAGTCGATCTCGACTACGCAAGGCTGGGCGAGCGCACGGCATTCAGCGATGGATTTCCCTTTCTGCTGATCGGCCAGGGCTCGCTGGATGACCTGATCCGTCGGGTGGGGCGCCCGCTGGAAATGTTGCGGTTTCGCCCTAACCTGGTCATCAGTGGTGCGGAGCCTTATGCCGAGGACGGCTGGACGCGTATTCGGATCGGTCAGCTGGAGTTTCGCATCGTCAAGCCCTGTTCCCGCTGCGTCATTCCTACCCTCGACCCGTTCACCGCCGAGCGCGACCCCGATCGTGAACCGCTGAATACGCTGCTCACATACCGCAAAGGGAAGGGCGGCGTCTTCTTCGGTCAGAACCTGATCGCCGAAAGCACCGGTGAGCTAGAGGTGGGGATGCCGGTGGAAGTGCTGGAGTAATCCCGGCCAGGCCTGCCCCCGAGTGGGCAGGCCCGTTCGGTTTGCTGAGGCGATATCACTGCGATTCGAAGAAGCGCTCGTGCCATTCCACCAGCGGTTGCGGCGAATTCAGTTTCTGCCCATAGATGACCGAGTAGGTCAGCACGTTCTGCACGTACTGGCGGGTTTCGTCGAACGGAATGCTTTCCACCCACACATCGAATGACAGGTGCTCGGCGTTGCGCAGCCATTGACGTACGCGACCCGGCCCGGCGTTGTAAGCGGCTGAGGCGAGCACGCGGTTGCCGTTGAACTGACCGTAGATCTGGCTCAGATAGGCGGTGCCGAGCTGGATATTGGTGTTGGGGTTGAGCACCTGCTGCTGTGAGGCCAGCGGGATATTGAAACGTCTCGCGGTTTCCTTGGCCGTGGCCGGCATCAGTTGCATCAGTCCTGTGGCGCCGACATGGGAGCGGGCGTCGGCCATGAATGCGCTCTCCTGGCGGGTGATGGCGAATGCCCAGCTCGGGTGAATCTCTCGGGCCCTGGCTGACTGAATCAGCGTGCTGCGGTGGGCCATGGGAAAGCGGATGTCCAGGTCGTCCCAATACTGCGCCTGGCTGATGGTGCGGATCGCCGGGAAATACCATTCCTTTTCATAGGCAAGCCGCGCCTGCGCCACCAGTTCGTCCCTGCTAAAGAGACGGCTGACGTGGTACCACTCGCGGCGGCCATCGACGATCTGCCCGCGGTCGTGAAATTCCAGCGCGCGGCGGATGCCAGCGGTGTTGCGCACCTTTTGCACGACCTTGCTATCGAGCGCCAGTGGCTGGTGGTTGAGCTTATACGGTGCCTGAATGCGGTCGGCAGAAAGAAAGCCGTAGAAGTCCCGCTCCTTGGCAACCGGCTGGTAAAGCTGTGCCGCTTGCTGGCTTTCGGGCTTGGCCAGTTGCAGGCTGCGTGCCTGCCAGTAGCGCCAGCGATTGGTATTGGCCAGGTCTTCGGGGAAACGCTGGGTAAGCCGGTATGCGTCATCCCACTGGCCCAGGCGCAGCAGCAGCCGGGCGCGCCATTCGCTGACGGTGTTGTCACGCAGTTCGGGGTCGTATTCGGCCATCACTTTCAGGGCGCGTGCGTCGAAACGCTTGGCCAGCGTCAGCCCGATCTGCCGGGCGATGGCGACTTTCTCTTCGGCCGAGAAGGCGAAGCGCCGAGCGTAGCCGTCGAGCAGATTCAGCGCCTGCTCCGGGTCCTGACGTGCTAGGCGGCGCAATCCGAGCGACACGACGTCGGCCATTTCCGGGCTGGTTGGCACGAAGCGATCCGGCTGGCGAAGCATTTGCGGCTTCTGCGCGACATCGATCATCAGCTGTCCCTGAGGTTGCAGGGTCGGCAGGCGTTTGACCAGATAGCTGGCCACGCCGTAGTTACCGCTCTCGACTGCCAGCTTGGTGCGCTTCCAGCGGCGCTCTTCGGTCAGCAACCCTTTGATATCCCACAGTTCGAACAACGGATCACAGGCGTTGTGCTGCGACTTGCCGACCAGCCAAAGGCGCTCGGCCGTGGCATCGGCACCTGGCAGGTCGTTGCGTAGCTGATACTGGCCGAACAGACAGTCTAGCTCGGTGAAATTCATCTTCGGGTCGTAGTAGCGGATAAAGGTCTGCCAGTCCCCGCGCGCGGCCAGAAGGCGCAGCCAACGCAGCTTCATCCAGCTGATCTGTGGCAGGTCACCGTGCTCGGCAAGAAACTTCTCCACCTCCTGGTTGCTGGCCGATTTCAGGCGATGGGTCAGGTCGTCGTACGCGAGATAAGGTTCGAGCGGGTAGTCGCGCAGGGCGTTGTAATAACGCCGGTAGGGGCCGCTGTCGCCCTTGGCCAGGGCCTGCTTGGCCTGGTCGTAATACTGGCGCTGCTGACTGAGACTGGCGGCGGACGCATCCAGGCCGAAGGTTGAAACGAACAGGCAGAAACACAAACTGGAGAGTCGGCCGCGCATGGTACATCCGTAAAACGGGGGGCGTTGAGATGACAGGCGACGTGCTGTACCGGGCGGCACAGGAGACGGCCTGCTGCAGGAGCTAGCTTAGCTTGCCGCACCGACCAGTTAAACGAGCATTAAGCTCCGGTAACAAACAAAACCACTCTTCCGACGAGCGTACGGCGACAGGGGCGCAAGTCGCCGACAGACGGAAGGCCGGCGCGCCCGCTCGGTAGCGATAAATCATCGGATCCGACCGGGTTCATGGTCGCCATCCTGCTAGAATGCGCGCCCTGTTTTCGGAGGTAGCCATGACCCTGCTCAAGTTCACCGATGTATCTCTCGCCTACGGCACCACGCCGTTGCTGGATGGCGTGTCCTGGCAGATCGCGCGGGGCGAGCGGGTCTGCATCATCGGCCGCAACGGGACGGGCAAATCCAGCATGCTGCGCCTGGTCAAGGGCGATCGCAGCGCAGACGACGGCGAAATCTGGCGCGCGCCGGGACTGAAGATCGGCGAACTGCCACAGGAGCTGCCGCGGGCCGACGACCGCACGGTCTTCGATGTGGTCGCCGAAGGCCTGTCCGGGGTAGGCGAGCTGCTCGCCGAGTACCATCACCTGAGCATGAACATTCAGGATCAGGACGACCTCGACAAGCTCATGCATGTTCAGCAGGCCCTGGAAGCCAAGGATGGCTGGCGCTTGCAGCAGCTGGTGGAAAGCACGCTCAGCCGCCTGCAGCTGCCCGCCGATCGCACCCTTGCCGAGTTGTCCGGGGGCTGGCGGCGGCGAGTGCTGCTGGCTCAGGCGCTGGTGTCCGAACCCGACCTGCTGCTGCTCGACGAGCCCACGAACCACCTGGACATCGGCGCCATCGCCTGGCTGGAGGAAGCGCTGACCGGCTTCAACGGTGCCGTGCTGTTCATCACCCACGACCGCGCCTTCCTGCAGAACCTGGCGACCCGCATTCTGGAGCTGGACCGTGGCCACCTGATCGACTGGAACGGCGATTACGCCAGCTTCCTGGTGCACAAGGAGCAGCAGCTGGCCGCGGAAGAAACCGCCAACGCCCTGTTCGACAAGAAGCTCGCCCAGGAGGAAGTGTGGATTCGCCAGGGCATCAAGGCGCGGCGCACCCGTAACGAGGGTCGAGTGCGTGCCCTCAAGGCGCTGCGTGCCGAGCGCAGCGAGCGCCGTAATGTGCAAGGCAAGGCGACTTTCCAGGTGGAAACCGCGGAAAAGTCCGGCAAACAGGTTGTCGTTGCCGAGCACATCAGCTTCGCTCATCCGGGCGGCGAACCGCTGATCCGCGACTTTTCCCTCGTCATTCAGCGCGGCGACCGCATCGGCCTGCTCGGCGCCAACGGTACCGGCAAGAGCACGCTGCTCAAGCTGCTGCTGGGTGAACTGCAGCCCAGCAGCGGCTCGATCGAGTTCGGCACCAAGCTGGAAGTGGCGTATTTCGACCAATTGCGTCACCAGCTGGAGCTGGAAAAGACCGTGGTCGACAACCTCGCCGAAGGACGTGAGTTCATCACCATCGATGGCCAGAATCGTCATGTCCTGAGCTATCTCGGCGACTTCCTGTTCAGCCCGCAGCGGGCACGGACGCCGGTCAAGGCGCTGTCTGGAGGCGAGCGGGCACGGCTCTTGCTGGCCAAGCTGTTCAGTAAGCCGGCCAACCTGCTGGTGCTCGACGAACCGACCAACGACCTCGACGTGGAAACTCTCGAGTTGCTCGAAGAGGTGTTGCTCGGTTTCCAGGGCACCGTATTGATGGTGAGCCATGACCGGGCCTTTCTCGACAACGTGGTCACCAGCACCTTGGTTTTCCAGGGCGGCGGTGAGGTACGCGAGTACGTTGGTGGCTACCAGGACTGGTTGCGCCAGGGTGGTTCGCCGCGTTTGTTGGGTGTTGCAGAGTCCGGCGGCGAGACGAAGGACGCCAAGAAAGCGCAGCAGCCTCCGGTCGCGTCGGCAGCTGCCGAGGTCGCGCCGGCGAAGAAGAAGCTCAGCTACAAGTTGCAGCGCGAGCTCGAGGCCTTGCCGGGCAAGATCGATGAGGCGGAACAGGCTATCGAGGCGCTCCAGACGCAGATCTCTGATCCGGCCTTCTATCAGCAGCCGGCAGACGTGACCGCTGCGGTGCTGAGTCGCCTTGAAGCGCTGCAGCTGGAGCTGGACGGCTTGCTGGAGCGCTGGGCAGAGCTGGAGGAGTAACCCCGCCACACTGACGAGCAGGGGGGCGGGTTTCTGGGACCCGCGCCGCACCAATCGCTGCCCGGCGATGCGGCTCCCCATCACGGCTTATGAGATGGATCAATGCCCGGCGTGCTGGCGCGTAGTTAAGTATCCGCATCGGATCATGCAGTCATGATGGAGCGTTAATGGCAATCGAATACCGCATTACCCTGGATGATGAACACGACTTCAGCTACAGGATCGAGCTGGATCGTGAGTACGACAGGGAGGTCGCCGCGCAGGCGCCGAAATGGACCCGTCTGGAGCATCAGCGCTGCTCGAATTGCCCACTGAGCAAGGACGATTTCAGCCATTGCCCGGCGGCGGTCGACCTGCACCGGGTGATCGAGGATTTCCAGGGCCTGCCGGCAGTGAAGAAGGCCTTGGTATGGGTGCGCACCCCGGAGCGTGAGTACACCAAGCAGGTTGGTCTGGACGAGGGGCTGCGGGCACTGCTCGGGGTTATCATGGCTACCAGCGCCTGCCCGGTGCTCGGCGGACTCAAGCCCATGGCCAAGCAGCATTTGCCATTTGCCAGCAACAACGAGTTCGTTTTGCGGGCGGTATCGCTCTATCTGGCGCGGCAGTATTTCAACCTGCGCGAGGGTCGCCATGCGGACTGGGAACTGCGCGGGCTGGTGCGTTCATTTCAGCAGCTGCAACTGGTCAACCAGGCGTTCTGGCAGCGTATTCACGATACCTGTCACGCCGACTCCAATCTCAAGGCCTTCCTGACCTTCTTTTCCATGGCGTCGAGCCTGACCTATTCGCTCGAGACGCAACTGCAGAAGATCCGCCCGCTGGTGATGAGTGCGGGCGAGGGCGTCGAAGCGGTCTGACCTCGCCAGCTTGCGCAGAGTGGCTTCACCCTGCGCGGCGACCTGGCTAATCGGCCTTTTTCAAACGCACGGCCAGTACATCGCATGGCGCGCCGTGGAGGATGTCGTTGGCGGTCGACCCCAGCAGCAGGGCGAGTCCGTGGCGACCATGGCTGCCGACCACGATCAAATCACAGCCCTGTTCCTTCGCCAGGCGGTGTACTTCCTGGCGGGGCTGTCCGTAGGCGAGGTGGCGATTCTCCGGTGCCAGGCCCGGGTAGCTGTCGGCGAAGCCGTTCATGCGTTCGCGTGCCTGGTCGAACTGCTGTTGTTGCAGCATCGAAAGGTCCATCGGCACGTCGCCGCCGAAGGCCATGGCCATCGGCTCGATGATGTGCACCAGGCTCAGCTTGGCATTCGAGGTGCTGGCCAGCGCCTGGGCGCGAGCCACGACCGGATGGCACTCTTCGGTCAGGTCGATGGCGACCAGTATGTGTTGGTAGGGCATGGCGTGTTTCTCCTTGCTTGCCGGTTGCCTGAGGCAGCCGTCCCGGCGATGTTTGGGGATAACCCCTCGTTTAAGAGGTTTATACGACCTTGCTTCGGCCTTCGCCAGTGGCTTGTTGTCACCATCGATGACGGCGGAGGGACACAGGCTGCTATCATGGCCGCCCTTGTCGCTGCGACGCATAGCATGCCCGTGGCGGCGCTGAATGCGCCCTGTTGCCTCGCCAGCCGCCGCTGGCAGTTGTGAACGGCTGTCACCGAGAAAACACCATGCTGATGTTCGACTCCGATTATTCGCTCGCCTGGGCTCTCTACGGGATAGCCGCGCTGGGATGCCTGCTGTTCTGGTTCCGGGTGACGCGCGGAATGTGGCGCTGGTTGCGCGAACCGCTACGGCTGATCGCGGCTGTGTTGCTGTTCACGCCGACCATCGTCGACCCTGCGAAGGAACTCTTCGCGCCGGCGGTGGCCATTACCGCCATGGACATGATCTTCCAGGTGGGCAACAACGCCTGGCGCGCCGTGGCGGATCTGGCCATGTACGGGCTGATCGCGTTCGGCCTGTATCTGCTGCTCGTCGCCATACGCTGGCCGATCGAGCGAAAGTATCGACGCCGCCGCGACACTGCGGACGAAGCCGAGGACAGCCGGACGCTGCGCGAACGTATGGAAGATGACAGCGATGACGAGCTGGACTACACGCCGTCACGCGGGCGGATGCGCACCGAACCCAGGCTCTAGTCGAGCGATTCACAGACACCGAGCGGAGATGACGCATGTGCGAGCTGCTGGGCATGAGCGCCAATGTTCCAACCGATATCGTTTTCAGCTTCACCGGTCTGATGCAGCGGGGCGGCAAGACCGGCCCACACAAGGATGGCTGGGGTATCGCCTTCTATGAGGGGCGCGGCTTGCGGTTGTTTCAGGACCCGGTCGCCAGTTGCGAGTCCGAGGTGGCGAAGATGGTGCAGCGCTACCTGATCAAGAGCGAAGTGGTAATCGGCCATATCCGCCACGCCAATGTCGGCAAGGTTTCCCTGGTCAATACCCACCCCTTCGTCCGCGAACTCTGGGGGCAGCACTGGTGCTTCGCGCACAACGGCCAGCTTTCGGACTTCGAGCCCGGCAAGGGCATCTATCGCCCGGTCGGCGACACCGATAGCGAGCGCGCCTTCTGCGACCTGCTGAACCGCATCCGACTGGATTTCCCTGACCGCTGCGACCCGCAGAGCCTGCTGCCCGTGTTGCTCGGCGCCTGCAATGAGTATCGCCGCAAGGGCGTGTTCAATTGCCTGCTGAGCAACGGTGAATGGTTGTTCAGCTTCTGCAGCACCAAGCTGGCGGAGATTACCCGGCGCGCCCCGTTCGGCCCTGCTCAGCTCAGAGATGCCGAGCTGACGGTGAACTTCCATGCCGAAACCACCCCTGACGATGTCGTCACCGTGCTGGCGACCGAACCGCTGACCAATAACGAGCAATGGACCCTGCACGAGCCCGGTCAATGGAGCCTCTGGCAACAGGGCGAATGCGTCGCGCAGGGCAAGGTGGCGACATGCTGAGAAGTTATCTGCGCCTGACCCTTTTTGCGTTCGGCTTGCTGGTGGGCGTACAGGTGCCGGGTTTCATCGATGCCTATGCCAAGCACGTCGAGGCGAGGCGCCTTGAGGCCGAGCAGGGTTTGCACGGCTTTCAGGACACAGCGCGGCGCTTCTTCAGCGGCGATCTGGATGCGCTAGTGCAGCACTATCGAGATAGCGACGACCCGGTTTTCCAGAACGACGCTCAAAGCGTCGAGCATCTGGTGGCGCGGGCCCGCCTGCTCGAGCGCGAGTGGCAGGCGATGCAGCGACCGTGGTACGCACGCGCCATTCACGTACTGCTCGGCGCCGAGCGCAGTCTGCGCGAGCAGGTCTGGAGCAGCTATCGCTTCCAGGTCCTGCTGGCGCCCGAAGCCATTGCCTGGGGGCTGAGTTGCGCACTGTTGCTAACCTGGCTGGTGGAGAGCCTGCTGCTGGCGGCAAGCTTCCCGTTTCGCTCGCGGCGCCGCTACCGTGCCTTTCGCTCGTGACTTGAAGGTTGCACTGCCGATTGCCTGGGCTAGTCGCGGCTCAGGTAGTGGCTGGCGAACGGACGGATCAACTCACTTCGCCAGAAACTTCATCCCGTCCTCGAGCCCGCTCAGCGTCAGCGGATACATGCGGTCCTCCACCAGCTCGCGGATGATGCCGGTGGACGTGGTGTAGCCCCAGGTGTCTTTTGGGTAGGGGTTGATCCAGATGAGCTTCTTGTACTTTTCCATGAAGCGCTGCATCCAGACGTAGCCGGCTTCCTCGTTCCAGTGCTCGACGCTACCGCCCGGCTGGGTGACCTCATAGGGTGCCATCGCCGCGTCGCCGACGAACACAACCTTGTAGTCCGCGCCGTACTTGTGCAGCACGTCCAGGGTCGACGTGCGTTCCGAAGTGCGGCGGAAATTGTTCTTCCACACCGACTCGTAAATGAAGTTGTGGAAGTAAAAGTACTCGAGGTGCTTGAACTCGGTCTTGCAGGCCGAGAACAGCTCTTCGCAGACCTTCACGTGGGCGTCCATCGAACCGCCGATGTCGAACAGGATCAGCAGCTTCACCGCGTTGCGCCGCTCCGGGCGCATCTGGATGTTGAGCAGGCCGGCATCTCGCGCGGTATGGTCGATGGTGCCGTCGATATCCAGCTCGTCCGCCGCGCCCTGGCGGGCGAACTTGCGCAGGCGGCGCAGGGCGATCTTGATGTTGCGCGTACCGAGCTCGACCTGGTCGTCGAGGTTCTTGTACTCGCGCTGGTCCCAGACCTTCACCGCCTTGCCCTGGCGCTTGCCGGCGTCGCCAATGCGGATGCCTTCGGGGTTGTAGCCGCCCGATCCGAAGGGGCTGGTGCCGCCGGTGCCGATCCACTTGTTGCCGCCGGCGTGGCGTTCCTTCTGTTCCTCGAGACGCTTTTTGAACTCTTCGATCAGCTTGTCCAGGCCGCCTAGGGACTGGATCTGCGCTCGTTCCTCGTCTGTCAGGCTGCGCTCGAATTCCTTGCGCAGCCAGTCTTCGGGGATCAGCGCCTCGAGATGCTGATCGAGGTTTTCCAGGCCTTTGAAATAGGCACCGAAGGCCCGGTCGAATTTGTCGAAGTGGCGCTCGTCCTTGACCATCACCGTGCGTGCCAGGAAATAGAACTCGTCCATGTCGGCGAACACGACGCGGTGCTTGAGCGCATCGATCAGATCCAGCAGTTCGCGCACCGATACCGGCACCTTGGCGGCGTGCATCTCGTTGAACAGGCCAAGCAGCATGGCAGAAACCTCTGGCGCCGAGGTCGGCGCGATATTCGGGCGCTCAGCGTGGGCTGTCGCCGTTGTGTTGGGGCATCCCGTCGCGAATCGCATACCAGTCGGCCTTCGAGTCGACGTAGATATGCGATTGCGGCGGCTCCGGCAGCGGTGAGTCGAGGGTGCCGGCGGCGACGCCGACCTCATGTTCGCGGTTGTCGACGAACAGCAGATTGGCACCGCATCGAATGCAGAAGGTGCGCGTGACGTGCTCGGAGGAATGGTAGACGCCGAGCTGATCCTTGCCGGACATGAAGTGGAAGGCATCCAGCGGTACGCTCGCATAGGTGGCGAATGCGGCGCCGTGGGCCTTGCGGCACATCTTGCAGTGGCAATGGGTCAGCGCGTCGATGGGAGCGTCGATGCGATAGCGCACGACCCCGCACAGGCAACTACCGGTATGCGTTTGCATGGTTTCTTCCTCCAGTGAGTGCACGGCCGGCTCCACCGGAAACCGGCGCCGATCAGCGGCTGTTGGCGCGTCGGCTCATGAAGGCTAGACGCTCGAGCAGCATCACGTCCTGCTCGTTCTTGACCAGCGCACCGGCCAGCGGCGGGATCGCACGGGTCGGGTCGCGCTCGCGCAGCACGGCTTCGCCGATGTTGTCGGCCATCAGCAGCTTCAGCCAGTCGACCAGCTCGGAAGTCGAGGGTTTCTTCTTCAGGCCCGGCACCTTGCGCACGTCGAAGAACACGTCCAGGGCTTCGCTGACCAGCGACTGCTTGATGCCCGGATAGTGCACGTCGACGATCTTCTGCAGCGTCTCGCGGTCCGGGAAGGCGATGTAGTGGAAGAAGCAGCGGCGCAGGAAGGCGTCCGGCAGTTCCTTCTCGTTGTTGGAGGTGATGATGATGATCGGCCGCTGCGTTGCCTTGATGGTTTCGTTGGTCTCGTAGACGTAGAACTCCATCTTGTCGAGTTCCTGCAACAGGTCGTTGGGAAACTCGATGTCGGCCTTGTCGATCTCGTCGATCAGCAGGATGACCCGCTCCTCGCTTTCGAAGGCCTCCCACAGCTTGCCCTTCTTGATGTAGTTCTTCACGTCGTGGACCTTGTCCACGCCAAGCTGCGAATCACGCAGCCGGCTGACCGCGTCGTATTCGTAGAGGCCCTGGTGGGCCTTGGTGGTGGACTTGATGTGCCAGGTGATGAGTTTGGCGCCGAAGGATTCGGCCAGCTGCTCGGCCAGCATGGTCTTGCCGGTGCCCGGTTCGCCCTTTACCAGCAGGGGGCGCTGCAGGGTGATGGCGGCGTTGACCGCGAGTTTCAGGTCGTCGGTGGCGACGTAGGACTGGGTGCCTTCGAATTTCATTGCGGATTCCTTCGGCGGGCCTGGCACGCAGGCGCTCGTTGTAGTCAGGAGGGGACTATAAGGGAAGCTCGCTTGAGTGTGAACGCGAGAGCATCATTCAGTCACTGAATGGCTGCATGTGCGCTTCTGGTGACGCCGCTTGGTCACTCGTCATCGCTCACGGATCGTTCGAATCGAGCCGAGAAAGCTTCGACGAAGGCGTTGCGCAGTATCTCGACGAAGGCCTGGAATGGGCTCACGTCGGTTTCGCGGGTGGTGCCGGACAGCTCGACACGGGTCGCGAACTGATCCTTGCGCTGGTTTTCAAGCACCTCCTGCCCGCCCCCGACCACTGCCTCCCAGAGGCCGCGAAAGAAACCTTTGTCCTCGTTGGCGACATCCTGTTCGTAATCGAAGATGTCGACATTGCGCAGCAACGGCTTGATGTAGCCGTCGAGCTGACTGTCGGTGGCCTGCACTTCGAGGACGAGATCACCCGTTCCGCCGACGAAATCGAAGTTGGCATAGGCGCGACTGAGGTCGTTCAGCTGCTTTAGCGGTACCTCGGTGACGCGCAGATTGACCTCGAAGTCCTCCCAGTCGGTAAATGGGTCGAAGCTGGCCGTCGCCTCGATCGGTGCCTGGTCGAACAGCTTGCCGGTGCCCTCGAACGCTGCCGTGCGGGTGCCATCGGCATCATCGGTGTTGGTCAGGTTATACAGGCTGGCCTGGATGTCGCTGGCGTAGACGTGCACCTGTGGGTCGGAAGAGAAGTTGCGAAAGGACAGCTGTCCATCGACAACGCGAATCTCGTTCAGCGTGATCGGTATCAGGGCATCGAGCTGGTCGCGCCAATCGACTCCTTTACCGCTTTGTGAATCGCCGCTGTCGCCGCCATCGACGAAGTTCAGGTGCGGTTGTTCGAAGATCACCTCACCGACGATCTCGCGGTGCCGCAGGATTGCGTCCCAGCTGATGGCGATATCAATACCTGGCGCCTTCAACAGCGGCGCCTGTACGCGCTTGTCCTTCTTCTCGATCAGCAGCCCTTCGACGCGATAAGCCCCGCGCCACCAAGCCAGATCGACGTCTTCGACATGGCCCTGATAGTCGCCCATGTCGGCCATCTTTTCGTTCAGATAATTACGCACCAGATGGGGCAGGGCGAGGTGCAGCACGATCAGCAGCAGGCCAAGTGCGAGAAGAATCCACAGGGGAAGCAGGCGACGGGTCATGGCATTCCGGGGATGTGGGCGTGTTGACGATGGACCCCAGGTTTCCGCCGTGAGTTCGGCTGGACTGACGCCTGGACTGCACATAGGCTGATTGGTCTGGTACACCTCGGACAGGGCATTCCCATGAGTCGCATATTCGCAGACAACGCACGCTCCATCGGCAACACCCCGTTGGTCATGATCAACCGCCTTGGTCCCAAGGGCGTCAGCATCATGGCCAAGATCGAAGGCCAGAACCCGGCCTACTCCGTTAAGTGCCGAATCGGTGCCGGGATGATCTGGGATGCCGAAGACAGCGGCCGGATAAAGCCCGGCATGACGCTGGTCGAGCCAACCTCGGGCAATACCGGGATCGGTCTGGCCTTCGTTGCCGCTGCACGCGGCTACAAGCTCATGCTCACCATGCCGGCTTCCATGAGCCTTGAGCGGCGCAAGGTGCTGAAAGCTCTTGGTGCCGAACTGGTGCTTACCGAGCCGGCGAAGGGCATGAAGGGCGCGATCGAGAAGGCCGCCGAAATCGCGGCTTCGAACCCCGAGCAGTACTACATGCCGCAGCAGTTCGAGAACCCGTCCAACCCGGCGATCCATGAAAAGACCACCGGCCCGGAGATCTGGAACGACACCGACGGCAGCATCGATGTGCTGGTGGCCGGCGTCGGAACGGGCGGCACCATTACCGGTGTTTCGCGCTACATCAAGAACACCAAGGGCAAGCAGATCCTCAGCGTTGCCGTGGAGCCGACCAGCTCGCCGGTTATCAGCCAGACCTTGGCGGGTGACGAGGTCAAGCCCAGCCCGCACAAGATTCAGGGGATCGGCGCAGGCTTCGTGCCAAAGAACCTCGACCTGTCCATGGTCGATCAGGTCGAACTCGTCGACGACGAGGAGGCCAAACAGATGGCGCTGCGGCTGATGCGCGAAGAGGGCATTCTTTGCGGCATTTCCTGCGGCGCGGCGATGGCTGCGGCGGTCCGTCTGGCCGAGCGTCCAGAGATGCAGGGCAAGAACATCGTGGTGATCCTGCCGGATTCCGGCGAGCGCTACCTATCCAGCATGCTGTTCACCGACATGTTCAGCGAGCAGGAACTGGTGCAGTGATGCGGTGCGACGCCGCTGAGCAATTCAGCTGCGTCGCAACTGCGCCGTTGGCCGTGTGGTTGGCGCCTGGCGCAGAATCAACCACAGCGCGAGCGCGATCAGCGCACCGCCCTGGACGTAAGCCCAGGAAAGTGGCTCATCAAGAAAGATAACGCCCCACAACACGCCAAATGGTGGGATCAGGAAGGTTACCGTCAGTGTCTTGACCGGTCCGATATCCGCTAGCAAGCGGAAGTAGAGGATGTAGGCGAACGCCGTACAGACCAGCCCCAGACCCAGCAGACTCAGCCAGACCGTCGAATCGCCCCAGTTCACCGGCGGCGCATTCAGCAACGACAGTCCGAACAATGGTAACAGGCACAGTGTCGCACCGAGCTGGCTACCGAATGCGACCATCTCGCTGTCCAGGCCTTCGCCCTGGTTGATCCAGCGGCGGGTGAGAAAGCCGCCGAAGCCATAACAGGCGGTGGCGCCCAGGCATGCCAGTGCGCCGAGCAGCAGCTCCGTGTCGAATGGCACCGGCCCGATTCGCATCAGCAATGCCACACCTCCGAGCCCGCTGAAAACGCCGATAATCTTCGCGAGCGTCAACTCCTCGGCGAAGAACAGGGCGCCGATCAGTACGCCCATCATCGGCGTGGTGGCATTGAAGATCGCCGAATAGCCAGCCGGCACCAGCTGCGCGGCCACCGAATACAGTGCGAACGGCAAGCCGGAATTGATCACGCCCAGCACCAGGCACAACCCCAGCTTGCCGCGAAAATCCCAGCGCGTGCGCAGTAACAGCAGGATGACCAGCAGCCCTGCGGTTGCCAGAAACACACGAAAGAACGCCGTGGGAAAGGTGCCGAGCACTGGGGCAATGATGCGTAGAAAAAGAAAACTTGCGCCCCAGATGGCGGCGAGAGCAAGCAGGCGGAACATGTCGAGCGGGCGCATGGGGCGGCTCCACCGGAAGGGAGCTGCAAGTGTTGTCGCCCATCAGCCAACTGGCAATCCGAAACCGACTTTCAAACTGCGTGCTGCTAAGCTCGGCGGACGTTCATGTCCTGCAGTGGGTGCATCATGGTGCAGCAGAAACTGGCCGCTGAAATCGCTCGGCAGATCCTTCTGGGCTTCGACGACTACCGAGAGCACTTTCGCCTGATCACCGAAGGCGCGCGGGCGCGCTTCGAGCAGGCGCAATGGCAGGAAGCGCAGCGCGCATCGGCGGCGCGGATCAACCTCTACGAAGAGAAGGTTGGTGAAACCCGGCGTGGCCTGCTGGCCGGTTTCGATCACGCCGACCTGCTTCAGGTCGAGGCCTGGCCGCAGATCAAAAGTGCCTACATCGAGTTGATCAACCCACGCTTCGACGACGAGCTGTCGGAGACCTGGTACAACTCCATCTTCTGTGGGCTGTTCAGCCATGACTGCATCAGCGACGGCACCATGTTCATCCATACCACACGACCGGCGGTGCGTGCTCATGAACGGCTGGCGCAAACCCGTACCTACCAGCCCAACGGCGACTTGAGCGGGATGCTCGAACAGATCCTTGGCGATTACGCATTCGCCGTGCCCTACTGCGACTTGCCAGGAGACCAGCGGCGCCTGCAGGCGCAATTGCACGAGACCCTGCCCGACTGGGTCTGCAAGGATCCGGAGCTGACCGTGGAGCTGTTCGTCTCGGTGCTCTATCGCAACAAGGGGGCATACCTGCTTGGGCGGATCTTCACCCGCGACGAACAGTGGCCGCTGGTCATCCCGCTACTGCACCGCGAGGGTGAAGGCATCATTGCCGACGCGCTGATTACCGACGAGGCGGAGGTGTCGATCATCTTCTCCTTCACCCGCTCGTATTTCATGGTCGAGGTGCCGATTCCGGCGGAGTTTGTCGGCTTCCTCAAGCGCATCCTGCCCGGCAAGCACATCGCCGAGCTGTACACCTCGATCGGCTTCTACAAGCACGGTAAGTCGGAGTTCTATCGTGCGCTGATCGATCACCTGGCCAATACTGACGACCGCTTCGTCATGGCGCCCGGCGTTCGCGGCATGGTGATGACGGTGTTCACGCTGCCAGGCTTCAATACGGTGTTCAAGCTGATCAAGGACCGCTTCTCGCCGATCAAGAGCGTCAACCGAGCCACGGTGATCGAGAAGTATCGGCTGGTGAAGAGCGTCGACCGGGTAGGGCGCATGGCCGACACCCAGGAGTTCGCAGATTTCCGTTTCCCCAAGGCGAAATTCGATCCGGAATGTCTGGCCGAACTGCTTGAGGTGGCGCCGTCAACGGTCGAGGTGCAGGACGATACCGTGCTGGTGCGCCACTGCTGGACCGAGCGCCGCATGACGCCCCTGAATCTCTACCTCGAGCATGCCAGCGACGAGCAGGTGCGCGAGGTGCTGGAAGACTACGGGCTGGCGATCAAACAGTTGGCGGCGGCGAATATCTTTCCCGGCGACATGCTGCTGAAGAACTTCGGTGTCACCCGCCATGGTCGGGTGGTGTTCTACGACTATGACGAGATCAGCTTTCTGACCGAAGTGAATTTCCGCCATATTCCGCCGCCGCGCTATCCCGAGGATGAAATGGCGTCCGAGCCCTGGTATTCGGTGGGGCCGAACGATGTATTTCCCGAGGAATTCCCGCGCTTTCTGTTCGCTGACCATGGTCAGCGCCTGCTTTTCGCCAGCTTGCATGGCGAGCTCTACGATGCTGATTACTGGAAAGGGCTGCAGGACGCCATTAGCAGCGGCAAGGTGATCGATGTGTTCCCTTATCGACGCAAGGCCGATCGCAACTGAAGACCGGCGGCGAATTCGTTTGAACGCCTCAGCGCGGCCTCGGTCGCAGTTGTAAAGCGCCGTAACAAAGCGGCGCTCCATTCGGGGATTGCGCTTGCAAAGGGCACGAGCGCCGGAGCCAAAGTTGAATTATGCTGTCCACGAAGCCCGCATGGCTCCGATGTAGCCCGTTATTTCGCAGGAGGGTGTGACCATGAAAGCAAGGCTCAACGAGATGTTCTGGAAGTTGGCGGTCGCTCTTGGTTTGATCGAACCGCCTCGTATGCAACCTATCCCGGTACGTGCCCCGCGCGAGCAGGATCACCGTCGCCGCTGAGTTTGGTGGCGTCTACGCGGTGGGCAAGGCGGGTCCTCCGCGCTCCACGGCTCGTTTGTAAGCGGGCCGCTGCTGTATCCGCTGCAAAAAATCCATCAGGCGTGGGCGACTCTCGTCCAGGCCAGCTCTGGCACGGGCAGCTTCCAGCGGGAAGCTCATCTGTATATCCGCTGCGCTGAACGTGTTGCCTGCAAACCAGTCGGACTTCTCCAGTTCCGCTTCCATGTAATCGAGATGGGTCTTCAGTTGTGGCCCGATGAAGGCGCTGTTAGCGCCCTTGGCGATTGCGCGTGCGATGGGGCGAACAAAGAACGGCATCGGCCCATTGGCGACGCGGTCGAATACCAGCCGCAGTAGCAGTGGGGGCATCGCAGAGCCTTCCGCGTAGTGCATCCAGTAGCGAAAACGACGGTATTCCGGAGTGCTGCCCTGCGGCATCAGGCGTCCGTTGCCATAGCGTTCCAGCAGGTATTCGAGGATGGCTGCCGATTCGGCCAGCGTCAGGTCGTCGTCGGTGATCACCGGAGACTTGCCCAGTGGGTGTACGGCTTTCAGCTCTGCTGGCGCGAGCATGGTCTTCGGATCGCGCGGGTAACGCTTCAGCTCGTAAAGCAGTTCCAGTTCTTCCAGCAGCCACAGGACGCGGTGCGAGCGGGAGTGGTTCAAATGGTGGACGGTGATCATGCCTGCTCCTCATGCGGGGACGTCGCAAGCATAGTCGCTCTGCAGAGCAGTGGCCGTTATGGCAGACTCCGCCGCCGAGGTGAACCATGTCCCGTCCACGATGCTCACGCTGCCAGCGCCCGTCTTCCCTGTGCCTTTGCGCGCTGATACCAGCGCTGGATAGCCGTACCCAGGTGCTCATCCTCCAGCATTTCAGTGAAGCGAATCATGCGCTCAATACGGCGCGCCTGGCCGTCTTGGGGCTGTGCAACGCAGAGCTGCGGGTGGGCGAGCGCTTCGAGGACGATTGCGATGCTGCACGGCCGAGCTACCTGTTATTTCCCGGCGAAGATGCCATACCGCTAGGGAGTCTGGCCGATGCCGCCCAACCCGTGCGCCTGATCGTGCCGGATGGGACCTGGCGAAAGGCGCGCAAGATCCTGCACGTCAATCCATGGCTGGCTGGGTTGCCGCGGGTCGCGCTGCCAGAAGGGCTGAGCTCCCGCTACCGCTTGCGAAAAGCGCCAATGCCCGGCGCGTTGTCGACAATCGAGGCGATCGTTACGGCACTTAACCTACTGGAAAGCCCCAGCCGATTCGATGAGTTGCTCCGTCCGTTCGACGCCTTGATCGAGGGTCAGATCGATGCGATGGGGCGAGAGGTATATCAGCGTAATCATGCCGACACCTAGAGGTATGCGAGCGAAAGCGCTATGGCCGTGCGGAGCTGACTTACCTGAAACCAGTGTCATTGCTGACCGGCAATGTTTTCTGCCTGAGGATGTAGAGCGTCACCAGCGTCGCGCTTAGTAGCATCCCGATGCGGGCCCACATCAGTGGCACCAGCCAGCAGGATATGCCGATGCTTATCCACATGGTGGCGATGGCGTATACCTTGCCCTTGAGCGGAATACCGTTCCCTTCCAGGTAGTCACGAAACCACGGACCGAGCCGTGGGTGGCCTACCAGCCAGTCATAGAAACGTTGCGAGCTACGCACGAAACAGGCCGCGGCCAGCAGCAGGAATGGCGTGGTCGGCAGGACGGGCAGGAAGATGCCGACGACGCCCAGCACAACGGCCAGCCAGCCGACGCCGAGCAGGATCGATCGGATCAGAGGGTTGCGATGCTGCCGGATATCGCGATGGGCCATGGTACTAGTCAGCCCGGTTCTTCGATTCGCTGCGATCTGTGCTCGGCTGGCTCACGTCAGCGTCGTCAGATATTCGCGATGGGCATCGAAATGTGCAGAACAATGCCTTTCCCTCCTGTGGTGCTAGCCAGCGGGACAGGTCCGGCAGTGGGGCGACGCGCCGGCGACTGCGCTCCGGCAGTCGCACCGTTGCAGGTGAGCGTGACGCCCACCTTGACGCTTGGCCACGTCGCAGCCGGTCAGTGGCGACGCGGCTTGAGCAGGGCTGGCTTTTCCTCGGGGGCATGGCAGATCAGGTAGAGGGCAGTCAGTAGCTCGGGGATCTGCGCCACCATTTCGTCGACCAGCTCGGGGTTGTCGGCGATATCGGCGAATTCCGGTTGCTCGTCGAACAGGCCCGAACCGACCATGATCGGCAGCAGCAGCTCGCTGACTTCCTCTTCGGAGTCCTCGAACCAGACCGCCTCGCGCATGAACACGCCCTCCATGAAGCCGATACACCAACCGCGCAGATCGGATTCGTCCGGCTCTTCACCCAGGTCCAGTTCGCACGGCAGTTCCATGTCCTCGTCACTGGCCAGCTGGCGAGCAATATGTGCCTTGAGCTGAACCAGCGTGGCCTCGATGGCTTCGCGCTCGGTGTCGTCCTTGTACTTGGGTGGTTCGGAGAACAGCGCGTCGATCCATTCACGCTCGGGCACCTGTTCGGAGCAGATGCACAGCGCTGTCAGGTAGCCATGGGCGGCGATGTAATCCAGTGCTTCCTCATGCAGATCATCTGCATCCAGGAAGACTTGCAGGCGGGCGAGTTGCTCGGCGAATGACATCGGGAACTACCTTGGGGTGGGAAGACAACCCGGATTCTAGACGAGGCGCGGTGTCCAGGCTACTCGCGCCTCGTCCGCCGCCTGCGTGCAGCCGATCCGGCAATGGCGTAGCGGTCCTGAACTCCGTGATGCGCTCGCGTATACTGCGCGCCTTGTTTCGGAGACCGGCATGCTCGACCAGGCACAGCGCATCCTTAAAGACGTATTCGGCTACGACGCGTTTCGTGGCAACCAGGGCGCGATCATCGAGCGTGTCGGCAGTGGCGGCGATGCGCTGGTACTGATGCCGACCGGCGGCGGCAAGTCCCTGTGCTACCAGGTTCCGGCGCTCTTGCGCGAAGGACTGGCGGTGGTGGTTTCGCCGCTGATCGCGCTGATGGACGACCAGGTCGCGACACTCGACGAGCTGGGCGTCTCGGCCGTTGCGCTCAACTCGACGCTGAGCGCCGATGAGCAGCGCGAGATCGCTGAGCGCATCCGACGCAACGAGATCAAGATGCTCTATCTCGCGCCTGAGCGACTGGTTCAGCCCCGCATGCTGGCGTTCCTGCAGCGGCTGGATATCGCCCTGTTTGCCATCGACGAGGCCCATTGCGTCTCCCAGTGGGGGCACGATTTCCGTCCCGAGTACATGCAGCTGGGCCAGCTGGCCGAACTGTTTCCTGGCGTGCCGCGTATTGCGCTTACCGCGACGGCGGACAAGCGGACGCGGAAAGAAATCGTCCAGCGTCTGCATCTGGAGAACGCCGAACGGTTTCTCTCCAGTTTCGACCGACCGAACATCTTCTATCGCATCGTGCCCAAGGAGCAGCCGCGCAAGCAGCTGCTGGGTTTCCTAGCCGAACGCCGCGGCGATGCCGGCATTGTCTATTGCATGTCGCGCAAGAAGGTCGATGACCTGGCTGCGTTCCTCAGCGAGCAGGGCTTTCCGGCACTGCCTTACCACGCGGGCCTGCCCAACGAGCTGCGCGCCTATCACCAGAAGCGTTTCCTCAACGAGGAAGGCCTGATCATGGTCGCGACCATCGCCTTCGGCATGGGGATCGACAAGCCCAACGTGCGCTTCGTCGCCCACCTTGATCTGCCCAAGTCGCTGGAAGCCTACTATCAGGAAACCGGACGGGCAGGGCGCGACGGGCTGCCTGCCGACGCCTGGATGGCCTATGGCCTGCAGGATGTGATCTTCCTCAAGCAGATGCTCAACAACTCAGAGGGTGATGAGCGGCACAAGCGGGTCGAGCAGCACAAGCTCGATGCCATGCTGGCGCTTTGCGAGGAAACCCGCTGCCGGCGCCAGGCGCTGCTCGCGTATTTCGATGAAGAGCTGCCCAACCCCTGCGGTCACTGCGACAACTGCGTCGATGGCGTGCAGACCTGGAATGCCACCGAGCCTGCCCGTCAGGCGCTATCGGCGATCTACCGCAGCGGCCAGCGTTACGGCGTCGGCCATCTGGCGGACATCCTCCTCGGGCGTGACAATGACAAGGTCCGCGGCCTGGGCCATCAGCATCTGTCCGTGTTCGGTATGGGCAAGGCGCTGGCTGAGGCCGAGTGGCGTTCGCTGTTTCGCCAGCTGGTGGCGCGCGGGCTGGCGGACGTCGACCTGGATGGTTTCGGTGGGCTGCGTCTGAGTGACAGCTGCCGGCCATTGCTGCGTGGAGAGGTGAGCCTCGAACTTCGCCGTGATCTGACCAGCAAGGCACCGAAGCCGGCAGCCAGTGCCGCCAGCCAGCTGGTGCGCAGCGAGGAACGGGAAACCTGGGAAGCGCTGCGCACCTTGCGCCGCAAACTGGCCGAAGAACACGGTGTGCCGCCGTATGTGATTTTCCCGGATGCCACGCTGCTGGAGATGCTACGCAGCCAGCCGGTCTCGCTGTCGGACATGGCCACCATCAGCGGTGTCGGCGCGCGCAAGCTGGAGCGCTACGGTCAGGCCTTCCTGGAGGTGCTGCAAGGCAGCGTCGAAGTGGCTAAGTCACCTGCCGATATACGACACGAATTGATCACGCTGGCGCGCGCAGGCATGACGCCTGCACAGATCGCGCGTCAGCTCGACTGCAGTGAGAAGAACGTCTACGCAATGCTCGCCGAAGCCATCGGTCTGCAACAGCTGAGCCTAGAACAGGCGCTGGATCTGCCCGAGGATCTGCTCGGGGAAATCCAGGAGGCCTTTCTCGACGGCGAGGGCGAGCTGCCACCGGTGAGCGCCGTGGCCGAGCAGTTCGCTGGGCGGGTACCCGAACAGGTGCTTTATTGCGTGCGTGCCGCACTGCAGGTCGAGTTCGAATTGTAACCAGGTGCATCCCTGCAGCTCGGTCGGAAGCTGCTGCGACAGCGGGTGTCTGCCGGGCTGCAACGCCCGCCGTGCCATCATTACGACTTCTGTCGCTCGATCAGGGATCGAAGGTCGTCTTGCCTGCTTTTCGGAGCTGTGGTTAGCTCACTAATAATTAGTTTTTGCAGGAATGGCCGTACATGTACGCCGAGCAACATCGCTTTGCCATGCAATTGGCGCAACTTTCTCGTGGCTGGCGCGCTGAACTGGATCGACGCCTGGCTGATCTCGGACTCTCGCAGGCACGCTGGCTGGTGCTGCTGCACCTGGCCCGTTTCGACCACGAACCCACCCAGCGCGAGCTGGCCCAAAGCGTTGCCGTTGAAGGGCCGACGCTGGCCCGCTTGCTCGATAGTCTCGAAGCGCAGGGGCTGGTGCATCGTAAGGCGTCTGCAGAGGATCGCCGGGCCAAGCGCATTTCCCTGGGTGCGCCGGCACGGCCGCTGATCGAGAAGATCGAGGCGATTTCCACGCAGGTGCGTCAGGAAGCCTTTGCCGGGATCGACGAGGAAGATCTGCGCAAGTGCCAGCAGGTGCATGCACGGATCCTGGCCAATCTCGATCGACGCTGATCCAGGCCGGGCACGCCGGTCTAGAAGCTGCGCCCCAGATTCATGTACAGCGCCTGTTCGTCCTCGTCATTGAAGCCGTAGCCGAAGTTCAGTGGCCCCAGTGGCGTGTCGTAGCCGAGAAAGATGCTCGCGGCGTTGATATAGCCGCTGTCGAAGGCATTGTCGGCATTCCAGGCGCGACCGCGCTCCAGTGATCCACCGAGATAGAGCGGGAAGTCCAGCGGCTGAAACGCTCGCGGCGTCACGCGACGGTAGTACACCATGCGCGCCAGGCTGACGTTCTGGCCGGCCAGGGCATCCTGACGGAAGCCCGACAGCTGACGCGCGCCGCCAAGCAGAAAGCTCGACGTCACCACTTCCGCGTCATCCAGCGTGCGACCGTAGCGCCCACCGAGCACCCAGGTGTTGGCACCGTGACTGAGTGCCTTGTCCAGCTTGAGGTGCCACTGTCGATAACGCTGGTCCGAACTCAGGCTGGGGTCGTACTGACGCATGGTCAGGCGGATATCCTCGCCTTCGCGGGGAAAGTCGATGTTGTCGAGGGTGTCGAACGAGTACTGCAGCTCGTAGTAGCCCTCGGTAAAGCTGAAGTCGGGTAGATCCTGTTCGCCGATTCGCACTTCGGCCTCACCCCAGGCCTGGCCGACTCCAAAGCGGATCTCGCCATTGTTGGCGATCTGTCTGCCGAGATTGAAACCGTAGCCGTAGCGTTGCAGGCGGTACTCGGCAATCGGATCGTTGTCGAGAATGGACTCGACGTTCTGCGCCTCGACGAACAGATTCGGCGCGACGAACCAGCGCGAGCCGGCATCCAGTGGCTGGTAGAACTCGCTGTAGAGTTCCTGCCGATCACCCAGCTGCAGGCGGGTAAGCCACTCGGCACCCAGTTCGTTGATGCCGTTCTTCCGATAACTCGCACCGAGGTTGAATACGCTGTCGCCGCGGAAGTCGTCGGACAGGCTCAGGCCCAGTCGCAGGTAGTCGGTGCCGGTGCGCTTCTCGCGGGCGTTGATGACCAACGTATTGCCGAGCTTGCCGCGTTGAACGCGATATTCCACGCGCTCGAAATAGTCCAGGCCATAGAGGGTGCCCATGTCCTTCTGCAGGTCCTCCAGATCCAGCGGTTCACCGAGTGGCTGGCGGACATGCCGGCGGATCACCGCATCGCTGACCTTCGAGTCGTTCTCCACCCTAATAGCGGTGATGACCGGTGTTCGAGGGTCGCTGGAGCGCGCAAGGCTCAGTGCCGGATTGCCACCGGTGGTGATGCGCATTTCGGCAAGACGTCCCTCCAGAGCCAATGTGGCACGGTAGCCGGCATCGACCAGCTGTTCGGCGCGGGCGAAGTCGGTGGAGCCGTAAGCGGCCAATGGCGGCTGGATCAGAAGGTCCTGCGACTGCAGGGTGGCCAGCTGCGCTTCGGAGTTGCGGCGGGTCATCATGGTGGTGGTCTGGTTGAGCACGTCGACTACTGTCAGCAATTCCTTGCGCGGCTTGAGCGGCGTGCCGATGTCCACCACGATCAGGCGGTCGACGCCCATGTCGCGCGCCACGTCCATCGGGATGTTGTCGACCATGCCGCCATCCACCAGCAGACGGCCGTCCAGCTCCACCGGTGCGAACACGGCCGGAATCGACATGCTGGCGCGAATCACCTGGGGCAGGTGGCCGCTGCGAAAGACCACCTTTTCATCGTTGGCAATGTCCGTGGCCACCGCGCGGAAGGGGATCGGCAGCTGGTCGAAGTCGCGGGTGTCGCTGGCGTGCACCAGCAGGCGCTCGAGCAGCAGCGCGAGGTTCTGCCCTTGAATCACGCCCAGCGGCAGGCCGAGGCTGCCGTCGTCGCGGAAGCTGAGCTTCTGCTTGATGAGGAAATCACGGTCGTCCTGCTTGCGGCGGTAGGGGATGTCCTGGCGCGGCGGATCGTCGGACAGCACTTGCTGCCAGTCGAGGGTCAATGCCAGGCGCTCGAGTTCGGCAACGCTGTAGCCTGCCGCGTATAACCCGCCGACCACCGCGCCCATGCTGGTGCCGGCGATGGCGTCGATGCGTACGCCTTGCTCTTCCAGCGCCTTGAGCACGCCGACATGAGCCAGCCCGCGCGCCGCACCGCCAGATAGAACGAGCCCGGTCTTCGGCTGAGCCGGCTCGGCGAACAGCGGCGACAGGGTTAACAGCATCAGCAGGGAAACGAACAGGCGGAGCATGGCTGAACCGGGGAAGGGTGGAGAGGCGGCTATTATAGGCTGCCGTATCCCCCTTCGGAGCTGTCCTGAATGACCGCAAGCAAACCGGAAATCGTCATCACCTATTGCACCCAGTGTCAGTGGCTGCTGCGTGCTGCCTGGCTCGCACAGGAGCTGCTGTCGACCTTTGCCGATGACCTGGGCCGCGTCTGTCTGGTGCCCGCCACAGGCGGCACCTTCCATATCAGCTGCGATGGCGTGCAGATCTGGGAGCGCAAGCTCGATGGCGGCTTTCCCGAGGCGAAGGAGCTCAAGCAGCGCGTGCGTGATCGCATCGACCCGCAGCGCTCGTTGGGGCATAACGACCGCTGAGCGTCAGCTGGCCAGTTTCGGAACGACACTCGGCGGGCTTTTCAAGCGGCTGGTAACCACGCTGGCGATGATGATCAAGGCGCCGCCGAGCAGCATGCGCAGTGTTGGCTGCTCGCCGAACAGCCACCAGGCGAAGGCGATGCCGTAGACCGGTTCGAGAGCGAAGATCACCGACGTCGTGCGCGCCTTCAGGACCCGCAGGCTAGCGACGAACAGGCTGTGTGCGAGTCCGGTGCAGAGCACGCCGAGCAGAGCCAGCCAGAGCCAGTCCTGCGCGGGTATCGCTGGTATCGCCGTCCAGCAGAATGGCAGCAGGGCTGTGAGGATCGCCAGGTTCTGCCAGAGCGCCGAGCGAACCGGATCGAGGCCGCGGGTGACGGCACGGTTGAGCAGCGACAGGAGCGCGAACAGCAGGCCGGAAAGCACACCGTAGAGCAATCCGGCAGTCGGTCCGCTGTTGAGATCGAACGCCGGCGCGACAAGCAGCAGGCCGGCACAGACCAGCCCGACCATGGCGAACTCGATGGCGCGGGTGCGTTCGCGGAACAACAGGCCTTCGAGCAGCACGGTGAAGGCGGGGAAGCTGGCAAAGCCCAGGGTTGCAATGCCGACGCCAGCGATCTTCACTGCGATGAAGAACGTCAACCAGTGCGCACCCAGTAACAGCCCGCCCAAGGCCAGACCGCCACGCTGCCGCCAGTTTGGCGTCGCCCCGCTGGGTCGCAGCAACTGCGCCACCAGCAGCAGGGCCAACACGGCGAACAGTGCACGACCAAAGGTGATGATCAGCGCCGAGCTTTCGGCCAGTTTTCCGAGCACGCCGGACAGGCCGAACATCAGCGCGCCGAGATGGATGGCCAACAGGGCGTTGCGCGGCGTCATGGAACGATCCACCCGAGCGAGTGGTGTGAGCGTGCGGGGTGCTGTGAACGGATGAGTAGGGTCATGGCTACCTGAACCTTGCGAATCAGGACCATGCTAGGCCGTGGCTTGGAGTGTGTCTGTCGCGTCAGTCACCGGTTTTGTCGCGCTGCTCGCGTCGCAGTGCGCGGGGTGTGCAGCCTCGCGTGCGAACCAGTGCGGCGGTGAAGGCGCTTTGCGAGGCATAGCCCACCTGCGCGGCGATCTCGCCGATCGGCAGGCGGGTGTCGTGCAGCAGCGCCTCGGCATGCTGCAAGCGGCGCTGCCGTACGTGCTCCATCGGCGTTCGGCCCGTCTCGCGGAGAAAGCGCGCGTGCAGACCTGCCACCGACAACCCGGCGATACGGGCCAGGTCGGCAACCTGAAGCGGGTGGGATAGATGCTGATCGATGAAAGCGTCGATAGCGGCGACCGGCAGCGCGTGTTGGTCATGGTGGATATGTTGTCCACTGGCCAGACTGGCGACCAGTAGTACGGCGCCCTGTTCGGCAATCAATGGATCATTGATCGGGCTGTGCGCCAGCCAGGCGACCAAGCGCTGCTGGCTGGCGTTCAGGCGCACGGTATCCGGCCGATCGATCAGACGCATGCTGGGTTCGGTGTGGTGGCCCAAGCGCTGACGAACCCAGCTCTCCGACGGGAGATCGAGCACCAGACAGTGACTGCCGGTGACACTGGCACAGGCATGGTGAGTGGCGGACGGAATTACCGCGAGACTCTGCCCGCCGACGCGGCTGCCGCGCCCGGCGATCTCGAATTCCAGCAGTCCTTTCAGGCCGAACACCAGTTGCGGATGTTCGTGGCTGTGGGCGATGAGGTGATGATGGTAGTTGCGCAGCGATAGCATCTGGCGGCTGTCCCGAAGCAGGCCCGCTGACCAGTGGTCTGTGCGGTGAGTTGGTTGAGGCAAGCTCGGGTGAACATGGCTCCAAGACAATGCGCTGCGACGAGTCATAGCGGGCTATGGCGAGGAGCAGTAACACCGTATTGGGGCCTTGGGCGCCGAAATTGACCGACTTAACTTACCAAACAGACCACTTGGCCAGATTCGGTTAGTCGACGGCTGGCCGCCAGCGGTCAGAGAATCAGAGGATGACCTTGTCGCGAAGTTTCTCGGCCGCTTGCTGCAGTGCCTGAATCACGCGCTCCTTGTCGAAGTTCTGCACGCCGTTGGTATCCAGGTACATGGAGAAGCCGGGGAGTTCGTGCTCGACGAAACTGCAGGTGGCGCCAAGGTCGCGGCGGAAGTCCACCACCTGGTAGATCTGCACCGGGCGGGAGAAACCCTTGACCGCGATCTGGCCCTTGTCGCGGCACATGATGACGTCCTTGATCAGCGAATAGGTTTCGTGGGAGATCAGGATCTCGCTGGCCTCGGCGGCGCTTTCAAGACGGCTGGCCAGGTTCACTTCGCGCCCGATGATGGTGTAATCCATGCGCGTATCGGCGCCGAAGTTGCCCACCGTGCAATAACCGGTGTTGATGCCCATGCGGATTTCCATCGGTTTGGTAATGCCCTGTGCGCGCCATTGCTGGCGCAGCACCTTCATGTGTTTGCGCATGGCGATGGCCATGGAAACCGCTGCCACCGCGTCTTTCTTGGCACCCTGGCTAGAAGGGTCACCGAAGAACACCATCACGCAGTCGCCGACGAACTTGTCGATGGTGCCACCGTACTTCAGGGCAATCTTCGACATCTCGTTTAGGTAGTTGTTGAGCAGGTCGGTAAGGGCCTCAGCCTCCAGTTCCTCGGCCAGCTCGGTGAATCCCTTGATGTCGGAGAAGAACACGGTGAGCCGCTTGCGCTGGGTTTCCAGGCGAACGCTGCGCTTGCCGGTGAAGATCGACTCCCACACCTGGGGCGAGAGGTACTTGGCGAGGTTGCGTGCCAGACGCGCGGCCTTGGCCTGCTCCGTTTCGATCTCCTTGCGCGCCTGGGCGAGGCGCTGGCCCTGCTGGTGCACGAAGTAGGCGGTGGCGCATATGTAAAAGGTCGTGAACAGAATGCTCACCAGAGAAACCAGTGGCGGTGTGGTACCGCGGTAGCTCAGGGGCACCACGAGAGATGCCAGGCCGACCCCGACACCCACGCAGATCAGCGAGATAGCGAGGTTGCGCAGGCTGCCGCTCACCAGCGCGCTGAAGCTGAGTGTCAGCAGAAACATCAGGCTGGGCACGATCGAAAAACCGAGCAGCAATATGCCGGCACCGGCGTTCAAGGCATCCAGGCAGAGCAGAACCTGCGCCGTACGCTCGGGGTTATCGCGCTTGAAGCGATAGCTCAGGTGATAGGCCAGGTGCGGATAGAGGAGGGTATACGGCACCATCCACAGCAGGTCCATCGAGAAATACTGGGTGTAGGTACCGGCTGCCAGCGTTGCGGCGCAGATCAGGTAGGCGAGCACGCGGGAGTAGTACTCGCGCAACGGGCGAGTGGCGAGGCCATTGCGGCGCTCAACCGTAGTGGAAGTCATGTGTGCGTACGATCCCTGGTAGTTTTTTCGACGCCGTTCTCTCGCGCCTTGCAGACTGACGCCAGGCTCGATCGTCGGGTCACCCTGCGAAGGCGACAGCTTTCGAGCACATCAGCGACAGTCTCGCGATCACGGGGCCAGCTCGGCGATGGCCGGCCCGCGCGAAAGCCGTCAGATCATAACCAAGCAACGCCGCATCGCCAAACCAGAGGATGAAAACAATGATGGCACCGGTCGGATAGCCGCTGTCATCAGGCTCAGAAGCGAATCCGGCCCGTCAGCATGTCTTTGAACATCACCCAATCGCCGAGAAAGCTGTAGAGCGGATACTGGAATGTCGCCGGCCGGTTCTTCTCGAAGATGAAGTGGCCGACCCAGGCGAAGCCATAACCGGCCACCGGCATCGCCAGCAACCAGAGCCACTGCTGAGTAAAGAGTGCGTAGCCAAGTATGCCCAACACCAGCAGGCTACCGACGAAGTGCAGGCGACGGCAGGTGGGGTTGCTGTGCTCGGCGAGATAGAACGGATAGAAATCGGCAAAGCGGCTGAAGCGTTCGGCGGTTTGCGTACTCATGGCGTACCTCCTGTTATTGTCGCGCACAGACTAGTCATCGCCAACCTTGCGTGTCAGTGACAATCAGGGCCAGTTTAGTAGCCTTGGGCGCAGCTGCCCCACCTATCGAAGAACAAGAAAAGCCCATGACCGAACGCACCACTTCCTCGAGCTGGGCGCTGAGTATCGTCCAGGCCCTGGAATCCGCCGGGATCGATTGCCGCCAGTTGTTCATTGAGCTGCATCTCGACTATGCCGCCTTGAACGATCCTGACGCGCGCTTTGCTCAGGACGACATGACGCGCCTGTGGCAAAGCGCTGTGGTGGTTTCCGGTGACCCCGCGATTGGCCTGAATATGGCGCGCCAGGCGCGGCCGGCTGCACTGAATGTTGTCGGTTATGCACTGATGTCCAGCCGCAATCTCAAGGAAGGCTTCGCCAGATTGGTGCGCTACCAGCGGATCATCGCCGAGGGTGCCGATCTGGATTTGCAGCCCTGCGCACAGGGCTATCGGTTGAGTCTGACGATAATCGGCGACCGCTTGCCGCCAGCTAGGCAAAGTGCCGAAGGCTCCCTGGCAGGCTGCCTGACATTCTGCCGCTGGCTTACCGGAACGCCGTTGCTGCCGCTGGAAGTCAGCTTTCAGGGCCGACCGCCGGATGATCTGGAGCCCTATCGGCAGCTGTTCCAGGCGCCTTTGCGCTTCGACGCGCCTCGCTACGCGTTGCTGTTTGGCGAAGAGGATGTGGAAATGCCTTTGCCGACCGCCAACGAAGCGCTGGCGCAATTGCATGATCGTTTCGCCGGTGAGTACCTCTCGCGCTTCTCCGACAGCAAAGTTATGCATCGCGCGCGGCAGATACTCTGTCGATTGCTGCCGCAGGGCGAGCCCAGGCGCGAAGTCGTGGCGCAGGCGCTTTGCCTGTCGGAGCGCACCCTGCAACGGCGTCTGCAGGAGGAGGGCAGCAGCTTCCAGCAATTGCTCGACGATACGCGTCGCGATCTGGCGGTGCAGCACCTCGCCCAGCCGGACCTGGCGCCGCTGGAAATCGCCTATCTGCTTGGCTTCGCCGATCCGAGCAATTTCTACCGGGCGTTCAAGCGCTGGTTCGGCGTCACGCCCGGCGAATACCGTCTGGCCGCGCGCTCACGCCAGTAGGAACCTGTGAAAGCCCACATAGCCTTAGCTAGAGAAGATCGGTTACTTATATGCGCCTTTCCATGATGGAGTGACCCAATTGGCCACCAGCCTACTCGCGTTAATAGACGATATTGCGACCGTACTCGACGACGTCTCGCTCATGACCAAGGTGGCGGCCAAGAAGACCGCTGGCGTACTGGGCGACGACCTGGCACTCAATGCGCAGCAGGTGACCGGGGTGAATGCCGACCGGGAACTACCTGTGGTGTGGGCAGTGGCCAAGGGCTCGTTTCGCAACAAGGCGATCCTGGTCCCCGCTGCGCTGCTGATCAGTGCCTTTCTGCCTTGGGCAATCACACCGCTGTTGATGCTCGGCGGCGCGTTTCTCTGTTACGAGGGGTTCGAGAAGCTGGCGCACCGCTTCCTTCATAGCGATGACAGCGATCACGCGGAGACGGTGAAGGCGCTCGCCGACCCGTCCGTGGACATGGTGGCGTTCGAGAAGAAAAAGATCAGCGGCGCGGTGCGTACCGACTTCATCCTCTCCGCCGAAATCATCGCCATCACCCTCGGCACGGTCGCGGCCGCGTCCTTCAGTCAGCAGGTCATGGTTCTGGTGGGCATCGCCATCCTGATGACGATAGGCGTCTATGGGCTGGTAGCCGCCATCGTCAAGCTCGACGATCTTGGTCTGGCCCTGAGCAAGCGGGCCAGCGGTGTGGCCAGCGCCATCGGGCGCGGCATTCTGAGTGTCGCGCCGTGGCTGATGAAGTCGCTGTCGGTCATCGGCACCGCGGCGATGTTCATGGTGGGCGGCGGCATCCTCACGCACGGTATACGCGCTGTGCATCATTTCATCGAGAACAGCGCCCACGAAGCGCTCGGACTGCCTTATATCGGAGCGGTACTCGGCGGCCTGTTGCCGACGCTGCTCGACGCCGCATTCGGCATCGTCGCCGGCGGCGTGGTATTGGCGTTGGTTACCCTTGGCGGCCGGCTGTTCAAGCGCGGCTCCGGCGCTGCGGCCTGAGTCAGTGGCGCCAGAAGGCCGGGGTCAGCAGCACCAGCACCGTGATGATCTCCAGGCGTCCCAGCAGCATCCCGATCGACAGCAGCCATTTTGCCGTGTCGGGCAGTGTGGAGAAGTTGCCGGCTGGCCCGATGATCTCGCCCAGCCCCGGGCCGACGTTGCAGACCGCGGTCGCCGCGCCCGTAAGCGCGGTGATCGGGTCGAGGCCCAGCAGCGCCAGGCACAGCGCCAGCACGCCGATGGTCATGGTGATGAAGAAGGAAAAGGTCAGGATCGAGCGAACGATTTCCTCGTCCAGATTGTGCCCGTTGTACTGCTGGCGGATTACCGCGCGGGGGTGAATCAGCTGCTTGAAGTTGGCGCGTAGCAGCGAGTAGGCCACCTGGAAGCGGAACATCTTCAGCCCGCCTGACGTCGAGCCCGAGCAGCCGCCGACGAAGGTCAGGTAGAAGAATGCCATGACGGCGAAACCGCCCCACTGGGTGTAGTCATCCACCGCGAAACCGGTCGTGGTAACCACGGAAACCACGCTGAAGGTCACGATGCGCAGTGCATCCAGCGCCGGAATGTCATTGTTCAGCCAATACCAGCCGCTGAACAGCACGCTGGTGATGGTGAGCATCAGGACGAAGCCTCGCACCTGCTGATCCTTGAGCAGCGCCGTGCGATGGCCTCGCAGCGTCATCACGTAAAGGGTGAACGGCAGACTGCCGAGCAGCATGAAGAATACTGCGACCCAGTGCGCGGACGGCCCGAACTTGCCCATCGATGCATCGGAGGTGGAAAAGCCGCCAGTGGCGACGGTCGACATCGCATGGTTGATGGCATCGAACATGCTCATGCCGGTCAACAGGAAGGCCAGAAACGCGGCGACGGTAAACGTCACGTAGATGACCAGCAGGTACTGCCCGGCCACGTGCGAGCGCGGCATCACCTTCTCCGACCAGTCCGAGGACTCGGTCTGGAACAGCCTCATGCCACCGACTCGCAGCAGGGGCAGAATCGCGATCGCCATGCCGATGAAGCCGATGCCACCCAGCCAGTGCAGCAGCGAGCGCCACATCAGCAGCCCGGGCGATGCGCTATCCAGTCCCGAGAGCACGGTGGCGCCAGTGGTGGTGATACCGGACATGGTTTCGAAGAAGGCGTCCGAATAGCTGATGTGCTGGATCAGCATCAGCGGCAAGGCGGCGAAACAGCAGACCACCACCCAGCTGATCGTGGTCAGGAAGTACATGTCGCGCGGCCGCAGGTTGGTGTTGGCCGGTCTACCCGGTGCGACAAGGGCGAAGCCGCAGGAAAAGGTGATCAGGCTGCCCCAGATGAATGCCTGCAGGTCATCGGTGCGTTCGAATGCCAGCAGGGTCAGCATCGGAATGATCATGCTGACGGCCAGGGTGATCAGGAAAATGCCGAGGATAAAACCGATGATGCGTAAGGTCGGCAGGGCCATGTAGAGGGTGCTCGGCACGGTGAAAGAGGGCGGACATTCTACTCGCGTCGCTCCGCCAGTAAACCGCCCGACGGCTGGTAGAAAAATGTTTTCTCGGCAGCCGTGGAGCCTCTTCCCAAGCGCAGCGCCATGAATAGAATAGCCGCCCGGGCGCCGGCCCATTTCCGGTCTCTGGGTGTTCACCTTCCATGTCAATCGACAATCCCTGCCTCACGTGCGGCGCCTGCTGCGCGTACTTTCGTGTGTCCTTCTATTTTGGTGAATGCGTTTCTGCCGGCGGTGCGGTGCCGGACCAGCTGACGGTTCAGGTTTCGCCGTTCCATGTGGCCATGCTCGGGACCGAGAGCAAACCTGCGCGCTGCGTCGGACTGCTGGGCGATGTCGGTTGCGGCGTGCGCTGCAGCATGTACGAGCAGCGTTCGAGCACCTGCCGCGAATTCGAGGCGTCCTGGGAGAACGGCGAGCACAATGCGCATTGCGACGCGGCGCGGGCGGCACACGGCCTGCCACCGCTGGTGCCGCCGCTGCAGCCGCAGCTCTCGCCGGATCGGGTGGCTTGACCTGGTGGGCTGTTTGGTAAGTTCGGTTGGTCAATTTCGGATGACCATGGCCCCGATACTGTGTTGCTGCTCCTTGCCATAAGCCAGCTATGACTCGTCGCAGCGCCTTGTCTCGGAGCCATGTTCATCCGAACTTGCCTCAGCCAACTCACTGCACGGGCCACCAGCGCCGGCCGGCGCGTTGTTTGCGCTGTCGGCCGGCCATCACTCGCGGTACGTCGCCAACAACCTCTAGAATGTCCGACCCTTTCAGGAGGTAATGGATGGACGCTCTGGACCTGTTGCTCAACCGCGTATCTGTCACTCGCCTATGCGAGCCGGCACCCGATGCCGATCAACTCGATCTGCTTTTTCGTGCAGCCTTGCGTGCGCCGGATCACGGCCAGTTGCACCCCTGGCGCTTCCTGACCGTCGAGGGCGATGCGCGCGGCAAGCTCGGTGAGCTGTTTGCCGACGCTCTGCAGGCCCGGCAGACGTCTGCCTTGGACGAAGCGCTGCAGAAGGCGCGCAACATGCCGCTGCGTGCGCCGATGTTGATCGTGGTGATCGCCAGTCCGAAGGCGCACCCGAAAGTCCCGGAAGGCGAACAGTTGCTGGCTGCCGGCTGCGCGGCGCATGGTCTGCTGTTGGCCGCCCATGCTCAGGGGATCGGCGCGGTGTGGCGCACCGGTGAGTTCGCCTATGACCCGCATGTAATGAAGGGGCTGGGCCTAGCCGAGCAGGAACGTCTGCTGGGCTTCCTGTACCTAGGCACGCCGGAGGGCCGCATCCGTAGCGCTCCGGTGCTCGAGCCCGAGGCTTTCGTCAGCGCCTGGAACGGTCAGTGATGGGCCTGGATTTCTGACACCGTGCTTGCTGCGTTTGCCAACGGCAGACGCAGGCTCGCGATGAAGCCGCCATCGGGGGGGTTGGCCAGCTGCAGCTGGCCACCGTGGCGCTCGGCCGCACGGCGTGCGATGGCCAATCCGAGGCCATGCCCGGCCACCGTTTGTCCTGGCGCTCGGAAGAAGGGTTGGCTCAGTTGCGGCAGGTGTTCGTCGGCGACTCCTGGCCCGTGGTCGCGCACACTCAGTACCAGCTCGTCACCGTCGCGCTGCGCGCGCAGCTCCACGGGCACGCCTTCGGGGTTGAAGCGCAGGGCGTTGCGCAACAGATTGTCCAGCGCTCGTTCGAGCATTTCCGTCCAGCCAGTGAATGCTAGGCCTGGCTCGACCCGGCTGTCGATACGCTGAGCGGGCGCGACGATCCGGGCGTTGTCCTGCAGTTGTTCGAACATCGCTGGCAGGTCGACGGCCGTTGTCGTGCCGGGTTCCGCATCCAAGCGCGAGAGTTCGAGAATCTCGCTGATCAACGCTTCCAGCCGATCGCATTCCTTTGCCAGTCGCGGCCAGATCACTTCGCGTTCGCTCGGACTGGCGCGCTCGGCCAGTGCCTGGGCAATGCGCAGGCGCGCCAGCGGTGAGCGCAGTTCATGGGATACGTCGCGCAATAACTGGCGTTGACTGCCGATCAGCGCCTGCAGCCGTGCGCCCATGCGGTTGAAATCGCTCGCCAGCACGCCGAGTTCGTCGCGCCGTGTTGCCAGGCGGGCAAGGGACTGCTGCTGATAGCTGGTCTGTCCCAGATCGTGCACGGCACGGCGCAGGCGATCCAATGGGCGGGTGATGGACAGCGTCAGCAGCAGGCTGAAGCCGGTGAGCACCACCAGTGCGATGCCCAGCGCGCTGAGCGGCCAGGCCAGGCTGCCGCGATGCCAGGCCTGCAGTTCGGGATAGGGAATGCGGTAGATGAACAGGTAGGTTTCACCGCTGGTCGGGCTGGTGTAATCGGCGGTGAGGCGTCGCCAGGGCAGTGGGCGCTCGCGATCCTGATGGCGCGCCTCGAAGGCGGCGGCGCGGGCAGGGAAGGTGCCGCGGATGATTGGCTGGCCGTTTTCCGCCAGCACCTGTACATCGACCCGTGCACGATGCCGGTGCTGTTCCAGCAGGCGCTGTGCAGCCAGCGGGCCCTGGCGCTCGTAGACCTCGGTCCAGGTTTCGGCGAGACCTTGCAGCGCCGGGTGGCGGCCGAGAATCCAGGCGTCCTGGTTCAACGCATGGCCGAGCAGCATGGCCAGGCCGGCAACCAGTGCAATGGCCAGCCAGAAGGTTGCGAGTATGCGCCAGAACAGTGATCGCACTGGGTCTCTCCACGGCAAAGCCCGGCAGCTCCCACCGGCGTTCTGAACGCTTGGCGGAGCCTGCAGGGCAGGTTTCAGGAAGGGCGCAGATCAGTTCTTCTGATCGCGGTCCGCTTTCCATTTGAGGAACTCGGCACGTTCGGCGCGCTTTTCTTCCATCTTCTTCATGCCTTCGTCGAAGGCCTTGTGCTGCTCGGGCTTGAGCAGCGCGCGCATGCTCTGGTGGGTCTTCTCGCGGCTGGCGTCGAGATCGTTCTGCATGGCCTTGCGCTCGGCTTCGGGCAGCTTGTCGAGGTAGCGCTGGGTGATCTGCTGGCGCTGCCGCATCTGCTCGCCCATCAGCTTGCGCATTTCGCGTTGCTGTTCCTTTGTCAGGTCCAGGTCCTGAAACATGTGCGGGGCGTTCTTGCCGCCGTGATGACCATCGTGCATGCCGCCGGGCATGGCGAAGGCGAGGGTCGGAACAGCAGCGGCGAACAGCAGGGCTACGAGTGATTTGCGCATGGTGAAAACTCTCCTGTGTAGGGAAACCGGCCATACCGACGCATCGCTCATTGGCGGCAGGTCTGTGACCGGATGAGTTCAGTCTACGCAGGGCAAGGTCAAGGGCGGTCAGCTCAGGGTAAAGCCTCGGTAAAGACGATCAGACCGCGTACAGATAGCCGCGGCTGCGCAGGGCGACGATCCGTGGGCTGCCGTCGGCGTGCGGACCAAGCTTGCGCCGCAGGTTGCTGACGTGCATGTCGAGGCTGCGGTCGTAGAGTGTGAGCTTGCGTCCCAGGGCGTGCTGGGCAAGGGTCTGCTTGTCGATCGGCTCGCCTGGTTGCGCGAGCAGCGTTTCGAGGATGCGGCCTTCGGAGAGCGTCAGGCTGACGTCATGACCGCCGACGCTGGCCACGCCGCGCGCCGGGCTGTAGCAGAGATCGCCGAACTCGACCTGGCTGGGCGTCGCGGTCGGCTGGCTGCGGCGCAACACGGCACGCAGGCGTGCGGTGAGCTCGCGCGGGTCGCAGGGCTTGGCCAGGTAATCGTCTGCGCCAAGTTCGAGGCCGAGAATCCGATCCAGTGGCTCACCGCGACCCGACAGCATCAGCACCGGCAGATCGGGATGTTCACTGCGCAGTTGCTTGAGCAGCTCCAGGCCACTGCCGTCGGGCAGCATCACGTCCAGGACCACCGCGGCTGGCTGGTGCTGCGCCAGCGCCTGGCGTGCACTGTTGCCATCGTGGCAGGCATGGGCGACGAAACCTTCCTGAGCGAGCCAGCTGATCAGCAGCTCGCAGAGTTCTTCGTCATCGTCGATAAGCAGCAATTCACTCATGTCGGCTCAGGTACTCAGTTGAGCCACTGGCGTCGACGGCGACCGCGCGTGACCAGCAGGCCCAGGGTGAAACTGACGACCCCGACAGCACCACCGACGGCGAACCACTGTTGCTGTTCGTTCAACATCGCGGGCAGGACTTTTGCCTGCTCGGTCTGCAACTGCAGGCGCAAGCGGCGATTTTCCTCGCGCAGACGCAGCAGCAAGGCCTCCGTGGTGTCGGTGCTCGGGCCGGCAGGCTCTGGCTCGGCTACGGCGTCAAGCTCGTCGTATTCGGCGGGGTCGCCGGGCTCGGTCACCGGAACAGCAGGTTCCGTTATTGCTTCCTCGGCATACAGCGCCGGGGTGAGCAGGGTCAGGGCAAACAGCAGGGCAAGCGATCGTTGACGCATCGGAACTCCTATTTCCTTACGAGGCCGTGGGCTGCCAGCGGCCGGGCTATTCCCTGCTGTGTCGGCTCAGGGCAGTACTTTCTTGAAGGGCTTGACCACCACGTTCACGTATACGCCGGCGGCCTTGTACGGATCGGCGTCGGCCCACTGCTGCGCGGCTTCCAGCGAATCGAACTCGGCGACTACCAGACTGCCGCTGAACCCGGCTTCGCCCGGGTCGTTGCTGTCGATGGCTGGGTGCGGGCCGGCGAGAACCAGGCGACCTTCGTTCTTCAGCTGCTCCAGGCGTGCCAGGTGGGCCGGGCGAGTGGCGAGGCGGTCCTGCAGGGAATTCGGTGCGTCGGTGGCGATAACGGCGTAGAGCATGGTCGATCCTCGTTCGCGTAGGGGCGGATATAAAAAGTACAGAAAGCCCGGCATGGTGACAGTGCCGGCGCGGCTTGTTTGTCGCGCGGGTCCAGGCGCTACACACAACGGACCGCGCCGTGCAGCGCGGCATCATAGCAAACGGCGCTTGCGACGGAAGCGCTGCGCTTTCCCCCCGCTGCAGCGGTTGATGGCACGCAGGATCGTATCGGCGGTCGAAGCAAGAGCGGTTTGCGGCGCCTGCAGCGCTGGCTGGCCGTAATGACGGTGACGACACGAGCCAAAGCGCCGGTGCGGCGTTAGACTAGTCGGCCGTTTGCGCCGGAGCACCCCGTCTTTCGGGCCGGTGAAGCCTTACCGCCGCAGGCTTACGGATTCTTATCGAGGTGTCTGCATCTCACTGGAGCGCGTTACCAGATGATTGTCGATCTGCATTGCCACAGCACCGCCTCGGACGGCGGGCTGGCGCCTGCCAAACTGGTGGAGCGAGCCCATGCGCGTGGTATCGAGATGCTGGCGCTCACCGACCACGACACGGTCGACGGCCTTGCCGAGGCGCGGGCAACTGCGCAGGCGCTCGGTATGCAGCTGGTCAATGGCATCGAGCTTTCTTGCCTGTGGAACGGGGCTACCATTCATGTATTGGGCTACGCCTTCGACGCTGATGCGCCTGCGCTGCAACAGGCGATCGCACAACTGCACGAAGGACGTTGGCGCCGCGCCGAACTGATCGGCCAGCGCCTCGAAGCGAAGGGGATGCCGGGTGCGCTGGAAGGCGCGCGGGCGCTTCAGCAGGAACTCGGCGACAGTGGCAACGCACCGGCGCGACCGCATTTCGCCGATTTTCTCGTGCGTGCCGGTCATGTCCGCGACCGTGCCGAAGCGTTTCGCAAATGGCTGGGTTCGGGCAAGCTCGGCGACGTCAAGCAGCATTGGCCGAGCCTGGAGCAGACAGTCCAGACCTTGCGTGACGCAGGTGCGTGGATCAGCCTGGCGCACCCGTGGCAGTACGATTTCACTCGCAGCAAGCGGCGCCGGCTGGTGATCGATTTCGCCCAGGCCGGCGGTCACGCGCTGGAGGTGGTCAACGGCATGCAGCCGCTGGAACAGGTCGGCGGTCTGTCGATCCTGGTACGTGAGTTGGGCCTGATGGCCACAGTGGGCAGTGATTTCCATGCGCCCGGCGACTGGTCGGAACTGGGGCTGTACCGCAGCCTGCCGGAGGACCTGTCGCCGCTTTGGAGACATTTCGATCATGAGCGCCGCATACCTGCTGCCAGCTGAACAGGGAGTTTCCATGAGCCAGTTCTTTCAGATCCATCCGGACAACCCACAACCGCGCCTGATCAAACAGGCCGTGGAAATCATCCGCAAGGGCGGGGTAGTGGTCTACCCGACCGACTCCAGCTATGCCGTCGGCTGCTCGATGGGTAACAAGGCCGGCATCGAACGCATCCGCCGGCTGCGCCAGCTCGATGACAAGCACAACTTTACGCTGGCCTGTCGCGATCTGTCGCAGCTTGGCCTTTTCGCCAAGGTCGATACCGCGGCCTTTCGCCTGCTCAAGGCTCATCTGCCCGGTCCCTACACGATCATCCTGTCGGCTACCCGCGAGGTGCCGCGCATGTTGCTGCACCCCAAGCGCCGCACCATCGGCCTGCGCGTGCCGGCACAGTCGATCGCCCAGGCGCTGCTGGAAGAACTCGGTGAGCCGCTGATGAGCGTCAGCCTGATCCTTCCCGGTGAAGACCTGCCGATGAGCGACCCCTACGAGATGCGTGACGCGCTGGAGCATCAGGTAGACCTGATCATCGATGGCGGTTACGGTGGCCTCGAAGCATCGACGGTGGTCAGCCTGGTCGACGATCGGCCTGAAGTGATACGGGTCGGCTGCGGCGATCCCGAACCCTTCATGGCTTGAGCCTGAATGGCGAGCGTGCCTGTACAACATCTGGCCTGTCGGTGAGAGGGTTGAGGCAAGTTCGGATGAACATGGCTCCGAGACAAGGCGCAGCAATGCGGTATCTGGGCCATGGGCGCCGAAATTGACCAACTGAACTTACCAAACAGGCCAATTAATCAAGGACACCCTTTTGAGCTCCATGGATTCACAGCGGCGCGTGGTTTCCGGCATGCGTCCCAGCGGCCGGCTTCATCTCGGTCACTACAACGGCGTATTGAAGAATTGGGTCAGGCTGCAGCACGAGTACGAGTGTTTCTTCTGCATCGTCGACTGGCACGCGCTGACCACCGACTACGAAAGCTCCGGCGAAATCTCGCAGAACATCATGGATATGGCGGTGGACTGGCTGGCTGCCGGCGTCAGTCCCAGTTCAGCGACGCTGTTCATCCAGTCACAGGTGCCGGAGCACGCCGAGCTGCACCTGCTGCTGTCGATGATCTGCCCACTGGGCTGGCTGGAGCGGGTGCCATCCTACAAGGAGCTGCAGCAGAATCTGCAGCACAAGGACCTGGATACCTATGGCTTCCTCGGATATCCACTGCTGCAGGCGGCGGACATTCTGATCTATCGTGCCGGGCTGGTGCCGGTCGGCGCCGACCAGCTGCCGCATATCGAATTCGCCCGGGACGTGGCGCGACGTTTCAACCATCTCTATGGCCGCGAAGCGGATTTCGAGGACAAGGCCGAAGCGGCGATCCGCAAGCTCGGCAAGAAGACCTCCAAGCTGTACGTCAGCCTGCGCAAGAGCTATCAGGAGCAGGGTGACGTCGAGGCGTTGAACACCGCCCGTGCGGTTATCAAGGAACAGCAGACCATCACCATCGGCGATCAGGAGCGGCTTTACGGCTACCTGGAAGGCTGCGGCAAGCTGCTGCTGCCGGAACCGCAGGCGCTGCTCGGCGAGCAACCGAAGATTTCCGGGCTCGACGGCGGCAAGATGGCCAAGTCCAACAGCAATGCGATTTACCTGCGCGATACGTCGAACGAGATCGAGGAGAAGATCCGCCGTATGCCCACCGACCCGGCCCGCGTGCATCGCAGCGACCCTGGTGAACCGACGCGCTGCCCGGTGTGGCAGATGCATCTGGTGCACTCCGAAGAGGCGGTCTGCCAGTGGGTAGAGCAGGGTTGTCGCAGCGCCGGCATCGGCTGCCTGGAGTGCAAGGGGCCGCTGATCGACTCGATCAAGGCTGATCTGACACCCCTGCAGGAACGCGCGCTGGACTACGAGCAGAATCCCGACCTGGTCCGCAGCATCCTCGCAGAAGGTGCGGAGCACGCCCGTGACGAGGCCCGTGAAACGCTGATCGAAGTTCGCCAGGCGATGGGCCTGAATTACCGCTGAGCGGCGCATAAGCGGCCGGCTCCGAAGGATTTTCATGCAGCACACCGAGTCCCCCAGTCCCGAAGCGATCCAGCCCGGCGAGCAGCTACGCCTGGCGCTGGTCTATGGCGAGGCGGTGACCGAGCTGCCGCTGGACCTCTACATTCCGCCGGATGCGCTGGAAGTCTTTCTCGAAGCCTTCGAAGGCCCGCTGGATCTTCTGCTCTACCTGATCCGCAAGCAGAACATCGACATCCTCGATATTCCTGTGGCCGAGATCACCCGGCAGTACATGGGTTACGTCGAGCTGATGAAATCGGTGCGCCTGGAGCTGGCCGCCGAGTATCTGGTGATGGCCGCGATGCTCGCCGAGATCAAGTCACGCATGCTGCTGCCGCGCTCGGCCGAGGTCGCCGAAGAAGAGGATGATCCGCGCGCCGAGCTGATCCGCCGGCTGCAGGAGTACGAACGTTTCAAGGCCGCCGCCGAAGACATCGACGAGCTGCCACGGGTCGGCCGCGACCTGCAGGTGCCGCGTCTCGATGCACCTGAGGCGCGGGCGCGCAAGTTGCTGCCGGACGTGAGCCTGGAGGAGCTGCTGGTGTCGATGGCCGAGGTGTTGCGCCGCGCGGACATGTTCGAGAGCCATCAGGTCACCCGCGAAGCGTTGTCGACCCGCGAGCGCATGAGCGAAGTGCTCGAACGACTGAAGGACGGTGGTTTCGTCCCCTTCGTAGCGCTGTTCCGCATCGAGGAAGGGCGACTCGGCGTGGTGGTGACCTTCATGGCTGTGCTCGAGCTGATCAAGGAGTCGTTGGTCGAGCTGGTGCAGAACGAACCCTTTGCGCCGATTCATGTGCGCAGCCGTACCGAATAGGCATTTGCAGGAGTCAATCGTGGACCTGTCCGATCCCAAGGATCTCGCTTCTCTGCTCGAAGCCTTTCTGCTCGCATCCGGCAAACCGCTCTCCCTGGAGCGCCTCGGCGAACTCTTCGAGGAAGCCGAGCGGCCGTCTTCGGCACAGCTGAAGAAGGCCCTCGAAGTGCTGGAAAAGTCCTGCAAGGGCCGCGCCTTCGAACTCAAGGAAGTCGCCAGCGGTTACCGCCTGCAGGTGCGTCAGCGCTTTTCGCCATGGGTCGGCCGGCTCTGGGAAGAGCGCCCCCAGCGTTACTCTCGCGCGCTGCTGGAAACCCTGGCGCTGATTGCCTACCGCCAGCCGATCACCCGTGGCGAGATCGAGGATATCCGCGGCGTCGCGGTGAACAGCCAGATCGTCAAGACGCTGCAGGAGCGCGAGTGGATTCGTGTGGTTGGCCATCGTGACGTGCCGGGTCGGCCGGCGATGTTCGCCACCACCCGGCAGTTTCTCGATCATTTCAACCTGAAGAATCTGGATGAACTGCCGCCGCTGGCCGTGCTGCGCGAAATGGAGCCAGAGTTGCGGCCGATACTCGACGATGAGGACGCTCCGGTGCCCATCGCCTTGCAGGCGCGGGCCGACGAGGAGGCCGACGAGGAGGCGACGCCGCTACGTGAGCAGACCAGCTTCCGCAGCCTGCTGGCAGAACTCGACGGCATGGAGCAGGGCCTGAAGACCGACTTCGACGATCTGCTGGAAGCGCAAGCCGCGGAGATCGACCCCGACGAGGAACAGTCGAGCCCCTGAGTGCGGCTATCGCGGGATGCCGAGAGCGTCTCGCTGCGAACGCCCGCCCGAGGCGCCCGCACTGTCTGGCTGCATGTCGCGCGCAACCATTGGCCTTGCGTCCTGTCCGAACGCCAACCGACTCCGGATGGTTTATGGTTGTCGAAGAACAAAATTCCGCAGCAGGAGAGACGCATGCACCCGCGAGTTCTGGAAGTCACCGAGCGCCTGGTCGAGCGCAGCCGCAAGACCCGCGAGCGCTATCTGGCGATGATGGCCGCCGCCGCCAGTGAGGGTCCGCAGCGCGGCAAGCTGCAGTGTGCCAACTTCGCCCACGGTGTCGCCGGCTGCAATTCCGGCGAGGACAAGCAGAGTCTGCGCCTGATGAACGCGGCAAACGTGGCCATCGTCTCGGCGTACAACGACATGCTCTCGGCGCATCAGCCCTACGAGCATTTTCCGGAGATGATTCGCCAGGCGCTGCGCGAGATCGGTTCGGTCGGCCAGTTCGCTGGCGGCGTGCCGGCGATGTGCGATGGCGTGACCCAGGGCGAGGCGGGCATGGAGATGAGCCTGGCCAGTCGCGAGGTGATCGCCATGAGCACCGCCGTTGCGCTGTCGCACAACATGTTCGATGCGGCCTTGATGCTCGGCATCTGCGACAAGATCGTCCCGGGCCTGATGATCGGCGCGCTGCGCTTTGGCCATCTGCCGACCATCTTCGTGCCGGGCGGGCCGATGCCCTCGGGAATTCCGAACAAGGCGAAGGCCGAGGTGCGCCAGCGTTACGCCGAAGGCAAGGCCAGCCGCGAGGAGCTGTTGGATTCGGAGATGAAGTCCTATCACAGCCCCGGCACCTGCACCTTCTACGGCACCGCCAACACCAATCAGGTGGTGATGGAGATCATGGGCCTGCACCTGCCGGGCTCGTCGTTCGTCAAACCTTACACGCCGCTGCGTGATGCGCTGACCCGGGAGGCGGCGCACCAGGTCACGCGCCTGACCCATCAGGCCGGCAACTACACACCGCTATGTCAGGTGGTCGACGAGAAATCCATCGTCAACTCGGTGGTCGCGCTCAACGCCACCGGTGGTTCGACCAACCACACCCTGCATATCCCTGCGTTCGCCCGCGCCGCCGGCATCCAGCTGACCTGGCAGGACATGGCCGATCTTTCCGAGGTGGTGCCTACGCTGGCCAAGGTCTACCCCAACGGCCAGGCCGACGTGAACCATTTCCACGCCTGTGGCGGGGTGCCGTTCATGGTGCGCACGCTGCTCGACGCCGGTCTGTTGCACGAGGACGTGCATACCGTCGTCGGCAAGGGCCTGCGGCGCTACATCCAGGAGCCGTTCCTCGACGGTGACAAGCTGGTGTGGCGCGACGGCCCGGCGCAGAGCCTTGACGAAAATATCCTGCGCCCGGCCGAGCGGCCATTCTCGCCGGAGGGCGGGCTGCGCGTGCTGGAAGGCAACCTCGGCCGCGGTGTGACGAAGATTTCTGCCGTGGCGCCCGAGCACCGTTTTGTCGAGGCGCCAGCGCGGGTATTCATCGACCAGAGCGAGCTGGCGGCAGCGTTCAAGGCCGGCGAGCTTGAGCGCGACTTCATTGCCGTGGTGCGTTTCCAGGGGCCGAAAGCCAATGGCATGCCTGAACTGCACAAGCTCACGCCGTTCCTTGGTGTGCTGCAGGACCGCGGCTACAAGGTGGCGCTGGTCACCGACGGGCGCATGTCCGGTGCATCGGGCAAGGTGCCTGCGGCCATTCATGTCTGCCCGGAGGCACTGGACGGCGGGCCGCTGGCGCGGGTGCGCGATGGCGACATCCTCCGCGTCGACGGCGAGAACGGCGAACTGCGAGCACTGGTCGATCCCGCCGAATGGGATGCGCGGGAACCGGCGATTCGGCCCGAAGACATGGGCATCGGCTGCGGTCGAGAGCTCTTTGCCTTCATGCGCGCCTCGTTCAGCACGGCAGAGCAGGGCGCCAGTGCATTTACCGAGAGTCTGGAGGCGCTGAAGTGAAGACGGCGCTGGTTGGAGATATTGGCGGTACCAATGCACGTTTCGCGCTGTGGCGCGACCAGCGCATCGAGCAGATTCGCGTGATTCCCACGGCCGACCATGCGCGGCCGGAGCTGGCGATCCTCGCGTACCTGAGTGAAGTCGATCAGCCGCTGGAAACCCTCGAGGCGGTGTGCCTGGCCTGTGCCGGGCCGGTCGGCGGCGATCTGTTTCGTTTCACCAACAACCATTGGCAGCTGAGCCGCGAAGCCTTCTGCCGCGAGCTGGGTGTGAAGGAGCTGTTGCTGATCAACGACTTCACCGCCATGGCCCTCGGCATGACGCGGCTGCACGATGGTGAGCGCATCACGGTTTGCGATGGCGAGCCTGAACCGGGACGGCCGCGACTGGTCATAGGGCCCGGCACCGGGCTCGGAGTCGCCGGATTGCTGCCACTGTCTGGCGGCGGTTGGCGCGCCTTGCCGGGCGAGGGCGGGCATATCTGCCTTCCCGTCGGCAGCGAGCGCGAGGCGGCGATCTGGGCGCATCTGCACCGTTCGCTCGGCCATGTGAATGCCGAGGCAGTGCTCAGCGGTCCAGGGCTGCTGACGCTCTACCGCGCATGCTGCGCGCTGGATGGACAGCAGGTGGCGCTCGATTCGCCCGCAGCTATCACCAAGGCCGCGCTGGCCGGCGATACCTACGCCGCGGCGGTGCTGGAGCAGTTCTGCCGCTGGTTGGGGCGTATCGTCGGCGATAACGTGCTGACCCTCGGTGCCCGCGGCGGCGTTTACATCGTCGGTGGAGTGGTGCCGCGTTTCGCCGAGATGTTCCTGCGCAGCGGTTTTAGCGAGGCGTTGCGCGAGAAGGGACAGATGAGCCGTTATTTCGATCGCCTGCCGGTCTGGCTGGTGACCGCGCCGTATCCCGGCCTCGAGGGCGCGGGCGTGGCATTGCAACCGTTGTTGGAGGGAGCCTAGGCTGCGACATGTCGGGTCGACGGGTGACCCCATAACAACAAGAAAAGGGACGTGACGTGAGCCAAGCAGGTAAGAACATCCTTCTG
>DAMCQE010000001.1:211645-236777 GCA_032105665.1 Pseudomonas sp. | reverse complement strand
CGGACCTGGCGGCCATCAAGCAACCCGGCGGTCTGCCGGAAGAACTACGTGACCTAATCCTGTGAACCAGATCAGCAGCTTGCGACATATCACCGTGTTGCTCGACGAAGCCGTCGCGGCGCTGAACGTGCGCCCGGACGGACGCTATCTGGATGGCACCTTTGGGCGGGGTGGTCACAGCCGGCTACTGCTTCAGCAGCTTGGGCCTGATGGCCTATTGCTAGGATTCGACAAGGATCCGTTAGCCATCGCTACGGGGCAAGCACTGGCGGCCGAGGACGGCCGCTTTGTCGTTGTGCAGAGAAGTTTTGCCGAACTTGGCGAAGAGGTGGCGCAGCGCGGCTGGAGCGGAACCGTCAGTGGCGTTTTGCTGGATCTGGGCGTTTCGTCACCGCAGCTGGACGACCCCGAGCGCGGCTTCAGTTTTCTTAACGACGGTCCTCTGGACATGCGCATGGATCCTAGCCGAGGCGTCAGTGCGGCCGATTGGATAGCGCACGCCGACGAAGATGAGATCGCCCGGGTGTTCAAGGATTATGGCGAAGAGCGCTTCGCCAAGCGCATGGCTCGTGCGGTGGTGCAGCGCCGCGAAGCGGCGCCTTTCGAGCGTACCGCCGACCTCGCCAAGGTCCTGACTGAGGCCAATCCCGCTTGGGAGAAGGGCAAGAATCCGGCGACTCGTGCGTTTCAGGGACTGCGCATCTACATCAACAATGAGCTTGGCGACCTGGAGCATGGCCTTGATGCAGCCCTGGAGGCACTGGAAGTGGGCGGCCGGCTGGTGGTCATCAGCTTTCATTCGCTGGAAGACCGCATCGTCAAGCAGTTCATGCGCCGCCACGCCAAGGGCGAGGCGGACAAGCTGCCACGCGACCTGCCCATCATTCCGAAGGCATTCGAGCCGCGCCTCAAGCTGCTCGGCAAGCCGCAGTACGCTTCCGATGCCGAGGTCAAGGGCAACCCGCGTTCGCGCAGTGCGGTAATGCGCGTGGCGGAGAAGCTGCGGTGACCAAGGTAATGCGCTCCATGCCCAGCGGCAGCCTGTTGATGCTGGTGCTCTTCGTCAGTGTCCTGCTGTCGGCGATCGCAGTTGCCTACTCGGCGCATTGGAATCGTCAGTTGCTCAACGAGCTCTACGGTGAGCTTAGCGTGCGTGACAAGGCCCAGGCCGAGTGGGGGCGGTTGATCCTCGAGCAGAGCACCTGGACTGCGCACAGCCGCATCGAGACGCTGGCGACCGAGCAATTGCACATGCACATCCCCGAAGCAGCAGACGTCAGGCTGGTGAAGCCATGACCCTTCAAGGTGCGCTGTATCCGTGGCGGTTTCGTATCGTGCTCACGCTGCTGGCGCTGCTGGTCGGTGCGATTGTCTGGCGCATCGTCGATCTTCAGGTGATGGATCAGGGCTTCCTCAAGGGGCAGGGTGATGCGCGCAGCGTTCGGCATATCCCGATTCCTGCGCATCGTGGTCTGATCACCGATCGCAACGGTGAGCCGCTCGCGGTGAGCACGCCGGTTACCACGTTGTGGGGCAATCCCAAAGAGCTGCAGGCAGCAAAGTCGCGTTGGCCGGACTTGGCCAAGGCGCTGGGTCAGGATGCTGCCACGCTGAGCGAGCGTCTCAGGTCGCAGGCGTCGCGCGAGTTCATCTATCTGGTGCGCGGACTTACCCCGGAGCAGGGGCAGGAAGTCCTCGATCTGAAGATCCCCGGCGTTTATGCGCAAGAAGAATTCCGTCGGTTCTATCCGGCTGGCGAAGTGGCTGCCCATGTGGTCGGCTTCACCGATATCGATGATCGTGGCCGTGAGGGCATGGAACTCGCGTATGACGAGTGGCTGGCTGGTGTGCCAGGCAAGCGTCAGGTTCTCAAGGATCGTCGCGGGCGGTTGATCAAGGACGTTCAGGTCGTAAAGAACGCCAAGGCCGGCAAGGCGATGGCATTGTCGATCGATCTGCGCCTGCAGTACCTCGCGCACAGCGAGCTGCGCAACGTCGTGCAGGAATACGGTGCCAAAGCCGCCAGCCTGGTGATGGTCGACGTCAAGACCGGCGAGATCCTCGCCATGGCCAACCAGCCTACCTATAACCCGAACAATCGGCGCAATCTGCAGCCCGCGGCAATGCGCAATCGCGCCATGATCGACGTCTTCGAGCCCGGTTCCACCGTCAAACCTTTCAGCATCGCGGCGGCACTGGGTACCGGCAAATATCAGCCGGATTCGGTCGTCAATACCCTGCCCGGATGGATGCGTATCGGCCGCTACACGATTCGTGATGTCTCCCGTGGCGGCATGCTGACGCTGACCGGGATTCTGATGAAGTCGAGCAACGTCGGCATCAGCAAGATCGCCCTAGATATCGGCGCCGAGCCGGTATACGCGGTGATGCAACAGGCCGGTTTCGGCCAGGACACCGGGCTGGGTTTCCCCGGCGAGCGCGTCGGCAATCTGCCCAATCATCGCAAGTGGCGAGACGCTGAGACGGCTTCGCTTGCCTACGGCTATGGCCTGTCGGTGACCGCCGTACAGTTGGCGCATGCGTATGCCGTGCTGGGTAACCAGGGCAGCAACGTGCCGCTCTCTCTGTTGCGTCTGGATCGCACCCAGGACGGCGTGCAGGTCATTGACAAAGAGATTTCCGGCATCGTTCTGCAGATGCTGCGCGCGGTCGTGGAAGACGAGGGTGGCGGCGGCGCTCGTGCCAAGGTGCCGGGCTATCACGTAGGCGGCAAGAGCGGTACCGCGAAGAAGATTTCCGGCACCGGCGGCTACACCAAAGACGCCTATCGCTCGTTCTTCGCCGGGGTTGCGCCACTTTCCAATCCGCGCATCGCTGCGGTGATCGTCGTGGACGAGCCGAGCAAAGGACAGTACTACGGCGGACTGGTCGCGGCACCGGTGTTCGGAAAGGTCATGGCGCGCGCCCTGCGGCTGATGAACGTCGCACCGGACAATCTGCCGCCGCCTGCCGAGCTGCAGACCGCCGAAGCGGCAAAGGGCAAGGGAGGGCGTATCTGATGCCGATGCCATTGAATCACCTGCTGCCTCAGGCCGGCAGCGACGTGCTGATCCGTGAGCTGACACTCGACAGTCGCAAGGTTCGCGGCGGAGACCTGTTCCTCGCTGTACCGGGTCTGCAGTTCGATGGTCGCGATCACATACAGGATGCCGTCGCCCGTGGCGCGGCGGCTGTCGCTTATGAGGCAGAAGGCCTCGACCAGTCACTGACCGGCAACGCAGTCATGGTTCCGGTGCTGCATCTGGCAGAACAGCTGTCGGCGATTGCCGGCCGCTTCTACGGCGAGCCCAGCCGCAGCCTGCGTGTGGTCGGTGTGACCGGAACCAACGGCAAGACCAGTGTCAGCCAGCTGATTGCCCAGGCGCTCGATCGGCTCGGCGAACCCTGCGGAATCATCGGCACGCTTGGCACCGGATTCCACGGACAGCTGGAACTGGGACGCCACACCACGCCGGACGCCATCGGCGTGCAGGCGACACTGGCGAACCTCAAACAAGAGGGCGCTCGCGCGGTAGCGATGGAAGTGTCCTCGCATGGTCTCGATCAGGGGCGCGTCGCGGCCCTGGATTTCGATGTCGCCGTGTTCACCAATCTGTCGCGTGACCACCTCGATTACCACGGCAGCATGGATGCTTACGGTGCTGCCAAGGCGCGCCTGTTCGAGGTGCCCGGGCTGAGCTGTCGGGTAATCAACCTCGACGATGCCTTTGGCCGCGTGCTGGCCGGCGAGGAGCGCGAGTCGCGCCTGATCACTTACAGCCTGGAAGACCCTACGGCCTACCTGTTCTGCGCTGAAGCGCGTCTCGACGACGACGGCATTCATGCTCGGCTGATCACGCCGCAGGGCGAGCGCTCGTTGCGCAGCCCGCTGCTCGGGCGTTTCAACGTCAGCAATGTATTGGCCGCCGTCGGCGCCCTGCTTGGCATGGACTATCCGCTGGACGAAATCCTGGCCGTGCTGCCTGAACTGCAAGGCCCCGCCGGTCGCATGCAGCGGCTGGGTGGCGGCGACCATCCGCTGATCGTGGTCGACTACGCACATACCCCCGATGCGCTGGAGAAAGTCCTCACCGCGCTGCGTCCACACGCGCGCGGCAGGCTGCTTTGTCTGTTCGGTTGCGGCGGTGATCGTGATACCGGCAAGCGCCCGCTGATGGCTGAAGTCGCGGAGCGGCTGGCCGACGGCGTCGTGGTCACCGATGACAATCCGCGCAATGAGGCGCCTGAACAGATTCTCGAGGGTATCCGTTCGGGGTTCAGCAATCCTGCAGCGGTCACTTTCAGCCATGGCCGCGCGCAGGCAATCGCCAGTCTGATCGCGGCCGCGCGAGCGGAAGATGTGGTCGTGCTGGCCGGCAAAGGTCACGAGGACTATCAGGAAGTTCGCGGCGAACGCTTGCCGTTCTCCGATCTCGAGGAAGCCTGCAGGGCGCTGTCCGTCTGGGAGAAGGCCAATGCTTGAGTCGATGCGCCTGAGCGAATTGCAGCTACCGCTGTCTGGCCGCCTGGTCGGAGCGGATGCCAGCTTCACTGCCGTCAGCACAGACAGCCGGGCCATCGAACCTGGCCAGCTGTTCATCGCGCTGACCGGGCCACGCTTCGATGGTCATGCCTATCTGGCGGACGTCGCCGCCAAAGGCGCCGTTGCAGCACTGGTCGAGCGTGAAGTTGCAGATGCAGGCCTGCCGCAGTTGGTCGTTGCCGATACCCGGTTGGCGCTTGGGCAGCTCGGCGCGCTCAACCGCGCCGCATTCAACGGTCCGGTCGCAGCGATCACCGGCTCCAGCGGCAAGACCAGCGTGAAGGAAATGCTCGCCAGCATTCTACGCAGCGCCCATGGCCAGGACGCCGTACTGGCCACTCGCGGCAACCTCAACAATGACTTGGGTGCGCCACTGACGCTGTTGGAGTTGAGCACCAGTCATCGCAGCGCCGTCATCGAACTCGGCGCTTCGCGGCCCGGCGATATTGCCTACACCGTCGATCTGGTGCGCCCGGATGTCAGCGTAATTACCAATGCGGGCACCGCCCACGTCGGCGAGTTCGGTGGCCCGGACAGGATCGTCGAGGCCAAGGGCGAGATTCTCGATGGCCTGAACGCATCCGGCACCGCCGTGCTCAACCGTGACGACAAGGCCTATTCGATCTGGGCCGAGCGTGCTGCGGGCAAGCGCATCGTATCGTTCGGCCTGGACGACCCCCTCGTGGATTTCTCCGCCGGTTCGATCGCCTACGACCAGCGCGGTTGCCCGAATTTCGTGCTGACCGGCCCGCTGGGCAATCTCCGTATCCAGCTCAATCTGCTGGGCCGGCATAACGTGGCCAACGCCTTGGCGGCAGCCGCGGCGGCCTATGCGCTGGGCATTGAAGCCGAAGCCGTGGTGGCTGGGCTGGAAAGCCTGCAACCGGTCAAAGGCCGAGCCGTGGCGCAAATGCTGGCCAATGGTGTGCGGCTGATCGACGACAGCTACAACGCCAATCCGGCATCGATCTGCGCCGCCATCGACGTGCTGGCCAGCTTTGCCGGTCGCACCATCCTTGTGCTTGGCGATATGGGCGAGCTGGGCGAGTGGGCCGAGCAGGGCCATCGCGACGTCGGCGCCTATGCCGCTGGCAAGATCGACACGCTTTATGCCGTCGGGCCTCTGATGGCCTACGCAATTCAGGCGTTCGGTCCAGGCGCTCGGCACTTCGCCGACCAGGCCAGCCTTATCGACAGCCTGCGAGCCGAACAGGGCAGCGGTACCACCATTCTGATCAAGGGCTCACGCAGCGCGGCGATGGACAAAGTCGTCGATGCGCTCGCTGGGCCATCCATGGAGAAACACTGATGCTGCTGCTGCTCGCCGAGTATCTGCAACAGTTCCACAAGGGCTTCGCGGTGTTCCAGTACCTGTCGCTGCGTGGAATCCTCGGCGTCCTCACCGCGCTGGTACTGTCGCTGTGGATGGGCCCGTGGCTGATCCGCACCCTCCAGTTGCGCCAGATCGGCCAGGCGGTGCGTACGGACGGACCGCAGTCGCATCTGTCGAAATCCGGCACGCCCACCATGGGTGGCGCGCTGATCCTCAGTGCCATCGGCATTTCCACGCTACTCTGGGCCGACCTGGCCAACCGCTACGTGTGGGTGGTGCTGGCGGTGACATTGCTGTTCGGCGCCATCGGGTGGGTCGATGACTACCGCAAGGTGATCGAGAAGAACTCGCGCGGGTTGCCAAGCCGCTGGAAGTATTTCTGGCAGTCGGTGTTCGGCCTCGGTGCGGCGATCTTCCTTTATATGACTGCGCAGACGCCGGTTGAAACGACGCTGATCCTGCCGCTGCTGAAGAACATCGAGATCCCGCTGGGCATCGGTTTCGTGATTCTCACCTATTTCGTCATCGTCGGTTCGAGCAATGCGGTCAACCTCACCGACGGCCTCGACGGCCTGGCGATCATGCCGACCGTGATGGTCGGCGGCGGTCTGGGCATCTTCTGTTACCTCTCCGGTAACGTGAATTTCGCCGAGTATCTGCTGATCCCCTACATCCCCGGTTCCGGAGAACTCATTGTCTTCTGCGGCGCGCTGATCGGTGCCGGCCTCGGCTTCCTCTGGTTCAACACCTATCCGGCGCAGGTCTTCATGGGCGACGTCGGCGCGCTGGCCTTGGGCGCAGCGCTGGGCACCATTGCCGTGATCGTCCGCCAGGAAGTGGTGCTGTTCATCATGGGCGGCGTGTTCGTTATGGAAACGCTGTCGGTGATGATCCAGGTCGCCAGCTTCAAGCTCACCGGCAAACGCGTTTTCCGCATGGCGCCGATCCATCACCATTTCGAACTCAAGGGCTGGCCCGAACCCCGGGTGATCGTGCGCTTCTGGATCATTACCGTGATCCTGGTGCTCGTCGGCCTTGCCACCCTGAAACTGAGGTAACCGAGAGTGCTCATCGCTTCCGACCAGTTCCGCATCGTTGTCGGCCTCGGCAAGAGCGGCATGTCCCTGGTTCGCCATCTGGCGCGCCGGGGCCTGCCGTTTGCCGTCGCTGATACCCGTGTGAACCCACCGGAGTTGGCGACGCTCAAGGCCGAGTATCCAGACGTGCAAGTGCGCTGTGGCGAGCTGGACGTCGAGTTTCTCTGCACCGCCAGCGAGCTGCTGGTGAGCCCGGGCCTGGCGGTCAGTACGCCGGCGCTGCAGGAAGCCGCGGCGCGTGGGGTCAAGCTGTCCGGTGATATCGAGCTGTTCGCCCGCGAAGCCAAGGCGCCGATCATTGCGATCACCGGCTCCAACGCCAAGAGCACCGTGACCACGCTGGTCGGCGAGATGGCCGTGGCGGCAGGGCGCACCGTGGCGGTTGGTGGCAACCTGGGCACGCCGGCGCTCGATCTGCTGGCAGACGACGTCGAGCTTTATGTGCTGGAGCTGTCCAGCTTTCAGCTGGAGACCACCGAGCAGCTCAATGCCGAAGTGGCGACCTGCCTGAACATCAGCGAAGACCATATGGACCGCTACAGCGGTCTGCCAGCCTACCATCAGGCCAAACACCGAATTTTCCGCGGCGCGCGTCAGGTGGTGGTCAATCGCGATGACCGGCTCAGCCGTCCGCTGGTCGCGGATGACCTGCCGACCTGGACCTTTGGCCTCGGCAAGCCGGACTTCAAGGGCTTTGGGCTGTTCGAGGAAAAAGGCGAGAAGTACCTGGCGTTCCAGTTCGATGCGCTGATGCCGGTTCGCGAGCTGAAGATGCGTGGTGCGCACAATCAGTCCAATGCTCTGGCAGCGCTGGCGCTGGGGCACGCGGTGGGTCTGCCGTTCGAGCCGATGCTGGAGACGTTGCGCCAGTTCGTCGGTTTGCCGCATCGCTGCCAGTGGGTTGGCCAGCGTGGCGACGTCAGCTATTACGACGATTCCAAGGCCACCAATGTCGGTGCCGCGCTGGCTGCGATCGAAGGCCTGGGTGCGGATATCGACGGCAAGCTGGTGCTGATCGCCGGTGGCGATGGCAAGGGCGCAGACTTCTCCGCGCTGCGCGCGCCGATTGCACGCTATTGCCGTGCCGTGGTGTTGCTCGGTCGTGATGCGCAACGTCTTGCGGACGCGCTGGCCGATGCCACCACCCTGGTTCATGTCGCAACACTGGGCGAAGCCGTGCAGCGCGCCGCCGAGTGTGCCGAAGCGGGCGATGCGGTATTGCTGTCGCCGGCCTGTGCCAGTCTGGACATGTTCAAGAATTTCGAAGAGCGCGGTCGCTTGTTCGCCGCTGCGGTGGAGGCGCTCGACTGATGCTTGCCTTCCTGCGCCATGCACCTTCGCCCTTGTTCGGCCGCCGCGGTCTGGATCTTGACTTCCCCATGCTCGCCGGCTGTCTGGCTTTGCTTGGCCTGGGTCTGGTGATGATCACTTCGGCGTCGTCCGAAGTCGCGGCGGTCAATGCCGGCAATGCGCTGTATCACATGAGTCGCCATCTGGTTTATGTGGCGCTGGGCCTCGGCGCGGGAGTTGCGATGCTGCTGGTACCGCTGTCGGTCTGGCAACGCCTGGACTGGATGCTGCTGCTGGCGGCGTTCGGCCTGCTGATCCTTGTCCTGCTGCCGGGAATCGGCCGGGAAGTGAACGGTTCGATGCGCTGGATCGGTTTCGGCGCCTTCAACGTGCAGCCGTCCGAGCTGGCGAAAGTCTTCGTGGTGATCTACCTGGCCGGCTATCTGGTGCGCCGGCAAGAGGAAGTTCGCGAAAGCATGTGGGGCTTTGCCAAACCCTTCCTGGTCCTGCTGCCCATGGCATTCCTGTTGCTGCTGGAGCCGGATTTCGGTGCGACCGTGGTCATGATGGGCGCCGCAGTGGCGATGTTGTTCCTCGGTGGTGTTGGCATGATCCGCTTCAGTCTGCTGGTGATCGCCGCCGTGGGTGCCGTGGTGGTGTTGGTGCAGACCCAGGAATACCGCCTCCAGCGCCTGATCACTTTCACCGACCCTTGGGCCGATCAGTACGGCGCCGGCTACCAGCTGACCCAGGCGCTGATCGCCTTTGGCCGCGGGGAGTGGTTCGGCGTCGGCCTGGGTAATAGCGTGCAAAAGCAGTTCTACCTGCCCGAAGCGCATACCGACTTCGTATTCTCCGTACTGGCCGAAGAGCTGGGCATGGTCGGCGCACTGGTGACCATCGCGCTGTTTGCCTTCGTCGGTGTTCGCGCACTGTATATCGGTCTGTGGGCAGAGAAGGCCCGGCAGTTCTTCGCGGCGTATGTGGCCTGGGGGATGGCGTTCCTCTGGCTGGGACAGTTCCTGATCAACGTGGGAGTAAACGTAGGTCTGCTGCCAACCAAGGGCCTGACGCTGCCGTTCCTCAGTTATGGCGGCAGCTCGCTGGTGGTGACCTGCGCAAGCATGGCGCTGCTGCTGCGCATCGAATGGGAAAGCCGCACCGTGCTGGGCAGCGAGGACACCGAGTTCGACGAGGCCGATTTCGCCGAGCCGCCGGCCAAGGAGGTCGCCCATGGCCGCTAATGTACTGATCATGGCCGGCGGCACCGGTGGCCACGTTTTCCCGGCGCTCGCCTGTGCTCGTGAGTTCCAGGCCCGCGGCTACTCCGTGCACTGGCTCGGCACGCCGCGCGGTATCGAGAACGAGCTGGTACCCGCCGCTGGCCTGCCGCTGCATCTGATCCAGGTCAGCGGATTGCGCGGCAAGGGCATCGTTTCGCTGATCAAGGCTCCGCTGCAGTTGATTCGCTCGCTTTTCCAGGCGCGTCGCATCGTGCGCGAGCTGCAACCGGTCTGCGTGCTGGGGATGGGCGGCTACGTTACCGGTCCGGGCGGACTGGCTGCCAAGCTGGCCGGGGTGCCCCTGGTGATTCACGAACAGAACGCCGTCGCTGGGACCGCCAATCGTAGCCTCGCGCCGCTTTCCAGCCGCGTCTGCGAAGCCTTCCCGGAAACCTTCAAGGCCAGCGCCAAGCGCCGCACCACCGGCAATCCGGTGCGTGAGGAGCTGTTCCTCGAGACGCCCCGCGATGCCCTTGCGCATCGTCGCCCGCGCCTCCTGGTACTGGGCGGCAGTCTCGGTGCCGAACCGCTGAACAAACTGCTGCCCGCCGCGCTCGCCCAGGTACCGGCGGATGTGCGGCCGCAGGTGTTTCATCAGTCCGGTAAGCAGCACGCCGATAACACCACGCAGCGTTATGCCGAGGTCGGCGTCGAGGCGGAAGTCGCGCCCTTCATCAAGGACATGGCGCGGGCCTACGCCTGGGCCGATCTGGTCATCTGTCGTGCCGGAGCGCTCACCGTTTGCGAGCTGGCCGCCGCTGGGTTGCCATCCTTTCTGGTGCCGCTGCCCCATGCGATCGACGACCACCAGACACGCAATGCCGAATATCTGGCGAAGGAGGGCGCTGCCGTCCTTCTGCCGCAAGCCAAGACTGATGCGGCCGTGCTTGCCGCTCAGCTGACCGAGGTAATGATGCAGCCGGAAAAACTCAAGGCCATGGGCGCCATCGCGCGCCGTCTGGCCCGGCCCGACGCCACCCGCAGCGTGGTCGATATCTGTCTGGAGGTGGCCCGTGGCTAAATCTCCCGCCGCGGTAAAAGCCGAAGTCCGCCGTATGCGGCGCATTCGTCGCATTCACTTCGTCGGTATCGGCGGGGTCGGCATGTGCGGCATCGCCGAGGTGCTGCTCAATCTCGGCTACGAGGTGTCGGGCTCGGACCTCAAGGAATCCGCCAGTACCGATCGGCTGCAGAGCTTCGGTGCGCAGATTTTCATCGGTCATCAGGCCGGTAATGTTGCCGGCGCCGACGTGCTGGTGGTGTCCAGCGCGGTCAATTCGGCCAACCCGGAGGTCGCCCTGGCGCTCGAACAGCGTATTCCAGTGGTTCCACGTGCCGAGATGCTTGCCGAGCTGATGCGCTACCGGCACGGTATTGCTGTCGCCGGCACCCATGGCAAGACCACTACTACCAGTCTGCTGGCTTCGGTTTTTGCCGCCGGCGGGCTCGATCCGACTTTCGTCATCGGTGGCCGACTCACTGCGGCCGGTACCAACGCGCAGCTCGGCAGCAGCCGTTATCTGATCGCCGAGGCCGACGAAAGCGATGCCAGCTTCCTGCACCTGCAGCCGATGGTCGCGGTGGTCACCAATATCGATGCCGACCACATGAGCACCTACGGCGGCGACTTCGGCAAGCTGAAGAAAACCTTCGTCGAGTTCCTGCACAACCTGCCGTTCTACGGCCTGGCAGTGCTCTGCGTCGACGACCCGTTCGTTCGCGAGATCATTCCGCAGATCGGCCGGCCGATCACGACCTACGGTTTCAGCGAAGACGCCGACGTGCGCGCCACCAATGTCCGTCAGGAAGGCATGCGTACCTTCTTCACGGTGCTGCGCGATGGCTGTGAGCCGCTGGATGTGTCAGTGAACATGCCGGGCAACCACAACGTGCTGAACGCCCTGGCCACCATCGCCATTGCTACCGATGAAGGTATCGACGACGAAGCCATCGTCCAGGGCCTCGCGGAGTTCGCAGGCGTCGGCCGCCGCTTTCAGGTCTATGGCGATCTACCGGTTGAGGACGGCAGCGTGATGCTGGTCGACGACTACGGTCATCACCCGCGCGAAGTCGCCGCAGTGATCAAGGCAGTCCGCGGTGGCTGGCCGGAGCGGCGCCTGGTCATGGTCTATCAGCCCCATCGCTACAGCCGCACCCGCGACCTCTACGACGACTTCGTGCAGGTGCTCGGCGAGTCCAACGTTTTGCTGCTGATGGAAGTCTATCCGGCCGGCGAAGAGCCGATACCTGGCGCCGACAGCCGCCAGTTGTGCCACAGCATCCGCCAGCGCGGCCAGCTGGACCCGATCTACGTCGAGCGTGGCGTCGACCTCGCTCCGTTGGTCAAGCCGCTGCTGCGTGCCGGCGACATTCTGCTTTGCCAGGGAGCCGGTGATATCGGTGGCCTGGCGCCGCAACTGCTCAAGAGTCCGCTGTTCGGTGGCGATGGCGCCGCGAGGAAATCCAAATGACGACCCTGCATTCGACTCGCGACCCCAAGGCGTTTGGTCGTGTCGCCGTGCTCTTCGGTGGCAAGAGTGCCGAACGCGAAGTGTCTCTGAAATCCGGCGCGGCGGTACTCGCCGCGTTGCAGGAGGCCGGTGTGGATGCGTTCGGCATCGATGCCGGCGATGACCTGCTGCAACGCCTGAGCAACGAGCGCATCGATCGTGCCTTCATCGTCCTGCATGGTCGTGGTGGCGAAGACGGCAGCATGCAGGGACTATTGGAATGCGCCGGTATCCCCTACACCGGCAGCGGCATTCTGGCTTCGGCCCTGGCCATGGACAAACTGCGCACCAAGCAGGTGTGGCAGAGCCTTGGCTTGCCGACGCCGCAGCATGCCGTGCTGGCTACGGAGGCCGATTGCAAGGCTGCAGCGGAAACCCTGGGTTTTCCGCTGATCGTCAAACCGGCCCACGAAGGCTCTAGCATCGGCATGGCCAAGGTCGGCGGGCTCACCGAGCTGATCGAAGCCTGGCGTGCCGCCAGCAGCTACGACTCGCAAGTACTCGTCGAGCAGTGGATACAAGGCCCGGAATTCACCGTGGCGGTGCTGCACGGCCAGGTACTGCCACCGATTGGCCTGGGCACGCCGCACACCTTCTACGACTACGACGCCAAGTACCTGGCTTCCGATACCCAGTACCGCATTCCCTGTGGCCTCGACGCGGTGCGCGAACAGGAACTGAAGACGCTGTCGGCACGTGCCTGCGAAGCGGTGGGTATCCGCGGCTGGGCCCGGGTTGACGTGATGCAGGACGGTAACGGCGATTTCTGGCTGCTTGAAGTGAACACCGTGCCGGGAATGACCGATCACAGCCTGGTGCCCATGGCGGCGCGTGCTGCCGGTCTGGATTTCCAGCAACTGGTCCTGAGCATTCTCGATGACAGCCTCGAGGCGGGGAGCTAGCCATGATCGCCACGCTGCGCCATTCGCAACCCGGAAGCGGCCGCGCCTCGCGCAAGCCCGCGCAACGGGGTGCGAGCCGCCTGGTGCAACCGCAGCCGCTGTCGCAGCGCCTGCCGAAGCCGAGCCTCGTCGGGCTGAAGCGTTTCGTCTGGCCGGTGCTACTGATCGGGTTGGCGGTCGGGCTTTACGAGCTGGGCGAGCGGCTGCTGCCCTATGCCGATCGGCCGATCGCCAAGGTCAGTGTGCAGGGCGAACTGGGCTATGTGAGTCGCGAGGCGGTCCAGCAGCGCATAGCGCCTTTCGTCGAGCAGAGCTTCTTCAAGGTTGATCTGAACGGCATGCGCCACCAACTCGAACAGATGCCATGGATTGCCCATGTCGAGGTTCGCCGCGTCTGGCCGGATCAGGTGATGGTGCGTCTGGATGAGCAATTGCCGATTGCCCGTTGGGGGGGCGAAGCATTGCTTAACAATAAAGGCCAGGCTTTCTCGCCGGATGACCTGAGCCGATATGAACACTTGCCACATTTGTATGGTCCGAAGCGGGCCCAACAGCGGGTCATGCAGCAATACCAGATGCTCAGCCAGATGCTGCGCCCGCTGGGGTTCTCCATTTCCCGTCTCGAGCTGCGTGAACGTGGAAGCTGGTTCCTGACCACCAACCAGGGCATCGAGTTGTTGCTGGGGCGGGACCAGGTAGTAGAAAAAATGCGTCGCTTCACTGCCATTTATCAAAAGGCACTGGAGCAGGAAAGCGAGAAAATCGCACGGATCGATCTGCGCTATGCGAACGGCCTGGCAGTCGCCTGGCATGAGCCGATCCCGACTGCGACGGATACGACCGTCGCTGCGAAGAATTGAGGAATGAAACACATGTCGAGCGTGCAAAGCGGCAAGATGATCGTCGGCCTGGACATCGGCACCTCCAAGGTGGTGGCGCTGGTGGGCGAGGTGACCGCCGATGGTGAACTGGAAATCGTGGGCATCGGTACCCATCCTTCGCGCGGCCTGAAGAAGGGCGTGGTGGTGAACATCGAATCCACCGTGCAGTCGATCCAGCGCGCCATCGAAGAAGCCCAGCTGATGGCTGGCTGCCGCATCCATTCAGCCTTCGTCGGTCTGGCCGGTAACCACATCCGCAGCCTGAATTCCCACGGCATCGTGGCCATCCGCGACCGCGAAGTGAGTACCGCCGATCTGGAGCGTGTGCTCGACGCGGCGCAGGCGGTTGCCATTCCTGCCGATCAGCGCGTGCTGCACACCCTGCCGCAGGACTACGTGATCGACAACCAGGAGGGCGTGCGTGAACCGCTGGGCATGTCCGGCGTGCGTCTGGAGGCCAAGGTGCACGTAGTCACCTGTGCGGTGAACGCCGCGCAGAATGTCGAGAAGTGCGTGCGCCGCTGCGGTCTGGAAGTGGACGACATCATTCTCGAGCAGCTGGCGTCGGCGCACGCCGTGCTGACCGATGACGAGAAGGAGCTGGGCGTCTGCCTGGTGGATATCGGCGGGGGCACCACCGACATCTGCATCTTCACCGAGGGCGCGATCCGCCATACGGCCGTGATCCCGATCGCCGGCGACCAGGTCACCAACGACATCGCGATGGCCCTGCGTACGCCGACCCAGTATGCCGAGGAGATCAAGATTCGTTATGCTTGCGCGCTGGCCAAGCTGGCTGGCGCGGGCGAGACCATCAAGGTCCCCAGCGTTGGCGATCGCCCTCCGCGTGAACTGTCCCGGCAGGCCCTGGCAGAGGTGGTAGAGCCGCGTTACGACGAGCTCTTCACCCTGATCCAGGCCGAGCTGCGGCGCAGCGGTTACGAGGATCTGGTCCCGGCCGGGATCGTTCTCACCGGCGGTACAGCGAAGATGGAAGGAGCCGTCGACCTGGCCGAGGAAATCTTTCACATGCCGGTGCGCCTTGGCGTGCCGCACAGCGTCAAGGGACTGGCCGACGTAGTACGCAATCCAATCTATTCGACGGGCGTGGGCCTGCTGCTGTACGGACTGCACAAGCAGGCCGACGGCGTTCCCGTGCCTGGACTCGGCAACTTTGCCGACGAATCAAAGGCGTCTGTTCTGGATCGGCTCAAGGGCTGGATCCAGGGCAATTTTTAAGCAGTGCGCTGTAAAACCAAAACTAGAAAGCTGGAAGGAGAGAGGGAAATGTTCGAACTCGTAGATCATACCCCGCAAAGTGCAGTCATCAAGGTCATCGGCGTTGGTGGCGGCGGCGGCAATGCCGTGAACCACATGGTTCGCAACAACGTTGAAGGCGTCGAATTCATCTGCGCCAACACCGATGCGCAGGCGCTGAAAAAGGTCGAGGCGCGTACCGTGCTGCAACTCGGCTCGGCCATCACCAAGGGCCTGGGCGCCGGCACCAATCCGGACATCGGCCGTCAGGCTGCGATGGAAGACCGCGAGCGCATCGCCGAAGTGCTGGAAGGCGCTGACATGGTGTTCATCACCACTGGCATGGGTGGCGGTACCGGTACCGGTGCTGCACCGATCATCGCTTCGGTCGCCAAGGAAATGGGCATCCTGACCGTCGCCGTGGTCACTCGGCCGTTCCCCTTCGAAGGCCGCCGTCGCATGCAGGTTGCCGACGAGGGTATCCGCGCACTGTCCGAGTGTGTCGACTCGCTGATCACCATTCCCAACGAGAAGTTGCTGACCATCCTCGGCAAGGACGCGAGCCTGCTGGCCGCCTTTGCCAAGGCTGATGACGTGCTGACCGGCGCTGTGCGCGGCATCTCCGACATCATGCAGCGTCCGGGCCTGATGAACGTCGACTTCGCCGACGTGAAGACTGTCATGGGCGAAATGGGCATGGCCATGATGGGCACCGGTTGCTCCACCGGCCCGAACCGCGCGCGTGAAGCGACCGAAGCGGCCATCCGCAACCCGCTGCTGGAAGACGTCAACCTGCAGGGTGCACGTGGCATTCTGGTCAACATCACCGCCGGTCTGGACCTGTCGCTCGGCGAGTACGCCGCAGTGGGCGAGATCATCGAGGCCTTCGCTTCCGATGAAGCCACTGTCAAGGTTGGTGCCGTGATCGATCCGGACATGGCTGACGAGCTGCATGTCACCGTGGTCGCCACCGGCCTGGGGCCGCGCAACGAAAAGCCGGTCAAGGTCATCGACAATACCGTGCAGACCGTCGCCGCTGCCGCTCCGGCCCCGCGCCAGCAGGAGCAGGCTGCCGTGAACTACCGCGATCTGGAGCGCCCGACCGTCATGCGCAACCAGGCCCACGCAGCGGCCACCGCTGCCAAGCTGAATCCGCAGGAGGATCTGGATTATCTGGATATTCCGGCGTTCCTGCGTCGTCAGGCCGATTGATTGAAGTTATCAGGAGTATTGGTGTGATTGGTGTTCAGCAAAGTTGGCATCTGCTATTATCGCCGCCAATTGTTGAAAACTATTCGCAACTAGTGCTGCAGCGAAGCAAAAGGCCATGATCAGACAACGCACCCTGAAGAACATCATTCGCGCCACCGGCGTCGGCTTGCATTCGGGAGAGAAGGTTTATCTCACCCTGAAACCGGCACCGGTGGACACCGGGATCGTGTTCTGTCGCACCGACCTCAACCCGCCTGTGGAGATTCCCGCGCGGGCCGAGAATGTTGGCGAAACCACCATGTCCACGACGTTGGTCAACGGTGACGTCAAGGTCGACACTGTGGAGCATCTGCTTTCGGCAATGGCCGGCCTGGGGATCGACAACGCCTACGTCGAACTCTCCGCGTCGGAAGTGCCGATCATGGACGGCAGCGCTGGGCCTTTCGTATTCCTGATTCAATCCGCCGGCCTGCAGGAGCAGGACGCCCACAAGAAGTTCATCCGCATCAAGCGTGAAGTGACGGTCGAGGAGGGCGACAAGCGCGCGACCTTCCTGCCTTTCGACGGCTTCAAGGTGAGCTTCGAGATCGATTTCGATCACCCGGTTTTCAAGGGTCGCACCCAGACTGCCAGTGTGGACTTCTCGAGCACTTCCTTCGTCAAGGAAGTCAGCCGTGCACGGACCTTCGGGTTCATGCGTGACATCGAGTTCCTCCGCTCGCACAATCTGGCGCTCGGCGGCAGCGTTGAGAACGCCATCGTGGTGGACGAAACCAGTGTGCTCAACGAAGACGGCCTGCGTTACGAGGACGAATTCGTGAAGCACAAGATTCTCGATGCCATCGGTGATCTGTACTTGCTGGGCACCAGTCTGATCGGCGAATTCCGCGGCTATAAATCCGGCCACGCGTTGAACAACCGCTTGCTGCGCACCCTGATGGAACAAAAGGATGCGTGGGAACTGGTGACCTTCGATGACCCGCAGACCGCACCGATCTCCTACATGCGTCCGGTGGCAGCCGGCTAAGCTGTACCTCTCTTCCTAAAATTTAAGGCCACCCTAGGGTGGCCTTTTTTTATGTTTCGCTGAAAAGCTGACGGGAATGGCGTGCCGCCTGCTTCAGCGAGGCGCCGGCAGGTCCTGGGCTAGTTCATGCCGTCCAGCAGGCCAGCCAGATCATCGGCGTGCTCTTCTTCCTGAGCGAGGATGTCCTCGAAGATGCGGCGGGTGGTCGGATCCTTGTCACCGATGTACTGCACGATCTCGCGGTAGCTGTCGATGGCGATGCGTTCGGCCACCAGGTTCTCGAAAACCATGTCGCGCAGGCCGTTGCCTTCGGCGTACTGCGCGTGGGCGCGCTCCGTCAGGCCGTCGGGGTTGAAGTCCGGTGCGCCACCCAGTTGTACGATGCGCTCAGCCAGCCGATCGGCGTGTTCCTGCTCCTCATTAGCGTGCTCGAGGAACTCGTCCGCGGCGGCGCTGGATTTCAGCCCTGTGGCCATGTAGTAGTGGCGCTTGTAGCGCAGATAGCACACCAGTTCGGTCGCCAGCGCTTCGTTCAGCAGATTGATCACGACTTCTCGATCGGCCGAGTAACTCTCGGTGACGGCTCCATTCTCGACATGTTGACGAGCCCGCTCGCGCAGGCTCTGTTTATCGCTCAGTTGTACGTAGCTCATTGCCATCTCCTGGTCTGGTTCACCGCGGACGCGGTGATTCACGGTTCCCAGTTTGAGAACAGGATGCTGGCGAAAAGTTTAGCGGTGGGGCTCGTCCGGCGGTGCGGGCGCCGGCTCAGGCTCACCCGGCTCATCAATCGGCACAGGGTCGCCTGGGTCCTCGCGCTTGGGATTGCCCTCTTTCGGAGCGGTTTGGTCAATCATCGGCATGCCCTCAGTCCTCAGCTCAGCGCCCGTAGCAGTTCGTTCTTGCGCATCTTCGAACGGCCACGAATGTCCCGCTCGCGGGCCTTTTCCATGAGCTGGTCGCGGGTCATGTCGGCAAGCGCCGTGCTGGTCGACGTCGAGCTTCGTGCCGAACCCTTGTTTGGTGATCTGCCCTGGCGGGCATCGGCTGCGCGGTGGGCCGAGTCCTTGCGCTCAGCCCGCTTGGTGGTCTCGCTCTTGCTCCTGCCCGAGCCCCCTTTGCGTTCGCCGCCGCCGGATTGCTTGTTGACCGTCGCCCATGCGCGCGCTTCGGCCTCGTCCTCAGGGACGCCACGCTTCTCGTAGCCTTCCTCAATGTGCTCGGCCTTGCGTTGCTGCTTGTCGGTGTACTTGGTTTTTTCTCCACGAGGCATGCTGGTCTCCTTCAAGGGGAGCGTTGAATGCACAGGCCCGAAGCGTGCTCGCGCCTGTGCCCGGCTGTCAGCGATGCAGTTTGCGCTGGTTTTCCTCAAGCTGATCGCAGGTCAGGAAGCCCTGGCCGTCCACGCGGCCGGAGCCATCGAAACTGACGTAATAAGGTTGCTGATGGCCATCGCGATTGAGGATGTAATCGTGGCAGATGCCAGGCACTACAGTGCGAGCTGCGGCCTTCGAGGGCTCCCCACCGATGGCCAGTACCTGCTCCTGAGACATGCCGGTCTCCACATCGCGTACCAGTGGCTCGTCACGGAAGGTGATGCGGTCTACCGGGTTCTGCACATTACCGGAACAGCCGGCGAGCAGCACGACAGGGGCGAAGATGTAGATGGCGCGCTTGATCATGGGAGTGCCTCGTTGCGTATGGACGTTACCTTTATGGCCATACGGCGTCCGGCAAGGTTCAACGGATCAACGGGCGACGGTATCAACGGTCATCAGGGGTGACGCGCCAGACCACGTTGCCGACATCGTCGGCCACCAGCAGGGCCCCGGTCTTATCCACGGCGACGCCTACCGGGCGACCCATTGCCTCTCCTGCCTCGTTGACGAAGCCGGTCAGCACATCCTCTGCCTGCCCAGCCGGCATGCCGTTGCGGAACGGGATGAAAACCACCTTGTAGCCACTGCGCGGCTTGCGGTTCCAGGAGCCGTGCTGACCAACGAACGCGCCATGGTGGTAGTGCTGCGGCAGCAGCGTGTCTTCGTAAAAGATCAGGCCGAGCGAGGCGGTATGCGCGCCCAGTGCATAGTCCGGGACAATGGCGCGCTCGACCAGATCCGGGCGCTGGGGCTGCACGCGCTCATCGACGTGCTGGCCGAAGTAGCTGTAGGGCCACCCGTAGAATCCGCCGTCCTGTACCGACGTCATGTAGTCCGGCACCAGATCGCTGCCGATCTCGTCGCGCTCGTTGACGGTGGTCCATAGCGCTCCGCTGTCCGGTTGCCAGGCAAGGCCATTGGGGTTGCGCAGGCCTGAAGCGAACAGACGCATGCTCCTGGCTTGCGGATCCACCTCGAGAATCGCTGCGCGGTTCTCTTCGGCCTCCATGCCGTTCTCGGCCACATTGCTGTTGGAGCCGCTGGTGACATAGAGGCGGCTGCCGTCCTGGCTGGCAATGACGTTCTTGGTCCAGTGGTGATTGATCGGCCCAGCGGGTAGGTCCACGACCTTCTCGCCGTTCGCGGTGATACGGGTGGTGCCGGGCGTATAGGGAAAGCGCAGCAGCGCGTCCGTGTTGGCGACGTAGAAGTGGTTGCCTACCAACGCCATACCGAACGGGGAGTTGAGGTTTTCCAGAAACACCGTGCGCTGTTCCGCCACGCCATCGCCGTCACGATCGCGCAGCAGGGTGATGCGGTTGGCGCTGGGGCCTCCGGAGCCAGCGCGGGCCATGATCTTGCTGGCAATCCAGCCGCGCAGTCCCTGGCTCTGTTGCTTCGGCGGTGCGTCCGATTCCGCCACGAGCACATCGCCACTGGGCAGCACATGGAGCCAGCGGGGATGGTCCAGGTCACGGGCGAACGCCGCCACGCGTAGCCCGGCCGCCGCCTGCGGCTTGCCATCTTGCGGCCAGCCTTTGGCGGGGGCGATGTGCACCGTGGGCAGGACTGTCTTGTTTGGCTCCGGCAGCGCCGGTGTCGGGCCGTATCCGGATTCCACCGGAAGCTTGGCCGTTTCGCTGCAACCTGCCAGAGCAGCCAGAACGGCGCCGGTCAGAAGAATACGGAAGTTGGACATGGCGAAATCCTTGGGCAGTGGAGTGGCGTTCGCTAGCGCGGCTGGTCCGGGTGGCGACGCTTGCGCGCGGCACGCAGGGCAGTATGCCGCTCCAGCCGTGGCATCAAAGCAAAGATCGCCAGCGCCAACAGCGTGCTCATTACGGCCGTTGCTTCATGCCCGAGGCCGACGGCGACACCGATCGCGGCCGTAAGCCAGATGCCCGCGGCGGTGGTCAGGCCCTTGACGTCTTCCGCGGAGTCGCCCTTGAGGATAGTCCCGGCTCCGAGAAAGCCAATACCGGTAACCAGGCCCTGAATCACCCGGGAAATGTCCTCGAGGCTCATGCCCGCCTGCACCGGCACCAGTACGAACAACGCTGCACCAAGCGCAACCAGCATATGGGTGCGCAAGCCGGCGGCCTTGCGTCGGCGCTCGCGTTCATAGCCGAGCAGGCCGCCGAGAATCGACGCGATCAGCAGACGGCTACTGACGCGGGTCGCGTCCTCCAGGTCGGTGATGTCGGAGAACTCCGACGCGATGGTGTAGGAGATGCTCGCCCACCACTCCATGTCCTTCTCCAAGCCAGGCTGGTTCAGATTTGGATACGCGAGGCGGCGGGGGGTTCGCTAATCGGTGACCTGGAAACGCAGCATGCCGATCATCTGGCCTGCTTCGGTAACGACACGTACTCGCCAGCGGCCCAATGATTGTTCCGGGAAGTTGCGCTTGTGGGTCCATGCGCGATAACCGGCTTTGCGTCCGCCGCTGATCTCCAGGGCGATACGGTCGACGCGCCGGCCGTTGTGGGTCCACTCGTGGAAGATGCGCTCCTTCAGGCCGCGCGGTGCGTTGATGGCGGTATAGGCGTAGAGGCCATTTGCGTGCAGTTCTGCGCTGGTGATTTCGCGCAGTCCCTTACCGGGTTTGCGTTGCCGATCATCGAGGCTCATGGTCACGGCGACATCGGTCAGCCACAGGGTTGCCGGGGGCACCCAGGTCCGTCCCAGCCAACCTGCGGCACCCAGCGCCACCGCCAGCAACAGGATGCCGGGCCACGTGCGCCAGTTCGAGCGGGGAAACAGTCCGCTGAGGCTCGGCAGGGCCAGCAATACTGCGACGCCCAGCGCCAGCTGATAACTCTGCGGGGTGGACAGATGAAGGATGATCGGCAACGCGGTCAGCAGGACGGCGAACAGCGTCAGCGCGTGGAATCCCAGGTAGACCCAGCGCCGCGGTGCCAGCCATTTGTAGTACAGCGGATCGATCAGCGAAACGAGCGCGGCGGCGCCAAGCAGGCCGGTGAACAGGGCTTGCCCACTGTTCCAGGTGGTGGTGATGGCAAAGAACGGAATGATGAAGAACAGGCTTTCCTGATGCACCATCTGGGTGGCATAGCGCAGCAGCGGTCTTGGCACCTGCCAGCCGAACCAGCTCTGCAGGCTGCGCCGCAGGCTCGATTCCAGTACCAGCCAGAGCCAGCTCACCAGCATCACCAGGGCGACCACCTTGGCCAGGCCGGCGTGGCGTTCCACCAGAACGAAACTCGCCACCCCGGAAACGAAGCCGAACAGCGCAACCGTACCTGGATAGCGCCGAATCAGGCGGCTGGCCAGGTCGAACAGGCGTGATAACAGCGGCTTGAGTTGCATGATGGTTCGGGTCCGGATACGGCGTGCTTATCAGAAGTATCGAGCACAGGCGGACTGGTGCAAGCCCGCGGTCGAGACCCTTCGCTTGTAGAGGGCGGATGGTACAGCGGGCGCGCCCCGCTGGTGTGGCCAGGCGCCCCTGTTTGGCGTATTTCGCAGGACGATCAGTCGCTCTCTTCGATCACCTGCTGTACCGCCTCGGGCTGCTCTGGCATCGCCGATGAGTGGTGACTGGTGATCAGCCACTGTCCGGCGTCGGCGAACCACTTGTAGGTAAAGGTATAACGAGCCGGCACCGTCTTGCCGTCGCCCAGCTTGAAGCTGTAGAGCCCGGTATCGAGCGCGCTGTTGCAGTCGATCATGATCATTCGCGAGACAATTTCGCCCTTCGGTTTCAGCGCCAAAAAGTGCTCGAAGTAGTCGAGCTTGGCTTCCGCCGTCTGCCGCGGCGTGTTGGACACTGTAGGCAGCAGCATCGAGTCAGGTGCGTAGTTTTCCACCACGCGTTTCGGATCGCCTGATTGCACATCGTCGTTCCAGCGATCGAAAAGCGCGGCGACCTGCGCTTCGTTGGTGCCATGACAGGACGGGTCGTCCGCCAGCGCAGCCAGCGGGGCGAGGGAAAGGAGCAGGGGGAGGGCGTATTTCATAGTGTCACTCGTAGCCGGTGGTCGATTGCGGATGTCTCCGCAGCGGTACTGCACAGCATGGATACGTCATGCAGACTTGTGACCGTCCGCTGCTGCGCTCATTCCCGCCAGCGGTCGATCAGGGCTGCAGCGCCGACTCGATGGCTTCCCGGACATCGCTATAGGAGCGCGCTGCATTCGCTGGCAGGCGGACCTGCGGCAACCCGATGGTCTCGCACAATCGATCCATGAATTCCTCATCGGTGTCAGGGTCGTGCAGGTTGATGACGCAGACCGGCTTCAGATCGGCCCTGTCGCACAGCACGAAATCGAAGCGCGCGGTCGCGATGCGGTTGGTGGCGCGGTACCAGTACGCCCGTCGGGCGATGGCAGTGACTTCCACAACGTCGGCGACGCTTACCTTGGGGAAGATCAGATAGCGCTCGCCGACCGTGCGTTGCAGCATTTCCAGCAGCTCGCGTTCCGCTGGCGAGAATAGTGGCGCCTTGAGGCGATAGGGATATTGCAGCGCGGGATGGTTGAGCTGCCGGTTCTTGACGAAGAAGACCAGCACGAAGATGACGAACGCCACCAGTGTCAGGGCCAGCCAGCTCATGGACGTCTGTCCTGATGCAGCAATTGAAGCCTTGTTGATGAACCCATGGTGTGAGCCTAGGAATTAGACGAGCGATGCTTTTGTTGAGTCCAGTACGTTCGATTCGTTCGACTACCTTATCCACTACAGCTGTGGGCCGAGTTGTGGATAACCCTTTAGCTGCTTGCTGCAGCCCTAGCGGCACTAGCGATCGAGCCTATTGATCGAAAATTGTACGTTCGCAGGTTCAAGGCTTCTGAAACGTCGTATTGTCCGCACATGCGTACACCCAATAGGTCGAAGCGAGCGCTTATCCACTTTTGCTGTGGATGCGCATGTGGATAACATGGGGAGGCAGAGCTGCGGCCTGCGTGGTGCGTGCCCTACAGCTCGGAGAGTGAAATTTGATCAGCTGGATTCGGCCAGATCACAGCGGCGAATTTTTGGCCCAGCGACTATGAGTGGGCGGTTGCCAGGCATCCAGCAACTCTATGAGCGCCTGCGACTCGTCACTACGTTGCAACATCTCGCGGTGCTGTGAGCGGACGAATCCCTCTTCGACGAGGTGATCGAGGAAGTGACTCAGCTTGCTGTAGAAGTGGTTGACGTCCAGCAACCCGAGCGGTTTGGGGTGATAGCCAAGCTGGCCCCAGGTCCAGACCTCGAAAAGCTCCTCCAGCGTACCCAGCCCGCCAGGTAAAGCGATGAAGGCATCCGCGAGCTCTGCCATCCGCGCCTTGCGGGCGTGCATGCCGTCGACCACTTCCAGCCGAGTGAGGCCGGTGTGGCCGACCTCGGCATCTTTCAGGCTCTGCGGAATGATGCCGATCACCTCGCCGCCGGCAGCCATGGTGGCGTCTGCCACCACCCCCATCAGGCCGACGGCGCCGCCGCCGTAGATCAGCCGGATGCCGTTGGCCGCCAGGGTGCGGCCGAGATCCTGGGCTGCTTGTTCATAGATGGGGTTCGAACCACGGCTGGCGCCGCAGAAAACGCAAATGGAACGCAAGGTCATCGTTTACTCCGCTCGTAGGGCTGGCGGAAGGGTACGCGGGCATGGACGAACGGCCAAGCGTGCTCGGCGATGTCAGCGGCCGTTCAATGCACCTCCACTGGCGCACGCGTAATTGGCAAACAGGCTCTCGAGCAGATTGCGACTGGACATGGACGATCTCTCCGTCGGTTGATGCGCTCATGCTAAGAACAGGGCGCTCCCAGCGCTCTTAGATTCTCGACATTGCCGTGATAGCACTTGCGCTATTTGCCGCTTCATTTATCCCCGATAGTTGTGTGCGGTTCTGTGGATAACCTTGGGAAGGTCTGCTCTAGGCGAAGCGGCGCGGGACTTCCAGTAGTATGTGCGTTTTTTGCTCAGTCCTGCTTGGTGCGACCACAGGCCGCATAACAGAAGGCCTCGCGCGTTCATAGGCAATATGTGCGGTGCCATTTCACGATGGTAGTGATCGCTTCAGTTATCCACGATGGCTGTGGATAACGCTGTGAGTTGTTTGGGCAAATACGCCGCCGGGCCAGTGATGGCACGGCGGTCGGCGGTATGAATAAAAAACGTCCAGAACATTGGCGGCGGAGCAGCCCATCCTCGACTCTTATGCACTGGCATTCATTTCCGGGCGGTTGGTTGTCGGGTCCCGGCGCCTGATCGACACTCGGCGCTCCTGAATTCATCCAAGACCGCTGAGGGAGTACGCCATGAGTGATGCCATCCGCTTCGAAGACAAGGTAGTGATCGTGACCGGAGCCGGCGGCGGGCTCGGGCGGGCGCACGCGCTGCTGTTCGCCCCCCCCGGGGCGAAGGGCGTGGGCAAAGAACTGGGGGGGCGGTTCGACTGCCCGAAGTTGCCAT
>DAMCQE010000001.1:0-211635 GCA_032105665.1 Pseudomonas sp. | reverse complement strand
TGCCTATGAACGCGCGAGGCCTTGGGTCGTGCCGGGGGCGGGCGGGGGGTCGGGGCGGGCCCGCGCCCGGTTGCCCGCCCGCCACGGTGCGAAGGTCGTGGTCAATGATCTGGGCGGCAGCACCCAGGGCGATGGAGCCAACAGCTCCGCCGCCGACCGTGTGGTGGAGGAAATTCGCCAGGCGGGGGGCACCGCTGTCGCCAATCATGATTCAGTAACCGATGGCGATCGCATCGTGCAGCAGGCCCTCGATTCCTTCGGTCGCATCGATGTGGTGGTGAACAACGCGGGCATCCTGCGCGACAAAACCTTCCACAAGATGGAAGACGCCGACTGGGATCTGGTCTATCGGGTGCATGTCGAGGGCGCCTACAAGGTCACCCGTGCCGCCTGGCCGCACATGCGCGAACAGAACTACGGGCGGGTGATCTTCACCGCTTCGACCTCCGGCATCTATGGCAACTTCGGGCAGTCGAACTACGGCATGGCCAAGCTCGGTCTGTACGGCCTGACCCGCACGCTGGCGCTGGAAGGGCGCAAGAACAACGTGCTGGTCAACGCCATCGCGCCCACCGGCGGCACGCGGATGACCGAGGGGCTGATCCCGCCGCAGGTGTTCGAGCAGCTCAAACCCGAACTGGTGAGTCCGTTGGTGGTGTATCTGGCTAGCGAGCAGTGCCAGGAAACCTCCGGGCTGTTCGAAGTGGGTGGCGGCTGGATGGGCAAGGTGCGCTGGGAACGCAGCCTTGGCGTCGGCTTCGACCCGCAGGCCGGCTTCGATGCCGAGGACGTTGCGGCTCAGTGGCAGCGGATCTGCAGTTTCGAGAATGCCGCGCACCCGGCCGACAACATGGAAGCGTTGAAGGAGATGATGGCCAACCTGCAAAAATACGCAGGCTGACCTATGGCTTGCGCTGCCGGACAAGCCGGGAGCGCATTCAGGCGGAGGCCTCGCCCGGCTCCGGGCGCAACAGGCGCAGTGCTTTCTCGCGGGCCTGACTCAGGTTGCGCACATACAGCAGATGCCCCTGCAGGCGGTGAATGCCGGCGCGGCGCAATTTCAGGCGGACTCGCGCATTGCTGCCACTCAGGATCAGCGTGACCCCCAGTCGGCGGTAACCCACCAGCACGTTTTCCAGCGATGCCAGCGCGGTCATGTCCAGCATCGGCACCGCGCTGATGTCGACGATCACCACCTTGACCTCGGGATTGAAGCGCCGCAGGGCGCCCAGCGCCTTTTCCGCCGCGCCGAAGAACAGCGGCCCACGGATCGCGTAGGTCGCCACGTGCTCGGGCATGTCCTGGAGGATGCGCCGCTGCTCGCGCGAGAGAGCGGTGGTGTCGGTCAGCTCGCTCATGCGCTTTATGAACAGCCCGGCTGCCAGCAGCAGCCCGACCCCGACGGCCAGCACCATGTCGAACAGCACGGTGAGTGTCAGGCAGGTCAGCAGCACCAGCACATCGCTGCGCGGTGCGATGCGCAATACGTGCATCACGTGCGGCGCTTCGCTCATGTTCCAGGCCACCATCACCAGCAACGCCGCCAGTGCCGCCATGGGCAGGTAACTGAAGAGCGGCGCCAGCCAGAGCACCGCGACCAGCACCACGCCCGCATGAATCATTGCTGCCAGCGGCGAGAACGCCCCGGCCCGGACATTCGTGGCGCTGCGGGCGATCGCTGCGGTCGCGGTGATGCCGCCGAACAGCGGGGCGACCAGATTGCCCAGCCCCTGGCCGATCAGCTCGCCGTTGGGCTCGTGGTTGCTGCCGGTCATGCCGTCGGCGACCACGGCGCAAAGCAGCGACTCGATGGCGCCGAGCATGGCGATGGCAAACGCCGGCGCGAGCAATTCGCGGAACAGCTCGTAACTCAGCTGCAGCGGCTGGCCATCCGGACCGGGTAGCAGCCAGGGCCAGGCGAAATCTGGGAGAAACGGTGGAATACCCGGATGGGTGATCCCGTCCAGGGTGTAGCTGAACCGCTCGCCAAGGGTCGCCACGGACAATCCGGACGATTCCAGCAGCAAACCTGCCAGCGCACCGACGGTCAGTGCCACCAGGTGCCCGGGTACTTTCGGTACCCAGCGCGGCCAGATGATCAGCACCGCGAGACAGATCGCCGCCACCAGCGCGTCGCCGAGCCGGGCGCCCGGCAGCGAGCGCAGCAGCAGGCTGACCTGCTCGACGTAGTGCTGTGGTTGTTCGTTCAGCGTCAGGCCGAACAGGTCCTTGATCTGCAGGGTGGCGATGACGATGCCGATGCCCGCGGTGAATCCGAGGGTGACAGGGTAGGGGATGAATGCGATCAGGCGTCCAGCGCGCAGCAGGCCCAGTGCGATCAGGATCAGACCGGCGAGCATGGTGCACAGCAGCAGGCCGCCAAGGCCGAACTGCTGGGTGATCGGCAACAGGATCACCACGAAAGCCGCTGTCGGCCCGGAGACATTGAAGCGCGATCCCCCGGTCAGCGCGATCAGTGGCGCGGCGATCAATACGGTGTAGAGACCGTGCTGTGGCGCCACGCCAACGGCGATCGCCAGGGCCATGGCCAGCGGGATGGCGATGATGCCGACCGTCAGGCCGGCGCTGATATCGCCGCGCAGTGCGCGGGCACCGTAGCCCAGACGCAGGACCTGATGCCAGGCGGCAAACAGTGGGGGAAGTTTCATGCCTGGGACGCTCCTTGTAGGCGAAGGCGCCATTATAAGCGCGGGCAGCTCTTGTTCTTTGTGCTGAAAGATCGCCCGGTATACCGAGGCGGCGATGTACGACCTTGGTCGCAAGCCGGCCTGGCGCGTTGAGTGCGTCGCCTGCGAGGAGTAAACTGCCGCCCCCGTGAGACCCCGTGGACCGGAGGCGGCATGCGTAAAGACAAGAAGCAGGTGATTGGCGACGAGATCGGGGATGAGTCGATCAAGCTGTTTCTGCAGCCTGAACCGGCTGACGACACCCCACCTTCGTTGCACAAGCTGATCAAGGCCTACCGCGGCCTTCGCATCGATGACTTCGAGCGCTTTCTCGGCTTCTTCGTGGCTGCCGGCTACGATCTCGACGCCAGGAACAGCAAAGGGCAGAGCTTTGTCGATCTGATCGCCGATCAGCGCCAGGCCGCGCCCTATATCGAGCTGATCGAGGCCCGGCGCGGCTGAACTGCGGGTCGCCATTTCGTATCGAACGCATCGGATTCAATCGGCAGCGCGCGTACTGCGAGCCGCGCGCTGTGATCGAACTCGGCAACATGATTCGCAATCGTTTTCCTCGCAGCGTCCACCGTCGAGCACCGGGCCAGGCCCGCTCCGGAGGGATCGCAGCGAGAGGGAGGAGGCCAAAAGCCGACCTTCCGAAGCTGGCAGGCAGCCTGTGGTTGCCTGTTCTCGGGCACATGTTCCCGAGCAGCGGTCCAGGCACATGCTCCGTTCCTGACCGTCTGGCTGGTGGGTTTTACGGGGCCGCGTACTGCGGTCACGACAGTTTAATGCTGTGATTCTGGAGAACGCGTTGATGACGCAACACGATAGCGAAGCAGTGGATATGGTGCTGGTGGGAGCCGGCATCATGAGTGCGACCCTGGCGGTACTGCTCAAGGAACTCGATCCCAATATCAAGCTGGAAATCGTCGAGCTGCAGGAATCCGGAGCCATCGAAAGCTCCAACCCGTGGAACAACGCCGGTACCGGCCACGCGGGCCTTTGCGAGCTGAACTACACCCCTGACAGCAAAGACGGCACGATCGACATCAAGAAGGCCGTGCTGATCAACACCCAGTTCGAAGTCTCGAAGCAGTTCTGGGCCTACCTGGCCGACCGCGAAGGCTTCGGCTCCCCGCGCGATTTCATCAATCCTGTTCCGCACCTGAGCTTCGTGCGCGGCAGCAAGAACATCGACTATCTCAAGCGCCGCTTCGACGCGCTGAAGACGCATCACGCCTTCGCCGACATGGAGTACAGCGAGGATCGCGCGACCCTCGCCGAGTGGATGCCGCTGATGATGCCGGGCCGTGATCCGAGCGAGCCGATCGCCGCGACGCGCGCCATGAACGGCACCGACGTCAACTTCGGTGCGGTGACCAGCCAGCTGCTCGGTTACCTGGCGCGCAGTGGCGGGGTCAAGGTTTCCTACAACCAGAAGGTCACCGGTCTCGAACGTACCGCCAGCGGCTGGAAGGTCGACATCAAGAACACCCGCACCGGTGGCTCGCGTCAGGTGCAAGCCGGATTCGTGTTCCTCGGCGCTGGCGGTGCCGCGCTGCCGCTGCTGCAGATGTCCGGCATCGAGGAGGGCAAGGGCTTCGGTGGTTTCCCGGTCAGTGGTCAGTGGCTGCGCTGCGACAACCAGGAAATCGTCAAGCAACACCAGGCCAAGGTCTACAGCCTGGCCGCGGTGGGCGCGCCGCCGATGTCGGTGCCACACCTCGATACTCGCGTGGTCGATGGCAAGAAGTCTCTGCTGTTCGGCCCCTACGCCGGTTTCACCACCAAGTTCCTCAAGCGCGGTTCGTTCATGGACCTGCCGCTGTCGATTCGCCCGAGCAACATTGGCCCGATGATGGCCGTCGCTCGCGACAACATGGACCTGACCCGCTACCTGATCAAGGAAGTGATGCAGTCCATGGAGGATCGCCTGGCAACGCTGCGCGGCTTCTATCCGGAGGCCAAGGCCGAAGACTGGCGCCTGGAGATTGCCGGTCAGCGCGTGCAGATCATCAAGAAGGATCCGAAGAAGGGTGGCATCCTGCAGTTCGGCACCGAACTGGTCGCAGCGAAGGATGGCACCATCGCCGCACTGCTCGGCGCATCGCCGGGTGCTTCGGTGACTGTCTCCATCATGCTCGATCTGCTCGAGCGCTGCTTCCCCGAGCAGTACCGCTCGCAGGCCTGGTCGAGCAAGCTGCAGGAAATGTTCCCGGCGCGCGAAGCCACGCTGCAGAACGATGCGGCAGCCTATCGTGAGATCAGCCAGATGGCGGACAAGCGCCTCGGCCTGACCTACTGATCAGCTGCGCTGAAGCGAAAAAGCCCCGTACCGAACGTACGGGGCTTTTTTGTGCCTCCGGTTCTACCTGCCCATCACGCCGCGCGCAGGCTCTCGGCGGGAAGCGGCTGGCCAATCCAGCTCAGGCGAACTTCCTCCACCTCGATCCAGGCGGCGCCCGCGGGCTTGCAGGCACTGCTGAGCAGCATGCGGCACCGGCCATGTTCATCCAGCAGCGCGAGGTGGCGAGCGGGGCGGCGGCGCAACAGGGAAATCAGCTGTCGCATGATGGTCTGCACTCATGGTGATTGGCGTCTCGTCGTTATCGCAAAGCCCTGTGACAACTGCGTGAAAAGGAACGCGGCAGTGGCGCCGCCGGTCTGAATCGCATCACTGTCGGCGCGTCGTGCCGGTGGGTATACTGCGCCGCATTCATCGCCCCTAACCCTGGAGAAAACAGCATGCTGCAACGCCTGTTGTTCGGTCTTGTCACCGTTCTTGGAATGAGTCTGGTCGGTTGTGCCCACAGCCCGCAGCAGCTCGACCCGAACCCCAAACTCAACGGCACCATCAATCCCGTTGGCCAGGGGCAGCCCGTGGTCGTACGGGTGGTCGATGCGCGCCCATCGCCGACCCTCGGCACCCGTGGCGGCCTGTATCCGGAAACCAGCGCGGTGATCGTGCCGAGTGCCAAGGTCATCCCCAAGCTGCAGGCCCAGACCGAAGCCGCCGTGCGACTGCTCGGTTTCACGCCATCGCCGAACGCCTATAACGCGCCGCAGCTGACGCTGACCTTGGCCGAGCTGAAGTATCAGTCGCCGAAGGAGGGGCTGTACGTCACCGAGGCGAATATCGGCGCAACGCTCAAGATCGAGGTGCAGAACGCCGGCAAGCGCTACAACGGCCGCTATGGTGCATCGTTGAACCAGCGCTTCGGCATGGCGCCAAACGAGCAGACCAACACCAAGCTGGTCAGCGATGTGCTGAGCGATGCGCTGACCCGGGTATTCCGCGACGACAATATCGGCCGCCTGCTGGCCCAGTAAGCCGGCCCGCGATACCACGTACGTGCTGCACCCGAACCCCGCCACGGCTGTCCGTGGCGGGGTTTCTTTTTGCCCCTGCCATAGCGACGACGCCCCGCACGAGGCGGGGCGTCGGTGGCGAGCAGGCTGTCAGCGCACGCCGGAGTTGCGCAGGGCTGCCGGGGTGTACTGGTTGGAGTTGGCCTTGTAGTTGTAGGTGTAGGGGTTCTTCTCTTCGTTCTTCATGCCCATGACCAGATAGCGGCCGGAAATGAGGTCGTAGAGGGTCTCCATGGAATACAGCGGAACCTGCACATTGTAGAAGTGCAGGCCGTGGGCTTCGGCCACGCGCCAGAGCTGATTGCGACCGTCGTAATGATCGACCACTGCAGCCTGCCAGGTGTCCTCGTCGATGAAGAAGTGGCGCTTGGCATAGATATGGCGCTCACCCGTCTTCAGGGTCGCTTCCACTTCCCACACGCGGTGCAGCTCGTAGCGGGTCAGATCCTGGTTGATGTGGCCGGGCTTGATGATGTCGCTGTACTTGAGCTGCGGCGAATCCAGGCGATAGGCGTTGTACGGGATGTACAGCTCCTTCTTGCCGATCAGCTTCCAGTCGTAGCGGTCCGGCGCGCCGTTGAACATGTCCAGGTTGTCGGAGGTACGCAGGCCGTCCGCTGCGGTGCCCGGGCCGTCATAGGCGACCTGCGGGGCGCGGCGTACACGGCGCTGGCCAGCGTTGTAGATCCACGCCATGCGCGGTTCCTTCACCTGGTCCAGGGTCTCGTGTACCAGCAGCACGTTGCCCGCCAGGCGGGACGGCTCGGTGACCTGCTGCTTGAAGTAGAACAGCACGTTGCCATGCTTCTCGGGGTTGTAGTCGGTCAGGGTGTCGGTGTAGACCACCTCGTCGACGAACTTCACCAGGCTGAAGCTGCCGTTCACCTGTGGCGTGGCCTGGGCGATCACACGCCGCGCCGAGCCGCCGCGGTAGCGGGTGATGTGGTTCCAGGCGACTTCCAGGCCGTCCTTGGGAATCGGGAAGGCGACGGCCTTCTCGAAGTTTTCCAGGCCGTTGCCGCCGCGGACCATGTTGGTCTGCGTGGCATTGCGCGCGGCGGCGTCATAGACATGCTGCGGCATGGCTGCGCTGCGGCGTGTCTCGTAAACCGGCAGGCGGTAGCTGTCTGGATAGCGCTTGAGCATGGCGATCTGCCCAGGTGTCAGGTTGTCCTTGTACTGCTCGTAGTTCTGCGCCGTGATGGTGAACTTGGGCTTGTCGCTGGCGTAAGGATCGCTGACGAAACCGTCTGGTGTCACCGTCGCAGCGTCCTGAGCCAAGCCGCCGGTCCAGGCTGGAATGGTACCTGCAGCGTTGCCGGACTTCTCCGCGCCGATCGGCGTCAGTTCGTTGCCGAGGCGGGCCGCCTCGGTTTCGGACACCGCAGCCATGACGTTACTGGCCAGCAGTGAAAGCGTGAGCGCTCCGGTTGTGAACATTGTTATTTTCATTATCTCGTCCTGTCATTTCTGAATAGCTGATTCCCCGTGGCGCTCGCTGCTGCTGCGCCATGTGATTCGGCCTGAAGAGCTGTGCCTGCAGCGCCTGGGTTGCGGAAACCGCTCGATGGAGAAAGGATGCTCGTCCAACGACCGTTATCGCATTTGGCTGCCGCCCCCGCACAGGCTCTATTTCGCCGTTTCGAGGTATGCCGAGGGTGCCGGCGCGCCCGACCTTTAGTCAAGGCCGACCGGTGAAGAGCGCGTCATAAGCTGGCCTGATAATGGTGCAGAGCTGACATCGCTCCGTCGGGGAATTCGGAATCCTGGCGTGCGTCTGGATACACTACGCGGCTGCCTGAGCGACTTCGAAGAGAGGAAAATCTGGATGGTGTTACATGCGCAGTCGGGGCTGGTGAGCGCCCCAGCATTGCTTCTCAACGGGCTGGCGCTGCTGTGCGCGCTGTGCGGCGGCTGGTTGCTACTGGCGACGCAGTGGCGAGAGACACGCGCCCTGCGGCGGCCGCTGGTCGCTTCCGCACTGGAAACGGCGTCGACGAGCGATGGCGCGACTCAGCGCGTCAATCAGCTGTTCAACAGGGTAGGCGGGGTTGGACTGCTGCTCGGCCTGGGGCTGTCGATGGCCTCACGGCTGCTCTGAACGTGTTTTCGATTCGCTGAAGGGCCCGCGGATCAGGTACTGCGGGCCTTTCGGGTTCAGGGTTCCAGACCGGCGTTGAGCCGGTACTGATTGCGCACCGGCATGGCGTACTGCTGAATCAGATAGGGCTGCTGCACGCTCGGGCAGGCGGCCAGACGCTTGCTCCATTCGGCTTCGGCGCGCTCCACTTCCTCGCGACTGAACAGTTCGGCGGCGCTGGGCACCTGGATATCCGGATCACGGTCGTCCCAGAGGCGGTACGCGAGGTAGTGCACCGGGAACAGCCGATAGCTGCCCAGAATCTGCCGATCCAGCGCCAGGGCCATCTGCTTGGAATCTTCGGGCGCGCGCTCCATGGGCGTGCCGAAGGCGATGTGCACGCGTCCCTTGTAGCCGGTGATGCCCAGGGCAATGCTCGCGTCGTCCTCGCCCGGTGCCTTGGTATAGGTGCCGGTGGTGGCGCGGATGTATAGCTCGCGGGCCTTGGCCTGGTCGCATGGGTCGTATTCATAGCTGATCGCCACCGGCACCGGGCGCAGTGCCGCCAGTGCGTCCGCGAACGCCTCGTCCTTGCGGCTCATGTGCAGCATCTTGAGGATCGCCGAATCGGTGCGGTCGTCCCCATCCTTTGCGCGCCCTTCGGCCTGGGCTATCCATACCGACTCGCCATCGTTGCGGATCGAATGGTTGATGTACGCCGACAGCACCTGGTAAGCCGCCAGCTTCTCGCGCCGCCCGCTGATGGAGCGGCGTACGATGAAGCTCTTGTTCAGACGCATCAGGTCACTGACAAAGGGGCGCTGCAGCAGGTTGTCGCCGATGGCGATGCGCGGAGTGCGGATGCCGGCCTGATAGACCGCATAGTTGACGAATGCCGGGTCCATGACGATGTCGCGGTGGTTGGCCAGGAACAGATAGGCTCGGCCCTGCTGGAGCTGCTCCAGGCCGGAAAAGGTCACGCCGTCGGTAGCGCGTTCGATCGTGCGGTCGATGTAGGCTTCGATCTTGTGCTGCAGTGCGTCTACCGTGCGGATACTGGCGAACTGCTTGCGCAACCTCCGCGAAATGACTGGCTTGATCAGCCAGCCCATGCTGTCGGCCAGTCGCGGGAAGCGGAAGTGCGCCAGAGTGTCGAGAAACTCGCGATCGGCGAACAGGCGCGCCATGACCAGCGGTACTTCGGCGTCGGCGTAGGGTCGGATGGCTTCGAATTCGTCCATCATGCTCTCTGTAAAGGAAACGAGGAACGGGCCTGCAACGGATGGGCAGGCAATTTGCGGAACGGACCGGAGCCGGCTGGCTCATACTCATCGAGTAAACGGCCGTTTCGCCTCATGCCTGTGAAATCCTGCTTGCGGCCCAGGGTGCCCAATTGCGGGACACACCGAGTCGGTCTTCTTAAAGGTTCGAATCAGCGACCTTTAAAGACGGCGATTATAGCGACAAGTCACGCGGAGGACCGATGCTGGAAACACAGCTCTTTCATTGCCCTTATTGTGGCGAGCCGGTCGAGGCCGTCCTCGATCTCAGTGCGGGCGATCAGCAGTACATCGAGGACTGCGCCGTGTGCTGCCGGCCGATCGTCTTTGATCTGCGTACGGACGGTGAACAGTGGCAGCTGGAAACCCGCGGGGAGGACGAATGATGCGGCGTATCTACGAGCCGCGCGATCTGCTGGAGGCGGAGATGCTCAGCGGCATGTTGATTGCCGAGGGCATCGAGGCATTCTTGGCGGGTAGTCATCTGATCGGCGCCATGGGCGAGCTGCCGGCGGCCGGGCTGCTCGGACTGATGGTTGCGGATGCGGATGCCGAGCGGGCACGTCAGCTGATCGCTGCGTACAATGGCGCCGAGCCGTTGCCGGGCGATGAACCGGAGAGTTACCCCGGCGAACTGATCTGCTGACGAGTCTTTTTATGTGCGGTCGCTATGCCCTTTTCCGCTGGAGCCAGGACTTCGCTGCCTTGCCCGGCTTCCCCTCTGATCAGCAACCGCACTGGAGCCTCGCGCCTGGCGCTTCGGTGCTGCTGTTGCGTCAGGTCGATGCGCAGTTGCAGCTCAGCCGCGTGCGCTGGGGGCTGACCCCGGCCTGGCTTACCGATCTGACGCGCACCCCTGCCCAGGCTCGGGCAGAAACCATCAGCGAACAGCCTATGTTTCGCGAGGCGTTTCGCCAGCGGCGCGGGTTGCTGCCGGCCAACGGCTTCTACGAGTGGCGTGGCTCGGCGCGCAAGCGCCCGTACTGGATGACCAGCGAAGGCTCGCTCGGCTATTTCGCCGCACTCTGGGAAGCCTATCCGGTACAGGGTCATACGTATCTGAGCGCCGCCGTGGTGACGCTGCCCGCGGCTACGCTGCGTCGGCCACTGATGCTTAATGAAGCCGGGCAGGCCGCCTGGCTCGATCCCGAAACGCCGCTCGAGACATTGCAGGCGCTGCTGGCCCAGCCTCAGCCGGCCTTGCGTGAGCGGCCACTGGCAACCGTGGTGAATGACCCGCGTATCGACGGGCCGGAGTGCCTCACGCCGGCGTGAACCGGCGCGGCTGCGTCGTCCTCACACCCTGAACTGGTTGATCAGGCGACGCTGCTGTTCGGCCAGGCGCGTCAACCCGGCACTGGCCTGGCTGGCTTCCTCGGCGCCACCGGCAACTTCCTGCGCGACCTGACCGATGTTGGTGACGTTGCGGTTGATGTCTTCGGCCACCGCGCTCTGCTCCTCGGCGGCACTGGCGATCTGGTTGTTCATGTCGTTGATCAGCGAGACCGCCTGGGTGATCGCCTGCAGCGCCTCGGCGGCGGCATCCGCCTGCTCGACGCTGCGCTGGGTGCGGCTCTGACTCTGCTCCATCACCTGCACCACATCCCGCGTGCCGTTCTGCAGCTGCTGGATCATCTGCTGGATCTCGCCGGTCGCCTGCTGCGTCTTCTGCGCCAGGTTACGGACCTCGTCGGCCACGACGGCGAAGCCGCGTCCCTGCTCGCCGGCGCGGGCCGCCTCGATTGCCGCGTTTAGGGCGAGCAGGTTGGTTTGTTCGGCAATGCTGCGAATGGTCACCAGGATGGCGTCGATGTTCTCGCTGTCGCGGGCCAGGGTCTGCACCACCTCCACCGCGCGGCCGATCTCGTCGGCCAGTTCGGTGATGGTCGAGCCGGTGTCCTGCACGATGTGCCGGCCCTGATTGGCCGCGCGATCGGCATTGTTGGCGGCTTCGGCGGCCTGGGTCGCGTTGCGCGCCACGTCCTGGGCGGTGGCGGTCATTTCGTGCACGGCAGTGGCCACCAGCTCGATTTCCGCCAGCTGGGTCTGCACGCCCTTGTCGGTGCGGATGGCGATGTCGGCGGTGTGCTCGGAGGCATCGCTGACCTTCTGCACCGAGCTGACGACCTCGCCGATCATGCCCTGCAGGCGCGCGAGGAAGGCGTTGAAGCCGGCGGCGATCTGGCCTAGCTCGTTGCGACTGTCGATGTTCAGGCGCTGGGTCAGGTCGCCTTCGCCCTGGCCGATGTTGTCCAGCATGACCACCATTTCGCGCAGCGGGCGGGTGATGCGGCGGCTGATCAGCCAGATCGCCAGCAGACCGGCAAGGCCGATCAGCACACCGATGACGAGCATGGTGGCAAGGCTGTTGCGGCTTTCGTCGGCGAGGGCGACCATCAACTGGTCCAGCTCCTTCATCACCTCGGCGGTCGGCAGCTCCAGCATCAGCACCCAGCGGGCCTCGGTGCCGGCAAAGGAAAACGGCAAGAACAGCGCGACGCGGCCACGGGCCTGATCGATTCGATAGTGGGTCTGACCGGCCGGCAACTGCTTGACCAGTGCCTGCTCCTCGGCGTCGAGTATCTGTGCGGCGGGCTTGCCGATAAGGCTGGTGTCGCGGCTGTAGGCGGCAAGGCGGCCGTTGTTGGAGATCAGCGCGATCTGGCCGACGCCACCGTAGAGCTGGGCGTTGGCGTCGCTCAGCAGCTGTTGGATGAAGTCGACGCTGATGTCCGCGCCGACGATACCGTGGAACTTGCCCTCGATTATGATCGGCGCATTGAACGACGACAGCAGCGACGTCTTGCCATTCATCTCGTAGGGTGCTGGATCGCCTACGCAGGGCTTGAGCTGCTCGCGCGGGCAGAGGTAGTACTCGCCGGCGCGCACGCCGGTTTCCAGCAGGCGGGTGTCCTCGATGTCGGTGAGCTTGTCGACCACCATCTGGCCGCTGGCGTCGCGGTAGATCCAGCTGGCGAAGCGGCCGTCGACCATGCCCGGGGCGTCGCCGCGGTACATGACGTCGTTGACGTCCACGCCGTTGGGCTCCCAGGCGATGTAGGTGCTGGTCAGATTAGGGTTCTCGAGCAGGGTCTGTCGCGCCAGATTGATCAGCTCTTCGCGCGTCAGGTTGGCCATCGGCATCCCTTCGTCATCACTGAGGCCGGTCAGCGTGTGTACTCGAGCGAGGCCTGTGGCGATCTGCAGGGGGGCCTGGAGTTGTGCCTGGATGCGGCTGACCTGGGTCTGGGCGAGGGCGGTGACGCGCTGCTCGACCATGCCGTCGATCAGCGAACGGGTCCGCTCCTCGACCAGCGCCTGGCTGCGCATTCCGGAAACCATCGCATACAGCAGAAGTGCGGCGATCACGGCCAGGGTGCAGGCGCCGGCCAATGCGGCGAAGGCGGTCTGGATGGATCTGAACATGTGCGGAACTCCAATTGCGCAGCGGATAAGAAGGCTATCGGCAGGTTTTGCGACAACTGCAGCGGTACGTTCGGTTGCCTGACAGGTGGGTCCGCGATAGGGTCTGTTCCCGTTTCGTACGCGGCCGCGCCCGGCCCTGCGGGTTGCGCGGCAAATGGCGGCATGCGGCGTTGCGGGACTTGGCAAGGGAACCACGCATTACCTGCGTCCCGCGCCTGCGGAACGCCGCCCGGCCATGGCGCCATTTGGCGCAGCAACGTGGCTTGCGACGAAACGGGAACAGACCCTAGGATACGGCGCAGGTTTTCCGGAGAGACTCGATGTTCAAGCCGCACAGATTGTCGCTGTTGGTCGCTGCTGCCGTGCTGGCGGGCTGTCAGGCCGTCAACACCACCAGCGGCGGCGCCGTAGGCGTCGACCGCAAGCAGTACATGTTCAGCATGCTGTCGACCGAGCAGGTCAACCAGATGTACGCCCAGTCCTATCAGGAGACGCTCAGTGCGGCGTCAAGCAAGGGTGTGCTGGAGAAAAACAGCGCAATCACCAAGCGGGTCAACGGTATTGCCCAGCGGCTGATCGCCAAGGTGCCGGTGTTCCGCCCCGATGCCGCGCAATGGAGCTGGGAGGTCAACGTCATCGACAGCCCGGAGCTTAACGCCAACTGCGGCCCGGGCGGCAAGATCATCTTCTACACCGGCCTGATCGAGAAGCTGAAGCTCACCGACGACGAGATCGCGGCCGTGATGGGCCACGAGATCGCCCACGCATTGCGCGAGCACGGCCGCGAAGCCATGTCCAAGGCCTATGGCGTGCAGATGGCGACGCAGCTGGGGTCGGCCATGGGCGTCGGTACCGGCGGCCTGCAGCTGGCGAACATGGGTGTGGAATATCTGATGACGCTGCCCAACAGCCGCGGCAACGAGAACGAAGCGGATCTGATCGGCCTGGAGGTCGCGGCGCGCGCGGGCTACAACCCGAATGCGGCGATCACGCTGTGGGAGAAGATGGCTTCGGCCGGTGGTTCGGCACCGCCCGAGTTCATGAGCACGCACCCGTCGTCCACCACCCGCACCGCGGCGTTGAAGACGAATATTCCGAAAGTGATGCCGCTCTACGAACAGGCTCGCAGCGGCCGTTGAGCGATGACCTGTCGCCGGCCGTTCAGGCCGGCGACAGCAGCGTCGAAAGGGGTGTCTCGATACCCAGTTGCTGATGCACGCCTTCGAGGTCGATGAGCGTGTGGATTTCCTCGATATCGCCAGCCGGGTTCAGCGTCCAGACGCTCATCACGGCAATGGCGAGAATCTTGTCGGCGACCGAGTACCCGAACAGCGGCGTCGCCAGCGTTCCCATCACAGTGCTTGAGGTGACCACCTTGTGGCCCTCGCATATGCACTCATCCACCACCACTTCCAGATCCGGCATGGCTGTACGCACATTGCGCACGAGCTCGGCGAAACCTGCGCTGTTCAGCGGCTGGCCGATGAATGAACCCTTGTAGGCGAAATACTTGCTCTGCATCTGTTCGGAAAGGGCCAGGCGGCCCTTGTTCCAGCTCAGATCGATATGGTTGCAGACTCGTTTCTTGCGTCCATCCGCTGACATGCAGCCGGTCTCCTCGGGGCGCTGGTGGTGCGCTGCGGTAGCGCACTCTATCAGCTCCCCGGTTGCGCAGATTTGCGCTGGGTATCAGCCTGAGACAATCGTGCTCATGGTCAGCGCCTGATAGCCGGCGTACAGCGCCAGTGCGGCAAAGCCGGCGGCGGCGACCCGACGGATCAGCGTCAGCGGCAGCCGGTCGGCGGCGAAGTGGCTGGCCAGTACCACCGGAACGTTGGCCAGCAGCATGCCGACCGTGGTGCCGAGGATGACCAGCACGAATTCCGGATACTGCGCGGCGAGCATCACGGTCGCGACCTGGGTCTTGTCGCCCATCTCGGCAATGAAGAAGGCGATTGTTGTTGCGACGAAGGGGCCGTAGGGGCGGCCCAGCTTGGCGTCGTCGTCATCGAGCTTGTCCGGCACCAGCGTCCACAGCGCCACGGCGGCGAAGCTGGCTGCCAGTATCCAGCTCAGCGCTACCGGCGAGAGCAGGCTCGATACCCAGCTGCCGACCGCACCGGCGGCGGCATGGTTGGCCAAGGTGGCGACGACGATGCCCCAGATGATCGGCCAGGGGCGCCGGTAACGCGCCGCCAGCAGCAGTGCGAGCAACTGCGTCTTGTCGCCGATTTCGGCGAGCGCAACGATCAGAGTGGGGACAAAAAACGATTCCAAGCGGCATTCCTTACAGGGCGGGTCGACAGATTCACCATGACATGCGCAGCCTGCCCGCCCGGGTCAGGTGTACATGTCATGGGTCTTGTCAAACCGGGCCATGCGCTATCGCTAGGCTGGCCGGTCGCATGCGCCATGGTCTGCGGACCAAGTGTGTTGACGCATGCCGGACGAGCAGGGCGCTCGTCGGAGACTACTCCCCCAAGGACGGCGGCGAGTTTGCCGCAACCGGCCGGTCGGTGCAACCGCCGGTCGCGGGCATCAGGGGCGCACGGCGCGGTAGATACGGAAGCCGTCGCGCTCGGCGAGCGTGTGACAGGGGCCAAGATGCTGCTCGACCAGGGGGGGATACCTGAGGAACGCGTTGGCTACCAGGCGCAGCTCGCCACCGCTGACCAGGTGCTCGGCCGCGCGCTCGATCAGCGCCTCGCTGGCCCGGTAGCTGGTGTGCACGCCCTGGTGGAACGGCGGGTTACTGACGATCGCCGCCAGGTGTCGTGGTGCGGCGTCGATGCCATCCCCGGCAATCACTTCAGCTTCGAGTCCGTTCGCGGCGAGCGTCCTGCGGCTGCTCTCGACGGCGAAGGCGTCCACATCAAGCAGCAGCAGATCGCTTTGCGGATAGCGACGCTTGAGCGTGGCGCCGAGAATGCCGGCCCCACAGCCGAAGTCGAGCACGCGCCCACTTGGGATGTCATCGAGATGCTCAAGCAGCAGGGCGCTGCCGACATCCAGGCGACCATGGCTGAACACGCCGGGCAGGCTGATGACCTGCAACGGGCCGTCCGCCAGCTCGAGGGTGAAATGGTGCGCCAGGGCGTCCAGTTCGGGAGCAGCAGGTACCTGCTCGACCATTACCTGCCAGAGCTGGCAGTGGCGGGCGCTGTCGAGCTTGCGCGCGCGGCCGAACCCGGCCAGTTGCCTGGCGGCGCGCTCGACGCCGGCACGTTTCTCGCCGACCAGATACAGCGGCCGTCCGTTGAGGCGCGCCGCCAGCGTTTGCAGCAGATAGTCGGTGAGCTCGCGGGATTTCGGCAGGAACAGTACGGCGGCGTCGAACTCGCCCGGTACCGGTGCGACGCCAAAGCTGCAACGCCCGCCGAAGCGCCGGTCCAGCAATTGCTGCTCGCCTGCATGCCAGCTCCAGCCAACCGCGGCGGGAAGCTGACCCAGCAGGTCGTCGGCGGGCGGCCCGGCCAGCAGCAGCCGGCCTTGAAACAGCTCGGCCTGACGCAGCAGCACTTCGCTTCGAGGGTCCATTGGCGTCTCCCGGAAAAAGTCGGGGAGCTTAGGGGCTATCGGCGTTTTCTCGCAAGCCGGGACGCCCAGCCCCTGGGCCGGTGCTCAGTTCACCTGCCGAATCGGCGCGCCGGCAAAGAAGGCCGTTGCATTCTCGGCGAGCTGGCCGACGATGCGCTGGCGCGCCTCGCGGCTGCCCCAGGCGCTGTGTGGGGTGATGATCAGGCGGGGCAGGCTCGGGTCCAGCAGCGGGTTGTCGTCACTCGGCGGCTCGCTGGTCAGAACGTCGGTGGCGGCACCACCCAAGTGACCGCGGCGCAGGGCATCGGCCAGTGCCTGCTCGTCGACCAGACCACCACGGGCGGCGTTGATCAGGAACGCGCTCGGCTTCATCAGCTGCAGCTCGCGCGCACCGATCAGATTGCGCGTCTGCTCCGTCAGCGGGCAGTGCAGCGTCAATGCGTCCACCTGCGGCAGCAGTTCGTCCAGATCCAGGCGTTCCGGGCGCTTCGGCCGTCCCGGCAGGTTGCCGACCAGCACGCGCATGCCAAACGCCTCGGCCAGTCGCGACACCGCGCTGCCGAGTTCGCCGTGGCCGAGCAGGCCGAGGGTCTTGCCTTCCAGTTCGACGATGGGAAAGTCCAGCAGGCAGAACTGACCGCTTTCCTGCCAGCGGCCGCGGGCGACGGCCGCCTGGTAGTCGGGCAGGCGCGTGGCCAGTGCCAGCAGCAACATCAGGGTGTGCTGGGCCACGGTCGGGGTGCCGTAGGCCTGGCAGTTGCAGACCACGATGCCGCGCTCGCCAGCGGCCTGCAGGTCGATGTTGTTGACTCCGGTGGCAGAGACCAGGATCAGCTTGAGATCGGGGCAGGCCGCCAGGGTGTCTGCACTCAGCGCGACCTTGTTGACGATGGCCACCTGCGCGCCGCGCAGACGCTCGACAATCTGATCCGCTGTGCTTTGCTCATGACACACGAGTTCGCTGAACGCGTCCTGCAGCGGGGTCAGATCGAGGTCGCCTTGTTCGAGTGGAGAAAGATCGAGGAAAACGGCGCGACTGGACATCAACTGTACCTTTCGAAGAAGCCGGGGCTGATCGACAATGAAGCCCGGCATTGCGTGGAGACTGGATTGTGTACTGGATGGAATTTATGACCGTGGCGCTGGTGCATCTGCTCGCGGTGGCGAGCCCCGGCCCGGATTTCGCGGTGGTGGTGCGCGAAAGCGTGGCGCAGGGCCGGCGTGCGGGTAGCTGGACGGCGCTGGGAGTCGGCTGCGGAATATTCGTCCATGTCGCCTACTCCCTGCTCGGCATCGGCCTGATCGTCTCGCAGTCGATTGTGCTGTTCAACCTCTTCAAGTGGCTGGCGGCCGCTTATCTGGTGTACCTCGGCTGGCGAGCGCTGCGGGCTCGGCCGATGAACCTGGAGGCGATCGACGGGGCGAACGCACCGGTGGCGCGAAGCGCGTGGCGAGCGTTCGTGATCGGCTTTGTCACCAATGGCCTGAACCCCAAGGCCACGCTGTTCTTCCTCTCGCTATTCACCGTCGTGATCAGCCCCGATACACCGCTGCTGGTGCAGGCCGGCTACGGTCTCTACCTCGCCGGTGCGACCGCGCTGTGGTTTCTGCTGGTGGCCTGGCTGTTCAGCCGAGGCCGCGTGCGTGCTGGGTTTGCGCGAATGGGCCACTGGTTCGACAGGCTGACCGGCGCCGTGCTGATCGGCCTTGGTGTACGCCTGGCGGTAAGCGAGATCGGTTAACACTCGGAAACGAGGTGCGCGGAAAATAATCCTTTGGACTGATTTTGCCTGGGGGCGGACGCTCTAGAGTGCTGTTTACAACTCCAACAAGAACAGGATGCCCCTCATGCTGCAGACCCGTGTCATCAAGCCCGCGGCGAACGCTTACCAGTACCCTCTGCTGATCAAGCGCCTGCTGTTGTCCGGCGTGCGCTACGAGCGCACCCGCGAGATCGTCTACCGTGACCAGCTGCGTTACGACTACCGCACCCTGAATCAACGTGTCGCGCGGTTGGCCAACGTGCTGACTGCAGCCGGCGTCAAGGCAGGTGATACCGTGGCGGTGATGGACTGGGACAGCCACCGCTATCTGGAATGCATGTTCGCCATCCCGATGATCGGCGCCGTGGTGCATACCATCAACGTGCGCCTCTCGCCGGACCAGATCCTCTACACCATGAACCACGCCGATGACCGCTTCGTGCTGGTCAACAGCGAGTTCGTGCCGCTGTACCAGGCGATTGCCGGGCAGCTGACCACCGTGCAGAAGACGCTGCTGCTCACCGATGGCGACGTGCACGACGCCGGCCTGCCGGATTGCGTCGGCGAGTACGAAAGCCTGCTGGCTGCCGCCGAGCCGAGCTACGACTTTCCCGATTTCGACGAGGACTCGGTCGCCACGACCTTCTACACCACCGGCACCACCGGCAACCCCAAGGGCGTCTACTTCACCCATCGCCAGCTGGTGCTGCACACCCTGGCTGCGGCAGTGACGGTCGGCTGCCGGGAGAATCCTCGGCTGATGGGCTCGGACGATGTCTACATGCCGATCACGCCGATGTTCCATGTGCATGCCTGGGGTTTGCCCTACGTCGCCACCATGCTCGGCCTCAAGCAGGTCTATCCCGGGCGCTACGATCCCGAGTACCTGATCGACCTGTGGCGCCGTGAGCAGGTGACTTTCTCCCATTGCGTGCCGACCATCGTGCAGATGCTGCTCAACGCCAAGGCGGCGCAGGGCACCGATTTCAAGGGCTGGAAGATCACCATTGGCGGCAGTGCGCTGACCCGCGGCCTGTATGACCAGGCCAAGGCCCGTGGCATGAACCTGATCGCTGCCTACGGCATGTCCGAGACCTGCCCGCTGATTTCCGGCGCGCACATCAACGACGAGCTGCTCGAGGCCGACGAAGACACCCGCAGTACCTTCCACCTCAAGGCCGGCGTCCCGGTGGTGCTGGTCGATGCGGCGATTCAGGCGGCGGACGGCAGCTTCCTGCCGGCGGATGGAAGCTCCCAGGGCGAGCTGGTATTGCGTGCTCCCTGGCTGACCCAGGGCTATTACAACGAGCCGGAGAAGAGCGAAGAGCTGTGGGCTGATGGCTGGCTGCACACCGGCGACGTCGCGGTCATCGACGAGATGGCCAATATCGAGATTCGTGACCGCATCAAGGACGTGATCAAGACCGGTGGTGAATGGCTGTCCTCCCTCACCCTTGAAGGGCTGATCAGCCGTCATGAGGCGGTGCGCGATGTCGCCGTGGTTGGTGTGCCGGACGAGCGCTGGGGTGAGCGACCCTTTGCCCTGGTGGTGCTGGGCGAAGGCCGCGAACTGAGCGCTGCCGACTTGCAGACCTTCCTTGAGCCGGCGGTGGCCGAGGGGCACATCAACAAGTGGGCGATCCCGCAGCAGATCGCGGTGGTCAGCGAGATTCCCAAGACCAGCGTCGGCAAGCTGGACAAGAAGCGCATCCGCAGCGAAATCGCGCGTTGGCAGAAAGAGGGGAGCGCCGAGCAGACCTCGCTCAGCTGAACCGAGGTCGCGTATCGGCTCAACGCTCGGTAGGGGCCGTCCACGGATTTGCCGGGCGCCCTGATACCGGGTGATCACCGTCGCGATCGGCCTGAACCATCGCGGCGGGCATTCATCGATGTCGATCCCGGCAGTTGCCTGAAGCCTGCCCACTCGGCAAGCTGCCCTCCCTGCGCGCCCGCGCAGCGAGAGATTGCCAAGCACCCGAGGACGTCATGGCTGCCACCCAACCGATGCTGATTCGCGAAACCTTCCCCGTCGGCCCTTTGCAGTGCAACTGCACGATCATTGGCGATCCTGTCAGCAAGAAAGCCATCGTGGTCGATCCGGGTGGCGATCCTGAACTGATCATGGCGCGACTCGACGCCCATGGCCTGAAGGTGGTGAGCATCATCCATACCCATGCGCACCTGGACCACTTCCTCGCATCCGGCTCGATGAAGGAGAAGACCGGCGCCACGCTCCATCTGCACAAGGCCGATCAGGTGCTCTGGGACAACCTGGAGATGCAGTGCCGCATGTTCGGCGTGCCTTACCGTCCGGTGCCAGCGCCCGATCAGTGGCTGAGCGACGATGAGGAGCTGGCCTGTGGCTGTGGCGTGGCACTGCACACGCCGGGGCATACGCCGGGTTCCATGAGCTTCTGGTTCGCCGACGCCAAATTGCTGATCGCGGGCGATACCCTGTTCCGCCGCGGCATCGGGCGCACCGATCTGTGGGGTGGTGACTACGCCACCATCGAGCGCTCCATCAAGCAGCGGCTCTACTCGCTGGATGAAGACGCGACCGTGGTGACCGGCCACGGCCCGGATACGCGACTGGGGGACGAAATGCGCGAGAATCCTTTCGTCCGGGCCTGACCCGGGGTGCCGTTGGCCGGGTTCTGCTGCACGGTTCCTATCCCTGGCGGTGACCGATGGTACTCTAGCGCCGCATTCAGGGCCGCGCTCGCAAGGGCTGGGGACTGCCCTGGTAACCGACGAGAGAAGGAAGTAACTATGAAAATGCTGAACATGACCGCCCTCGCAGCGAGCGTCGCTCTGCTGGTGGGATGCACCACCAATCCCTACACAGGCGAGCAGCAAGCCGGCAAGGCCGGCGTTTACGGTGGTATCGGCGCCGTCAGTGGCGCCGTCATCGGTGCGGCGACCTCGAGCAAGAAGGATCGCACCAAGGGCGCGTTGATCGGTGCAGCGGTCGGTGGTGCGGCTGCCGGTGGCTATGGCTACTACGTCGACACCCAGGAGGCCAAGCTGCGCCAGACGCTGCAGGGCACCGGTGTTCAGGTTCAGCGCAATGGTGACAACCTGACGCTGATCATGCCCGGCAACATCACCTTCGCCAGCAACTCGGCGGATATCTCCAGCAGCTTCTACCCGACCCTGAATTCCCTGGTGCAGGTGTTCAAGGAGTTCAACAAGAACGGCGTCGATATCGTCGGCCACACCGACAGCACCGGCTCCCTGCAGCTGAACCAGGACCTGTCCAACCGCCGCGCCCAGAGTGTTGCTTCCTACCTGGTCGGCAATGGTGTGGCCGCTTCGCGGATTTCTTCCTACGGTGCCGGCCCCAGTCAGCCGATCGCCAGCAACGATACAGCTGCCGGTCGCGCGCAGAACCGCCGCGTCGAGATCAACCTGCGTCCGTTGTAAGTATTCATAGGCCGCGGGGCTGCAACGGCCTCGCTGGCGTCGAAATTCAGACGCCATAATTCCGTTTGTCTCTGCTTCCATTGAACCTCTCTGCGCTATTCGTATCTGACATTCGATAGCACGCCAGTTGTGGCACAGAGGAGGTCGAATGGATGATCGTACCGCTCTCCATTCCCGCAGGTCCTGGTTGCCATTATTGGTCGCTCTGGCCCTGATGGCGGGCCTGGGTGGATGGATCGGCTGGCAGTGGCATGTCCAGGAACAGCGCAGCAAGGTCGAGCAGGAGCAGCGCTTCACCTTCGCTGTGGATGACATCGAACACACGCTACGCGAGCGGATGCGCGCCTACGAGATGGTCTTGCGGGGGCTTGCTGGCGTCGTTGCCGGCAGCGACGAGGTCCGCATCGATGACTGGGCGCGGGCCGTGGACCAGCTGCAGCTGCAGGACTTCTATCCGGGCATCCAGGCTGTCGCGCTGGCGCGGCATGCGACTCCGGAAACCCTCACTACCCTGATCGACCAGATCCGCGCCTCCGGCCGCGAGCGCTTTCGCATGTACCCGCCGGGCGACCGCGAAGAGTATGTGGTGACCGACTACATCCATCCGACCGACTGGCGCAATCGGCGGGTGCTCGGCTTCGATCTGTTCAGTGAGGCGACCCGCCGCGAGGCGATCATCAGTACGCGCAACAGTGGCAATCCGGTGCTCACGGGGCCGTTGCGCCTCAAGCAGGAAACCGAGCAGAACGTCCAGGTGGGTGTTCTGTTGTTCTTTCCGATCTATGCGGCGACGGCGCCGGTTACCACCGAGGAGGAGCGTCAGCGCGCCTTTGTCGGCACCCTGCACGGCGCCTTCCGTCTGACCGACCTGATGGAAGGCATCCTCGGCTCGCGCAGCCGAATGCTGCAACTGCAGCTGTTCGATGCCGCCAATCCGGAGTCGCCACTGCTCACCGGACGTGCGCCGGTCAGCGCCGACGCCAAGTTCCAGCGCATTCGGAATATTTACATGTACGGCCGCAGCTGGCAGCTGCAGGTGGCCAGCACGCCGGAATACGAGGCGGTGCTGCGTGACAACAATCGGGCCTTCAGCCTCGCGGCGGCGCTTATGGCGGCGGCATTGTTCTCGTTGCTGGTGGGCGGCTATTTGTATCTGCGCGAACGTGCGCTGCGCAACAGTCAGGTATTGAGCCTGCAATTGCAGGAGCGCGAGGCGCGCTTCCGTCAGCTGATCGAACAATTGCCCGTGGCGACCCTGCTATGCAACGCCGGTGGGCGCATCGAACTGGCCAACCAGAGCGCCGGGCAGCTGTTCGGCAGCTCGACGGAGCTGCTGGCCGGTGAGCGTGTGAGTCGTTACGTGCCCGGCGTGCTCGGCGAGCAGGTGCTCGGGCAACTGCGCGAAACCAGTCAGCTCGAACTGCAGGCGCAGCGCGAGGACGGCAAGGCGATCCCGGTTGCCGTCAGCCTGACCAGCTTCAGACATGACGATGTCTTGTATTACGTCCTGAATCTGCTCGATCTGCAGGCGCGCAAGCGCGACGAGGAGCGCTTCCGTAATGTCGTCGAGGCCTCGCCCAATGCCTTCGTGCTGGTGGATACCCGCGGCGACATCGTCATGGTCAATCGCCAGACCGAGCTGCTGTTCGGCTATGAGCGCCAGGAGCTGGTCGGGCAGCCGGTGGAGTTGCTATTGCCCGAAGCCCTGCGTGAAGCGCATCGCGGTCTGCGCCAGGGTTATGCCGAAAATCCGGAACCACGTCGCATGGGCGGCAACCGCGAGCTGTTCGGCCGCCACCGCGACGGTAGCGCGTTGCCTGTGGAAATCGGCCTGTCGCCCTTGCGCAGTGGCGACGAGCAGCTGGTGCAGGCGGTGATCATCGATATCAGTCACCGCAAGGCGGCCGAGCGTCGCTTGCGCGAGCAGGCCGACCAGCTGGCAGTAGCCAATCGCTACAAATCCGAGTTCCTCGCCAATATGTCCCACGAGCTGCGCACGCCGCTCAACAGCATTCTCATCCTCAGCGATCAGCTGCGTCAGAACGGCTCGGGCAACCTCAACGACAAGCAGGTCCGGCATGCCGACATCATTCATCGTGCCGGTCATGAGCTGCTGCAGTTGATCAACGATGTGCTGGATCTCGCCAAGATCGAGTCCGGCCATATGCAACTCAAGCTGGAGCCGCTGAACCTGCGTGAGTTGCTGACCGAACTGGAAACCTCGCTGACGCCGATGGCCGAGCAGAAGGGCTTGGCGCTGAAGGTGGAGGTCGACGCCGACGTACCGCCTGCGCTGAATTCCGACCGGGCCCGGCTGCAGCAGATTCTGCGCAACCTGTTGACCAACGCCTTGAAGTTCACCGAGCAGGGGCAGGTGGAGTTGCTGGCGAGCTACCCGCCGGAGGACGCTGACGGACAAATCCTGCAGCTGCAGGTACGTGACAGTGGCATCGGCATCGCCAAGGACCAGCAGGAGCGGATCTTCCAGGCGTTCCAGCAGATCGATGGTTCGATCAGCCGTCACTACGGCGGCACCGGTCTGGGCCTAGCGATCACTCGGCAGCTGGTGGAGGTGCTCGGGGGGCACGTCACGGTTGATAGCGAACTCGGCAGCGGCGCCACCTTCACTGTGCGATTGCCGGTGGAGTCGACGTCCGGTGCATCAGCGCAGGCGCTGTTGCCGCGCCAGCCGCAGCGCCGTGGGCGTGGTCCGGGGCTGCTGATCATCGAGGACGATGCCGATTTCGCATCGGTAGTGGCGGAGGTCGGGCAGAGCCACGGCTTTACCAGCCTGATCTGCAGCACCGGCCAGCAGGGGCTGGAAGCCCTGCGGCGCGAGCACTTTGCCGCAGTGATCCTTGACATCCTGCTGCCGGACATCAGTGGTTGGCAGGTGCACCGGGAATTGCGTGGCGACGAGCGTCATCAGGGCATGCCGGTGCTGATCATTTCCTGCGTGCCTCAGCCTCACGACTGGCATGACGATGGTTCGCGCTATCTGGTCAAGCCGGTAGCGCAGGCCGAACTCGAGCGCATCTTCATCGAACTGGCGCGCCACGAACAGAATTCGCTGCGCCTGCTGCTGGTGGAGACCGATCCCCGTCGCCGCGAACTGATCCGTGAGTACTTCGAGCGGCTCGGCTATAGCGTCACGCTGGCGGGGGGCGCCGAAGCGGCCCGGCTGGCGTATGCCGAACAGAATTTCACCGTGGTGGTGGTCGAGCAGGAACTGGCAGACGGCAGCGGGCTGGATCTGCTGGATGCGCTGGAGCGCCTGCGTTCGCTTCGCGGCGTCACGGTGTTGGTGAACAGTCGTGAAAAGCTGTCGGATACAGACCTGCAACACTTGCGCCGTTATTCGGCTTCAGCACTGTCCAAGGAGGATGATGTGAAACGTATGGGAGAACTGGTGCGCCGAGGGCCAACGGTGGCGTCGCCAAGCGCCGCAGCTTCGCTGCAGGTGGCGGCATCGGGCCGGCGCGTGCTGCTGGTGGATGAGGATGTACGGCTGATCTATTCGCTGACCGCCCAGCTCGATGAGCTCGGGCTGCTGGTGGTCCCGGCCACAAGTGCCGACGAAGCGGTCGAGCGTTTCGATGAGGATGCCTTCGATCTGGTCCTGCTGGACATGAGCCAGCCTGGGGCGGAAGGTCCTGATTTGGCGCAGAGGCTCAAGCAGGCGCATGACTGTCAGGCCCCCATAGTTGCGCTGGTGACAACGACGGGTGGGGGTGAGCGCGAGCGTTGCATGGCGGCTGGTGCCGACGACGTTCTGCTCAAACCCGTCGAGGCCACGGCGCTGGCGGCGCTGTTGCAGCAATGGCTGGGTCTGGAGAGCGGTGCGGCCGAGGCTGAAGAGGAGTAAGCAAGTCGTGCGTGTTGAACATGCCTGTGGTGATGCGTTGATCGAACGATATGACACCTGGTGCGCGAATTCCCCGTGGGACGATTGTTGTCGGCAGTTTGGCAACGGATTGCTCGGAGGTTGGCGATGACGCAGACGCAGCTCAAGGCCAAGCCACGCAGTCGTACGCTGCTGGTGGTGGACGACCGGGAAGCGAATCTGGTGGCCATGGAAGCGTTGCTGGGCGATGGTGACTGGCAGGTGCACACGGTCAACTCCGGCGAGGCTGCGCTGCGGGCACTGCTGGAGCTGGACGTCGAGCTGGTGTTGCTGGACGTGCAGATGCCCGGCATGGATGGCTTCGAGGTCGCCCGGCTGATGCGTGGCAGCCCGCATACCCGCTACACGCCGATCATCTTCGTTTCGGCCATCGCGCATACCCGCGACTCCGTGCTGCGCGGTTACGCCACCGGAGCGGTGGACTTCATCCTCAAGCCGTTCGATCCACAGGTGCTCAAGCACAAGATCAACACCTTGCTGGCCCACGAACACAACCGCCGTGATCTGCAACTGCTCACACAGCAATTGGACAGCGCCCGTGCATTCAATGCCTCGGTCCTGAGCAACGCGGCCGAGGGCATTCTGGTGGTCGCCGAGGACGGCTATATCAGCTTCGCCAATCCGGCGATCGCCGGCATGCTGCACACCTGCGTCGAGGATCTGCAGGGCACGCCGCTGCTCTCGCATCTGGCGGCGCCGGAGATGCCGGCCAACTGGCAGGAGTCGGACTTCTACCGTTACTGGCGCAGCGGCTCGACCTATCGTCTGCACGAGGCGCAGCTGCACACCGCCACCGGTACGCCGTTGCCCGTCGCGTTGTCCAGCTCGCCGCTGCCGCGCCAGCAGCGCTCCATGGTGGTCATCGCGTTGGACATGTCGGTGGTGCGCAACCTTCACGTTCAGCTGGAGACCCAGGCGGTCACCGACTCGCTGACCGGGTTGCTGAATCGGCGTGGCTTCCATCAGGCGCTGGAATCGTCGCTGGCGCGGGTCGATCGCAACGGCAAGCGCATGGCGATCCTTTATATCGATCTGGACGGCTTCAAGCGCATCAACGATTCGCTCGGCCACGATGCCGGCGACGAAATTCTGTGCAAGGTGGCGCGCCTGCTGGAGACCTGCATGCGTCCTTACGACATCATCGCGCGCATGGGCGGCGACGAGTTCACCGCGCTGCTGGATTCCCTCGATCACCCGGAGGATGCCGCACGGGTAGCGGAGAAGCTGATCGAGCTGATCTCGGTACGGCACAGGATCGACGGTACCGAGGTGACCCTTGGTGCCAGTATCGGCATCGCTCACTTTCCCGACTGCGGGGTCAGCGTCGATCAGCTGCTGCGCTCGGCAGACATGGCGATGTACGAGGCCAAGCGTGCCGGTCGCCGCCAATACCGATTCTTCTCCAGCGACATGAACGAACGCGCGCATGCGCGGCTGATGATGGAGGAAAACCTGCGCAGCGCCACCGAGCGCAACGACTTCGAGCTGCTGTACCAACCGCAGATCATGCTGGCGACCGGTAAGCTGAGGGGGTTCGAGGGTTTATTGCGCTGGCCCCAGGGTGATGCAGAGGAAAACCAGCCGGGCAACTTCATCCCATTGCTGGAAGAAACCCGGTTGATCGAGCGGGTCGGCGACTGGGTGCTGCGCGAAGGCATGAATCAGTACTGTCAGTGGCTGCCGTCATTCGGCAGCGATCTGATTCTCAGCCTGAACGTCAGCCCGGTGCAGTTCAGCCGGGCTGGGCTGTTCGATTCGCTTCGCCGTCTGCTGGATGAATATCAGCTCCACCCTGCGCAACTGGAGCTGGAGGTCACCGAAGGCACGCTGATGCAGGATCTCGAGCAGAGCTGCGAAAAACTACGGCAATTGCGCAAGCTCGGCGTGCGCGTGGCCATCGACGATTTCGGTACCGGTTATTCATCGCTGGCTTATCTGCGGCACTTCGAGTTGGATACACTGAAGATCGACCGACTTTTCATTGCCAACATGCTGGATTCCCCCCGCGATGCGGCGGTGGTCAGCACCATCATTGATCTGGGCCGCAACCTCAACCTGGAAGTGGTGGCCGAGGGCGTGGAAACCCGGGCGCAGCTTGACTGGCTGGTGGACAACGGCTGCGATGTCATGCAGGGCTTTCTCGTCTCACCGGCATTGAGCGCCGAGCAGGCGCGGGCCTTTCCCACTCAGGTCGCCTGGGACGCGCTCTGAGCGAGCTGGTCAGGGCTGCACCGGAAACTGCTGGTGCAGTTGCTCCAGTTGCAGATCCTTTTCACTCCAGAGCCCGTTGACCCATTGCTGGAATGCCAGCCGATACGACTCGTCCTGGTCGTAGTTGCGGCGGAGGAATTCGGCGGGTATCGGCTGTGCCTGGAGGCGCACGATTACCTGATGGATATTGCCGGCGAGCAGGTCCCAGAAACTCGGGCGACCGTCGGGGTAATGGATGGTGATGTTGATCAGCGCCGTCAGTTGCTCGCCCATGGCGTCGATGACGAAGGCGATGCCGCCAGCCCTTGGTTTGAGCAGATAGCGATAGGGTGCGGCTTGTTCGGTGTGCTTGTCCTCGGTGAAGCGTGTGCCTTCGAGGAAGTTGAACACCGACACCGGATTGGTCCGATAGCGCTCGCAGGCTTTGCGTGTGGTCGCCAGGTCCTCGCCACGCTTCTCCGGGTACTTGGCCAGATACTCCTTGCTGAAGCGCTTCATGAAGGGAAACTCCAGCGCCCACCAGCACAGGCCGATCACCGGGACCCAGATCAGCTCCTGCTTGAGAAAGAACTTGAGGAACGGCATGCGCCGGTTGAGCTGGTACTGCAGCACGAGGATGTCCGCCCAGCTCTGGTGGTTGCTGGTGACCAGGTAGGAGTGATGCATGTCAACCTGATCCAGACCCTGCACGTCCCAGCGGATCGGGCGAACCAGATCCATCCAGAAGCTGTTCATCGCGATCCAGGACTCGGCGATCCAGTGCATGCCGAAGCGCAGGCTGCGTTGTACCGCTGGAACGGGAAGCGCCAACTTGAGCAGCGACAGGGCGAACAGCGGCCAGCACCAGAACAGGGTATTGAGCGCCAGCAGCAGGGCGGCAAGGCTGCCGCGCAGTGGGGCGGGGAGGAAGCTCAGCATGAAATTCTCATCGATACGGCTGATTCGAGGCGCCAAGAGTAGCGATTATGCGCTGAACTGCAACTATCGAGAGTAGTGGCAATGGCTGCCGCCGACGCGCAGGCGCGGCGGCAGCCATCGTCAGAAGGCCGATCAGCCCTTCTGGTTGGCGGCCTGCAGGGCGGTGAGGGCGATGGTGAAGACGATGTCGTCCACCAGGGCGCCGCGCGACAGGTCGTTCACCGGCTTGGCGAGGCCTTGCAGCATCGGACCGACGCTGAGGCAGTTGGCGTTGCGCTGAACGGCCTTGTAGGTGGTGTTACCGGTGTTCAGGTCAGGGAAGATGAACACCGTGGCCTGGCCGGCCACCTTGCTGTTCGGCGCCTTCTGCCGGCCGACGCTGAGCACGGAAGCGGCGTCGTACTGCAGGGGGCCGTCGATCGGCAGGTCCGGTGCACGCTCTTGAGCGATGCGGGTGGCTTCGGCGACTTTCTCGACTTCCGCACCGCTGCCGGAGCTGCCGGTAGAGTAGCTGATCATCGCCACGCGCGGATTGACGCCCAGCGCCACGGCGGACTCGGCGCTCTGCAGAGCGATCTCGGCCAGTTCGGTGGCGCTCGGGTTCGGGTTCACCGCGCAGTCGCCATAGACCAGCACCTGATCCGGCAGCAGCATGAAGAACACCGAAGACACCAGGCTGTAGCCCGGCGCGGTCTTGATCAGCTGCAGGGCCGGGCGAATGGTGTTGGCGGTGGTGTGCACGGCACCGGAAACCAGGCCGTCCACTTCGTCCAGCGCCAGCATCATGGTGCCGAGGACCACGGTGTCCTTCAGCTGCTCGCGGGCATCGTCGGGCGTCAGGCCCTTGGCCTTGCGCATCTCGCACATCGGCTCGACGTAGCGGTTGGCGATGCTGTCCGGATCGAGGATTTCCAGGCTGGCCGGCAGGGTGATGCCCTGCTCGCGGGCGACCTGCTGGACTTCCTCCGGCTTGGCCAGCAGCACGCAGCGGGCGATGCCGCGCTCCTGGCAGATGGCGGCGGCGCGGATGGTGCGCGGCTCGTTGCCTTCCGGCAGAACGATGCGCTTGTTGGCGTCCTGCGCGCGCTTGACCAGCTGATAGCGGAACGCCGCCGGTGACATGCGCAGCTCGCCACGCGGCACGCTGCAGCGGGTGTGGAGAAATTCGGGGTGCAGGTGCTTGGCGATGAAGTCGGTCACGCGGGTGGCGCGTTCGATGTCGTCCGCCGGGGTTTCCTTGTTCAGGCCGAACAGGTTGTTGGCCGTGTCGTAGGAGTTGGTCTCGACGGTCATCACCGGCAGGCCGCCGTCCAGCGCGGCCTTGCACAGCTCGAGGATGCGCGGGTCCGGCGCGAAGTCGCTGCACAGCAGCAGTCCGGCGAGCTTCTCGCCATTGAGCGAGGCCAGGCTGGCGGCGAGGATGATGTCGTCGCGGTCGCCCGGGGTCACCACCAGCACGCCGGAGCGCAGCAGTTGCACGGTGTTGGGCACGGCGCGGGCGCAGAGCACGATCTTGTTCACGCGGCGCTGGTCGGCCTCGCCGGCGTTGAGCACCTGGGCGCCGAGCAGTTCGGCGATGTCACGGGTGCGCAGGGCGTTGAGTTCCTCGGAGAACGGGATGGCGCCGAGCAGCTGGAAGTCGGCGCTGCCCAGCAGCGGCAGGTGCTGCTTGAGGCTGTCGACGAAAGCCGGCAGGCCTTCCTCGGTCTTGACCTTGTTGAGGATCACGCCGAGCACCTTGGGATCCTTGGCGCCGCCGTACAGCTGGGCCTGAATCTCGATGCGCTCGGCCAGACGCTTGAGGCTGTCGCTGCCCTGGGCCGCGATGAGGATGACCTCGGCGTCCAGGCTCTTGGCGAGCTGGGTGTTGATGCGCTGGGTGTAGTTGGACTCGCGGGTCGGCACCATGCCTTCGACGATGACCACGTCCTTGCCCACAGCGACTTGCTGGAAGCGGCTGACCACGTCCTCGAGCAACAGGTCGATCTCGCCATCGGCGAGCTGGCGCTCCACCTGTTCCAGCGGCAGCGGTTCGGGAGAGGTCAGGTTCAGCGTGCGCTCGACGAGGATGCAGGAGCGCTCGCGGCCCTGGTCGACCGGGAAGGGTTGGGCGATCGGCTTGAAGAAACCGACCTTCAGCCCGGCGCTTTCCAGCGCGCGGATCAGGCCGAGGCTGATGGAATTGAGGCCGCCGCCGAAACCGGTAGGGGCAAGGAAGAGTGTGTGCATGGCATCTCCTAGTGGACAGGGTGCTCGGGTAACGGGTGCCGGGCGGCGGCTAGGCTAGGCGACTCGCCCGAGGGCGGAAACTGCCGGATTGCCGCGGCGCTCAAGAGCGGAAACCCGACGGCATGGCCTGTCGGGTTTCGCTATCGCTGCTTGCCTGTTTGCGCTCAGGCGTCCAGCAGGGCCAGCGTGTCGAGGGCGATCTGGCGCTCCTCGTTGGTCGGCACGACCATGACGCGCGGGCTGCCCTGAGCCTGGATTTCGCCGGCGACACCACGAGTGCAGCGGGCGTTGGCTTCGGCATCGAGCTTGAAGCCGAACAGCTTGAGGTGCTCCAGGGTGCGCTCGCGTACGGCCGAGGAGTTCTCGCCGATGCCGCCGGTGAAGACCAGGCCGTCCAGCTGCGGCAGGGCGCAGGACATGGCGGCCAGCGACTTGGCCAGGCGATAGCAGAACACCTCGAAGGCCAGCACGGCGCCCGGATGCCCGGCCTGACGCGCTTCGGCCAGGGTGCGCATGTCGTTGGACAGACCGGACAGCCCCTTCAGGCCGCTCTCCTTGTTGAGCATGTTGTCGATCTTGGCGAGGTCCCAGCCCAGGGTCTTGTGCAGGAAGTTGTGCAGGCTCGGGTCGACATCGCCGCTGCGGGTGCCCATCACCAGGCCTTCGAGCGGGGTCAGGCCCATGCTGGTGTCGCGGCTTTCACCATTGACCACGGCACAGGTGGAGCAACCGTTGCCCAGGTGAGCGACCAGCCAGCTGCTGTTGTCCACCGGTACACCGGCCAGCTCGGCGGCGCGCTTGCTGACATAGCGATGGCTGGTGCCGTGGAAACCGTAGCGGCGCACGCCATGGTCCTTGTAGAGCACGTCCGGCACGGCGTAGCGGTAGGCGTGCTCGGGCATGGTCTGGTGGAAGGCGGTGTCGAAGACGCCGACCTGCGGCAGTTCCGGGAAGAGGTTGATGGCGGCGTGGATGCCGCTCAGGTTGGCCGGGTTGTGCAGCGGCGCCAGCTGGATGTTGGCTTCGATGCCGGCCAGGGTTTCGTCGTTGAGCAGCGTCGAGGCGAAGAACTTCTCGCCACCGTGCACCACGCGGTGGCCGATGCCGTCCAGATGGCCACCGGCGGCGTCTTCGACGCGCGGCAGGATCTGGGCCAGAGCAGCCTGATGATCGGCGTTGGGCACCTTGACGCTTTCCTTGCCAGCGGCGCTCTCGAAGTGGATGACGGCCTCCGGGCTGCCGATGCACTCGGCCAGGCCTTGTAGCGGGAAGGTCGCTTGCGCTTCGTTGACCAGGGCGAACTTGATCGACGAGCTGCCACAGTTAATCACCAGGATGTTACGAGCCGACATCGGTGCTCCTTGGATCTCTAATGTTATTGAAATGGGTGCCAAAGATACTTTTCGCGGATTCTTGCACATCGTCCATGAAAGCGATGCCATCCAAAGGTTGTAGTCCCACGTTCGATGGGACTATATCCTGGCCGCTGGCGACCAACGGCGCGGGCCCGTTCATCCATGCCCGGTTCGCAATCGGCGCGGTGGATGGTTAAACTTCGATATCCATTCTCTCAAGCAAAGGTTCTGCCCCATGCTGATTGCCGCTAACAAGGCTGTCTCCATCGACTACACACTCACCAACGACGCCGGTGAGGTGATCGACAGCTCGGCCGGCGGCGCGCCGCTGGTCTATCTGCACGGCGCCGGCAACATCATCCCCGGCCTGGAAAAGGCCCTCGAGGGCAAGCAGGGCGGCGACCAGATCCAGGTTTCCATCGAGCCGCAGGACGCTTACGGCGAGTACAGCCCGGAGCTGGTCGCTACGCTGAATCGCGCCATGTTCGAAGGCGTCGACGAACTCGAAGTCGGCATGCAGTTCCACGCCTCCGGTCCGGACGGCGGCATGCAGATCGTCACCATCCGTGACGTCGAAGGCGACGACGTGATCGTCGACGGCAACCACCCGCTGGCCGGCCAGCGCCTGAACTTCGACGTCAAGGTCGTCAGCGTGCGTGACGCCAGCGAAGAAGAAGTTGCCCACGGCCACGTCCACGGCGAAGGTGGCCACCACCACTGATCCGGGTCGCCGCATAGGCGTCCGCAGGCACGGCGGCAGGAACCGCTACCGTGCGGATCGAAAAGAAGAGCGCTCCGGTCGTTGCCGGGGCGTTTTTTCGTTAGGAGAGATGAGATGAGCGCATTCCACCAATTGGTGTTGCCAGGCCTGGGCCGCGAGGAGCTGCCGTTGGCGCAGTTCGGCGATCGGATCACGCTGGTGGTCAACGTCGCGTCGCAGTGCGGGCTGACCCCGCAGTACGCCGGCCTGGAGCGGCTGCAGCAGCAATACGCTGCCCGCGGCTTCAGCGTGCTGGGCGTGCCATGCAATCAGTTCGCTGCGCAGGAGCCGGGCAGCGATGAGGAAATCCGCTCGTTCTGCACACTCAACTATGGTGTGAGCTTTCCTCTGAGCGGCAAGCTCGAGGTGAACGGTCCGCAGCGCCATCCGCTGTATCGTTTGCTGGCTGGCGAAGGTGCCGATTTTCCGGGGGACATCACCTGGAACTTCGAGAAGTTCCTGGTGGGCAAGGACGGCCGTGTGCTGGCCCGTTTCTCACCGCGCACCACGCCCGACGACCCCGCCCTGATCCAGGCGATCGAAACCGCCCTGGCCTGATCTGCAGATCTGCGACCGTACGCGCGGTCGCGTTCTCTTTCTTGAGTCCTGGATATACCGGCCATGCTTGCCGTGGTTGCCGCTGAATAAGCGTCATGGATGATGCTGTGCCGGCGAGACGACCGGTCATATTCTCGCTGCATGACCAATCCAGCACGCAACGACAAGCGCGACCTGATCCTGTCCAAGGGTGCCCGGGTGATGACCCGCCGCGGCTATCACGGCAGCGGTGTCCAGGAAATCGTCCAGGCGGCCGGTATTCCCAAGGGCTCGTTCTATCACTACTTCGCCAGCAAGGAAGACTTCGCCCTGCAGGCGCTGGACTATATCTATGCGCCCCGGCTGGAGCGCTATCAGGCGGCGCTGAGCAACTCAGCGGTCTCGCCCCGGCAGCGCATCCTCGACTACTACGCCGATCTCGTTGCGCACTTCGCCCGCCAGGAAAAGCCCGAATATCACTGCTTCATCGGCAGTCTCAGCTTCGAGATGGCCGAGCTGTGCCCGGCCATCGCCAAACGGCTCAGCGCGATACTGACGCAATCGGTCGAGTTGCTTACGGCCTGCCTCGAACAGGCGTGTGTCGCTGGAGAGATCGCGGCCGATTGCGATTGTGCAGTGCAGGCGGAATTCATAAGCAACGCCTGGGAAGGTGCGCTGCTGCGCATGAAAGTGAGCGGCAGCGTTGCGCCTTTGCAGGTGTTTTTCCAGCAGCTCGAACGCCTGTTGGCGCCGGCTGCAATAACTTCGCCGGGGCATGAGCGCCCGGCTGCCTTGACCAATGCCACAGGAGTCGATCGATGACCGCCAGCGTACAAGCCTTGTTTCAGCCCTTTGAGTTGGGTGCTCTCCGTTTGCCGACCCGTGTGGTCATGGCGCCGATGACCCGTTCGTTCTCACCTAACGGCGTACCCACTGCCGATGTGGTCGAGTACTACCGCCGTCGTGCTGCCTCCGGGGTCGGGCTGATCATCACCGAGGGCACCACGGTCGGCCACGCCGCGGCGAACGGTTATCCCCATGTGCCGCGTTTCTACGGTGAAGATGCGCTGGCTGGCTGGAAGGGTGTGGTCGATGCGGTGCACGCCGCTGGCGGCAAGATCGTCCCGCAGCTCTGGCACGTCGGTAACGTGCGCCGCAAGGGTACCGAGCCGGAGCCGGAGGTCGTCGGTTACGGCCCGATGGAGAAGCAGAAGGACGGCCAGGTCGTCGTTCATGGCATGACCAAGCAAGACATCCAGGATGTGATCGAAGCATTCGCTCAGGCTGCCCGCGATGCTCGGGCGATCGGCATGGACGGCGTGGAAATCCACGGTGCCCATGGCTACCTCATTGACCAGTTCTTCTGGGAAGGCAGCAATCAGCGCACCGATGAGTACGGCGGCAGCCTGGCCAACCGCTCGCGCTTCGCCATCGAGCTGGTGCAGGCCGTACGTGCGGCGGTCGGGCCTGATTTTCCGATCATCTTCCGCTTCTCGCAGTGGAAGCAGCAGGACTACACCGCACGGCTGGTGCAGTCGCCCGAAGCGCTCGGCGAGTTCCTCGCGCCGCTGGCCGACGCGGGGGTGGACATCTTCCACTGTTCGACGCGTCGTTTCTGGGAACCGGAGTTCGAGGGCTCGGAACTCAACCTGGCCGGCTGGACCCGCCAGCTGACCGGCAAGCCGACTATCACCGTGGGCAGCGTCGGCCTGGACGGCGAATTCCTGCAGTTCATGGTCAAGACCGACAAGGTGGCGCAGCCGGCCAACATCGAGGGATTGCTGGAGCGTCTGAACAAGCAGGAGTTCGATCTGGTGGCGGTGGGGCGTGCGCTGATCTGCGATCCGGATTGGGCGGTTAAGGTGCGTGAAGGGCGGATGGAAGAGATTCTGCCGTTCAGTCGTGAGGCGTTGAAGACGCTGGCGTGAGTGAGGGCGGCAGCCAGAGTGATCTGGCTGCCGGTTTCCCTTTACCCGGCAGCATCCGATCTCGCCAGGCCTTCGCGCTGAGCTGTCAGCATGTGACGTGGTGCGGACGGAGAGACTCGAACTCTCACACCTTGCAGCGCTAGACCCTGACCGCCGAGTTCCGCGCCTGACGTCTACGCTGGTCGGTCCAGCTGCCGATTCGGCCCGCCTTCCCTTACCCAGAACAGCGTCGCTCCCGCCACGGCCGCCGGCATGATCAGCAGGTTCAGGACCGGCACCAGCAACGCCGCATAAGTCACCGCACCAAAGCTCAGGCTCTGCCAGCGTCGCTGGCGCAACCAGCCCATCATGTCCGCCCAGCTCAGCTTGTTGTTGTCCGCCGGGTAGTCGATGTATTGCACTGCCATCATCCACACGCCGAACAGCAGCCATAAAGGCGCGGCAACAAGATTCAGCACGGGGATGAATGAAAGCACCAGCAACGCCAGCGCGCGCGGTGCGAAATAGCCCAGCTTGCGCAGCTCGCGGCCAATCGTGCGGGGCAGCATGGCCAGCAGCTCGGCCCAGCTGAAAGGCGGCGCGGCATCTTCGCCGCGCACCACCACCTCGACCTTTTCCGCCAGAAAGCCGTTGAACGGTGCGGCGATGATGTTGGCCAGCATGGTGAAGCTGAAGAACACCATCAGTACCACCAGCACGACGAACAGCGGCCAGAGGATGTATTCGAGAAAGGCGAGCCATGTGGGCAGGTTGGGCATGAAGGTGTCGACCCAGCCGCTGAACTGGCCGACCGCGAACCAGATCAGGCCGAAGAACAGCAGCACGTTCACCGTCAGCGGCAGGATCACGAACAGACGCAGCCCTGGGCTGAGCACCAGGCGCAGGCCTTCGCGAAGGTATTGCGGGCCGGAGAGGGCGGATACGGGCATTGGCGTCTCCTGAAAAAGGGCAGGGTTTCGTCGAGAGGGGCGTAGCGCAGCGGGATAGTCGATGACTATGGGTTGTATGCAGAACCTGAATTATCCACGGCCTTGGCGGATCGCTAAGGTGGCGCTCAACGGTTTTCGGGTCATCCGCTCCTTCAGCCTTCCCCAAGTGCTTGGGATGACCCTTTTTATTCCCATTGAGCCGTTATAGCCGGCTCGATCCGTCTAATGGATGCGCGTTACTTGCGCTTGAGCGGTTGGGTGTCGAAACGCACGCCCGGCAGGCCGGTTTCCATGAGTGCGCGGATGTTGCGGTGGTCGCTGCCGTTCGGGTTGGCCAAAACCGCCTGATAGTGCTCGCCGAACGCAAGCAGCGCTTCTTCCGTCGTGAAGTCTTCAAGCAATGCGAGGCCCAGCGTCTTGCAGGAACCTACGTTCTCGCCGGCAGCGTTCTCCAGTGTGCCGTTGACGAAGCGGCTTGGCTGGTAGTCGTAAGCGCCCTCGATGAAGGCAAGCGTTTCGCTGAATGCGTGGTTGCGATTGCGCAGGCTGGCGCGGAAGTCCTTCAGGTCGTTCATTCTTTCTGGGCCTTGTCGAAAGCGGCCTGCTGCTCGGCAGACGCTTCCTTCTGATAGCGTTTTTTCCACTCGCTGTACTGCATTCCGTACACCTCTTCGCGGGCCTGGTCGATGCTGAGTTCGACGTCCAGGTCGTCCGCGGCGGCCTTGTACCATTTCGACAGGCAGTTGCGGCAGAAACCCGCCAGGTTCATCAGATCGATGTTCTGGGCATCGGGACGGGTACGCAGGTGCTGGACCAGGCGGCGGAAGGCGGCGGCTTCCAGTTCGGTGCGTTCTTGATCGTTCATCTCTTGGGTCTCGGCGTTGGCTGAGGTCGGCAGGATCATAACCTTGCGTCAGTGAGCCGGCCAGCCTTGCGCAGGGTCAATCCCGATGCGCAGCCAGGGTGATCGATACGGACTCGGCGAAGCGCAGCGCGTGGGGTTTGTCGACTTCCACTTCGGCGTAGCGCACCTGCGGGTAGCGCATGACCAAGTCGAGAATTTCCTGGGTCAGCCGCTCGAGCAGGGCGAAGCGGTTGTCTTCGACGTGCTGGATGATCGCCTTGGTGATGGTGCGGTAGTTCAGCGCCTGTTCGATGTCGTTCTCGCGCACCGCTTCGGCGGCCGGGTAGAGCATGGTCAGGTTGATCAGCACGTCCTGGCGATTGAGGATTTCCTCTTCCTTGATGCCGATGTAGGTGCGCAGCCGCAGGTCCTTGACGCGGATGCGCGCCATCGCGGGTTCCAGTCTGGGCATGTCGTCTCCTTGTCGTGTCAGATCAAATGGCGACCGCCGTTGACGGTCAGTGTGGTGCCGGTGACGTAGGGATTGTCGAGCAGATAGCGCAGGCTCTGGTAGATCACTTCGGCGCCGGGCTCGATACCCAGCGCCGACTTGGCCAATGCCTTGCGGCGATAGTCCTCGTCGTCGTCCGGGTTGAACTGGATCAGCGCCGGCGCAATGCCGTTGACCTTGATCTGCGGGGCCAGGCTGGCGGCGAAGGAAAGCGTCAGGCTGTCCAGGCCGGCCTTGCTCGCGGCGTAGGCGATGTGCTTCTTGCTGCCCTTGCGGGTGACATCGTCGCCGATGTGCACGATATCCGCCGGGCCGCCGTAGCGCAGCAAATCGGCACAGCGCAGGTTGATCAGGTAGGGTGCGAGCATGTGGATCTGAAACAGCTGGCGGAAGGCGTCGGCTTCCTGCCCGGGCGTATCGGCGCGCCATTGCGAGGCGTTGTGCACGATCGCCCGCAGGCTGCCGGTCAGTTGCCGGATGGCAGTGATGAAGGCATGAATGCCGGCTTCATCGCTGAAGTCCGCCTGCACCACCTGCGCTCCGCGGGCACGCAGCCGCGCTACGCTGTCGCGCTCACGACGGTAGCTGATGATGACCGGGTAACCGTCATCCAGCAGGCGTTCGGCGCAATGCAGCCCGATCCGCTGGCTGGCTCCGGTGATGAGAATCGGGGCCTGATGCATGAAAATCCACTGCCTGTAATGGGCGGACCGCCCACAGGTTGAGGCGGTCGCTACAGGCGTGGCAGCTTACACCAGATCGGCCGGCAGCTCTGGCTGCAAATCTGGGTGCAGGCGCTGATGCTGGCGATAGAGGAAGGAGCGGATCCGCTCGGCGTCCTTTTCCCGGGTGAATTCGACTTCGTAGGCGGCCCGCCCGCCGGTCAGCTCGCGAACGCGATGGGCATCGATTTCCAGCGGGCCGTCGTCGGGCAGCGCCAGGCGCAGGTGGAAGTGCTTGGGTGGCTTGCGGTGTCCGCCGGCATCCACCAGCAGGCCGTGCGGAGACAGCTCGTGCACGCTGAGCGAACTTTCACCACCATCGTTTTCCAGCAGAGGCAGCGGCTGGTCCAGGTGCAGGCGCCAGGCACGCGTGGTTGGCCCGCGCTCGTAGATCACCGGAGGTGCCAGCTGCAGGTCGAGGCTGTGTAGTTCGTCTTCCCTGAGCTGCAGCGGAAAGGACATGCGGAAATCCTCGAACTCCGCCTGCAACGACAGATTGGCGCGAGCGGCCAGCTGCAGCAGCAATTCGTTGGATTGCGCGCCGCCGTCGATCCGAAAGCCTGTCGTGCGCTCAGCGCTGGTGCTGCCGTTGCGCTGCATCAACTTGCGGATGAAGGTCAGTTCGTCTTTGCTGAGAATCGTCTCTTCCGCCATGCGGATACCTCGGAGGGACAGTGCCCTCCACGTTTGGCGTCGCGCGGTGGGGCCGCTACGCGCCTGCAACCGGTATGGACGCGGTGGGGCAATCGGCCCTATGACAAATGGGCTCGACAGTGGTTCCGCAGGCTGCACATTTTCTGGATGAATGGCTTCGCCTGAGCAGGGTGTGCCGACCAGACTTGGCGATTGCGGCATAATGCGCAGCTTTGATTGCCTCGGAGCGCACATGAAAGTCGCCATTCTTTCCGGGAGCGTCTACGGCACCGCCGAAGATGTCGCCCGTCACGCCGAACACCAGCTGAAAGCCGCCGGTTTCGAAACCTGGCACGATCCCCGCGCCCAGCTGCCGCAGATTCTAGAGTTCGCACCCGAAGCGCTGCTGATCGTGACCTCGACCACCGGCATGGGTGAGCTGCCGGACAGCTTCATTCCGTTGTACTCGGCAATTCGCGATCAGTTTCCCGCCTGGAGCGGTTTGCCCGGAGGCGTCATCGCCCTTGGCGATGCCAGCTACGGCGACACTTTCTGTGCTGGCGGCGAGCTGATTCGTGAGCTCTATGCCGAGCTCGGCGTGCGGGAAGTCGTGGCGATGCTGCGCCTCGATGCCAGCGAGACGGTGACGCCGGAAAGCGACGCCGAACCGTGGCTGGAAACCTTCGCGGCGGCCTTGCGTGCCTGAGTGGCTCGCCGGGTCAGCGGCCTGGCTGCAAGAGCAACTGCCGGGCCAGTAGCGGCTGGCTAGAATCCAGGGCATCTTCACGACAATAACAAGAGGTGCCCTCGATGACTGCGTTGCACGCTTTGCCTTCTTTGGAAACTCAAGTGAGCCCCGCCGAATGGCAGGCGCGGGTCGATCTGGCGGCCTGTTACCGACTGGTCGCGCTGCATGGCTGGGATGACCTGATCTTCACGCACATCTCGGCCAAGATTCCCGAAACCGATCACTTTCTGATCAACCCATACGGGCTGATGTTTCACGAAATCACCGCGTCCAGCCTGGTGAAAGTCGATCTGGCAGGCAACAAAGTGACGGACAGCCCGTACGAGATCAATCCCGCTGGGTACACCATTCACAGCGCGGTGCATGAGGTTCGCCACGACGTCGCCTGCGTCATGCACACACATACCGCCGCCGGGGTGGCGGTCTCGGCCCAGCGTCAGGGCGTGCTGCCGATCAGCCAGCAGTCACTGTTCGTGCTGGCCAGCCTTTCGACGCATGGCTATGAGGGCGTGGCGCTGAATCACGACGAGAAGGCGCGCCTGCAGGCTGATCTCGGCGAAACCGCTTTCATGCTGCTGCACAACCACGGTCTGCTGACCTGCGGTAGCAGCATCGCCGATACCTTTTTGATGATGTTCATCTTCCAGCGCGCCTGTGAAATCCAGGTCATGGCGCAGGCCGGTGGCAGCGAGCTGATCGCCATTCCGGAGCAGATTCTGGCCGGTGCGAAGGCCATGGCAGCGGGCGTGACCCGCACTCGCTCGGGCATGGGCGGTGCGCTGGCGTGGCCTGCCCTGCTGCGCAAGCTGGATGCGCAAAGCCCGGGCTATGCGCAGTAATACGGGGCGTTCGCGCTACATCGCCGCCTTGGCGAATTGCTGCAGCTGCGGGTAGAAGTGGCGGAAGTCCTCGAGCAGCGGGTCGTACAGCTGCTCCAGCTCTTCCAGCCCGCCGGCCAGGCCATCCGGCCGGCTCAGGCGACGGCCCATGTTCGCCAGCACCCTGCCCAGTACCTCGAATTCACGGTAACTGCCGAGCCAGTCGTGTGCCGCCATATGCGGTGCGATCACGGCGAGCTTGCCAGGCAGCGCGGGCTCATCGGCCAGCGCTCGGTAGGCGCGCCGGGTGAACTGGTCCAGCGGTTCGCCGGAGTAATCCGCCCAGTTCGCCGCCAGACAATGATCGAAGAACAGGTCCAGCAGTATCCCGGCGTAGCGGCGACGCTCGCTGGGAAAGCGCGCTTTGGCCTGCAGCACCAGCGGATGACTGTCGGTGAAGGCATCGATCTGCCGATGCAGACGGATGCCTGCTTCGATCTGCGCCGGCCAGCGACCCTGCAGCGGGCCTTTGACGAAGTCCCCGTAAAGACTGCCGAGCATGTCAGCGGGGCCGGGGCCGCCAAGATGAAGATGAGCGAGATAGTTCATCGGCGAAGCTTAGCGCAGCCTCGATAGGGAGGTCGCTATGCAGCCTCTCTCGTGGTCACCCACAGCTGCCCAGACAGTGCTCGCTCGATGGCCAGCTGTGCTTGCTCGGCGAGCGCCCTGCGACTGAGGGAGTCAATGGGGATCGGCGCCAGCAGATGGATTTCTACTTCTGCCACGTCGCTGGCCAATAGCCTGCGCAGGTGCGCGGGCAGTTCGTCGTCGCCAATGAAGGGAGCGACGGTGTCGGGCTTGCAGTTGCGCGTATAGCGGATCGCTACGGGTTGAACGGCGCAGCCGGCCTCTATCGCACAGGCGAACAGTCGGGGGTGGAAGGTGCGCACGCTGCTGCCGTCGGTCGAGGTGCCCTCAGGGAAGATCAGCAGATGACGGCCCTGGATGAGGTGGTTGGCCAGCTGCTGATTGATCTGCGCGGCATCGCCGGCGCCGCGGCGGATGAACAGCGTGCCAGCCTGGCGTGCCAGCCAGCCAAGCACGGGCCAGCGTGCGACTTCGGCCTTGGCCAGGAACGACAGCGGCCGCAGCATTCCCAGCAACGGGATATCGCACCAGGACACATGGTTGGCGACCCACAGCATCGGCTGAGCTGGCAGCTGACCGATGATGCGTACGCGATAGGGCAGCGCGGCGGCCAGGCGAACCATGAACCAGCGGGTCAGCTGTTGCCTGCGTCGCAGCGATGTGCGTAGCGCGAGGCGGTCGCCGAGACCCAGTGCGGCCGCCAACAGCAACCCCAGCAGGATCACCGTGGCAACCCGCAGCAGACGCCAGTACAGGCGCAACCGCGGCATCTATACCGCCGCCTTGAAGTGGCGAGCGTAGCGCGGGCACAGTTCCTCGCGCTTGAGCAGGATGAAGATGTCGGCAACCTGAAAATCCGGGTCCCAGCAGGGTTCTCCACAAATCTTCGCGCCGAGGCGCATATAGGCCTTGAGCAGCGGCGGCAGCTGGGCAGTGACGTTGTCCGGCAGCTCCAGTTCGGGAAGTGGCGTTCGCGGCTCAGCGTGCAGCAGTTCGGTGCTCAGGTGGCTGTCGCGCAGTCGCTGCATGATCGCGCGGGCCTGGATGCCACCGTCGCGCATAGGGATGCTCGCGCACCCCATAAGGTAGCGATAGCCACCCTGGTTGAGCACCTCGGCCAGTTCGCTCCACAGCACCGCAATGGTCGCACCATTGCGATAGGCCGGCGCCACGCAGGTACGGCCGATCTCCAGCACCGGTTCGTTGATGTTCGCCAGGCCATGCAGGGCAAATTCTCCTTCGCTGTAGAAGCGCCCGAGCTGCTTGGCGGTGAGGTGATCGAGCAGGCGGGTGGTGGCGACCAGCTCTCCACTTGCCAGATCACGTACACCGATATGCCGGCAGTGAATGTCGAAATCGTCCATGTCCAGCCCGAGCTCGGCGCCATTGAGCTGGGCATCGAACTCGCTGCTGAAGACCCGATAACGCAGGGCCTGGGCTTCGCGGAGGGCCCGTTCGCCTTGCAGGCGTTCGGCTCGAAGTTGACGCGTGCTGCGTGGGTCGACGATGGCATTCATGCTCTGTCTCCTTGTCCGCCGGGGTAGTGGCGGGTTGGCGATGCAACGCGAGCGTCTGGTTGTTATCGTTGGGCTCGCTGGTTTGGCGTGATCAGGCTAGGAGCAGGGCGTGTCGCCACTGTGACGTTCGGATGATGGTTGGATGACGGCGCGAGCCAGTGGCCGGTAATTGCAGAACCTTTGGAGATGAAGATGCCCTGGAAACGATTGATCGGGCCGCTGCAGCCGGTTGCTGCAACCTCAGGGCTGCACGACTGGTACCAGGCCGTGTGTGACGGTGCCGGAAGTACGGGCTCGTTCAGTCAGGCGGTCTACGGCGGCCGGCTGGCGACCACGCCGGGGCTGGCCTTTCTCGCGGGATACCAGGCAGCCCTGCGGGCGCTCTGGCCGGATGCGCCGCCCGGGCTTGGCGCGCTATGCACGACGGAGCGGCGCAAGTTGCGGCCGGCCGACATGACGAGCCGTTGCGAGAACGGCCAGCTCACTGGCAGCAAGGATTTCGTGACGGCGGGCGACGCGGCGCAATGGCTGCTCGTTTCGGCGCGGGAGGAGGGGGCCGGTGAGTCACCGCGCCTCGGCCTGTTCGTCGTCGAGCCGTCCGGTGCCGGCGTGTCACTGGTGGCCGGGCCGGATCTGCCGATCGTGCCGGATATCGCGCATGGCAGATTGAGCCTTGAGCAGGCTGCTGGGAAACGCTTGCCTGGTGACGGCTGGGGCGAGTACGTCAAACCGTTCCGCAGCCACGAGGATCTTCATGTGCTGGCGGCGCTGACCGCCTGGCTCTACGGTGTGGCGCTGCTTGAGCAGTGGCCGCGCGCACTGGCACTGCGTCTGCTCGGCGTTCTTGCGGCTGCGGCAGAGGTTGCGCGGCGGCCAGCCCATGAGCCTGCCACTCATCTGCTGCTGGCCGCGTTGCTCGAGCAGTTCGCTGCGCTGCAACCTGAGGTGGACAGGGTGCTGGGGGATTCGCAGGGGCTCCGGGGCGCATTGTGGCGGCGTGATCGCGCAGTGCTGGGCTTGGCGCGCGATGCCCAGGCGCGCCGTCTGGAACAGGCGCTTGCCGCGCTCGGGCTCGAATCTTCAGTAGGCAGTTGAAGGCAGGGTGCGCGCCGGCGAACAGCTGGGAACTCTGCCCAGGCGAGTCGGGCCTATAGAGGATCGTATTTCACGGCGGCACTTCCGCTGCGGCGGTCTGACCTGCTGCCTTGCCTTGCTCGAACGCCTGGGTAAGCTAGCCAACTGCTCGTTCAGCACCGCCAGTGCAGAGGGGCGGTATCGAGGCCGCAGCCCTTGGATGCCGTCCGGAAAAAGGGATTTCATGTCATTTCGTTGCTCATCCGCTTCGTCGCTGTGCCTGACGTCATCTGGCTCTACGCGGGGTGGCGCCCTGTGATGCTGGCTGGAGCGGTGTTCCCCTGGCGCAGCGACAATCAGTTCCGCCTGCTGATAGACGGGCCGGGGTTCTTTCCGCCCATGCTTGATGCCATCGAGCGCGCCGAGCGCCGGGTCGATCTCGAGCTCTATCTGGTGGAGGACGGCGCTTGTCTCGACCGCCTGCTGGAGCCGCTGCTGCGTGCGGCGGCACGCGGCGTTCGGGTACGTTGCCTGTTCGATGGTTTCGGCTGCCTGAAGATGAGCCAGGCCAATCGTGATCGGATGACCGCCGCCGGCGTCGAGCTGCGTCTCTATAACCCGCTTTCGCTCCGCCTGAGGCTGCGCAATCTGCATCGTGACCACCGCAAGCTGCTGCTGGTCGACGGCTGCATCGGTTATGTCGGCGGCACCGGTGTCACCGACGAATTCTGGCGTCCTGACGAGCCCGACGTGCATTGGCATGAGGTGATGGTCGAGATGACCGGCCCGCTGCTGCAGGACTGGCAGGACCTGTTCGACACCCAGTGGGTGCATTGCCTGAAGCGGCGCATCTGGCAGCTGCCCCTGCCCAGCGGTGCGCCGCGCATTCCAGTGCTGCCCAGTGGCTCGGGGCTAGGGCGCGTCGCCTATGCGGCGGCGCGTCAGCACCGCGACATACTGCACAGCCTGTTGCGCAACCTGCGGCGCGCGCAGACGCGCATCTGGCTGGCGACACCGTATTTCCTGCCTACCGGCAAGGTGCGCCGGGCACTGATCCGGGCGGCGCGTCGCGGGGTGGACGTGCGCCTGCTGCTGACCAGTCGCAATACCGATCACCCGCCGGTGCGCTACGCCGGGCAGCGTTTCTATCCACGGCTGCTGCGTGCCGGCGTGCGAATCCATGAATATCAGCCACACTTTTCCCACCTGAAAATGGTGCTGGTTGACGACTGGGTCAGCGTCGGCTCTTGCAACTTCGATCACTGGAACCTGCGCTGGAATCTGGAAGCCAATCTCGAGGCCATCGATGCTGCGTTGAGTGCCCAGGTGCAGGCATGCTTCGAGCGCGATTTTCAGGACAGTATCGAAATCGACATTAAAAGCTGGTACGCCAGACCGCTGCACCTGCGCCTCTACCAGCGCATGTGGGGCTGGCTGGACCGGCTGCTGGTAAACATCTTCAACCGCGGTGGCTGAAGCCGCCGCGTCACGGAGCAATGCTCCAAACCCGCGCGAAGAGGACGATCCAATGGCGGCGAAGAACATTTTGATGCTGGTGGGTGATTACGCCGAAGACTACGAAACCATGGTGCCTTTCCAGGCCCTGCAGATGGTTGGCCATCGCGTGCATGCCGTGTGCCCGGAGAAGAAGGCCGGCGACAGCGTGCGCACCGCGATTCACGATTTCGAGGGCGACCAGACCTATAGCGAGAAGCCGGGGCACAACTTTGCGCTGAACTTCGACTTCGCCGACGTGCGGGCCGAAGACTACGATGCCCTGGTCATTCCCGGTGGCCGGGCGCCGGAATATCTGCGCCTGAACGAGCAGGTGCTGGCGCTGGTGCGTGCGTTCGATGAGGCCAAGAAGCCAATCGCCGCCGTTTGTCACGGCGCCCAGCTGCTGGCTGCCGCGGGCGTGCTCAAGGGGCGTGCCTGCAGTGCCTATCCCGCCTGTGCACCCGAGGTGAAGCTGGCCGGTGGCGAGTACGTGGACATTGCCGTGGATCAGGCGCATACCGATGGCAACCTGGTCAGCGCTCCGGCATGGCCCGCCCATCCGGCGTGGCTGGCGGCATTCCTCGAGGTGCTCGGAACTCGCATCAGCCTGTAAGATGCAGACCGTCACCCAAGCCCGCCCCGCAGACCGCGCGGCGGGTTTTTTCATCCGTGAGGCTATGCCCTCGTGTTCGTGAGTGCCCCATGACTCAAGCAAAAGACCCCCTTCATGGCGTGACGCTGGAGGCCATCCTGGTCCAGCTGCATGCTCGCTTCGGCTGGGACGGCCTTGCCGAGCGCGTCGATGTCCGCTGTTTCAGCAATGAGCCGAGCATCAAGTCCAGCCTGAAATTCCTGCGCAAGACGCCCTGGGCCAGGGCGAAAGTCGAAGCGCTGTACATCGAAGAACAGAGCGCCGGTCGCTAGTCCGCTCACGAGCGGCGCCACCTGGTCATGCCGTTCGGCAAATTCTTCCCGTCTCCACTGTCCGATCTGGCCGTGCAGGTCGCCGGTGCATCGGCGGAAACCTATTCGTTGGCCAGCCAGACCGAAAGCGAGCTGCGCCAGCAGCGCGGCGAGACGGACATGACGGCCACCGCGGTGACGCAGATGACCGCATCGATCAGTGAGGTCGCCGGGCACGTCCAGCACACGGCAGAGGAGGCGAGGACGGCGAACGCGCAGGCAGACGACGGTGACAGGGTCGCAGCGAGTTCCCGCGAAGCCGCTGCCGAAGAGCAGGCGCATGTGGCCGAAGACATTGCTCGTCAGGTCACCCGTATTGCCGTCACGACTGACAGCAATGTCAGCAAGGCCGACCTGACCATGCAGCGCGGTCGCGACCTGGAATGCGCAGCGCACGGGCTGCGGGCACTGGTTGAACGCTTCAACCGCTGATTGCCGGGCAATAAAAAGCCCGGCATCGAGCCGGGCTTTTTATTGGCGTGTCGCTTATTGCACCTCGACCGCCAGGCTGTCGGCGATCTTCTGTTGCCAGATCGCCGGGCCGGTGACGTGCACCGACTCGCCGTTGGTGTCGACGGCGACGGTCACCGGCATGTCCTTCACTTCGAACTCGTAGATCGCTTCCATGCCCAGCTCGGCGAAGGCCAGCACCTTGGACTTCTTGATCGCCTGGGCGACCAGGTAAGCCGCGCCGCCAACCGCCATCAGGTAGACCGCCTTGTTGTCCTTGATCGCTTCGATGGCGATCGGGCCACGCTCGGACTTGCCGATCATGCCCAGCAGACCAGTGCTCTCAAGAATCTGACGGGTGAACTTGTCCATGCGCGTCGCGGTGGTCGGGCCAGCCGGGCCAACCACTTCGTCACCGACTGGATCGACGGGGCCGACGTAGTAGATGAAACGGCCCTTGAGGTCGACCGGCAGCTCTTCGCCCTTGTTCAGCATGTCGACCATGCGCTTGTGCGCGGCGTCGCGGCCGGTGAGCATCTTGCCGTTGAGCAGGATGGTCTCGCCCGGCTTCCAGCTCTGCACTTCTTCCGGTGTGATGCTGTCCAGATCGACGCGGCGGGCGCTCGGGCCGGCTTCCCAGACGATTTCCGGGTAGGCGTCCAGTGGCGGCGCTTCCAGGCTGGCCGGGCCGGAGCCATCGAGCACGAAGTGGGCGTGACGGGTGGCGGCGCAGTTCGGGATCATGCACACCGGCAGCGAGGCGGCGTGGGTCGGGTAATCCATGATCTTCACGTCGAGTACGGTGGTCAGGCCACCCAGGCCCTGGGCTCCGATACCCAGCTGGTTGACCTTCTCGAACAGCTCCAGGCGCAGCTCCTCGATGCGGTTCTGCGGGCCGCGGGCCTTGAGCTCATGGATGTCGATCGGCTCCATCAGCACTTCCTTGGCCATCACCGCGGCCTTTTCCGCGGTGCCGCCGATGCCGATGCCGAGCATGCCCGGCGGGCACCAGCCGGCGCCCATGGTCGGAACGGTCTTGAGCACCCAGTCGACGATGGAGTCGGACGGGTTGAGCATGGCCATCTTCGACTTGTTTTCCGAACCACCGCCTTTGGCGGCCACATCCACCTCGACTTTGTCACCGGGGACGATGGAGTAATGGATGACAGCCGGGGTATTGTCCTTGGTGTTCTTGCGGGAACCTGCCGGGTCGGCCAGGATCGAAGCACGCAGCACGTTTTCGGGCAGGTTGTAGGCGCGGCGTACGCCCTCGTTGATCATGTCGTCCAGGCTCATGGTGGCGCCATCCCAGCGCACGTCCATGCCGACGCGGACGAAGACGGTGACGATGCCGGTGTCCTGGCAGATCGGGCGGTGACCAGTGGCGCACATGCGCGAGTTGATCAGAATCTGCGCCATGGAGTCGCGCGCGGCCGGGGATTCTTCACGCAGGTAGGCTTCGTGCATCGCCTGGATGAAATCCACGGGATGGTAGTAAGAAATGAACTGCAAAGCGTCGGCGACGCTTTGAATCAGGTCGTCTTGCTTGATCACGGTCATGCAGCGCGTCCTCATACGGGGCGATAAGAGGCGCGTCGGGGGTGGCAGTCGACGCGCCGCGAAAAAATGCGGCGCAGTATAACGCGTCAGGCTGCGCGGTACACGGATGGACCAGGAGCGATGGGAATGCTGGCTAGGATTTTGTTTTCGGTAAGCGTAGAGTGCGGCAAATTGCCACGGCGGGAAGGATCCCTATGAGTGCGATGCGTGACGAGACCGATCTGCGTGCATTGCAGCAATTGGTTACGCGGCGATTCGCACTGGCCTCCGTGACCTACGGTCTGGGCCTGGTGCTGACCTGGGTGGCGGTGGCGGGGGGCTTCTATCAGGCCTCGGTGGCCAGCGCCGTGGTGCAGTCGGCATTGATTGTGGTGAGTCAGCTGCTGTTCTTCTGGCTGTTTCACCGAGGCGTTAACCTGCGCTCGAAGGATCCCAGCCTGACTGAGCCGCAGGTCCTGGTGGGGCTGCTGTGGCTGACGACCTTTCTGTTCAACCTCGGTAGCGCGCGTGGTTCGCTGCTGGTGCTCTATCTGCTGGTGCTGATGTTTGCCGTCTTCCTGCCGCCGAAGGTGTTCATTCGCTACGCCGCGCTGGCCTTCGTCAGCTTCGTCAGTATGGCTGCGCTGGATTACTACCTGCAGCGGCCTATCGAGACCGATGAATTCCTGCTGCAGGCCAGCGTGCTGCTGGTAACGCTGATCTGGATGTGTCTGTTCGCCGGCCACGTGTATCGCTTGCGCCAGCGCATGCGCCAGCGGCGTTTCGCGTTGCAGGCACATCAGGACACCCTGCGCGGAATGATGCGTCAACTGGAGGATCTGGCTTCCACCGACGAGTTGACGGGCCTATACAACCGGCGGCGTTTCCTGCGCATCGCCGAGGGCGACCTGAACCGCTTGCGCAAGGGGCATCAATCGGGGCTGGCGCTCATCGATCTGGACCACTTCAAACGCATCAACGATATCCACGGCCATGCCACCGGAGACCGCGTGCTGCAGGCCTTTGCCAGCGTGGCGCGGTCCTGTCTGCGTGATGACGACGTGCTGGCCCGTTATGGCGGCGAGGAGTTCGTGCTACTGCTGCCCAATACCGACGCCGAGCAGTTCACCGCGTGCTGTGAGCGCCTGCGAGAGGCTTTCGCCATCGCCGAGCCGGAAGACGCCAATATCGAAGCCGGACATCTCAGCCTGTCGATCGGCCTGACCCTGCTGAACGCCGGAGATGATCTGGATGCAGCGCTACAGCGTGCCGACGAGGCGCTTTATCGAGCCAAGCGCGGTGGTCGCAATCGTTGCGAACCCGCCTGGGTCACCGCCGATGCCTGAGTTGCATTGCGCCGGCAAGCGCTGGTCGGTCGCGCGCGCTACCAACCTGCTTGATGCCCTGATCGCTGCCGGCTTGCCCGTACCCTACAGTTGCCGCGCCGGCAGCTGCCACGCCTGCCTGGTGCGCTGTGTCGACGGAGCACCGCGCGATCTGCAACCCGACCTGCTGCGGCCCGAGCAGCATGCGGCCGGCTGGCGACTGGCCTGTCAGTGCCGTGTCGAGGAGGATTTCGGTGTAGAAGTCTTCGATCCCCGCCGCGACGGACTGCCCGCTCAAGTGCAAAGCGCCGAGTGGCTGAGCGGTAGCGTGCTGCGCCTACGTCTGCTGCCGGAGCGGCCGCTGCGCTATCGTGCAGGTCAGCACCTGTTGCTGTGGACCGGTGCCGGCATCGCTAGGCCGTATTCGCTGGCCAGCCTTCCCGGCGACGATTCCTGGCTGGAGTTTCATCTCGATTGCTCCAGGCCGGGGGCGTTCTGCGATGCCGCGCGGCAGCTGCGCGCGGGCGACACGCTGCGGCTGGGCGACCTGCACGGTGGTGCATTGCATTACGAGCCGGAGTGGTCCGAGCGCTCTTTATTGCTGCTGGCTTCGGGAACCGGGTTGGCCCCTTTGTTCAGCCTGTTGCGCGAGAGCCTGCGCCAGGGCCATGCCGGGACGATCAGGCTGGTGCATTTTTGCCGCGACGAGCACTACCTGCGCGGGCCGTTGCAGGAGTTGGCGGATAGGCACGAGAACCTGGAGCTGCAATGGGTCGATGCGCAACAGCGTGACAGCATGCTTTCGACGCTACGACCAACGTCGCGGCGGGACATCGCGCTGCTCTGCGGCGGCTCGGCGTTCGTCGACGCCTGCGCCAGGCGCCTGTTTCTCGCGGGCCTGCCGCGTGGACAGATATTCAGCGACGCGTTCGTCAGCGCGACTCAGCCGCGGTAGTTGGGTCCCGTTCGATCTTGCAGACAGCACGAGGCCGGCTAAAGAGCCGGCCTCGTGTGATTCCCTGCCAACCTTACTGATCGCCGACGCGCAGGATCTTCATCGTGTTGGTACCGCCTGTGCTGTCGTGGTAGCTGTCGCCCTTGGTCAGGATCACCCAGTCACCGGGCTGCACGATGTTGCGCTTGAGCAGTTCCTCGACTGCCATCTGGCTGACCTTTTCTGCAGGTAGCGCAGCCGGATCGAACGGGATGGTCTGCACGCCGCGGAACAGCGCGACCCGTGCCTGGGTTTCGCGGTGTGGCGAGAAGGCGAAGATCGGTACCGAAGACCGGATGCGCGACATGATCAGCGGTGTGTAGCCGCTTTCGGTCAGGGCGATGATGGCCTTGACCCCCGGGAAGTGGTTGGCGGTGTACATCGCAGCCAGCGCCGCACTCTCGTCGCAGCGCTCGAACTGCTGGCCGAGGCGGTGTCCGGACTTGGTGCTGGTCGGGTGCTTCTCCGCGCCGCAGCACACACGGGCCATGGCCTTGATCGCTTCGATCGGGTATTCGCCAGCGGCGCTTTCGGCCGAGAGCATCACCGCATCGGTGTAGTCCAGCACGGCGTTGGCTACATCGGATACCTCGGCGCGGGTCGGCATCGGGCTGTGGATCATCGACTCCATCATCTGCGTCGCGGTGATCACCACCTTGTTGTGGCGGCGGGCGTGCAGAATGATCTTCTTCTGAATGCCGACCAGCTCGGCATCGCCAACTTCCACGCCGAGATCGCCGCGCGCCACCATCACACCGTCGCTGGCGCGGATCAGGCCATCCAGCGCCTCATCGTCGGCGACCGCTTCGGCCCGCTCGATCTTGGCGATCAGCCAGGCGTCGGAGCCAGCTTCGTCGCGCAGGCGGCGGGCCAGATCCATGTCAGCGGCATCACGAGGGAAGGAAACTGCCAGGTAGTCCAGGTGCAGGTCGGCGGCCAGCTTGATGTCGGCCTTGTCCTTGTTGGTCAGCGCCGGCGCCGTCAGGCCGCCGCCACGGCGATTGATGCCCTTGTTGTCCGACAGCGGGCCACCGATCAGTACGGTGCAGTGCAGTTCGTCCGCGGTGGCGTTGTCGACGCGCATCACCACGCGGCCGTCGTCGAGCAGAAGCTCATCGCCGATGCCGCAATCCTTGACCAGGTCCGGGTAATCGATGCCGACCACTTCCTGATTGCCGGCGTCGCGCGGATGGGTTACGGAGAAGCGGAACTGGTCTCCTTCTTTCAGCTCAATGCGCTTGTCGGTGAACTTGGCAATGCGGATCTTCGGTCCCTGCAGGTCTCCGAGCAGCGCGACGAAGCGGCCGTGGCGCGCGGCGATTTCACGCACCAGCTCGGCCCGGGCACGATGCTCGTCGGGGCTGCCGTGGGAGAAATTCAGGCGGGCGACATCCAGCCCGGCGACGATCATCTTTTCCAACACCTCTGGCGAGCTGCTTGCTGGGCCCAAGGTGGCGACGATCTTGGTGCGACGCGGAATCATTCAATTGCTCCTTTTTCTGGCTGGCCCTGAGGCTACTATGCTCGCCGGTTGTAGTCATCGCTCGGCGACCACTACTCTTTGCGTCCGGCTGACGGGCTGTCTGCAGCTTTTTCCAGCTCGGTCGATACAGGGGCATACGGAGGAACCCATGCGCACCCTGATCATCGTTTTCCTGAGTCTTCTGACCGTCGGCTGCAGCAGTCGCCATGCTTTCGATCGCCACCTGGATGCGGCTTACCAGTACTACGAGGCCGACAACTGCGAGCGGGTGATGCAATCACTCTCGCAGGCAGAACGCCGTAGCAAGCCGCGCAGCCAGGTCCAGCCGGAGATTTCACTGTTGCGCGGCCAGTGTCTGGAGCGCCAGGGCCTGTTCGTCGACGCTGGCGAAACCTATCGTTTCATCGTCGAGCGATACCCTGCCAGCGAGTACGCCTATCGCGCTCGTGCGCGCCTGGAGACGCTGCGGCAGCTGGGCCACTATCATGCCGAGGCACCGCCGGTGGTTCAGCCGGCCAAACGTTGATTTCATGAAAGCCATGTGAGGGATCATGCGAGCTTTGCTGATGACCGCCATGCTGCTGCCTGCACTGGCAGATGCGCAGATCTATCGCTGGACCGATACCAACGGACAGGTTCACTTCGGCCAGCGCCCGGCAGCCGGAGCCGAGCAGGTCGAGGTTCGGCCCCAGGTCGTCGAACGCGACGACCAGACCCGTGAGCGTGAGGCGCGCAGCGAACGATTCTTCGATGCGCGGCGGCAGGAGCAGCAGGCAGCGAGGGAGCAGGCCAGCAAGGCGCGGGCTGCAAGAGAGCAGGAATGCCAGAGCTTGCGCAGCCAGTTGTCGCGACTGCAGCTTGGCGGACGTTTTTTTCGTAACGATGCAGCCGGAGAGCGCGTCTACTACAGTGAAAGTGAAGTAGAGGCGGCTCGACAGCGCCTGGCGATGCGTATCAACCAGGAATGCAGTTGAGCCGACAGGACTCGAATTGCAGGGTTAAGGCTGAAGGCTCCGACGACATGAACATGGCGAACCAGCGTCGTATCCAGCGGCATCAGTTGCCGTACTACCTCAACGTATTCAATCGGTTCACCGAGAAGCCGCTGGGCTTCATCGGCAACCTGTCCGAGGGCGGGCTGATGCTGATCAGCCCCTATCCGATGATGCTTGGTGTTCGCTTCGAGATGCGCCTGAAGATTCCGGGCCAGAGCGGTCAACTGCGGCAAGTGGATTTCAGTGCGTTCAGTTTGTGGTCAAGCGAGGATGTGACGCCGGGCAGCTACGACACCGGTTTTTCCCTGATCGACCCGCCCGGGGATATCCGCGAAATGATCGCTGCCCTGCATCACTACTTCAGTTTCCAGCCGATGTTACACATCCCTCTGGCGCATCATGCCAGCCCGGCATCGAATCGATTCACTGACAAGGACTGCTGCCACGGTCTGTGAGCCGCGCTTACAGCGTCCCGGTTTTCTTCCACGCCAGATAACGCCCGATCAGTGCCGGCCCCAGGTCGCAAGGCTGGACGTCGAGCACCGGCATGCCATGGGCCGCCAGGCGCTTGTGCAGCGCCTGGCGGGCGTTCAGGTAGTCCTGGGCACCGCAGTAGTCGAGCGCGTCGTCCAGGCTCTGCACCGGCCGCAGGCGCAGCTGGTCCAGCACTTCTTCGCGCAGGCTCACCAACAACACCCGATGTTTACGTGAGAGCCGCTTCAGCGCCCCGTGCAGCTCGGCATCGTCCTCATCGCGCAGGTTGCTCAGCACGATAACCAGTGCCCGGCGCTGTTGCCGGGCCAGCAACCGATCGACCGCTGCACCGTAGTCTGCGGGCTGCTGGGTGGGCTGCAGGTCGTAAAGACCGTTCAGTAACACGTGAAGTTGCTGTTGGCCCTTGGCCGGGGTGACGTGACGCGGCTGTTCGCTGGCGAAGGTGCAGGCGCCCACGGCATCGCCCTGGCGCAACGCGGCATAGGCCAGCAGCAGGGCAGCGTTGAGGGCATGGTCGAAGTGCGTGAGTTCGGCGTCCTGGCTGCGCATACGCCGACCGCAGTCGAGCATCAGCACGATCTGCTGGTCGCGCTCGTCCTGATATTCGCGGGCAATCGGCATGCGTGCCCGCGCCGTGGCTTTCCAGTCGATCTGCCGCAGGGTGTCGCCCTCGCGGAACTCACGTAGCTGGTGAAATTCAAGCCCCAGCCCGCGGCGCGGTTGCTGGCGGACGCCGAGGCGATTCAACCAGACGTCGATCGCCTGCAGGCTGGCTCCGTGCAACCGAGCGAAGTCGGGATACACCCGGGTTTCGTCGACAAGCTCAAGCTGGCGTCTGCTGCGCCAGAGGCCCAGCGGGCTGGCCAGGCGAAGATCGCAGTGCTGGAAGACGAACTGGCCGCGGCGGGTCGGGCGCAGACGGTAGTCGAGTTGGCAATGTTCGGCGGGCTGCAGGCGCATGCGTTGCGGCAGCTGTTCGAAGCTCATGCCCTCAGGCACATGGTCGAACAGCTCCAGCTCGATAGCGCGGGAATGTGCGTTGCGCACCAGCAGTTGCACGTTGCTCCAGTGGCCCAGTGGCAGATTTCCCGACAGGCTGCGTTGCAGCGCAGGCGACGGCAGTCGCCTCAGGGCGAAGGCGTCGAGCGATGTCACCGTACCCAGCGCCAGCAACAGACCCCACCAGGCGGACTGCCAGTGCCCGGCTTCGACGCCGAACGCGGCGAGAACGCCGAGAGGAACGGCCACGAGCACCAGCGCGGCCAGCGCAACGAGCAGGCGACGGGATGGCGTCATGCGCGTGGCGCCGCGACCTGATCGAGTAGCTGCTGCAGCACCTGGTCCACCGACAATCCTTCGATGTCCAGCTCTGCCGACAGGCGCACCCGGTGACGCAGTACCGCCAGCGCGCAACCCTTGATGTCATCAGGCGTGACGAACTCGCCGCCGCGCAGCAGCGCTCTGGCGCGACCACCACGAACCAGCGCGATCGATGCGCGGGGGCCGGCACCTAGCGTCAGCCCCGGCCAGCTGCGAGTGGTGCGGGCAAGGCGCACGGCATAGTCCAGTACCTGATCGTCCAGCGGCAGTTCGCTGGCAATCTTCTGCAGGGCCAGCACATCCCGGGCCTGTACCAGCTGGCGCAGGGCGCTGACGTCGAGCATGTCGGCGCGTGCCGAGCGGGTGACCTGGCGTACCAGCTCCAGCTCTTCGTTCGCCTGCGGGTAGTCCATGCGCAACATCAGCATGAAGCGGTCGAGCTCAGCTTCCGGCAGTGGGTAGGTGCCTTCCTGTTCGATCGGGTTCTGCGTGGCCATGACCAGAAACGGTTGCGGAACCGCCAGGGCCTTGCCTTCCAGGGTGACCTGGCGTTCCTGCATAACTTCGAGCAGCGCGGCCTGAGTCTTGGCAGGCGCACGGTTGATTTCATCGGCCAGCAGGAGGTTAGTGAACACCGGCCCCTTGCGCAGCTTGAACTGCTCGCTCTGCATGTCGTAGACGGCATGGCCGGTGACGTCGCTGGGCATCAGGTCGGGGGTGAACTGGATGCGCGAGAACTCGCCGCCGAAGCAGCGCGCCAGCGCCCGTACCAGCAGTGTCTTGCCCAGCCCCGGCACGCCTTCGATGAGCACGTGGCCGCCGGCGATCAACGCGGTCAGAACGCCATCGATGACGTCGTCCTGGCCAATCACCGCCTTGTGCAGCTCGTCGCGCAGCGCCTGGGCGAGCTGGCTGGCTCGCAGGCGCTGGCTCACCGGGTTGGAGGCCAGAGCAGGGTTGCCGGAATCTGGGATGTGTTCGCTCATAGCGCGTTCCTGAGGGTTTGCAGGTGGGCGACCTGTCGGGTGAATTCGGTAGCCGACAGACGTTGCTGCGGCAGTGGGCGCATGGCCAGCTCGATGCTGGCGATCGGCAGGCTGGAGAGACGGGCGAGCAGTGGCAGCTGGGCACTCGGCGGAAGCTGTTCGAAGCCCGGATGACGTTGCCCCGCTCGGCGCTGGATGTCCTGTTGCAGCGGCTGCAGCAGACTGTGCTGGCGACCATTGCGCAGCAGGAACTCCGCCGACCCACGCAGGTGTTCCTGCAGCTGGCGACGCGCCGGGCTGAGCGGAGCCTGCAGTGGGCCGAAGCGTTGGCCGGCATGCCAGAGCGCGAGCGCCACAAGTAGGCCCAGCACGGTGAGAAGTTCGGGGAAATGGCGGCGCAGCTGTGCGAGTAAGCCGTCGTGTTCGCTGCGGTGCACCAGAGTCACCGCGCTGTCCTGGGTCAGATACCAGAGCAGCCAGGCATGGTCGTACTGATCAATGTTGCGGTTCTGCCAGATCCAGCTGTCGGTCAGCGCGGTGATCAGCCCGTCACCGTGCTGCAGTTGCAGCATGTGCGTGGCACCTGCGCTGTTGGCCCAGGCGTGGGCGCGGTTGTCGGCATCATAGAGGTGAAAGTCGGTATCGAAGGCCAGATAGGCCGGCGCACTTTCATTCTCCAGATACAGCTTGGTCAGCTGCGGATGCTGTTCGGCTGTGGATGACTGCGGTGTCTGCGCATCATCGTCCAGATCGTCAGCTGCGTACTGCTGCAGATTGAGCCGGTCGAACAGCAGGTCGCCACTTTTGCCGGTCTCTTCATCCCACAGTCGCTCTGCAACCACGACCAGATGGCCGCCGGCGTTTGCCCAGTCCAGCAGGCGCTCGGTCTGCCGCGGGGTCAGGTTGCCGCGGTCACCGAGCAGGAGCAGCGTCTGGCCAGAGGTGGGCAGGGTCTCAAGTCCGGCGATGCCTTCCTGATGCACGACCTGCAGGCCGAGGTCGCGCAGGAACAGTTCGGCGGCCAGGTAGGTGTTGCTGCGCGCCTCTGGGGTCGGGCCGTGCTCGACGACGTCTTCATAGGATTGCAGCTTGCCGGCCAACCAGATGACCAGCAGACCGATCAGCAGGACCGCGGCCGCGGCGAGCAGGCGAGGGCGGAGTCGGTTCATGGCCTCGACTCCTCGGCAAACAGCGCGCGCCAGCCGGCACACAGTTCGTCGCGGACCACGTCTTCGGCGTTCCGGTGCCCGTAGGCCTGGTGCTGCCAATGTTGCGTAAGTTGCTCGGCAAAGCGCGACAGCGGTTCGCGCTGAAGCTGTCGCACGCGCGCCAGCACCTCGCCCTCGGTATGCGCCGCCCTCAACGGCAGCTGGAAATCATGCAGCAGGCGGCTGAGCAAACCGCGATAGAGAAGTGCCAGAGACGCGCGCGGATCCTGCTGCCAGAGTCGTTCGGCCTCGCTGGCAACGTCGTTTGGCAGGCTTTCGGGCGCGACGTCGAGGCCGAACAGCTGCGCGGGTGCAGGTTGGCGGCGCCTGGCCGGCAGCTGTATGCGGCTGCCGAAAGTCTGCAGCCAGTCGCGGTAGCGCCACAGCAGAAGCGCGACCAGCAAGGCCAGTGCGGTCCAGAGTAGGACTTCGAGTGCCTGCGCCAGACTTTCCAGGCTTTCCCACAGCGAGCCACCCTGCAGCAGGCGCTCGAGCAGGCGTGCCAGAGCACCGGGCTCCTGCGGGCTGTCTTGCGCACCAAAGCGCCAACGGGTGACCGTCTCCCGGTGCTGAAAGGGCGGTTGGTCGAGCAGCGCGTCGATTCGTTCGCGGGCCGTCTCGCTGGTCAGTGGCTGATTCAGCAGACGCTCGCTTTCCGGGCCCTGTTGCGCTGTGTCGGCCGTTGGCGCCGCTGCCCAGGCATCGTGCGCTGCGGGCCAGAACAACAGGCCACAGGCAAGCAGCACCGCTGGTGCAGCGCTGAGCAGGCGCTGGCGCAGTCGACGGAAGGCCAGCTCTATGTCCCACGCCTCCAGATGAGTGCGTCGATTGAGATAGAGGCTGAAGCCACAGGCGACATAGATAGGCTCCCAGACGATGAGCACCAGCGCATAGAGCAGATTGGACAGGTGTTCCAGCCAGAGCCATTCGGCGCTCAGCCCGAGCAGATCCTCCCAGTTCCAGCGCTGTACCAGCTGCGCCGGCAGCAGGAAATACAGCACGCCGAGCAGGCCGAGCCAGAGCGCGCCTTCCAGATGCACGCCGACCACGGTCAGCCAGCTGGGCGCGCGGCCGCTGCGCAGACTGAGCGTGAGCAGGCGTCGCTTGCGTGCTTTGCCGTCGAGCCCCTCGAGCTGCTGCACTGGTAGGTCGAAGCTGCGCGTCGTGCTCAGGCGACGCCAGGTGAGACTGGCCAACAGCTGTGGCCGCAGCAGGCCGGGGAAGGCCCGCAGGCTCTCTCGGAAGTCTGGTGTTTCACCGAACAGTGCTTTGGACAGGATATGCAGCGGCAAGCGCTCGTACAGGGGCTTGAGCCACCAGAACAGCAGCAGCGCCAGACTTGGGTGCTGCCACAGCAGCAGACTGATCAGGCCGAAAAGCGGCAGCGTCACGGCCGCCCAGGTCGTCATCAGCAGCTTCGCGTGGCGCCTGGCGAGCAGGGTGCCGAGGTCCAGCGCCTCCCATGGACTGCGCGGGCGGATCGAGACGCTGGCATCACTCAGCTGCATGCTGCGCCCTCCCGGCAAACGCGAAGTAAGCGGCCACGATCAGCCAGAGCAGCGCGCCGACGATGTACTTGATCATGGGCGAGGTCAGGGTCATGGATGACCAGTAGGCCTCGACAAAGGCAGCGATCAGCAAGAACAGGGTGGCCCCGCAGACCAGCTGGATGCCTCGCTTGGCAGCCTGACGCAGCGCCTCTGCGCGGGTCAGGCGCCCCGGCGCCACCAGCGCTACGCCGAGCTGCAGCCCCGCGGCGCCGGCAAGGGTGATGGCGGTCAGCTCGAACGCGCCATGGCCGATGACGAACGACCAGAACGGCTGCTGGTAGCCGATGGCGCTCAGGTGGCCCGCGACGGCGCCGATCGTCAGGCCATTGAACAGCAGGAAGAACAGCGTACCCAGGCCGAACAGCAGCCCGCTGGCGAACGTCTGGAATGCGATGCCGATATTGTTCATCACGTAATAGCCGAACATCAGCCAATCGTCGCCCGAGCCCCGCTCGGCGAAGCGACCCAGGCGGCTGGCGTCCGGGTCGTACATCTGTTCCATCTGTGTGACCTGGTCCGGCGGCAGGATGCTGAACACCAGCTCCGGGAAGGTGAAGACCAAAGCGGCCATGCCGAGCAGGCTGCCGTAGAAGAGCAGGCTTGCTGCCAGTACGTAACGCCACTGCTCACGGACCGAGCGGGCGAAGCCACCGGTGATGAACCCGAGCAGTCGCCCCAGCAATGGACTGCGGTGGCGATAGAACTGCTGATGGCCGCGCAGGGCGAGCTGGCGCAACTGATCGATCAGCTGGCTGCTGTAGCCGCGCGATTCGGCCAGCGCCAGGTGTTGGCAAAGACGGCGGTAGGCGGCGGGGAAGTCGCTAGCCTGGCTGGGACTTGGCTTGCCACGCTCCAGCGCGTCCAGCTGGCTGATGAAGTCATGCCAGTCGGCGTGATGCTGGCGTTCGAAGGCGGCCTGCTTCATGGCGCGCCTACCAGTGAGCGGGCGATGCCATGGATCTTTGCCTCGGCGTTCTCACCGGTAACCGCCAGCGGTTCGGCAAGGATCGAAGCCAGCTCCAGACGCCGCTCGGCAGAAAGACTGGCATGACGCTCGGAGAAGGCAATAAGAGCGCGTTGCTCATCGAGACTTAACGCAAAAGGCGGTTTGGCAGCTTCCACCTCCGGCAGCGTCGGGCGCGCTTGTGGTCTTTCCCGGTAGACCACCAAGGTCCCTGCGGCGAGATCGCCGAGACGCTTGAAGGCAGGGTGGCCCAGGCAGCTCAGTGCGCCGAGAAAATAGCCGAACGGCAGCATATCGACGAAGCGCAGCAGGTTGCGCGTCAGCGAGGAGGTCCAGCCGACCGGCGTGCCATCGTCATGCACCACTCGCAGACCCAGCCAGTACTTGCCAGGCGTACGTCCCTGGTTCAGTACTTCGAAGAGCACCATGTACCACCATTGCACGAGGAACAGCAGAAGCGTCCCAAGACCGATACCAAAATTGCCCAGCATCCCCAGGATGATGAAGAGGGCCACCAGGATGGCGGCACGGATCGCCAGGTCGATGGCAAAGGCCAGCGCGCGCGGTACGAGCCCGGCCGGACGCAGGAGTAGATCGATGCCCTCGGGCGTCTCCACGCGATGGCTATTGTCGAGCAGCGATGGTCGGTCGAGAGCTGAAGGCAAGGGTAAAGTCGTCTGAGGCAGGCAAAGGTCGATGCTATGCGGCAAGTGCCGCTGCGGCAATGCGCCTAAGTCGTCTGATCGGAGGGCAAGCCGGAGGGGTGTGATTATGGCGAAGTGCCTGCTCCTTTGCAGGATGTCGTTCGCATACCCAATGCTGCGTGGGCAGATCGGTTGACGCACGCGGCGATGTGCCGCCCTGGCTGATAGACTGCCGCGCTGATCGAGAAGGACTCTCCCGTGAATTCAAGCATCTTCTGGTACGACTTCGAAACCACAGGGATCTCGCCCAGCCGCGACCGCCCGTTGCAGGTGGCGGGTATCCGCACCAACGAGGCGCTCGAGGAAATCGGCGAGCCGCTGAACATCTATTGCCGTCCCTCCGACGACATCCTTCCGCATCCGGCGGCCTGCCTGGTCACTGGGATCACCCCCGCGACCCTCGAACAGAAGGGCTTGTGCGAGGCCGAATTTATTCATCGTCTGCATCAACAGCTGTCGTTGCCTGGCACCTGCGGCGCCGGTTACAACAGCCTGCGGTTCGACGACGAGGTGACGCGCTATAGCCTGTACCGCAACTTCTACGATCCCTATGCCCGTGAATGGCAGGGCGGCAACAGCCGCTGGGATCTGATCGATCTGGTACGCACGGCTTATGCCCTGCGCCCGGAAGGCCTGGTCTGGCCTGAAGAGGAGGGGCGGGTGACGCTCAAACTCGAACGACTGAGCGTGGCCAACGGGCTGGAACATCTGAATGCGCACGACGCGCTATCCGATGTGCGCGCGACCATTGCCTTGGCCAGACTCGTTCGCGATCGGCAGCCGCGGCTGTACGACTATCTCTACAACCTGCGCCGCAAGCAGGCGGTGCTTGAGCAGATCCGGTTGCTGGAACCCATGGTGCACGTGTCCGGCCGCTTCTCCGCTGCACGGCATTTTCTCTCGGTGGTCCTGCCGCTGGGCTGGCACCCGCGCAATCGCAACGCGCTGATCGTCTGCGATCTGCAGGCCGGACCGGAGCCGCTCTTGCAGGAAACGGCTGAAACGCTGCGTCAGCGCCTGTATACCCGACGTGAACAGCTCGCCGATGGCGGGTTGCCGGTGCCCTTGAAGCTGGTGCACGTCAACAAGTGTCCCGTGGTGGCGCCGCTCAAGGTTTTGCGCACGCAAGACATCCAGCGCCTTGGTTTGGATATGCCGGTCTGCCATGAGCGTGCAGCGATGCTTCGAGAGCAGCGGCAGATATGGAGCACCAAGCTCGAAGACATCTATCGCGAAGACCGCTTCGCTGGCACTGATGATCCGGAGCAGCAGCTGTATGACGGTTTTCTCGGGGACCGCGACCGGCGGCTGTGCGACCAGGTCCGTAGCCTGTCACCTGCGGAGCTGGCGAAACAGCCATTCCGATTCGATGATGCGCGCCTCGACGAGCTGTTGTTTCGTTACCGCGCACGTAACTTTCCTGAAGCGTTATCCGTCGACGAGCAAGCGCAATGGCGTCAGTTCTGCCAACAGCGGCTGAGTGATGGGGCATGTGGCGCGCCCAATACCCTCGTGCAGTTCGAGTCGGATATCGAGCAATTCATGATCGGCGCCACGCCGGCACAACGGCAACTGTTGCAGCAATGGCGCGAGTACGGTGAGGGGTTGCGTGAGCGTTACCGCTTGAGCAATTAACTCTTGGGGAGGGCGTATGTTTGTGCGCCACGCCTGAATCGAGCGGGGAAGGAAGAGTGCAGCACAAATAAAAACGCCGTTTCCCGACATCAATGATTAATGTCGAGAAACGGCGTTCGTTATAAACCGTAGCCGCTTAGCCGAGAAGGGTGGCCCAGCTTTCCACGGTGTCGGAGCCCCACTGGGCTTTCCATTCTTTCAGGGTCTTGTGATTGCCGCCTTTGGTTTCAATCACTTCACCGCTGTGTGGGTTTTTATATTGCTTCACGCGGCGGGCGCGCTTGCTGGTCGCGGGAGCTTTTGCAGCGCGAGGGCTCTTGCTGTTGCGAGAGGCTTCAGGATCGAGCAGGGCAATGATGTCGCGCAGGGACTTTTGGTATTCACCCATGAGTTCGCGCAGCTTGCCTTCGAATTCCAGTTCCTTTTTCAGCTTGTCGTCTTCGGACAGCGACTTCAGGCGCTCTTGAAGTTCCTTGATGGCTTCTTCAGTAGCGCGATACTCATTGATAAGTGACATATGACTTCCTTGGGATAGGTTTGAACGCAAGTGGCAGCAATCATAGTCCTGCGTAATCCGCAAGTAAATATAGCCTTGTAAAAAAGCCGCACTACTATTTGAAAGGATATGTGACGCAGGCTAAGAACTGCTATTGCAGCCGTGCGCAGGCTTAAATCAAGCGGAAAGCCTGTTTTATCGGACAAGTTTTTTCGATTGGTTTTTATGCTTTGCATAACAATCCGATGACTGCGAGCCGCGCCGTTTGCGTCATCGCGCATAGTTGGCGCTGCGCCTCGATCTTAATGGCGATGGCTGTGCTTTTGTCTGCTGGGCTAGAATGCCGCATTTCCCATTGAGTCGGAGTAACCGTTGATGCGCACTTTCAGGCTGGTCATTGCCTGTCCCGATGGCGTTGGCATTGTTGCCAAGGTCAGTAACTTTCTTGCCACTTACAACGGCTGGATCACTGAAGCCAACCATCATTCGGATCACCAGAGCGGTTGGTTCTTCATGCGTCACGAGATTCGCGCGGACTCACTGCCTTTCGATCTGGACGGTTTCCGTCAGGCGTTCGCTCCGATCGCTCGTGAGTTTTCAATGGAGTGGCGAGTCACCGACTCCGAGCAACGCAAACGCGTGGTGCTGATGGCCAGTCGCGAATCCCACTGCCTGGCCGATCTGCTGCACCGTTGGCACAGCGGCGAGCTGGACTGCGACATTCCCTGCGTGATTTCCAACCATGACGACCTGCGCAGCATGGTCGAATGGCATGGCATTCCCTACATTCACGTGCCGGTCGACCCCGCCAATAAGCAGGAGGCGTTCGCCGAAGTCACCCGCCTGGTCCGCGAGCAGCGCGCCGATGTAATTGTGCTCGCGCGGTACATGCAGATCTTGCCGTCCGAGCTGTGCGACGAGTTCGCCCAGCGCGTGATCAACATCCATCACAGCTTTCTGCCGTCCTTCGTCGGCGCCAAGCCCTATCACCAGGCCTCGCTGCGCGGCGTGAAGCTGATCGGCGCCACCTGTCACTATGTCACCGAGGAGCTCGACGCCGGCCCGATCATCGAGCAGGACGTGGTGCGCGTTAGCCATCGCGACAGCATCGAGGACATGGTCCGGCTCGGCAAGGACGTAGAGAAGATGGTGCTTTCTCGCGGCTTGCGCTATCACTTGGAGGACCGTGTGCTGGTACACAGCAACAAGACGATGGTGTTCAACTGACATTCGGGAGCATCTGTGACCGATCCCCTCGAGCGTGCCGCAGCCAAGGCGCCGCCCATCATCGGCAGTGGTTGTACACAGCGATACGATCCTGAGGCGCTGTCGCCCGAGCAGGGCGCCGAGTTCGCCGATGCCGCAGCGCTATGGGCCGAGCTTCAGGCTGAGCAGGGCAATGCAGGTCGGCAATCGAGGGCATCGACGGCCGACGAGAGCGCCCCATCCGGGGCGCGCGAGCACGACAAGGAGGCGGGTTGATGAAGGCTGCAATTGATCGTCTGGTACTCGGCGCTGATGCGACGGGTGAACCGAACAGCCAGTCCCTGCGCTTGGCCAATCGGCACGGGTTGATTGCCGGAGCCACCGGCACCGGCAAGACAGTGACCTTGCAACGTCTGGCCGAGCAGTTCAGCGATGCCGGAGTTGCCGTGTTCGCTGCCGACATCAAGGGCGATCTCTGTGGCCTGGGTGCTGCCGGTGCACCGCAAGGCAAGATCGCCGAGCGGATCGCCAGCATGCCCTGGCTGAACCATCAGCCGCAGGCGTACCCGGTAACCCTGTGGGACGTGCATGGTCGTAGCGGCCATCCGCTGCGTACTACGTTGAGCGAGATGGGGCCGCTGCTGCTGGGAAGCCTGCTGCAGCTCACCGACAGCCAGCAGGCCGCTTTGTACGCGGCGTTCAAGGTGGCAGACCGCGAAGGCCTGCTGTTACTCGATCTGAAGGACCTCAAGGCGCTGTTGGCTCACCTCAAGGCTGAGCCGCAGTTGCTCGGCGAGGACGGTGCATTGTTTACCGGTGCATCGTCACAGGCCCTGCTGCGACGCCTGGCAACGCTCGAACAGCAGGGCGCCGAGGCGCTGTTCGGTGAGCCAGCCCTGCAACTCGAGGATCTGTTGCACCCCGCGGCGGACGGCCGAGGTCCCATCCATCTGCTCGATGCCAGCGTACTGGTGCATGAGGCGCCCAAGGTTTATGCGACCTTCCTGCTATGGCTGCTTGCCGAACTCTTCGAGCAGCTTCCGGAGCGGGGCGATGCCGACAGGCCTTTGCTGGTCCTGTTCTTCGATGAGGCGCACCTTCTGTTTGGCGATACGCCCAAGGCGTTGCAGGAGCGGCTGGTGCAGGTGGTGCGGCTGATTCGTTCGAAAGGTGTTGGCGTCTATTTCGTCACTCAGTCCCCAGCCGATCTGCCTGACCAGGTACTGGCGCAGCTGGGGCTGCGAATCCAGCATGGTTTGCGGGCATACACCGTCAAGGAGCAGAAAGCACTGCGCTCGGTGGCTGACGGATTTCGTGCGAACCCGAACTTTGCGACGCTGGATGTGCTGACCCAGTTGGGCATCGGCGAGGCCCTGGTCGGTGGGCTCGAGGCGAAAGGCACGCCGGCGATGGTGCAGCGAGTCTCGATCGCGCCGCCACAGTCGCGAGTGGGGCCGCTGAGTGAAGCTGAGCGCATGCAGCTTATCGCGAGGTCCAGCTTGCGTGGCCGTTATGACAAGCCCGTCGACCGTGAGTCGGCCTACGAAATACTGAGTGCTCGGGCCATGCAGGCAGTCGAGGAGGCTGAGCGTCCGGTCGAGAAGCCTGCGCGAGGCAAGAGCAGTGCAGGCAGCGATCTGGGGGATCTGGCCGGACGAGTCGTCAAAAGTGCGTTGAGCCAGGCTGCCAGTCAGTTGGGGCGTCAGTTGGCCAGAGGGTTGCTCGGCTCGTTACTCGGCGGTAAGCGCTGACTTATCGGCGCTCTTCAGTTCACTACTGCTGTTTGTATTGGCTGCGCTAGTTGACTTCCTGACCTGCACGGAGGTCAGGATCAGGCTTGCCCAGTTGCCGCGCTTTCACAATCGGCATGTTTTTCCTGTTCGAGCTTCTGCAGTTCCCGCTGAAACACTTGATCAAGCACAGTGGGTTTCTTGCGCCACGGCTTGCGCTCGGGTTCGCGTTCAGCCGCGTAAGTCGTAATTTCACCACCATAGACATTGGTAAAGCGCTGCGCCTGGCGCTCAAGTTCGGCGCGCAGTTCGTCTTTCGTCACGTAAGGATCCTGTTTTTCTAGTTTGAATTAAGACGCCTCTGAAAATGAATGACGCGTCTTTGGTTGTAACCGAAGTTTTCAGTTGCAACAGAGTCGAGCTTATGTGCGTGAGACTGGAGGTCAACTGAAAAGGTTTAAGCAATTACGTGGCAGGCGGCAGATTCGAGCAGTAGTTCAAAAAAACCAGGTTATCTGCGGCATTGACACTACGTTTGCGGCAAGGCGCTACACGGATTTCCGCAAGTATGCGCTTTCAGGTACGCACAGAGCCAGAAATCGAGCAAAGAAAAACCCGCCGAAGCGGGCTTTCCTCTCGTTACTTGGCGAACATTAACGGGCAACTTTGGCTTCGTTGCTCTGTTCGGCGCGGCCGTAAACGTCATCAAAGCGCTCGATGTCGTCTTCACCCAGATAGCTGCCGGACTGGACTTCGATGATCTCCAGCGGAATTTTCCCGGGGTTGGCCAGGCGATGCACTGACGTGATCGGGATATAAGTCGACTGATTTTCGGTGAGCAGGAAAGTCTTGTCGTTGCAGGTGACCTGAGCGGTACCGGAAACAACGATCCAATGCTCGGCGCGATGGTGGTGCATCTGCAGGGAGAGGCTGGCCCCTGGGTTCACGCAGATACGCTTGACCTGGAAGCGGCCACCCATGTCCACCGAGTCATACCAGCCCCAAGGGCGGTACACGGCGCAGTGGTTCTTGGTTTCGCTGCGGTCCTGAGCGTCGAGCTTGCTGACCAGCTTCTTGACGTCCTGCACCTTGTCCTTGTGGGCAACCATCATGGCGTCCTTGGTCTCCACCACCACGATGTTTTCCAGGCCGAGCACGGTGACCAGTTTGCCGTTGCCGTGTACCAGGCAGTTGCGAGAGTCTTCGGCGATCACGTCGCCCTTGAGGACGTTGCCGTTCTCGTCCTTCTCGTGCACATCCCAGATCGAAGACCAGGAGCCGACATCGCTCCAGCCAGCCGACATGGGCACTACGCAAGCCAGTTGAGTCTTTTCCATCACTGCATAGTCGATGGAATTGTCCGGGCAGCAGGCGAAGGTGGCGGGGTCGATCAGCACTTCTTCGCCGTTCTTCACGCTGCGCTCCAGAGCGAGCGAGCAGGTATCGTAGATGTCCGGATCGTGCTTCTTCAGTTCTTCCAAGAACACGCTGGCGCGGAACAGGAACATGCCGCTGTTCCAGAAATAGTCACCTGACTCCAGATAGCTCTGGGCGCGAGCCTCGTCCGGCTTCTCGACGAACTGCGCCACGCGCTTGATGCCATCGGGCAAGCCATGATTGGCGTCCTGGCTGGCCTTGATATAACCGAAACCGGTTTCAGGACGGGTTGGGGGGACACCGAAAAGGACCATCTCGCCGTTTTCCGCGGCATTGGTCGCCAGTGCCAGGGAACGCTGGAAGGCCTTCTGGTCTTCGATGACGTGGTCGGCCGGCAGGACCAGCAGCAGCTCGTCGCGTCCCTCTTCAACCAGCTTCATCGCCGCGATCCCAATGGCCGGTGCGGTGTTACGACCGAAAGGCTCGAGCAGAAGGCCTTGAACGCCGAGTTTGCGCGCGGCCAGCTGCTCCTTGACGATGAAACGGTGGTCCTTGTTGCAGACCAGCAGCGGTTGCTGCATGCCATCGAACGCCAGGCGTTCGACGGTCTGCTGGAACAACGTCTGCTCGCCGGTCAGGGCAAGAAACTGCTTGGGGAACGACTTGCGGGAAAGGGGCCACAGTCGGGAGCCGCTACCGCCTGAAAGAATAACCGGGATCATATTGCTTCTCCTGAATCGTTTCGAAGGTCGTTCTACTTGTCCGGTGACGCCGGCCTCTTGGCCGCGCCTGGGTTGTTGCTGTTCTTTGTCGGGGGAATCGCCAGTTGGCTGGACGAAATCCGCTGTCCCGAGGCATGCCTCGAGATTGAAATCTGCTGTCTGGTTAATCGCCTGGATGTCGCACCATGGCCGTTAGGCCGCATGTGTCTCGGGCGAGATGTCGATCATGGTCATCTGCACCGGGCACTCGTGGTCGGCGTTTGGCGCACTACTGAGGAGCGCCATCGTCGCGCGCGGTGCGTGGCACCTGCCGGTCGAACGGGAGTGATGCGCTTGCATGGCCGTAACCCTCTGTTCGTGCCTTGCTCGGCGTTTGCCGTGTCAGATGCCGCGTAGGCTCTGCTCGACGCCGCGGCTGTCGGCTGGATAATCAGCCGTATCGCCGTCTGAAGTTGCGCTACCGCCAAGATCGACTGACGATCTCGAACGGAGCGATCTGCGAAATCGATGACCCAATGCACGTTCATGTGCGACTTCCCTTTCCACCTGGAATTGTCGGTACGCGCTTATGATTGCGTGCCACGCTGGATAGTTCCCGCCTCGGCAACCGTTGATCGGCGAGTTTTTGCGAACGGATTCAAGGTGCGCTCACCGGCCCGGCGGAATGCGGAGGGTTGATCGGGCGGTGTTGGTAGAGGCTGTGGGGCGTGCTGGGCGGACCCGCTAATGGGGTCGGTGAGGGCGGCGGCAGCGCCCTTGCAGGGCCCTCCGCCGGCATTGAGTTGTTACTGGTCGGCGGCGTCGCGCAGGAATACCAAGCGGTCGCTGGTCGAATCATCCCGACTGTAGCGGTAGCCCTGGTAGTCGAATTCCGGCAGCTGATCAGGGTTGCCGATACGCTCCTTGATCACCCAGCGTGCCATGAGGCCCCGAGCCTTCTTGGCGTAGAACGAGATGATCTTGTACTGGCCGTTCTTCATGTCCTTGAAGTCGACGTTGATGACCCGTGCGTTCAACGCCTTGGGTTTGACCGCGCTGAAGTACTCGTTGGAGGCCAGATTGAGGAGAACGTCATCCCCTTGTTCCGCAAGTGACTCATTCAGCCAGCCAGTGATGCGCTCGCCCCAGAATGCGTACAGATCCTTGCCGCGCGGATTGGTCAGTTTGGTGCCCATTTCCAGCCGATACGGCTGCATCAGGTCCAGCGGCCGTAACAGGCCGTAGAGCCCCGACAGCATGCGCAGATGCTCCTGTGCGAACAGCAGGTCGCTCTCGGTGAAATCCTCGACGCTCAGTCCGGTGTAGACATCGCCCTTGAAGGCGAGCAGGGCCTGCTTGGCATTCTCCGGCGTGAAGTCAGCCGACCAGCTCCCGTAGCGCGCGACATTCAGGGCGGCCAGCTTGTCGGAAAGGTGCATGAGTTCGCTGATCTGCGCTGGCGAGTAATCGCGCAACAGGTCGATCAGCAGTTGCGAGTGCTCCAGGTACTGAGGCTGAGTGAAGCGTTCGGTTATCGGGGGTGTTTCATAGTCGAGCGTCTTGGCGGGGGAAATCACCATCAGCATGTACGGGTCTCCTGTCTGATGGCGCGATTGTAGGGGTACGAGCGGAGCGGCTCCAGCTATGGCGGCCATAGGCAACGGTTGACCTTCCCCGCGTGGCAAGGCACAAGCTGGAAGGCGTCAATGAAGGAGTTCGTATGTCTGGCTGCAATCATGCGCAATGGCAACCACCTCACGACTACCGTCCGCTGGAGCGCAGCTCCGAGCGTCAGACCTGGGCGGTGGTCATTCTGACCGGCTTGACCATGTTGGTGGAGATCATCGCCGGTTACTGGTTCAACTCCATGGCGTTGCTGGCGGACGGCTGGCATATGGCCTCGCACATGGTAGCCATCGGCCTGGCGGCGTTGGCGTATCTGCTGGCTCGGCGCTACGCGGCGGACCAGCGTTTCGCGTTCGGAACCTGGAAGATCGAGGTGTTGGCCGGTTTCACCAGCGCCTTGCTGCTGGTCGTCGTGGCGCTGTTCATGATCGGCGAATCGCTGTCGCGGCTCTGGTCGCCGGTCGCGATCGGTTTCGATGCAGCGTTGATGGTCGCCGTGATCGGCTTGCTGGTGAATCTGCTGTCCGCCTGGTTGCTGCGGGATCAGCATGACCACGGTCACGGTCACGGTCACGGTCACGGTCACGGCGAGCACGGGCATGACCATTCGCATGAGCACGCTTCGGGTGGCAAGGACCTGAATCGGCACGCCGCCTTCATCCATGTGCTGACTGATGCGCTGACGTCGGTGGCTGCGATCATCGCGCTGCTGGGCGGCAAGTTCTTCGGCTGGAGCTGGCTGGACCCGGTGATGGGTATCGTCGGCGCGCTGGTGATCCTTGTATGGGCGCGCGGCCTGTTGCGCGAAACCGCCAAGGCGCTGCTCGATCGGGAGATGGATGATCCGCTGGTGCACAGGGTTCGGGAAGCGCTGCAGGACGTGCCGGATACCGAAGTCACCGATCTGCATCTGTGGCGGGTAGGGCGGTCGCAATACAGCTGCATCCTGAGCCTGGTGACGCATCAGGCGCACACCGCCGACCACTACAAGGCTGCGTTGCAGGGCTTCCCGCAGCTGGTGCACATCACCGTGGAAGTGAATCGCTGCGACGAAAGCGCGCACCCTGATCATCGACAATAGCGCGGCTGAAATACGCGCGCCAAGGCCGTTTGGTCGATTCGTGAAAAAAAGTCGAGTTCAACGGAAAAGTCTTTTGTCTGTCATAACTTTTACGGTATTACCGAATTCAGACCGCCGAACCCTGCGACACAGGTGGCGGCTCCTGGGCAGCCCCGAATCCACCGGCTTCCCTCGTCCGCTCACCCAATCGCACGGCGGTCACTCTGCGGCGGAGCGCTTATCCGCTTCGCTTCTGACCCTAGAAGAAGGTGATCGGTATGGATGACTACGGCAGATCTCGCGCCACCCAGCCCACGCTCTACGTCCTCGACACGAACGTCCTGATACACGATCCCAACGCCTTGCTGAATTTCCAGGAACACCAGGTCGCCATTCCCATGACCGTGCTGGAGGAGCTCGATCAGCTCAAGACCGGCAAGCACAGCGTGGCGGCCGAGTGCCGGCAGGCGATCCGTCTGATCGACAAGCTGCTGGGCGATGCCACGCCGGAAGAAGTCGAGTTGGGTGTGCCGATCCAACGTGGCAAGAGCGGCCCATCCGGCAGCCTTTCGATCCTGATGAGCAAGGGCGGCGACTCCATCGCACTCCCGGAAGACCTGAACGACAACAAGATCATCAATCAGGTGGTCAGGCTCAGCAAACAGCGGCCCGGGGTCCCCGTGGTGCTGGTGACCAAGGACATCAACATGCGCCTGAAGGCGCGAGCCTGCGGGGTGGCAGCCGAGGATTACCACACCGATCAACTGGTCGACGACATCGGCCAGCTGTCGCGGGGGTATCACAGTGTCAGTGGCTCCTTCTGGGACCGGGTGAGCAAGGTGGAGACCCACCAGGGCCATGGGCGCACCTGGCATCGCGTCCAGCTGATCGACAACCTGCCGGCGGTGCACATCAACGAATTCATCATCGACGAGCAGGGCTTCGTGGGTTGGATCAAGGGCATCAAGGCCGATGAACTGCTGCTGCTCGACCTGCATCAGGAGCCATTGCTGCATCAGGAAGCCTGGGGGTTGCGCCCGCGTGATATCCATCAGGCGCTGGCATTGTTCGCCTTGCTCGATCCGGATATCCATCTGGTCAACCTGTCCGGCGCCGCCGGCTCGGGCAAGACCATTCTGGCGCTGGCGGCGGCCATCGAGCAGACCGTGGTCAGCAAGCGCTACCGGCGCATCATTGCCACCCGCAGCGTGCAGGGGCTGGACGAAGACATCGGCTTCTTGCCCGGCACCGAGGCCGAGAAGATGGAGCCCTGGCTGGGCGCGATCACCGACAATCTCGAAGCGCTGCACATGGACGACGAGAACACCCACGGCAGCATCGATTACATCCTGCAGAAGGTACCGTTGCAGTTCAAATCGCTGAACTACATCCGCGGCCGTAGCTTCCAGCAGAGCCTGATTCTGATCGACGAGTGCCAGAACCTGACGCCGCACCAGATGAAGACCATCATCACCCGTGCGGGCAACGGCTCGAAGGTGGTCTGTCTCGGCAACCTGGCGCAGATCGATACGCCCTATCTGTCCGCGACCAGCTCAGGGTTGACCTACCTCACCGAACGCTTCAAGGACTTCTCCCACGGCGTGCATATCACCCTGCAGGGTGTGCCGCGCTCGGTACTGGCGGAGTACGCCGAAGCGCACATGTAAGCAGCGGCCTGCAATCAGCGATGCCCGGTCGTACCTCTTATGGGGGCGGGCTCATCGCTGACGGCTGGGGTAGACTCCTGATTTTCAGATCAGGAGCGCCGAATGCTCACCCATCTCGATTCCCAAGGCCGGGCCAGCATGGTCGACGTCACCGACAAGGCCGTGACCGCGCGTGAAGCCGTGGCCGAGGCCCGCGTGCGCATGCTGCCGCAGACCCTGCAGATGATCCAGCAGGGCGGTCATCCCAAGGGCGATGTCTTCGCCGTGGCGCGCATCGCCGGCATCCAGGCGGCAAAGAAGACCTACGAACTGATTCCGCTGTGCCATCCGCTGCTGCTCACCAGCATCAAGGTCGAGCTGCAGGCGGATGGTGAAGACTGCGTACTGATTCGCGCTGCCTGCAAGCTGGCCGGGCAGACTGGTGTCGAGATGGAAGCGTTGACCGCTGCCAGCGTCGCTGCGCTGACCATCTACGACATGTGCAAGGCCGTGGATCGCGGCATGGTCATCGAAGGCGTGCGCCTGCTGGAAAAACTCGGCGGCAAGAGCGGTCACTGGCAGGTGCCGGCATGATTACCGTCCAGTTCTTTGCCCGTTATCGCGAAACCCTGGGCACTGATGGCGAGCGCCTGCAGTGGGATGCTTCGCTCGCCAACGTGGATGATGTGCGCCAGCAGCTGCTTGCGCGGGGCGGTGTCTGGGAGGTGCTTGCCGAGCAGAACCTGATGTGTGCCCGTAATCAGGAACTCTGTGGTCTCGATGAGCCGATCACCGATGACGATGAAGTCGCTTTCTTTCCCACCGTGACCGGAGGCTGAGCATGGCGGTTCGTGTACAGACGGCAGCGTTCGATCCGGGGGCCGAACTCAATGCGCTGCATGCGGCCAACCTGGGGATTGGCGCGGTCGCCGGGTTCGTCGGTTACGTAAGGGATTTCAACGATGGGCAGGATGTCGCTGGAATGTTCCTCGAACATGCGCCGGGGATGACCGAAAAAGCACTGGAGAAAATCATTATCGAGGCGGAGCAGCGCTGGCCATTATTGCGGCTCGACGTGCTGCATCGCGTCGGGCCCCTGGAGCCAGGTGAGCCCATCGTCTTCGTCGGTGCGGCGAGCGCCCATCGCGACGCTGCCTTCGATGCATGTCGCTTCGTGATGGATTATCTGAAGACGCGGGCGCCGTTCTGGAAGAAGGAAACCACGCCGTCCGGGCCACGCTGGGTGGAGGGCCGCGCGAGTGATCAGGTCGCGGCTGGGCGTTGGAGCGAGAACGGCTGAGCCGTCAATAGAAGGTGATGTACATCTTGAAGGCCAGCGTCGAGAACATGGTGAGCACGCCCAGGCCAAGAAGGCCCACGCCCCAGTCCCGGTCCCGGTAGTTGAAACCTACGCAGAGCAGGATGAAGCCGATGATGATTAGCGACAGTAGCCAGTGCATGCTGTCCATCGATGTCTCCTCGAGTTCCGATCTAGCTATCACTCTAGCCGCTTGACCTCTGTTGAGGCCTGATTCAGGTCATTGATGGAGGAGGTGATTGACGGTCGCAGGGGCGCGGCGAATACCGCGCCCAATAGGCTCAGCGCGAGTGAGGGACCGGGGCGAGCAGTTCCGCCGGCGGCATTTCGCACTGAATCTTGCGGCCAATCAGCGCTTCGATCGGCGGCAGGGCGAAGGAGTCGTCCTCGCCGGCGAAGCTGATCGACGTGCCGCTGGTGCCGGCACGGCCGGTGCGGCCGATGCGGTGCACGTAGTCATCCGGATCTTCCGGCAGCGTAAAGTTGATTACGTGGCTGATGCCGTCGACATGGATGCCTCGACCGGCGACATCGGTCGCCACCAGTACCCGAATCTTGCCTTCGCGGAAACCTTCCAGCGTGCGGATGCGCTTGTGCTGCGGCACGTCGCCGGACATCTGCGCGGCGCTGATGCCGTCCCGGGTCAGGCGTTCCTCGATGCGCCGCACTTCATCCTTGCGGTTGGCGAAGACCATCACCCGCGTCCAGTCATTCTGGGTGATCAGGTTGTACAGCAGCTTGTACTTGTCACTGCCGGCCACGGCGAATACGTGCTGTTCTACGGTGTCGCTGGCGACGTTTTCCGGTTCGATCTCGACGATGGCGGGATTGGTCGTCCACTGCTGCGCCAGGTTCATCACGTCATCAGTGAACGTGGCTGAGAACAGCAGGGTCTGGCGCTCGCTCTTGGGCGGCGTCTGCCGGATGATCTGGCGGACCTGCGGAATGAAGCCCATGTCGAGCATACGATCGGCTTCATCCAGCACCATCACCTCGACCATGTCCAGATGCACCTCGCCGCGCTGGTTGAAATCCAGCAGGCGCCCGGGCGTGGCAACCAGGATGTCGCAGAATTTCGATTCCAGCAGCTTGAGCTGCTTGTCGAAGTCCATGCCGCCGACGAAGCTCATCACGTTCAGGTTGGTGTACTTGGTCAGGTCCAGCGCGTCATTGGCGATCTGCACCACGAGTTCACGGGTCGGCGCGATGATCAGTGCGCGCGGTTCGCCCATATAGCGGTCCCGCGGCGGCGGAGTGTCGAGCAGCTGTGTGATGGTGGAGATGAGAAACGCAGCCGTCTTGCCGGTGCCGGTCTGGGCGCGGCCAATGGCGTCTCTGCCAGCGAGGGTATAGCCGAGCACCTGGGCCTGGATCGGCGTGCAGTAGGGAAAACCCAGGTCATGAATTGCGTGCATCAGCTCGGGTGCGAGCTTGAAGTCGTGGAAGCGGGTCTTGCCTTCGGCCGCATCGACCTCGAAGTCCTCCAGCTTCCACGCCGGAGCGGCGGGTTTTGGCGGCTTGCTGCTGCGTTGACGGCGCGGCTTTTCGGCGGCGCGCTCAGCGGTCTGCGGCTTGGGTTGAGAATCAGGCGTCGTTGCTTGCTGAGGGGCGCTGTGTTGGCCCTCGTGGTCGGCGGCGAGCACGTCATCGGCTGCGCTGGCCCGTACATCCGGGGCCTTGCCAAAGATTTTCTTGAGTGCTTTGAGCACGGTCTTCTCGTCATTTATTAGGAAAGTGTCGCGCGCCAGTGTAATGCAAGACGCATGCATGGCGAAGCCTCGCGCACGGGAAGGCTTGACTTCCAGCGGGCGCACTCGCGCCTGGCGTATTGTTGTGCGATACCGCGCGGGCCTGGTCAGGGCCTTGGGGCATGGCCGTGCCTGATGCCAGGTTCAAACGTGGCAGGATGCCGGCCGCGCTTGAGCCTGCCAGGTGGCGGACGGCCAAGCGCGCCGCTCATCCTTCCTTTGATGAATAGGCAACCGGAGCTGGTGCTCAGGAGGCGGCATTTTCGCCAAGCAAAGGTGCGAGCCAGTTGCCGATGTCGCGGATTTCCTCCGGGAGCACCTCGTGGCTCATCGGGTACTCGCGCCAAGTGACATTGACGCCGGCGTCGTGCAGGCACTGATAGGCGGCACGGCCCATCGCAGGCGGCACTACATCATCGCGGCTGCCATGCAGGCATAGCACCGGATAGCGCCGGACATCATCGGAAAGCTCGATGCGCTCGGCAAATGTCGGGGCATAGGTGGACAGTGCGATGACGCCGCCCAGCGGGCCCTGCCAGCGCAGAAATGCCGTATGCAGCACCACCGCGCCGCCTTGGGAGAAGCCGGCGAGAAAGATGCGTGCCGGATCGATGCCCGCGTCACGCTGTGCTTCGATCAGACCGATGACCTGTTGCGCCGTTGCCTCGAGTTGCTCGCGATCGATCGCGCGGGCTGGGCTCATGGCCAGGATGTCGTACCAGCTGGGCATGCTCCAGCCACCGTTGATGGTTACCGGACGCGTCGGTGCCTGCGGCAGAACGAAGCGAGTGCTATGAAGCTTCTGCTGCAGCGCTTCGGCCACAGGTAGGAAGTCATAGCGATCAGCGCCCAGACCATGCAGCCAGATGATGCACGCATCGACAATGCCATTGGGTTCGAGGATCAATGGTTCGCTCATAGATCGGCTCCAGTTGGGGGCAAGTTGCCTCGTCTTGGGGCATTACGTGCCACCGGCGAGGGAGTGGCGCGAGGTTACCCGCTCGCGCACTTCGATAGAACCCGCAACCTGGCGTATCCAGCTCATTGCCGGATGAGCTGGTACGCGCCTTGCTAAGTTCAGTTCGACTCAGAAGGGAACGGCTCGCATGAGCGAGTCGAGGTAATGGCACAAAGAACATTGCCGATCATCCACGGACGACTAGACTCAGGTCAGGCTGCGCCGCTTCGCTGCTGCCGGTTACGCATCGAGGGGCAACAGGCCCGAACCCGAGAATAAGAAAGCAAACTGGAGGTTTCGATGATTAGGGTGAAATCCACACTGGCTGCGCTGGGTGCAGCGTCACTGCTGGGAATCAGCGGGCTGGCGCAGGCGGGGGCGACCCTCGATGCAGTGCAGAAGAAAGGATTCGTGCAGTGCGGCATCAGTGATGGCCTTCCGGGCTTTTCCTACGCCGATGCAAAGGGGCAATACCTGGGGATCGACGTGGATGTCTGTCGCGCGGTGGCCGCGGCCGTGTTCGGTGACGCCAGTAAGGTCAAGTACAGTCCGTTGACCGCCAAGGAGCGCTTCACCGCGCTGCAATCCGGTGAAGTGGACATGCTGTCGCGCAACACCACCTGGACCAGCTCGCGTGATGCGGCGATGGGCCTGAATTTCACCGGCGTGACCTATTACGACGGTCAAGGCTTTCTGGTGAACAAGGAGCTGGGTGTCAAAAGTGCCAAGGAGCTGGATGGCGCGACTGTCTGCATTCAGGCAGGCACGACTACCGAACTCAATCTCTCCGACTATTTCCGCGCCAACAACCTGAAGTACACCCCCATCACCTACGACACCTCGGACGAAAGCGCCAAGTCACTGGAGTCGGGCCGTTGCGACGTGCTCACTTCCGACCAGTCGCAGCTCTACGCCCAGCGCATCAAGCTGGCAAAGCCTGATGACTACGTAGTGCTACCCGAAGTGATATCCAAGGAGCCCCTCGGCCCGGCGGTCCGCCAAGGCGATGAGGAATGGTTCGATATCGTGCGTTGGACCCTGTTCGCCATGCTCAACGCCGAGGAATTGGGCATCACTTCGGCAAACGTCGAAGAAAAGGCCAAGAGCACCAAGAACCCTGACGTCGCCCGCCTGCTGGGTGTGGAGGGGGAATATGGCAAGGATCTGAAGCTGCCGAAGGACTGGGCGGTGCAGATCGTCAAGCAGGTCGGTAACTATGGCGAGATCTTCGATCGAAACGTCGGCGCCGGCAGCGAGCTGAAGATCGAACGTGGCCTCAATGCCCTGTGGAACAACGGCGGCGTGCAGTACGCCCCGCCGGTACGTTGACCAAGCGGGGCCGGCTACACCGGCCCCGTTTTCCAAAGGGAGAAGTGCCGCCGGCGCGCACAACGCGCCGGCGGTGCGGTATGAGGACATTCGATGCGAACCATCGACAATCCTAGGCCGGCTGGCGGGTCGCTATTGACCGACCCTCGGGCACGCGCCTGGCTGTTTCAGATTCTGGCTGTAATCACCGTCGTAGCATTCGGCTGGTACCTTTTTCACAATACCCAGACCAACCTTGCCCATCGCGGCATTACCTCCGGCTTCGGTTTCCTCGAGAACGCCGCCGGCTTCGGCATATCCCAGCACCTGATCGACTACAGCGAGAGCGACACTTACGGTCGCGTCTTCTGGGTCGGGCTGCTCAATACGCTGTTGGTCAGCGTCATCGGGATATTTCTCGCAACGGTGATGGGGTTCATCCTCGGTGTGGGACGCCTCTCGAGCAACTGGCTGATCCGTCAATTGGCGACGCTCTACATCGAGATATTCCGCAATATCCCGCCGTTGCTGCTGATCTTCTTCGTCTACTTCGCTGTGATCAGCCCGTTGCCTGGGCCGCGCAACAGCCTGAGCCTATGGGATGCGGTGTTCGTCAACAACCGCGGCGTGCAGATGCCGGCACCCAGCGCCGCCGATGGCTTCTGGGCATTCTGGCTGGCGTTGCTCGTGGCGCTGGTGGCCGTGGTCCTGCTCAATCGCTGGGCTCGGGCGCGGCGGCATGCCACCGGGCAGATGTTTCCGGTGTTCTGGACCAGCCTTGGGTTGTTTCTGGCGATCCCGTGGCTGATGACCTTCATTGCAGGCGTACCTTTCACTTGGGAAGTGCCGGAGTTGCAGCGCTTCAACATTCGCGGCGGCTGGGTGGTGATCCCTGAACTGGTTTCGATCGTCGTGGCGTTGTCGGTGTATACCGCGGCGTTCATCGGCGAAACCGTGCGTTCAGGCATTCAGTCGGTCAGCCATGGCCAGACCGAAGCCGCCGCTTCGCTTGGGTTGCGCCCAGGCCAGGTATTGCGGCTGGTGATCGTGCCGCAAGCGTTGCGGGTGATCGTGCCGCCGCTGACCAGCCAATACCTGAACCTGGCAAAGAACTCGTCGCTCGCTGCTGCTATCGGTTATCCGGACATGGTGTCGCTATTCGCCGGCACGGTGCTCAATCAGACCGGGCAGGCCATCGAAACCATGGCCATCACCATGAGTGTCTATCTGGCCATCAGCATCAGCATCTCGCTGCTGATGAACTGGTACAACAAGCGCATTGCGCTGATCGAGCGGTGAGCGCATGACCATTCATACCTTCAAACCCGACCTGCCGCCACCAACGATCAGCATCGGTGCGCTCGGCTGGCTGCGGGCGAATCTGTTTTCCAGCTGGATCAACACGCTGCTGACCCTGGTCGGGCTCTATCTGCTCTGGTTGATCGTGCCGCCGGTACTGGAATGGGCGATCTTCAAGGCTGACTGGACCGGCGACACGCGGGCCGATTGCAGCCGCGAAGGTGCCTGCTGGGTGTTCGTGCAGGTCCGCTTCGGCCAGTTCATGTACGGCTTCTACCCCACGGAGCTGCGCTGGCGGGTCGATGCGGCGGCATGGTTGGCGATCATCGGCGCGGCGCCACTGTTTCTGCGGCAGATGCCGCACAAGCTGCGCTACGGCATCGGTTACCTGCTGGTCTATCCGCTGCTGGCCTACTGGCTGTTGCATGGCGGATTCCTCGGGTTGCAGACGGTGCCGACCAGTCAGTGGGGCGGCTTGATGCTGACGGTGGTGATCGCCGCGGTGGGCATTGCCGGCGCCTTGCCTTTGGGCATCCTGCTGGCGCTCGGACGACGCTCGGACATGCCGGCCATCCGGGTGCTCTGCGTGACCTTCATCGAGTTCTGGCGCGGCGTACCGCTGATCACCGTGCTGTTCATGTCGTCTGTGATGCTGCCGCTGTTCCTGCCCGAAGGCATGAACCTCGACAAGCTGTTGCGGGCGATGCTGATGGTGGTGTTCTTCGAGGCCGCCTACATCGCCGAAGTGGTACGCGGCGGCCTGCAGGCGATCCCCAAAGGGCAGTACGAGGCGGCGGCCGCCATGGGTCTGGGCTACTGGCGCAGCACGCTGCTGGTGATTCTGCCGCAGGCGCTGAAGCTGGTGATTCCGGGCATCGTCAATACCTTTATCGCCCTGTTCAAGGACACCAGCCTGGTGATCATCATCGGCCTGTTCGACTTCCTCAACAGCATCAAGCGCGCTACGGCGGACCCAGCCTGGCTGGGTATGTCCACCGAAGGCTATGTCTTCGCCGCGCTGGTGTACTGGATGTTCTGTTTCGGCATGTCCCGCTATTCCATGCGCCTGGAGCGCAAGCTGGACACCGGCCACAAGCGTTAGGAGTGAGATATGAATGATTCAATCGCGCAGGCCGGGCAGGCAAGCGAGCCGGTCATCCGCATGCAGGGCGTGCACAAGTGGTTCGGGCAGTTCCATGTGCTCAAGGACATCAACCTGTCCGTGCGGCAGGGCGAGCGCATCGTGTTGTGCGGGCCGTCCGGGTCGGGCAAGTCCACCACCATCCGCTGTCTGAACCGCCTGGAGGAGCACCAGCAGGGGCGCATCGTCATCAACGGCGTCGAGCTGACCAGCGACCTCAAGCAGATCGAGGCGATTCGCAGCGAAGTCGGCATGGTCTTTCAGCATTTCAACCTGTTCCCGCACCTGACAGTGCTGCAGAACTGCACGCTGGCGCCCATGTGGGTGCGCAAGCTGCCACGCCGGCAGGCCGAGGAGGTCGCCATGCATTATCTGGAGCGGGTACGCATTCCGGAGCAGGCCAACAAGTATCCCGGGCAGCTTTCCGGTGGCCAGCAGCAGCGCGTGGCGATCGCCCGCGCCCTGTGCATGAAGCCGAAGATCATGCTGTTCGACGAGCCTACCTCGGCCCTCGATCCGGAAATGGTCAAGGAAGTGCTGGACACCATGGTCAGCCTCGCCGAAAGCGGCATGACCATGCTCTGCGTGACCCACGAGATGGGCTTCGCCCGAACGGTGGCCGACCGGGTGATCTTCATGGACAAGGGTGAAATCGTCGAGCAGGCCGAGCCGGAGGTGTTCTTCACCAGCCCGGTGAACGACAGGACCAAGCTGTTCCTCAGTCAGATCCTGCATTGAGCGAGGCCGAAGGGGAGACCGTCGGGGCGGACGGCGTTCGGCTGTCTTCGGCCGGCCGTCATGGGCTAGAATACGCGCCCCGACTGCTCCCCCCTCCGAGGCTGTTCCGACGATGTTGATCCTGCGCGGCGCTCCCGCTCTTTCCGCCTTCCGTCATGGCAAGCTCCTGGCACAACTGTCCGATAAGGTCCCCGCCGTCAGCGGGCTGTATGCCGAGTTCGCCCATTTCGCCGAGGTTTCCGGCACGCTCGGCGCGGATGAGCAGAACGTACTGACCCGCCTGCTGAAGTACGGCCCCAGTGTGCCGGTGCAGGAACCTGCCGGTCAGCTGTTCCTCGTGGTGCCTCGCTTCGGCACCATTTCGCCGTGGTCGAGCAAGGCCAGCGATATCGCCCACAACTGCGGGCTGGAGAAGGTCCAGCGGCTGGAGCGGGGTATCGCCTATTACGTGCAGGGCGAGTTTTCCGATAGCGATGCACAGCTGATTGCCGCAGCGCTTCACGATCGCATGACACAAATGGTGCTCGATCGTTTCGAAGCAGCCGCCAACCTGTTCAGCCATGCCGAGCCCAAGCCGCTGACTGCCGTGGACATCCTCGGTGGCGGTCGCGCCGCGCTGGAAAAGGCCAACACCGACCTGGGCCTGGCCCTGGCCGAAGACGAAATCGATTATCTGGTCAGTGCCTTCCAGGGCCTCAAGCGCAACCCGCACGACATCGAACTGATGATGTTCGCGCAGGCCAACTCCGAGCACTGCCGCCACAAGATCTTCAACGCCAGCTGGGACATCGACGGCGAGAGCCAGGACAAGTCGCTGTTCGGCATGATCAAGAACACCTACCAGATGCACAGCGAGAACGTGCTGTCCGCCTACAAGGACAACGCGTCGGTCATCGTCGGCCACACCGCAGGGCGTTTCTTCCCCAATCCTGAAACCCGCCAATACGCCGCGGTGCAGGAGCCGGTGCACATCCTGATGAAGGTGGAAACCCACAACCACCCGACCGCGATCTCGCCGTTCTCGGGTGCTTCCACCGGTTCCGGTGGCGAGATTCGCGACGAGGGCGCCACCGGCCGCGGCGCCAAGCCAAAGGCCGGTTTGACCGGTTTCACCGTCTCCAACCTGAACATCCCCGGCTTCGAGCAGCCGTGGGAACAGGCCTACGGCAAGCCGGAACGCATCGTCACGCCGCTGGACATTATGATTGAAGGCCCTCTGGGCGGTGCAGCGTTCAACAACGAGTTCGGCAGGCCGGCGCTGACCGGTTACTTCCGTACCTTCGAGCAGTCGATCAACACGCCGCGCGGCGATGAGGTGCGTGGTTATCACAAGCCGATCATGCTCGCTGGCGGCATGGGCAATATCCGTGAAGATCACGTGCAGAAGGCCGAGATCACCGTTGGCGCCAAGCTGATCGTGCTCGGCGGCCCGGCCATGCTGATCGGCCTGGGCGGCGGCGCCGCCTCCTCGGTCGCGACCGGTGCCAGCTCGGCCGATCTTGATTTCGCCTCAGTACAGCGCGAGAACCCGGAAATGGAACGCCGCTGCCAGGAGGTCATCGACCGCTGCTGGCAGCTGGGCGACCAGAACCCCATCGCCTTCATCCATGACGTCGGTGCCGGTGGCATTTCCAATGCCTTCCCGGAGCTGGTCAACGACGGTGGCCGCGGTGGCCGCTTCGAACTTCGCAACGTGCCTAACGACGAGCCGGGCATGGCCCCGCACGAGATCTGGAGCAACGAGTCCCAGGAGCGTTACGTGCTGGCCGTCAGTGCCGCCGATTTCGAGCGTTTCCAGGCTATCTGCGAACGTGAGCGCTGCCCGTTCGCGGTTGTCGGCGAGGCGACCGAAGAGCCACAACTGACCGTCACCGACAGCCATTTCGGCAACATCCCGGTGAACATGCCGCTCGAAGTGCTACTCGGCAAGCCGCCGCGCATGCACCGCAGCGCCAGCCGCGAAGCGGAGCTGGGCGATGACTTCGATGCGGCTACTGTCGATCTGAATGAGGCGGTCACCCGGGTGCTGCGCCACCCAGCGGTCGCCAGCAAGAGCTTCCTGATCACCATCGGCGACCGCAGCATCACCGGCCAGGTAGCGCGCGATCAGATGGTCGGCCCTTGGCAGGTGCCGGTCGCCGACTGCGCCGTCACGGCTACCAGCTACGACGTTTACACCGGCGAGGCCATGGCGATGGGCGAGCGTACGCCGCTGGCACTGCTGGATGCCCCGGCGTCGGGCCGCATGGCCATCGGCGAAACGCTGACCAACCTGGCAGCGGCACGCATCGAGAAGATCTCCGACATCAAGTTGTCCGCCAACTGGATGGCCGCCGCCGGCCACCCCGGCGAAGACGCGCGGCTGTACGACACCGTGCGAGCCGTCGGCATGGAGCTGTGCCCGCAGCTGGGCCTGACCATTCCGGTGGGCAAGGACTCGATGTCAATGAAGACCCGTTGGTCGGAGGAGGGCGCCGAGAAAAGCGTGACCTCGCCGATGTCGCTGATCGTTTCCGGCTTCGCCCCAGTCACTGATATCCGCCAGACCCTGACCCCGCAGCTGCGCCTGGACAAGGGCGCAACGGACCTGATCCTGATCGATCTGGGACGCGGCCAGAACCGCATGGGCGCTTCGATTCTTGCGCAGGTGTATGGTCAGCTTGGTCGCCAGGCACCCGACGTCGATGATGCCGAAGACCTGCAGGCGTTCTTCGCCGTGGTCCAGGGGCTGAACGCCGACGGTCTGCTACTGGCCTACCACGACCGGTCCGACGGTGGTCTTCTGACCACTGTGCTGGAAATGGCGTTTGCCGGTCACTGTGGCCTGAGTCTGAATCTTGATGGCCTGCTGGAGAGTGCCGCGGATGTCGCACCGATGCTCTTCAACGAGGAGCTTGGTGCGGTGATTCAGGTGCGTCAGGACGACACCGAGATCGTGCTGGCACAGTTCAGCGCAGCCGGTCTGGGTGACTGTGTCGCGGTCATCGGTCAGCCGGTCAACAATGGCCATGTGTCGATTAAGCACGGCGAGAACGAAGTCTTCGCCGGTGAGCGCCGCCTGCTGCAGCGCCAGTGGGCAGAAACCAGCTATCAGATCCAGCGTCTGCGCGATAACGCCGAGTGCGCCGATCAGGAGTTCGACGCGCTGCTCGAAGAGGACAACCTGGGTCTTAGTGCCAAGCTCAGCTTCGACGTGAACGAGGACATCGCGGCGCCCTACATCAAGCGTGGCATTCGTCCACAGATTGCGGTGCTGCGCGAGCAGGGCGTCAACGGCCAGGTGGAGATGGCGGCGGCGTTCGACCGTGCCGGGTTCGCTGCGGTCGACGTGCACATGAGCGATATCCTTTCCGGGCGTGTCAGCCTTGAGGAGTTCAAGGGCCTGGTGGCCTGCGGTGGCTTCTCCTACGGCGACGTGCTCGGCGCCGGTGAAGGCTGGGCCAAGTCGATCCTGTTCAATGCGCGTGCACGGGATGGCTTCCAGGCCTTCTTCGAGCGCAAGGACAGCTTCGCTCTCGGCGTGTGCAATGGTTGCCAGATGATGAGCAACCTGCACGAGCTGATCCCGGGCACCGAGAACTGGCCGCACTTCGTGCGTAACCGCTCGGAGCAGTTTGAAGCGCGGGTGGCGATGGTTCAGATTCAGGATTCGCCATCGATCTTCCTGCAGGGCATGGCCGGCTCCCGTCTGCCGATCGCCATCGCCCACGGCGAAGGCCATGCGGAGTTCGAGAGCGAAGAGGCCATGCTGCAGGCAGATCTTTCCGGCACCGTGGCGCTGCGCTTCGTGGATAACCACGGCAAGGTCACCGAGCGTTACCCGGCCAACCCGAACGGCTCGCCGCGCGGTATCACCGGTCTATGCAGTCGTGACGGTCGCGTGACCATCATGATGCCGCACCCGGAGCGGGTGTTCCGCGCCGTGACCAACTCCTGGCGCCCTGACGAGTGGCAGGAAGACGGCGGCTGGATGCGCATGTTTCGCAACGCCCGGGTCTGGGTCGACTGACCGTCCTGCTGAGCGCTACCAGATAGCCCGCTCGACGCATGCGTCAGCGGGCTTTTTCCTTTGTGAACCCGTTCCATGAACCGCGCGCCTCGGCTGTCGTCTCAGCTATGACGCACCGCACCGTTTGGTAGTTGCGTTGATGGCGAGCTGCCACCTCACTGCCTGGCGCCCGCCGGGTTCACCTGCATGGAGAGTTCGATGTACAAGCTGTGTTTCTATGTTCCGGACAGCCATCTGGAAGCGGTCAAGAAAGCAGTGTTTGCGATTGGCGCTGGCCGGATCGGTGCCTACGACAGCTGCTGCTGGCAGGTGCTGGGGCAGGGACAGTATCGTCCGCTGGAAGGCAGTCAGCCCTTTCTCGGGCAAACCGGGCAGGTTCAACACGTGCCGGAGTGGAAAGTGGAGATGGTGGTCGCCGACGAGCTGATTCACGACAGCGTCAAGGCGATGAAAAAGGCCCACCCCTACGAAACGCCGGCCTTCGACGTCTGGCGTCTATCGGACATGCAGTTCTGATTCGATTGCCTGCTGGCCTGGCCGGCAGGCGCTTCCCGGCTTAGGGGCGTATCTCGATCAGGGTTCCGTCCTTCACCAATCCCCAGATTTCCCGCATGTCGCTGTTGGTGAGCGCGATGCAGCCCTCCGTCCAGTCTAGGGTATGGAAGAACCATTCGGGATACTCTTCGTCCACTGGCGTGCCGTGCAGCATGATCATGCTTCCTGGGGCCACACCTTCCTGTTGCGCGCGCGCCAGGTCGCGCGCGTTGGGATAGGAGATGTGCATCGAGAGGTTGTACTTGTCGCTGGTCTTGCGCCAGTCGATCCAGTAGAAGCCTTCCGGCGTGCGCATGTCGCCCTCGCGCTGCTTGGCACCGTTCGGCTGTTTTCCGAGGGAGATGCGATAGCTCTTGAGGGTCTGCCCGGCGCTGACCAGATGGAGCTTGCGCTCGGATTTGATGACCAGCACCTTGTCGATGGGCGAGCCGCCCAGGCTGGGTGTGGCATTGGCGTGGGAGAAGGCGGTAAAGGTGAGGCAGAGCAGAGCGAGCAGCCAACGCATGGGGCTTTCCTGTCGAACTTCATCAGACCTGTGACCCGTCGCCGACTCAGTCTGCCCGAGCGTTTTGCGGCTGGCGGTTCCGATAGCTCGTCACGGCCTCGGTGCGCACCGGGAAGGTCTGCTGCACCCGGTCGGCGAAGAAGCATTCTAGGGTACGGCCGATGGTCGGAAAAGCCAGCTCGGACCAAGGGATGTCTTGCTGATGAAAGAGCTTCACTTCCAGGCTTTCGTCTCCGGCACAGAAGTCCAGATCGACGAGCTCAGCGCGGAAGAACATGTAGACCTGATTGATATGTGGCAGGTCGAACAGGGTATACAGCTGCAGGTCACGCACTCTGGCGCAGGCCTCTTCGAGTGTTTCGCGCTCTGCGGCCTGCTGCATGGTTTCGCCGTTCTCCATGAAGCCGGCCGGCAGGGTCCAATAGCCCCGGCGCGGTTCGATCGCACGCCGACAGAGCAGCACGCGATCATCCCAGACGGGTACGCAGCCGGCGACAATCCTCGGGTTCTGATAGTGCACCGTCTGGCAGCTGTCGCAGACGAAGCGCGGCCGGTTGTCGCCGTCCGGTACGCGGACCAGCACCGGATCGCCGCACTGGTTGCAGTATTTCATGGGTGCCTTCCTGATTGCTCCGGGAAATATTGGGCTGTTCACACGGATTCGGCAAGGCAGCCTCTGCGCCGTTCGGGGTGGCTCTGACCCGCCTGGTTCGCAGTTGTAACATTGATATCGCATCGAGGCGTTGGAGCTTCTCGTTTGGCGCTCTCCGGGCCTTGGGCGGCTCCGCCTTTCATGCCATGATGCCGATCAAAGACGAAACGAGAAAATACATGCTGGACACAATACTCCACCGGGTGCGCGCTCATTCTCCGCATCTTCTGGAGCCGGAAGGCCGCCTGCCCGAGGCGGCCGTGTTGATGCCAATCACCCGCAGCGAGTCGCCGGAGCTGGTGCTGACGCTCCGCGCCGCCGGTCTTTCCACCCATGGTGGAGAAGTGGCGTTCCCCGGCGGTCGACGCGATCCGGAAGACCGCGATCTACTGCACACCGCGCTGCGTGAGGCCGAGGAAGAGGTAGGCCTGGCGCCAGGCATGGTCGAGGTCATCGGCCCGCTCAGCAGCCTGGTGTCGGTGCATGGCATCCACGTCACGCCTTACGTCGGTCTGGTTCCGGACTATGTCGAGTACCGCGCCAACGATGCCGAAATCGCCTCCGTGTTTTCTGTGCCGCTGGAATTCTTCTGCGAGGATCCGCGCGAGGTCACGCACCGCATCGATTACCAGGGACAGAGCTGGTACATCCCGTCCTACCGCTATGGCGAATACCAGATTTGGGGCCTGACCGCGATCATGATCGTCGAGCTGGTCAATGTCATATATGACGCCGGCATCGAAATGCGCCGCGCGCCTGCCGCATTCATCGATCTGTCCGGGCGGCGCGAGCCCTGAGCTGCACTGTCGCAGGGGCGAGGGGCATTCCTGTGGCCTGAGTACAACTGACAAGAAGAGGTGTGTCGTGAAATACCGTCTGGGAGAGTCGCGGGTCGAAGCGCATCCGCAAAGCTGGGTAGCCCCCAATGCCACGCTGGTCGGCAAGATCAGGCTGGATGCGGGTGCCAGCGTCTGGTTTGGCGCCGTTCTGCGTGGTGACAACGAGTTGATCCACATCGGTGAGAACAGCAACGTGCAAGACGGCAGCGTGATGCACACCGATATGGGGCATCCGTTGACCCTGGGTACCGGCGTCACGGTTGGCCACAACGCCATGTTGCACGGTTGCACGGTCGGTGATTACAGCCTGATCGGCATCAATGCGGTGGTGCTCAACGGCGCGAAGATCGGCAAGCACTGCATCATTGGCGCCAACACCCTGATTGCCGAGGGCAAGCAAATTCCCGATGGCTCACTGGTGGTCGGCTCGCCGGGCAAAGTGGTGCGTGAGCTGAGCGATGAGCAGAAGAAGATGCTCGAAGCCAGCGCCGCTCACTACGTGCATAACGCTCAGCGCTACGCGCGTGAGCTGGAGCGCGATGAGTGAACACGCAGGAAAAGCCGGTCGCCTCGCCTTGCGTCAGTCTCTGCGCTCTGGATGAGGACGACCTGTGCGTTGGTTGCCAGCGCAGTGCGGATGAGATCCGGCGCTGGGGGTTGATGAGCAACGAGGAGCGCCGCGAGGTGCTTCAACGCTGCAGCGAGCGACTTCGCCTCAGTGGCCAGCTGATGTAGGCGCGTGCCGGGTTCGTTTGTATTTCCAGTGTCGCGAGGATTCCATGCCAAGAATAGGTACACCATTGTCTTCCAGCGCTACGCGCGTCCTGCTCTGTGGCTGCGGCGAGCTTGGCAAGGAGCTGGTTATTGAGCTGCAGCGGCTTGGCGTGGAAGTCATAGCGGTCGACCGCTACGCCAATGCACCAGCCATGCAGGTTGCGCACCGCAGCCACGTGGTCGACATGCTCGACGGTGCTGCGCTGCGAGCGGTGATCGAGCATGAGCGACCGCATTACATCGTGCCGGAGATCGAGGCCATCGCCACCGCTACCCTGGTCGAGCTGGAGGGCGAAGGCTACACCGTGATACCCACGGCCCGGGCCGCGCAGCTGACGATGAATCGCGAAGGCATTCGCCGATTGGCCGCAGAGGAGTTGGGCTTGCCGACTTCACCCTATCGCTTCGCGGATTCGCTGGAGGAGTGTCGCTCGGCGGCGATGGCGCTGGGCTTTCCCTGTCTGGTCAAGCCAGTGATGAGCTCGTCCGGCAAGGGGCAGTCGGTGCTGCGCAGCGAAGCCGATATCGATGCCGCCTGGGATTATGCGCAGGCCGGTGGTCGCGCAGGTCGCGGGCGAGTCATCGTCGAAGGCTTTATCGCCTTCGATTACGAAATCACCTTGCTGACGGTGCGCCACACGGGTGGCACGAGCTTCTGCGAGCCGGTCGGCCATCGCCAGGAGAAGGGCGACTATCAGGAGTCGTGGCAGCCGCAGCTGATGGCGCCGGCGGCGATGACCGAGGCGAAGCGCATCGCACTGGCGGTCACTGAGGCGCTTGGTGGGCGGGGCATCTTTGGCGTCGAGTTGTTCGTCAAAGGCGATCAGGTCTGGTTCTGCGAAATCTCCCCGCGTCCTCACGATACCGGCCTTGTGACACTGGTTTCGCAGGACCTGTCCGAGTTCGCGCTGCATGCGCGGGCCATTCTCGGCCTGCCGATTCCGAGCATCCGCCAGATGGGCTCGGCGGCTTCAGCAGTGATTCTGGTAGAAGGTGAATCCACCGAAGTGAGCTTCGGCAATCTCGCTGCTGCGCTTGCAGAACCGGATACCGCGCTGCGTCTGTTCGGCAAGCCCGGTGTAAGCGGCCAACGGCGCATGGGGGTCGCGCTGGCGCGGGACGTATCCATCGATGCGGCGAGAGAAAAGGCGTTGCGTGCAGCTGCTGCTGTGAAAGTGGAGCTGTGAGGCTGGCGGGCCGGCTTGCTGCCGGCCCGATTACTCGGGTTGCTGCTCGTCCGAGGATGTGTCGTCGATGGTCCAGGCGCGTACGCTTTTCACGCGGTTATCGGCCGCTTGCAGGATTTCCAGCCGGTAGTTGCCGATCTGCAAGCAGATGCCGCTATCCGGCATGTGCTCAAGGGCCTCGGTGATGAGGCCGTTGAGCGTCTTGGGGCCGTCGCAAGGCAACTTCCACCCGAGGGCCCGGTTTACCTCGCGTATGTAGGCGGCGCCATCGATCACCAGCGTACCGTCGTCCTGCGGGTGAATATCCGGGCTGCGCAATACGTCCTGATTGCTAAACTCGCCGACGATCTCTTCGAGGATGTCCTCGAGCGTGACGATGCCGCGGACGTCGCCGTATTCGTCGACCACGATGCCGATCCGTCGCTTCTGCTTCTGGAAGTTCAGCAACTGGGTGGAAAGCGGAGTATTTTCCGGTACGAAATAGGGTTCGTTACAGGCTTCGAGCAGGCTTTCCTTGGTTAGCTGGTCATGACTGAGCAGGCGGGCAATCTGTCGCATATGGACGATGCCCTCGATCTGGTTGATGTCGTTGCGAAACACCGGCAGGCGGGTATGTGGCGTGGTGCGCAGCTGACCGATGATCGACTCCAGATCGTCATCGAGATCGATCCCGGTAACCTCGTTGCGCGGAATCATGATGTCGTCGACAGTGACCCGCTCCAGGTCGAGAATGCCGAGCAGCATGCTCTGGCGATTCAGCGGCAGGTCGGTGCCGGATTCGCGTACGACGCTGCGTAGCTCCTCGGTGGACAGGCTGTCGTTGCCCTTGTTGGACAGGTCGACGCCAAGCAGCTTGAGCAGTCCGTTGCTTACCCAGCCGAGCATGGCAACCAGAGGATAAAGCACCTTCTGCAGCAGCTTCAGCGGCAGGCTGACTGGGTAGGCGACAATTTCCGGGCGTAATGCGGCCAGGGTTTTCGGCGTGATTTCGCCGAAGATCAGCAAGATGATGGTCAGGCCGATGGTGGCAATCGCGATCCCTGCTTCGCCCCATAGCTGCATCGCGAGCACGGTAGCGATGGATGAGGCCAGGATGTTGACGAAGTTGTTGCCAACCAGAATGGTGCCCAGCAGGCGGTCAGGATGGGCCAGCAGTTCGCTGGCGCGCTGCGCGCCTCGATGCCCTTCCTTGGCCTGATGCCTGAGGCGGTAGCGGTTGAGGCTGAGCATGCCGGTTTCGGAGCTGGAGAAGAATGCCGAGCACAGCAGCAGAAAGACCAGCAGTCCGACCAGAAAGCCGGGGTGTAGATTTTCCACGGGTTAGCCTGTTTGCGTCAGATGTGCAGGATGAATTCGCGGACGAGCTTGCTGCCGAAATACGCCAGCATCAGCAGGCAGAAACCGACCAGTGTCCAGCGGATGGCCTTGTAGCCACGCCAGCCAAGCTGGTGGCGCCCCCACAGCAGCAGGCCGAAGACGATCCAGGCAACCACCGAAAGGAGTGTCTTGTGGACCAGGTGCTGCGCAAAAAGGTCATCAAGAAACAGCCAGCCGGAAAGCAGTGAGGCGGACAGAAGCAGCCAACCTGCCCAGAGAAAGCCGAACAACAGGCTTTCCATTGTCTGCAGAGGCGGGAAGTTGCGGATCAGGCCCGAGGGGTGCTTGTGCTTGAGGTGATGATCCTGCAGCAGCAGCAACAAAGCCTGGAAGACCGCAATGGTCAACATGCCGTAGGCTAGGATCGACAGCAGGATATGCGCGAGTATGCCCGGCTCCTCGGCAATCGCAGGTGCAGTGCCGGATGGGGCGAACTGGGCGAAGAGTACCGTCAGGCAGCCCAGTGGAAAGAGCAGCAGCAGCAGGTTTTCCACTGGCATCCGATACAGCGCCAGTAGTATCAGCAGGATGACAGCAGCGGCAATCAGGCTTGAGGCGGTGAAGAAGTCCAAGTGCAGGCCGCTTGGTGATATCAGCTGGATGAAAAGGCTGACCCCATGGGCAAGCAGAGCGAGCAGTCCGACTGTCAGCAGCAGACGTCTGTCCGGCACGGCGCGTTGCGCCAGACGCAAACTTTGATAACCCGTGGCGCCGGCATACAGAGCCGCGGCGGCAAGGCTGGGTAGCAGAGGGTGCATAAGTTCCGGTAACGGGCTCGAAAGGTCGTGAGTGTGGCACAAAGACCCGAGGCGCAAAAGCGGTGGCCGGGTTACGGATCGTCACGGCGTGCGATGCGCCGCATGCTGCTCCATCCATCCCTGGCTCGGGTCGCGCGGCGGCTGGCGCGGCCAGGTAAATACGAAAAGCCGTGCAGTCGGGGTACCGGCCGGACGCCCGCACCTTCTATAATCTCGCCCTTCAGCACCCCAGCGTGGAATGGCTCATGTTCGAAAACCTAACCGACCGCCTCTCACAAACGCTTCGCCACGTCACCGGCAAGGCGAAGCTGACCGAGGACAACATCAAGGACACGCTGCGTGAAGTGCGGATGGCGCTGCTCGAGGCCGACGTCGCACTGCCGGTGGTCAAGGAGTTCGTCAATCGGGTCAAGGAGCGCGCTGTTGGCACCGAGGTCTCGAAGAGCCTGACTCCGGGTCAGGCGTTCGTGAAGATCGTTCGCGCAGAGCTGGAAGAGTTGATGGGCGCGGCCAACGAGGACCTGGCGCTTCAGGTCACTCCGCCGGCCGTGGTGCTGATGGCCGGCCTGCAGGGGGCGGGCAAGACCACTACCGTAGGGAAGCTGGCGCGCTTCCTCAAAGAGCGCAAGAAGAAGAGCGTGCTGGTGGTTTCGGCTGACGTCTATCGTCCGGCTGCGATCAAGCAGCTCGAAACCCTGGCCGGCGAAGTGGGTGTGACCTTCTTCCCTTCCGATATCAGCCAGAAGCCGGTGGAGATCGCCCAGGCGGCCATCCGTGAAGCCAAGCTCAAGTTCATTGACGTGGTGCTGGTGGATACTGCTGGTCGTCTGGCCGTTGATGCCGAGATGATGGCCGAGATCCAGGCTGTACACGCCGCGATCAATCCTGCCGAAACGCTGTTCGTGGTCGATGCCATGACGGGCCAGGACGCGGCAAACACCGCCAAGGCGTTCGGCGAAGCACTGCCGCTGACCGGTGTGGTGTTGACCAAGGTGGATGGCGATGCGCGTGGTGGTGCCGCGCTTTCGGTGCGGCACGTGACCGGGAAGCCGATCAAGTTCCTCGGCATGGGCGAGAAGAGTGACGCCCTTGAACCTTTCCATCCGGACCGTATCGCCTCGCGCATCCTCGGCATGGGCGATGTGCTCAGCCTTATCGAGCAGGCCGAGCAGACCCTTGATCGCGAGAAGGCCGAGAAGCTCACCAAGAAGCTCAAAAAGGGCAAAGGGTTCGATCTCGAGGACTTCCGCGATCAGCTGCAGCAGATGAAGAACATGGGCGGCCTCGGTGGCTTGATGGACAAGCTGCCATCGATCGGTGGCGTCAACCTGTCGCAGATGGGGCATGCTCAGGGCGCAGCGGAGAAGCAGTTCATGCAGATGGAGGCGATCATCAACTCAATGACGCCTGCCGAGCGACGCAATCCTGACATCATCAGTGGATCGCGCAAGCGCCGTATCGCCATGGGGTCAGGTACCCAGGTGCAGGATATCGGCCGGCTGATCAAGCAGCACAAGCAGATGCAGAAGATGATGAAAAAGGTCACCGGCAAGGGTGGCATGACCAAGATGATGCGCGGCATGGGCGGCATGTTCCCAGGCGGCGGCATGCCGAAGTTCTAGAAAGTGTCTTGTCGCGGCGCTGAGCCGCGACGTAATGCGGTCTGCAGCCTGATGCCGGGTATCGCCTAGCTCCGGCTGAGACCTTTAGTAAAAGAGTTTGCAAAATCCCCGGCATTCCTTAAAATGTGCGGCCTTTCGGGCCTAGGCCCATTTTAAGTGTGTGCCTTAAGTTAGCACCGACTACAGGAACGATGTTCACATGGTAACTATTCGTCTCGCCCGTGGCGGCTCCAAGAAGCGCCCTTTCTACCACCTGACCGTGACCAACAGCCGCAATCCGCGTGATGGTCGCTTCGTCGAGCGCATCGGTTTCTTCAATCCGATCGCCACTGGTGCGGAAGTGAAGCTCTCTGTGAATCAGGAGCGCGCTGCTTACTGGCTGAGCCAGGGCGCACAGCCGTCTGAGCGCGTTGCTCAGCTGCTGAAGGAAGCTGCCAAGGCCGCTGCCTGAACCCTATGAGCGCAATGTCCGCCCCGAGCGATGAGCTGGTCGTCATCGGCAAGATCGTTTCGGTGCATGGCGTGCGCGGTGACGTGAAGGTCTATTCCTTCACCGATCCAATCGACAACCTGCTGGACTATCGTCGCTGGACGCTGAGGCGAGGTGATGAGGTCAAGCAGGTCGAGTTGGTCAAAGGGCGCCTCCAGGGCAAGATCCTGGTGGCTTCGCTGAAAGGACTGACCGATCGCGAGGTGGCGCGTACGTACGCCGACTTCGAGATCTGCGTTCCACGCAGCGAACTGCCCGCGCTGGATGACGGCGAATACTACTGGTACCAGCTTCAGGGTTTGAAGGTGCTCAATCAGGCCGGGCAGTTGCTCGGTCAGGTCGATCACCTGCTCGAGACCGGAGCCAATGATGTTCTGGTCGTAAAGCCTTGCGCCGGAAGTCTGGATGATCGCGAGCGACTGCTGCCCTATACGGATCACTGTGTCTTGAAAGTGGATCTGGAGTCCGGCGAGATGCAGGTCGACTGGGACGCGGATTTCTGAACGGCATGGCCGGCTTGCGCGTCGAGGTCATCAGCCTGTTCCCGGATATGTTCGCAGCCATCAGCGAATATGGGATTACCAGTCGTGCGGTGAAGCAGGGGTTGCTCCAGTTGAATTGCTGGAATCCCAGGAGCTACACCGAGGACCGTCATCAGACGGTGGATGACCGCCCGTTCGGCGGTGGCCCCGGCATGGTGATGAAGATCAAGCCGCTTGAGCTGGCACTGGCTGATGCCAAGCGTGCCGCGGGCGGGAAGGCGAAGGTCATCTACCTGTCGCCGCAAGGGCGTCAGCTGAAACAGGCCGATGTCCGCGAACTGGCGAATGAGGAGGCGTTGATTCTCATTGCCGGTCGTTACGAAGGTATCGACGAGCGCTTCATCGAAGCGCACGTGGATGAGGAATGGTCGATCGGAGACTACGTGCTGTCCGGCGGCGAGCTGCCGGCAATGGTGCTGATCGATGCCGTGACCAGGTTGCTTCCGGGCGCCCTGGGGCATGCTGGTTCCGCCGAGGAGGATTCGTTTACCGACGGCCTGCTCGACTGCCCGCATTACACGCGTCCTGAGGTGTATGAGGGTAAATGTGTTCCTGAGGTGCTGCTCAGCGGCAACCATGAACACATCCGGCGTTGGCGCTTGCAGCAGTCCCTTGGGCGGACCTGGGAGCGACGCGCTGATCTTCTGGATAGCCGCTCGCTTTCTGGAGAAGAACAAAAGCTGCTGGCGGAATACATCCGTCAGCGGAACGATAGTTAACGTATCGATGGCAACCCGGCGGGTTGACCTTAGGAGCACACAGCATGACCAACAAGATCATTCAGCAGCTCGAAGCCGAGCAGATGAACAAAGAAATCCCGCCGTTCGCGCCGGGCGATACCGTCATCGTTCAGGTGAAGGTGAAGGAAGGCGACCGTCAGCGTCTGCAGGCCTTCGAGGGCGTGGTAATCGGCAAGCGTAACCGCGGCCTGAACAGCGCTTTCACCGTTCGCAAGATCTCCAACGGCGTTGGCGTCGAGCGTACCTTCCAGAGCTACAGCCCGATGGTCGACAGCATCAGCGTCAAGCGTCGCGGTGACGTGCGCAAGGCCAAGCTGTACTACCTCCGCGCGCTGTCCGGCAAGGCCGCCCGCATCAAGGAAAAGCTGGTCTAAGACTAAGACCGCAGTTCCGCAAAAAAGCAGCCCTCGGGCTGCTTTTTTCGTTTCTAGGGCCTGCTGATTCCGGCGGAGCGAGACTGGTGCCTGCGATTAGGGCGGCGATCGGATGAAGAGATTCCGATTCGTTTGCGCTCTGGCCGCGTCGGGACGCCTGTGGAAAACTGTTGCACCTCTTCTGATTGAAGCTGTCATGCCTGCACTCGACGACCCCATCATCGACCGTTACCTCGATGCGCTCTGGCTGGAAAAAGGGCTGGCGGACAATAGCCGCGAGGCCTACCGCAGCGACCTCGCATTGTTCAACGGCTGGCTGGAGGAGCGAGGCGTTCGACTTGCGACCGCCGGGCGCGAGATCATTCTCGATCACCTCGCATGGCGTCTGAACAATGGTTACAAGGCGCGCTCCACGGCGCGCTTTCTGTCAGGCTTACGGGGCTTTTATCGCTACCTGTTACGCGAGGGCGAGATCGCCGTCGATCCGACGTTGCGCGTGGATCTGCCACGGCTTGGACGTCCCTTGCCGAAAGCGCTGTCCGAAGCCGATGTAGAGGCATTGCTGACGGCGCCAGATATCGGAGAGCCGTTAGGTCTGCGTGATCGCGCCATGCTCGAGGTGCTTTATGCCTGCGGGTTGCGGGTTACCGAGTTGATCAGCCTGACGCTCGAGCAGGTCAGCATGCGCCAGGGCGTGGTGCGAACGTTCGGCAAAGGCAATAAAGAGCGTCTTGTGCCGCTTGGCGATGAAGCTTTGCACTGGCTGGAGCGTTATCAGCGCGATGGTCGTGAACTCTTGCTCTCGGGCAAGGCCAGTGATGTGCTGTTTCCCAGTCAGCGCGGTGGCCAGATGACACGCCAGACCTTCTGGCACCGGATCAAGCTGCACGCGAAGGTCGCCGGTGTCGCCGCATCGATTTCACCGCATACCTTGCGCCACGCTTTCGCCACGCACTTGCTCAACCATGGCGCGGATCTGCGCACCGTGCAGATGTTGCTTGGTCACAGCGACCTGTCGACCACTCAGATCTACACCCACATTGCGCGAGCGCGGTTGCAGGAGCTGCATGCGGCGCACCATCCACGCGGCTAGGGCAGAGCGCCGGCGCTAGTAGGCCGTGGTCTCGGCGGCGGCCCAGAAAAGCAGCTAGCAGTTTGTAGGGCATGGCTATGATAGGCTTTGCGCCTTTCCCCGATTGTCGCTGCCAGGAGTTTCCATGGGCGTGATTCGTTTGTTCGCTGCCGCCGTTGCAGGTCTGGCCAGCGTTGTTGTAATGGCCGCCGATCCGGATCAGGCGATTCGCCAGTCTTTGCAGAAGATCCAGCCGGGCATGCCCATCGAGGCTATCGCCGAGAGCCCGATGCCCGGGGTTTATCAGGTTCAGCTGGAGGGCGGGCGGCAGCTGTATGCCAGCGCTGATGGGCAGTTCGTCATCCAGGGCTATCTCTACCAGTTCAAGGATGGTCAGGCCGTCAACCTGACCGAGCAAGCTCAAAGCAAGTCGGTGGCCAAGCAGATCAACTCGATCCCGGCCAGCGAGATGGTGGTGTTCGCGCCCAAGGAACCCAAGACCCATATCACCGTATTTACCGATACTGACTGTGGCTACTGCCAGAAGCTGCACAGCGAGGTTTCGCAGTTGAACCGCCTCGGCGTTGAGGTTCGCTATGTCGCGTTTCCGCGGCAGGGCATGGGTAGCCATGGGGCCAATACCCTGACCAGCGTGTGGTGCGCCAAGGATCGCCAGGACGCCATGAACAAGGCCAAGGCGCGTGAAGATCTGCCCACAGCCAGCTGCGAGACGCCTATCGAAAAGCAGTATCAGCTTGGCCAGATGATCGGCGTACAGGGCACGCCTGCCATCATTCTCGCCAACGGTCAGATGATTCCCGGCTATCAGCCGGCGGCCCAGTTAGCAGAAGTTGCGCTTGCTGCCGAGTAATGCGTTGAGGCCATTGGTCCGATTCATTCGGGCTGATTGCCGATAGTGGAACTGGCTGGCCTGATGCGTTCAAAACCCTAAGGGTCTGAATGAGGAGGGCGTGATGAAGCTCGAAGGTTCCTGTCACTGTCAGGCTGTGCGGTTCAGCCTAGAATCCGCGCAGCCGTATCCTTTCATGCGCTGCTACTGCTCGATCTGTCGCAAGACAGCGGGTGGCGGCGGCTACGCGATCAATCTTGGTGGTGACTATCGCAGCCTGCAGGTCGAGGGGCGGGAGCATCTTGGCGTCTACCAGGCGCGTATCACCGATGCCGAGACTGGCGAGGTAAAGATCAGTGATGGTCGCCGCCACTTCTGTCGACACTGCGCCAGTGCGTTGTGGTTGTGGGATCCGAACTGGCCCGAGCTGGTGCATCCCTTCGCATCGGCGATCGACACCGATCTGCCCGTCCCGCCGGAGCACACGCATCTGATGCTCGACTCCAAGGCCAGCTGGGTAGAGCCGCAAGTACAGGGGCATGATCGCTGTTTTGCCGAATACCCGGATGAGTCGCTCGCGCAATGGCATCAGCGGTTGGAGCTTGACGATGGGGGCGCGCCCGCCGCAAGGCGAGGCTGATTGACTAAAAGCTGCTCCCTTCGTAATGTGCGACTCTTTTGTCGACCGGCAGGTCCGGTCGTCTCGCTGTGAATGGGGAGTTCAGCTTGAAACCGGTGAAAGTTGGCATCTGTGGGCTGGGAACCGTCGGTGGCGGTACCTTCAATGTGCTCAAACGCAACGCCGAGGAGATTGCCCGCCGTGCCGGGCGAGGAATCGAGGTTGCGCAGATTGCCACCCGGCACCCGAATCCCAAGTGCGATACCGGTACGACAGCCATCACGGCGGACATCTTCGATGTCGTGAACAACCCCGAAATCGACATCGTCGTCGAGCTGATCGGCGGTTATACCCTGGCCAAGGAACTCGTCCTCAAGGCCATCGAGAACGGCAAGCATGTGGTCACCGCCAACAAGGCGCTGATCGCCGTGCATGGCAACGAAATCTTCGCCAAGGCGTGCGAGAAGGGCGTAATCGTCGCCTTCGAAGCCTCGGTCGCGGGTGGTATTCCGGTCATCAAGGCGATTCGTGAAGGCTTGGCAGGTAACCGCATCAACTGGCTGGCGGGAATCATCAACGGCACCGGCAACTTCATCCTCACCGAGATGCGTGAAAAGGGGCGCACCTTCGAGGACGTTCTCAAGGAAGCCCAGGAGCTCGGCTACGCCGAGGCCGACCCGACCTTCGACGTCGAGGGCATCGATGCCGCGCACAAGCTGACGATTCTGGCGTCCATCGCTTTCGGGATCCCGCTGCAGTTCGACAAGGCTTACACCGAGGGCATCGCGCGCCTGACCACGGCTGATGTGAATTACGCCGAAGCGCTGGGCTATCGCATCAAGCACCTGGGCGTCGCCCGCCGCACCGATGCTGGCATCGAACTGCGCGTTCATCCGACACTGATTCCGGCCGACCGCCTGATCGCCAACGTCAATGGCGTGATGAATGCGGTCATGGTCAATGGCGATGCCGTCGGCAGCACGCTCTACTACGGCGCCGGTGCAGGCATGGAGCCGACCGCTTCGGCAGTCGTGGCCGACCTCGTGGATGTGACCCGGGCTCTAACCACCGATCCGAACAATCGCGTGCCGCATCTGGCGTTCCAGCCCGACTCGCTGTCCGATCATCCAATTCTTCCGATCAGCGCCTGCGAGAGCGCCTACTACCTGCGCATCCAGGCCAAGGACCATCCGGGCGTGCTGGCTCAGGTGGCAACCATTCTCTCCGAGCGTGGCATCAACATCGAGTCGATCATGCAGAAGGAGGCCGAAGTCCAGGACGGTCTGGTTCCTGTGATTCTGGTGACCCATCGAGTGGTCGAGCAGCGTATCGACGATGCTATCGCTGCGTTGGAAGCCCTCGATGATGTGGCGGACAAGGTCGTGCGCATTCGCGTCGAACAGCTCAACTAACCAAGCCGCAGGCCGCAGCTGCAGGCACGGAACAGCCTGATACCTGCAGCGCCAGCCTGCCGCTCGAACCGAAGGTTTGAACAAATGCGCTACATCAGCACTCGCGGCCAGGCGCCGGCCCTGAACTTCGAAGACGTCCTGCTGGCCGGCCTGGCTAGCGATGGCGGCCTGTACGTGCCGGAGAACCTGCCGCGGTTCACCGTGGAAGAAATTGCCTCTTGGGCCGGCCTGCCGTATCACGAGCTGGCCTTTCGGGTCATGCGCCCGTTCGTTGCCGGCAGCATTCCGGACGCCGACTTCAAGCGAATCCTCGAAGAAACCTATGGCGTCTTCGCCCATAGCGCCATCGCCCCGCTGCGTCAGCTGAACGGCAACGAGTGGGTGCTGGAGCTGTTTCACGGCCCAACCCTGGCGTTCAAGGATTTCGCCTTGCAGCTGCTCGGTCGCCTGCTCGATCACGTGCTGGCCAAGCGTGGCGAGCGCGTGGTGATCATGGGCGCCACCTCCGGTGATACCGGTTCGGCGGCCATCGAAGGCTGCCAGGCCTGCGACAACGTCGACATCTTCATCATGCACCCGCACAACCGCGTATCCGAAGTGCAGCGCCGGCAGATGACCACCATCCTCGGCGACAACATTCACAACATCGCCATCGAAGGCAATTTCGATGACTGCCAGGAGATGGTCAAGGCCAGCTTCGCCGACCAGGGGTTCCTCAAGGGCACCCGCCTGGTGGCAGTCAACTCGATCAACTGGGCGCGGATCATGGCCCAGATCGTCTACTACTTCCACGCTGCGCTGCAGCTCGGCGGTCCGGCGCGCTCCGTGGCGTTCTCAGTGCCGACCGGCAATTTCGGCGACATCTTTGCCGGCTATCTGGCGCGCAACATGGGCCTGCCGATCAACCAGCTGATCGTTGCCACCAACCGCAACGACATCCTGCATCGCTTCATGTCCGGCAACCGCTACGACAAGGACACCCTGCACGCGTCGCTGTCGCCGTCGATGGACATCATGGTGTCGTCGAACTTCGAGCGTCTGCTGTTTGACCTGCATGGTCGCAATGGCAAGGCCGTGGCCGAATTGCTGGATGGTTTCCGTGCCAGCGGCAAGCTGTCGGTGGAAGAGGAACGCTGGGCCGAAGCGCGCAAGCTGTTCGATTCGCTGGCCGTGGATGACGAGCAGACCTGCGCCACCATTGCTCAGGTCTTCAAGGAAACCGGCGAGGTGCTCGATCCGCATACGGCTATCGGCGTGCATGCCGCACGCGAATGCCGTCGCAGCCTGAGCATCCCGATGGTGACACTGGGCACCGCGCACCCGGTGAAATTCCCGGATGCTGTGGAGAAGGCGGGTATTGGCCAAGCACTTGCCCTGCCGGCGCACCTGGCTGATCTGTTCGAACGCAGCGAGCGTTGCACGGTGCTGCCGAACGAACTGAAGGCCGTTCAGGCCTTCGTTGGCCAGCACGGCAACCGGGGCAAGCCGCTGTAACGCTGCGGTAATACAAAAAAGGCCAGTCGCATGACTGGCCTTTTTTCGTTTACAGCGTCGATCTCGACTGCTGGCATTCCGAAGCGGGCCTTCGCCCCGATGCTCCGTATCCCGGACGTTACTCGTCGAACTCTTCCCAACCGCCCATTTCCCGCCAACGATTGACGATGCCGCAGAACAGCTCGGCAGTCTTCTCGGTGTCGTACCGGGCCGAGTGCGCCTCGCGGCCGTCGAAGTCGATCCCGGCGGCCTGGCAGGCCTTGGCCAGCACGGTCTGACCGTAGGCAAGGCCAGCGAGGGTGGCGGTGTCGAAGCTGGAGAAGGGGTGGAACGGGTTGCGCTTGATCTCGCAACGAGCGATCGCTGCGTTGAGAAATCCCAGGTCGAAGCTGCTGTTATGACCGACCAGAATCGCGCGCTTGCAGCCGGCGGATTTCACCGCCTTGCGCACGCTGCGAAAGATATCGGTCAGGGCCTGCGATTCGGGCACGGCCATGCGCAGCGGATGGTCGAGTTTGATGCCGGTGAACTCCAGCGCGGCTGCCTCGATGTTGGCGCCAGCGAAAGGCTCCACGCGGTAGAACAAGGTGTCCTGCGGGTACAGCAGGCCTTGCTCGTCCATGCCGATGGTCACGGCCGCAATTTCCAGCAGCGCATCCGTTGCGCTGTTGAAGCCGCCGCACTCGACATCGATCACCACTGGCAGGAAACCACGGAAACGCCGCGCCATCGGCGAGCGGGGTTTGCCCGGCAGGTGCTCTTCGAGCTCATCTTCGAAGTGTTCTTCGCTCATGCGTTCGTCTCCAGACGCCAGTGCAGTCGTTCCCCGGCACGCAGCGGCACGACGACCTGCTCACCGAATGGCAGATTGGCCGGCACGTTCCACTCCTCGCGCACCAGGGTGATCTGCGTGGTGTTGCGCGGCAGACCGTAGAAATCCGGACCGAAGTGACTGGCAAAGGGTTCCAGTTTGTCCAGCGCCTGCCGCTGCTCGAAGGCTTCGGCGTACAGCTCGATGGCCGCATGCGCGGTATAGCACCCAGCACAACCGCAGGCAGCTTCCTTGGCGTGCTGTGCGTGGGGGGCCGAGTCGGTGCCGAGGAAGAACTTCGGGTTGCCGCTGGTTGCGGCATCCAGCAGGGCTTTCTGGTGAACGTTGCGCTTGAGCACCGGCAGGCAGAAAAGGTGCGGACGAATGCCGCCGACCAGCATGTGGTTGCGGTTGTACAGCAGGTGGTGTGCGGTGATGGTGGCGCCGACGTTGGTGCCTGCCGCCTGGACGAACTGCACGGCGTCACGGGTGGTGATGTGCTCGAACACCACTTTGAGGGTTGGGAAGCGCGCGGTGACGCGGCTCAACTGCTCGTCGATGAAGTGTTTCTCACGATCGAAGATATCGATCTCGCTGCGCGTGACCTCGCCGTGGACCAGCAAAGGCAGGCCGACCTCCGCCATGGTTTCCAGCACACCGAAGATGTTGTCGATCGCGGTTACGCCGGAAGCGGAGTTGGTGGTCGCGCCTGCCGGATATAGCTTGGCGGCATGCACGAAGCCGCTGGCCTTGGCCTGGCGGATATCGTCGGAACTGGTGCTGTCGGTGAGATAGAGCACCATCAATGGCGCGAAATCACTGCCGGCCGGCCGAGCCGCCAGGATGCGCTGGCGATAGGCTTCGGCCTCGTCGGCATTGCGTACCGGTGGCACCAGGTTCGGCATGATGATGGCGCGGGCGAACTGGCGAGCAGCATCCGCGACGGTGTGAGGCAGGGCGGCGCCGTCGCGCAGGTGGATGTGCCAGTCGTCGGGGCGCAGCAGGGTGAGTCGGTCGGACATGCGGGGCTTTCCAGGCGGGTGAAACGTGCGCGAATGCTACCGGAAAAGCCCGGGCGGGGCACCTTGCCTTCGTCTGCGGCGGTCGACCCTCACCGCCCAACGCTCAAGTTTGCTGACCGGGCACCGATACCTAGATGGAACCAGCATCCTCCCGGAGCCCACCGTGCGCCTGCGCCCCCTCGTACTGTTGTGCCTGCTCGCTTCACCGGCCAACGCCCTGACATTCCAGACTCGGCTGGAGCGGGTGCAGTGGCAGGTGGAGGGCGATCAGTTCGAGTGTCGGCTGATCCAGCCCATCGCCGGTTTTGGCAGCGGCCAGTTCGTGCGTCGGGCCGGCGAGCAGGCAATTTTCCGCCTGCATTCCCCGGAACGCTGGCTGAGTACCGGTTCGGCGACGCTGCTGGCCGCTGCCGCGCCGTGGCAGCCTTCACGCAGCGATATCAATCTGGGGGTTGTGTCGGTGGGTGGTGGCGATATCCCGTTCAACAGCACCCAGGCGCAGGCCGGACGGCTGCTCAGCGGATTGCTCGAAGGTCGTAGCCCGGTGGTGCGCCATCGCACGCTGCATGGCGGCGATGCGCTGGAGATCCGCCTGCTGCCGGCGCGTTTCACCAAGGCCTACGAAGACTACCGCGCCTGCACGGCGAAATTGCTGCCGGTCAACTTCGATCAGGTGCGCCAATCGCAGATCGGCTTCCCCAGCAGCGACGTAGCGCTCGATGCGCTGGGGCGTGCCAAGCTGGACATCATCCTGCAGTACCTGCGTGCCGATCCCAGCGTGAATCGCATCCAGCTCGACGGCCATTCCGACAACAGCGGCAATCGGCTGGTCAATCGTGATCTGTCGAGACGCCGGGCGCTGGCGGTGCAGGAGTACCTGATCGCCAATGGCGTGCCGGAGCAGCAGATCACCGTGCGCTTCCATGGCGAGCGCTATCCGCTGGTGGCCAACAGCAGCGAAGCCAACCGGGCCAAGAACCGGCGAGTCACCCTGCGTCTGGAGCGCGAGGCAGCGGCCGCGGCGAACTCGACCGAAACAGCGGCGCCATCTTCCTGACCGCGCGACCGCCGCGCCCCTGTAAAAGCAGCCCCGCGACCGGTAGAATCGCAGGTTTTCCGTATAACCCGTGGAGCTGATGGCATGGCGGACGTTAAGAAGGTAGTTCTGGCCTATTCCGGTGGCCTGGACACCTCGGTGATTCTCAAGTGGCTGCAAGACACCTACAACTGCGAAGTGGTGACCTTCACCGCCGACCTCGGCCAGGGCGAGGAGGTCGAGCCGGCCCGCGCCAAGGCTCAAGCCCTGGGCGTCAAGGAAATCTACATCGATGACCTGCGCGAAGAGTTCGTCCGCGATTTCGTCTTCCCGATGTTCCGTGCCAACACCGTCTATGAAGGCGAGTATCTGCTGGGTACCTCCATCGCCCGTCCGTTGATCGCCAAGCGACTGATCGAGATCGCCAACGAGACCGGCGCCGATGCCATCTCCCACGGTGCGACCGGCAAGGGCAACGACCAGGTGCGTTTCGAGCTGGGCGCCTATGCACTCAAGCCCGGCGTAAAGGTAATCGCTCCGTGGCGCGAGTGGGACCTGCTGTCCCGCGAGAAGCTGATGGACTACGCCGAGAAGCACGCCATCCCGATCGAGCGCCACGGCAAGAAGAAGTCGCCGTACTCCATGGACGCCAACCTGCTGCACATCTCCTACGAGGGTGGCGTGCTGGAAGACACCTGGACCGAGCACGAAGAGGACATGTGGCGCTGGACCAAGTCCCCGGAAGCGGCGCCGGACACCCCGACCTACATCGAGCTGACCTACCGCAAGGGTGACATCGTCGCCATCGACGGCAAGGACATGACGCCGGCTCAGGTCCTGGCCGAGCTGAACCGTATCGGTGGCGAGAACGGCATCGGCCGCCTCGACATCGTCGAGAACCGCTATGTCGGCATGAAGTCCCGTGGCTGCTACGAGACCCCTGGCGGCACCATCATGCTCAAGGCCCACCGCGCCATCGAGTCGATCACCCTCGACCGCGAAGTGGCGCACCTCAAAGACGAGCTGATGCCCAAGTACGCCAGCCTGATCTACAACGGCTACTGGTGGAGCCCCGAGCGCAGCATGCTGCAGCAGATGATCGACGCCTCCCAGGTCAACGTGAACGGTGTGGTGCGCCTGAAGCTGTACAAGGGCAACGTCATCGTGGTCGGCCGCAAGTCGGACGATTCGCTGTTCGATGCCAACATCGCGACCTTCGAAGAAGACGGCGGCGCCTACAACCAGGCCGACGCTGGCGGCTTCATCAAGCTCAATGCGTTGCGCATGCGCATCGCCGCGGGCAAGGGCCGCACCCAGTTCTGATAAGCTGACGCGCCTGAGCCAACCGACCCCGGCCATGTGCCGGGGTTGTACTTTCTGCACTGCCACAAGCGCTGCCGAACGAGGAGACCTGAATCATGAGACTGCTGCATACCATGCTGCGTGTCGGCGATATGGAAAAGTCCATCGCCTTCTATACCGAAGTGCTGGGCATGACCCTGCTGCGCCGCAAAGACTATCCGGACGGCAAATTCACGCTCGCCTTCGTCGGTTACGGCGACGAGGCGCACAACAGCGTCATCGAGCTGACCCACAACTGGGGTGTCGAGACCTACGAGCTGGGTAATGGCTACGGCCACATCGCCCTGGAAGTGGAAGATGTCTACAAGGCCTGCGAGGACATCCGCGCCCGTGGCGGCAAGATCACCCGGGAGCCGGGGCCGATGATGCACGGTTCGAGCATTCTGGCCTTCGTTGAAGACCCGGATGGCTACAAGATAGAACTGTTATCGCCGAAGCGCGCTGACTGATCGGTAGATATGAAAAAGCCCCTTTCGGGGCTTTTTCTTTTATAGATCGAAGTCGAAGTCGTTCAACTGTTTCTGCAGGCGGCGTTCCTCCAGCAGGTTGTCGATGATTCGGCGCTTGGTCAGATTGGTCTTGGCGACCTCGACGGGAGCTTCGCTGCTCTCATCGTCATCTTCGGCGATGAAATCGTCTTCGATCTGAATGTCTTCTTTCTCGGCCACTTGTTCACTCCAAGGCTACGGGGCGCTCATGGCGCACCTTATAGCCGCAAATCGGGAGCCGGTAAAAAAGTTTTTTTCAATCGCGATGCAAGCTTTTCGCTAGTGCGCTCAATCGTCCGAAGTCTTGTGCCTGTATTCGCAGAGATCCTCGATCCGACAGCTGCCGCATAGCGGTTTGCGCGCCTTGCAGACATAGCGTCCGTGCAGGATCAGCCAGTGGTGTGCGTCGAGCAGATAATCCTTCGGTACGAAACGAATCAGCTTGCGTTCGACCTCCAGAACGTTCTTGCCCGGGGCGATGCCGGTGCGGTTGCTGACCCGGAAGATGTGCGTGTCCACCGCCATGGTGAATTGGCGGAATGCCGTGTTCAGTACCACGTTGGCGGTCTTGCGGCCCACCCCGGGGAGGGCTTCCAGATCCTCGCGATTGTCCGGCACCTGGCCGCCATGCTTCTCGATCAGGATGCGACAGGTCTCGATGACGTTCTTCGCCTTGCTCGGATACAGGCCGATGGTGCGGATGTACTCGCACAGGCCGTCGTAGCCGAGGGCGTAGATCGCCTCCGGGGTGTTGGCCACGGGGTAGAGCCTGGCAGTGGCCTTGTTCACGCCGACATCGGTGGCCTGGGCCGAGAGGATCACGGCGATCAGCAGCTCGAAGGGCGTGCTGTAGGCCAGCTCGGTCTTCGGCTCAGGGTTATCTTCATGCAAGCGCCGGAAGATTTCCCGACGTTTTTCGGCATTCATCGGAACGGGCTCACTCGATCACACCGGTTACGCGTACGCGGCGGCTGGCGGCCGGCGCAGCGGGCTGGGTGGCGCGGGCACGTTCGGCAAGCTGCTGGTCGATCCGGTTCTTCAGCGCAATCAGCAGGCCGAGCACGATGAAGGCCCCAGGCGGCAGAATCGCCAACAGGAAGCCCTTGTAGTCGCTGAACAGAGTGATTTGCCAGTCAGCGGCGATCGGGCCGAACAGCAGGTGCATGTTGGCGAACAGCGCACCGGTGCCGAACAGTTCGCGCAGGCCGCCGAGCACCACCAGAACCAGACAGAAGCCGATGCCCATGACCAGACCGTCGAAGCCTGCGATCAGTGGATTGTGTTTGGCGGCGAACCCGTCGGCGCGTCCAAGGATGACGCAGTTGGTGGTGATCAGCGGGATGAAGATGCCGAGGATCTGGTACAGCTCGTAGGTGAAGGCCTGCATCAGCAGCTCGATGCAGGTGGTCAGCGCTGCGATGATCATCACGAATGCCGGCAGACGCACCGCGGTGTTGACCACGCCGCGCACCAGCGATACGCCGATGTTCGAACAGGTCAGCACCAGCATCGTCGCCAGGCCGAGTCCGAGTGCGTTGACCGCCGAGTTGCTGACGCCGAGCAGCGGACAGAGCCCGAGCAGCTGGACCAGCGCCGGGTTGTTCTTCCACAGTCCGTTGACGGTCAGTTCGCGATAGCTGGGTGCGCTCATGGCTGATCCCCTTGCGGCTCGGCTTCAGGCTCGTTGGTTTGCAGCTCGTCGCGGGTGGCGGCACTTCCGGCGCGTGAGTGGACGGTGGCTCCGGCGGGCTCGGTGCGGCTTTCCAAGGCGTCGCCGACTGCCCCGGTCGTCTCGCCGCCGGTTGCCAGCAGCTCGGCCTTGTGCGCATCGAAGTACTGCAAGGTGCGGTGCACGGCGCCGACCACGGCGCGGGGGGTGATGGTGGCGCCGGCGAACTGGTCGAATTCGCCGCGATCCTTCTTCACTGCCCAGCCTTCGGCCTCGGGGCTGCTCAGCGACTTGCCTTCGAAACTGCGAATCCAAGGACTTTTCGCCAGTTCGATCTTGTCGCCCAGTCCTGGCGTTTCACGATGACCGATGACGCGGACACCGGCGACCCGGCCGTCGGCGTGGATGCCCACCAGCAGGTGAATCGCGCCGCTGTAGCCATCCGGCGCGATGGCCTGGAGGATCACGGCGCTTGGCCGGCCATCCTTGATTGCGACATAAGCGGGCAGAGGGCTCTTGTTGCCGAGCAAGCGGTCCTGGATCAGCACGCTGTCGTCGAGCAGGTGATTGTCATAACTGCCTGCGGGCAGAATTTCACCCAGTGCGCGAACCTGTGCGGCGCGTTCGGCGGCCTGGATGCGTTCGGCGGTTCCCTGCTGAAGCAGCGTCACCGCGCCTACGGTGACAATTGCGAACAGGCCCAGCACCGCGGCGTTCTTCAGCATGGAACGGCTGATTTCCGGAAGCATCATGTCATTCGCCCAGCTTGAAGCCGCGCTCGGCCTTGCGGTGGCCGTAGGTGCGCGGGCGGGTGTAGTAATCGATAGTGGGTGCCGCCAGGTTCATCAGCAATACGCCGAAGGCCACGCCATCCGGATAGCCGCCCCAGGCGCGGATGACGTAGACCAGAATGCCGACGCCAACACCGAAGATGAGACGCCCGAGCGGGCTGGTGGCGCTGCTGACCGGATCGGTGACGATGAAGAATGCGCCTAGCATGGTGGCGCCGCTGAGCAGATGGAACAGCGGCGAGCCGTTGCTATCAGAGCCCGAGCCATTCCAGAACACCAGGCTCATCACCACCAGCGCGGCGAGCATGCCCACTGGCGCATGCCAGCTGAACAGCCTTTTGTGCAGTAGGAACAGGCCGCCGGCCAGGAAAGCCAGGTTCACCACCTCCGAACCGATGCCGCCAAAGTGGCCGAACGCCGGATTGCTCCACAGCTCGTCGATGGTCAGGCTTTTGTTCACCTTCACTACGTCGAGGGCCGTGGCCTGGGTCCAGCCATCGGGCAGCGAGGCGATGCCGAGGATGTGCTGCAGGCCGGCACCTAGCCCGACGCTGTGCGGCACAGGCCAGGTTGTCATTTCGACCGGGAAGGAAATCAGCACCACCACGTAGCCGATCATCGCCGGGTTGAAGGGGTTCTGGCCAAGACCGCCATACAGCTGTTTGCCGAAGACCACCGCGCAACCAGTGGCAATCAGTGTCAGCCACCAGGGTGAGTAGGGCGGCAGCGCGAGGGCCAGCAACACAGCGGTAACCAGCACGCTGCCATCGCGGAGAAAGAAGCCTACCGGACGCTGGCGCAGCTTCAGAATCGCTGCTTCGAAACCAAGAGCGGCCGCGCAGGCCCAGGCCATGTTGATCAACGTACCGGCGCCGTAAAGCCAGGTCAGCACGATCACGCCGGGCAGAGTAGCCGCGAGCACCAGCAGCATGACGCGCTGGGTACGGCTGGGGCCCTTGGCATGGGGCGAAGTGATGCGGGGCAGGGCCATTGGCTCTCCGGTTCTAGCGCGTTGACTGGGTGCAGGCCGGGGAGCCTACGCCTTGTGTCCGTTCTATGTGTTGGTGTTTCACCCAGGCGACGAAGGTTGCTGTTGTCTCGAGCCGTGGGTTCATGAGTCCTGATATTCCGCCATCTGGCGTTCCGCCTCGCTCAACCGTGCGCGGGCAGCGTCTATTGCAGCGGACTCTGCGTTCTCGTCGCGCTCAAGCTTGCGCAGATCGGCTCGGGCAAAGGCGAGCTCGGTCTTGAGCTCCCGCTGGCGATCATCGACTCCCGGCTTGCTGGTCCGCACCAGCTCGGGCGCGGGTTTTTGCGAAGCATCCTCGGCAGCGTGCAGCGCTTGCTCCGCTGCGCTCAGCGCATCACGCAGACGGCTGAGCTCCGGTTCTTCGACGCCGGCTTTCTCGGCTTTCTTGAGTTCGGCGCGCTTCATCGCCAGTTCGATCTTGGCTTTCTTCAGTGCATCGTCAGCAGCTGGCTTCGCATCCGGTGTTGGCGCCGAATTCTGCGCGGCACTGAGGTCCTGCTCTGCTTCATGCAGCTGCTGGCGCAGGCGGGCGAGTTCGGCTTGTTGGTCGTCGTCCGGTGTTTCGATCTTCTCCAGCTTGCGGATCTGCGCCTTGAGCATGGCAGCTTCGATCTTGGCTTTTTTCAGTGCTTCGTCATCGGCCGGCTTGGCGGCGGGAGCGGGCGCTGCACTCTGCGCGGCGGTCAGCGCCTGTTCGGCGTCGTGCAGCTGCTGGCGCAGGCGGGCGAGTTCGGCTTGTTGGTCGTCGTCCGGTGCTTCGACCTTCTCCAGCTTGCGGATCTGCGCCTTGAGCATGGCAGCTTCGATCTTGGCTTTTTTCAGTGCTTCGTCATCGGCCGGCTTGGCGGCGGGAGCGGGCGCTGCACTCTGCGCGGCGGTCAGCGCCTGTTCGGCGCCGTTCAGCTGCTGACGTAGACGGGCGAGCTCGGTCTGCTGATCGTCGTCCGGTGCTTCGATCTTCTCCAGCTTGCGAATCTGCGCCTTGAGCATGGCGGCTTCGATCTTCGCCTTCTTCAGTGCTTCGTCATCGGCCGACTTGGCGGCGGGAGCGGGTGCTGCGCCCTGCGCGGTACTAAGAGCCTGCTCTGCTTCGTGCAGTTGCTGGCGCAGGCGGGCGAGTTCGGCTTGCTGATCGTCATCCGGTGCTTCGATCTTCTCCAGCTTGCGAATCTGTGCCTTGAGCATGGCGGCTTCGATCTTGGCTTTTTTCGCAACGGCATCGTCTGGCCCAGGCGCAGTGGCGGGCGGAGCGGAGTCCGCCTGCATGGCGGCATCCAACGCACGCTGCGCGGCCTCGGCGGCGTTGCGCAGATCGGCAACCTGGGCTTCCAGCTCGGCAGTGGCATGGGTGGCCAGCTGCTTCTCGGCTTTCTTCAGGGCGACCTGGGCCATGCTGGCCTCGATCTTAAGTTTCTTCTGCGTTTCGGAAAGGCTGGTCTTCTGTGCCGGGGCCGCCGTCTCGGCTGTGGTCGCGGTCGGGCCGCTCTCGCTTTGCGCCGCCTTGGCGCGTGCCGCACGTTCGGCACGGGCCTTGCGTTCGGCTTCCTTCTGTTCTTCGGCGCGCCGTAGACGTTCCTGGCGAAGCTCGAAGCGCTGTTTGGAGTGCTCGGCCTTCTGCTGCTTCTGCTCCAGCTCGCGGATCTCACCCTTGGCAGCGCGGTAATACTGCACCAGGGGGATGTTGGAGGGGCAGACGTAGGCGCAGGCGCCGCACTCGATGCAGTCGAACAGGTTATGGGCCTTGAGCTGCTCATGCTCCTGGCCGAGGGCAAAGAAATGCAGCTGCTGCGGTAGCAGGCTGACCGGGCAGGCCTCGGCGCACTCTCCGCAACGGATGCACGGCAGAGCGGGCGGCGGTGGCGGCAGCTCTTCCAGCGTGCTCGCCAGCAGGCAGTTGGTGGTCTTGACCACCGGCACCTCAAGGGATGGCAGGCTGAAGCCCATCATCGGGCCGCCCATGATCAGACGGTTGAGCCTGCGCTGATCGAGACCGGCGAAGGCCAGCAGTTCATCCACGGGGGTGCCGATCAGCACCTCGACGTTCATCGGCCGCGCCAGCGCCTCGCCGGTCAGGGTGGTGATGCGCGAGATCAACGGCTTGCCGAGGAGCACGGCGTCGTGGATGGCGACGCAGGTTCCAACGTTCTGGCAGAGCATGCCGATATCCGCCGGCAAGCCGCCACTGGGAACCTCTTCTCCGGTGAGAATCTGGATCAGCTGCTTTTCGCCACCGGACGGATACTTGGTTGGGAAGACCTTCAACGTGAAGGGGCGCTCGCCGATGGCAGCCCGCACTGCGGCGATCGCTTCGGGCTTGTTGTCCTCGATGCCGATCAGTACCTCTTGCGGCTGAATCAGGTGCGCGAGTATCTCGATCCCCGCGACCAGCTCGGCCGCCTTTTCACGCATCAGCAGGTCATCGGCGGTGATGTAGGGCTCGCACTCGGTGCCATTGATGATCAGCGTGCGGATCGTCTGGGTCGGCGGGGGGCTGAGCTTCACGGCGGTGGGGAAGCCGGCGCCGCCGAGGCCGCTGATGCCGGCCTGGCGAATCAGCTCGAGCAGGGCAGGGCGCTCGAGTTCACGGTAATCCGGCTGCGGATGCAGGTCGATCCATTTGTCTTCGCCATCGCTGTCGATGACGATCGCGTTGGCGAGCATGCCTGATACATGCGGGTAGGGCTGCGGGCCGATGAAGCTGACCACTCCGGAGGTAGGAGCATGCAGCGGCGCGCTGACAAACCCGCTGGCGACAGCGATCTGCTGACCTTTGAGTACCTGTTCGCCAAGAGTGACGCAGGGCTCGGCCGGCGCTCCGAGGTGCTGCGTCAGTGGCAGGACCAGGCGCTTGGGCAGCGGGGCCGGCTGGATCGGGGTGCGGTTGGACAGATCCTTGTGTTCCGGCGGATGAATGCCGCCGTGGATGTCCCAGATCTTCAGTGCGGTCATGCGGCCTGCTCCCGATCAGTTGCGATCAGCTGGCCGGGCGCCAGCGGCCGGTTCCATTTCCAGCTCTGCAGGTTGCTGCCGACTTCGATCATGTCGATGCAGTCCACCGGGCAGGGTTCGACACACAGGTCGCAGCCGGTGCACTCGGAAATGATCACGGTGTGCATCTGCCGCGCGGCACCGACGATGGCGTCAACCGGGCAGGCCTGGATGCACTTGGTGCAGCCGATGCACTCGGCTTCACGGATGTAGGCGACCATCTGCGGCTTTTCGCCACCCTCGGCATCCAGCGGCTCCGCCTCGACATCGAGCAGGTCGGCCAGGGCCTGGATGGTTGCTTCGCCGCCCGGTGGACACTTGTTGATCTTGTCGCCGCCGGCAATGGCTTCGGCGTAGGGTTTGCAGCCCGGATAGCCGCACTGGCCACATTGGGTCTGGGGTAGCAGGGCATTGATCTGCTCGGCGATCGGATCGCCTTCGACACGAAAACGCACAGCGGCGAAACCGAGGATGGCGCCTCCGAGCAGGCACAGGGCGAGCAGGGCGAGGATCGCGATGACGACTGCGCTCATAGCTTGATCAGCCCGGTGAAGCCCATGAATGCCAGCGACATCAGGCCGGCGGTGACCATGCCGATCGCCGCGCCCTGGAACGACTTCGGCACGTCGGCAATGGCGATGCGCTCGCGCATGGCAGCGAACAGTACGAGCACCAGGGAAAAGCCCAGCCCCGCGGCGAAGCCGTTGACGGTGGCGGTGAGAAAGGTGAATTCGGCTTTGTTGGCATTGAGCAGCGCCACGCCGAGCACGATGCAGTTGGTGGTGATCAGTGGCAGAAAGATGCCGAGTACGCGGTACAGCAGCGGACTGGTCTTGTTCACCACCATCTCGGTGAACTGAACGGTCACCGCGATCACCAGAATGAAACTGATGGTGCGTAGAAACTCGAGGTCCAGCGGCTTGAGCACATACTGCTGGACGAGGTAGCTGCACATAGCAGCAAGCGTCAGCACGAAGGTGGTGGCCAGCGACAGGCCGATGGCGGTCTCGATCTTCTTCGAGACGCCCATGAACGGGCACAGACCGAGGAACTGCACCAGCACGAAATTGTTGACCAGGATGGCGCTAACCATGATCAGGGCGAGTTCGGTCATCTAGGGTCTATTCCCGTTCCGTCCGCTCTGCGAGAGCCGTGGGGCTAAAGGGCCGCTATTATCGGGAAGCAGCGGCAGCCATACAAGGTGCGGCGGCCCGTCGCGGTCCTCGCACGACGCATGACGTCGTGTCAGAGCTGCCGGTTGTCCGCTGTTTCTGCAGCTGTCTCACGGTTGTGGTCTGATGAATCGAAGCCTGTGACGCCATCGGAGGTGGTTTCCATGAGCATTCGTTCTTCACTGCTTATTCTGCTCTGTGTCGGCCTGGGCATGAGCCTGCAGGCCCATGCGGAGCGGCGAGACGGCGTCTGGGTCTTCCAGGCGGAGAGTCCGCGCTACTACAATCCGGCGCCGCGACACTATGACCGGGACTATCGTCAGCACAACCGTCCGCATCAATACGACCCGCGAAGCCCTTATTCCCACTATCCGCAGTACCCGCGCAACCTGCCGCCGCGTTATCAGAGTCAGCTTCCGCCGCAATACTACGACCGCCATCGCGGCTTCGAACGACGTGGCTACTGGCGTCAGGAACATCGCCAGCAGCGTCCGCCGTTGATCAGGGATGGGCGCGATCATCGGCTACGGCCGCATTACGATAGGGGCGGCCGTCAGCACTACTATCGGTGATGAGAGGGCATTCAGGCCAGGCCGGTCAGTGGATGATCCCCTTCCCAGGTCGGCTCGAAGTGCGCCTCGACCACCGCTGGAGGAACGTGGTGGGCGTCCGGCCAATGCCAGCCTGGCCTATTGTCCTTGTCGATCAAGCGGGCACGGACGCCTTCGGCGAACTCCGGGTGGCGACAGCAATTCAGGCTTAGCGCGTACTCCATCTGCAATGCCTGGCCCAGCGACAGCTTCCGGCCTTTTTCCTGCTGTCGCCAGGCGAGATGGGCGCTCAGTGGGCATCCGTCGCGCAGGCCGCGAGCGGCCTGCGCGATTACTTCGTCAGAATCATCCTGCAACGCGGCCAAGGCCTGCCATGCATGCGCGAGCTCAGCCACGTCCAGCAGTTCATCGATCCGCTCTCGTCGTGGCAGCAACCTGGGTGCGGGCAGCTGTGCAGTGGCGTGCCTGGACAAGGCCCGCAACAGACTGTGCAGCTGGCTGTGCGCCTGGTCCTGCCAGTTGATCTGGACCAGCCCCTCGATGAGTTCGGGCTGTTGCTCGTCCATCAGGCAGCGGTCGGCAAGACCGATGTCCAGTGCATCGCGGGCATTCACCCGCGTGCCGGTGAGGCCCAGAAACAGACCCAGCCTGCCAGCCAGGCGAGGAAGGAACCAGCTCGCGCCGACATCCGTATGCAGGCCGATGGCGACTTCCGGCATCGCCAGCCAACTATCCGGTGTAACGATGCGGATCGTCGCGCTCTGCAGGAGCCCCATACCGCCGCCCATCACGTAGCCATGGCCCCAGCAGATCAGCGGCTTCGGGTAATGGTGCAGCAGGTGGACGAGGCGGTACTCGTCGGCAAAGAAACGCTCGGCCAAGGCCGGCACCGTTCCGGGCTCGCCTCGGCAGGCCTCTGCAAGGCGGCGTACGTCGCCACCGGCGCAGAACGCCTTGGCACCGTTCCCGCGTAACAGCACGCAGGCGACTGCCGGCTCGTTGGCCCAGCGGCCAAGCTGGTCAAGCAGTGCGTCGATCATCGGCAGGCTCAGGGCGTTGAGTTGCTGCGCGGCGTCCAGGGTGACAATGGCTATTCGCATGCCATGCAGGGCGGGGCGTTCTTCGAAGGTGACGTGCATGTAATCCTCGGCGCCGGATTGGCGGGCAGGTCCTGTAAGGCTGCGTTTGGTACGGCGGTCATCGGTTGCGCCAGCGAGGGTCGCGCTTCTCGAGGAACGCATTGACACCCTCCAGGGTGTCGTCGGCCTCGAACAGCTCGACGAAGGCCTCGCGCTCGGCGGCGGCAAGCGTATTGGGCACCCGTTTACGGGCCGCGTTGATCAACGGCTTGATGGCACGCACCGCAACAGGGCTTTGCCGCGCGACCCGGGATGCGAGCATCAATGCGTGGCCACGCGATTGGCCGGGGTCGACCACCTGCTCCACCAGTCCGATGCGCAGCGCAGTTTCTGCCGTGATGCGCTCGCCACAGAGGATCATGCGTTTGGCCCAGCCTTCGCCCACCAGCCAGGCCAGTGCCTGGGTGCCGCCCGCACAGGGCAGCAGGCCCACCGAAGCCTCCGGCAAGCCCATTTGCGCCTGCTGCTCGGCGATGCGCAGGTCGCAGGCCAGTGCGCATTCCAGGCCCCCGCCAAGGGCGAATCCGTTGATTGCAGCGATGGAGACACCGCGGAAATCGCGCAGCGCCTCAAAGGCTTCGCCAAAGCGGCGGGCCATTTCCCGGGCTCGGTTGCGATCACCATCAGCGAAGAGTTTCAGGTCCGCACCCGCGCTGAAGAACTTCTCGCCCTGACCGCAGATCACCAGTGCGTAGATTTCGTCATCGTGGTTCAGATGGTCGATGATCTGCTTGAGCCCGATGAGTGACTCGCGGTCCCAGGTGTTGGCAGGCGGATGGTTGATCGTGATGAGGGCGGTGTGACCATGCTTCTCCACGGTCAGCTTGTGGGTCAGGTCGAAGACACCGGCTTGGTAGGGCTCTACTGCAGTGCTCATGGTCGAAATCCTCGTGCGTTTCAGGGCTCCGCTGACGAGCGACCGATAACGTCGCTCCTCTTGAGAGTCCTTCAATGCAGCGAGGTTGCAGCGTTCCGGTCGGTCAGACGACCCGATGGAGCGCCCGGGTGCTGTCCCAGATGCTCCATCGTTCTTTCACTGTAGCCTAGCCGGCTGCCCGCCCGCGCGACGCTCTTCCTGCCATTCGGCCAGCGTCGGCGCAGCCTGCTCGCCGGATAAACGGTGGACGATCTCGAAATAGTCCTGCTTGAAGCGATCCTTGAGCACTTCTTCGCGTGGCTTTACCTGAATGGCGTAGACGGTCTGCACGTTCTGGTGGTCGAACTCGCGCCACTGCTGCTGATCCTTGAGCAGGCTGTAGCTGTGGTTTTCCAGGGCCGCGATGACTTGCTCACTGCCGATGCTCTTGGCGCGAGTGGCGGCATCTGCCCACTGATAGACGATGCTGTAGGCCGAAGCCGCGGAGCTTGATGGGTGCGTCTGGTAACGCTCACCGAAGTCACGCACGAATGCCTTGCCGCGTTCGGAACCTTCGAGTTCGGGTACGCGCCAGGTCCAGGGCTCGGTGCCGAGCACGCCGCGCATGATGTCCGGGCCGGCGAGTTCGACCATGGACTGCGTCAGGTTGGGAACCGCAATCTGCATCTTCTTGTTCAAGTCGAGTTCGTCGGCGATACGCATGGCTCGCACCATGTCTTCGCCAAACAGGACCAATACCAGGACCTCGGCACCGCTGTTGGCTGCCTTTTCCAGCGCCGCGCGGTAGTCGGACAGGCGTGCGCCTGGGAAGGCTGTCTTGACCCCCTGGTGCTTGTTCTGGTCGACGGTGCCGGTCGCTTGGCGCAGCGAGCTCTCGCTGGTATGGCCCCAGGTGTAGTCGGAGGTGATGTAAAAGTAGGTCTTGCCGGGCATTTTCTCGTTCAGATACTGCCCCAGCACCCGCGCGCTCATCCATGCGTTGTTGCACTCGCGGAACATGTAGCGGTGGCCATCCTTGCCGGTTGTGTCGTTGGAGTAGGTCAGGGTGCCGAAGTACAGCAGCCCTCGCTCCTTGGCGCGCTTGCTCGCGGCAATGGCCACTGCGCTGGATACGCCGCCGAATAGCATGGCAACGCCTTCATCCGCCATCTTGTCGACGTTAGCAACGGCCTTTTCGGGGCGGGATGCGGTATTGCGGCTGATCAGGCGTAGCGGGCGGCCCAGAACACCGCCCGCCTCGTTGATCTCGTCGATTGCCAACAAGGCTCCGCGCATTTGTGCAAGGCCTTCTTCCTTGTAGCTGCCGGTACGGGGGTAGTTGAGGCCGAGCGTGATGGGGTCAGCAGCCTGGGCCGTAAGACAGAACCCCAGCCCTAGCGCCAGAAGGGTGATCCGGTTCATAGCATGTTCCTTGTTATAGCTTTTGTTATTGGTTTATTGGCAGTTAGCTTTTTTACCCTGCCGCCGGTGTGTGCGTCACTCTTTATGTGCGGCTCGAAGGCGGCGCCGGCGTCAGTACGTGAGCCAGGTGCGATTATGACTAAAGGAGGGAGGGTCGAACTTGCGGTAGCTCAGTGATTTGGCCGTTTTGCGGTTGACAACAATGAAGCCGTTTTCTAGGGTTCGGCGGCTACGCCATCCGGAAACAGCTCATGACTCAAGACGATCGCATCAGGCTGGAGGCTGGCTGGAAAGAAGCGCTGCGCGAGGAGTTCGACAAGCCATACATGCTTGAGCTTGGCGCTTTCCTTCGGCAAGAGAAGGCTGCGGGCAAGGTGATATTTCCGCCGGGGCCGATGATCTTCAACGCGCTCAATTCCACGCCGCTCGATCAGGTCAAGGTAGTGATCCTTGGGCAGGATCCCTACCACGGTGCCGGTCAGGCCCATGGACTTTGCTTTTCGGTACAGCCGGGCGTGGCACCACCGCCGTCACTGCAGAACATCTTCAAGGAACTCAAGCGCGACTTGAATCTTGATATCCCTCGGCATGGCTATCTGCAGCACTGGGCAGAACAGGGCGTGCTATTGCTCAATACTTCGCTCACCGTGGAACAGGGTGTCGCCGGTTCGCATGCCAAAGCGGGGTGGCAGCTATTCACCGATCGAATCATTGAGGTGGTCAGCGAGCGGCGTCCGCACCTGGTATTCATGCTTTGGGGCGCCCATGCGCAATCCAAATCGAAACTGATAGACGCCACGCGGCATCTGATGCTGAAGTCGGTGCATCCTTCGCCTCTCTCGGCGCACCGCGGATTCATCGGTAACGGTCACTTCAGTCGCGCCAACCAGTTTCTCAGGCAGCAGGGGATGCAGGTGATCGACTGGCAGCTTCCGGCTGAGGTTTAGCCCGACACCCAGGCGGTATCGGGCTAGGCTTTGGTCAATCTTTGGCGCCGTGCTTGGCCTGAAGATCCTTGGCCTGCTTGAGATGCTCTTCCAGCTTCGGCAACGCTTTTTGAGCGAACTGCTTCAGGTCGGCGTTCTCGCCACCCTCCACGTAGTCCTGATACATCTCGATGGTCTGCTCGTGAGCGACGACCTGATTATTGGCGTAGGCTTCGTCGAAATTCTCGCCATCACGCAGCTTCAGGATCATGGCTTTGGCCTTGTCCATCAGCGTGGCCTCGTCGGACATTTCCAGGTCTTTGGCCTGGGCCAGTTGCGCAAGCTCCTGATTGGCCTTGGTGTGGTCGTCGATCATCATCTGGGCGAATTGCTTCACATCCTCCGACGTACCCTTGTCCAGGGCCATCTTCGCCGTTTCGATTTCTGCAATACCTTTGGCCGAAGCCTCGTCGACGAAGTTTTCGCCTTCGGCGGCAAGCGCCAGGTTAGCCGCTACTCCGAACAGCAAGGCGAATGCGCCCGAGAAAATTGTTTTGGTTGCTCTGGTCATTGCGTTCTCCTTTCTTCACCTGACTTGTGTTGGCCGGGAGGCAGACACAAGGCGCGATGCGGCGAGATTGCCGTCCCTTTTTGTGACTAGGTGCCATAGGGACGGTTCCTCGCTTTCGGGCGAACGGTGTTTCGGTGCTTACTGAAGCATGCTCATGGCTGCGTCCATGGCGGCAGACAGGTCCTCGTCCTCCTGCATCAGTTCGCTCGGATCGAGCCCCAGCTTGGCGAAGGCGGGAACCTCGCTCCAGTCCAGCTGCGCGTAAGGGTGCTGGGTGCCCATATAGCTCTGCAGGGTGGCGACTTGCACCACGTCTACATAATCGACTGCGGCCGAATTGCGCTGGAAATCGGTGTACTGACCAGCCACCGACACGATTGCCTCCGGGAAATCCCAGGTGCGCAGAATTTTCTCACCCACCATCGGGTGAATCTTGTCGATGACGTGATTGAGGCTGAACGAGTCCGATAGCAGGGCGCTGTGCTCTTCTGCGTAGGTCAGGATCGGCAATATGCCGATCTGATGGACCAGTCCGGCCAGGGTCGCCTGATCAGGCATCAGTCGTGTGTAGTGACGGCAGAGCACATGACTGATGGCGGCGACCTCGGTGCTCTTGTTCCAGACCTCGCGCATCTTGCGATCGACGACATCGGTGGTCGCCTGGAACATCTGCTCCATCGCCAGGCCTGTGGCCAGGTTGCAGGTGTAATTGATGCCGAGACGGCTGACCGCCATCTGCAGATCGTCGATCTCGCGACTGGTACGCAGCAGCGGGCTGTTGACCACCTTGATGATGCGTGCGGCGAGGGCTGCGTCGGCGCCTATCACCTTGCTCAGTGCCGGAATGCTGATGTCCGGGTCCTCGGCCGCCTCGCGGACGCGCAATGCCACCTCCGGCAGGGTAGGCAGAACCAATTCATCGTTCTCGATCGCGAGCGTCAGATCGCGCTGGACTTTCTCGGCAAGGGTGCTCATGTCATTCCTTATGTGTCGGTCAGTGTCGCTAGGGCGCTTCAGGTCAGGGTGCTTTCCCGTGGTCCATGGTGCGCCTCTCAGGTATTTGCTTTCTGGCTCCGGTTCGCACTAGCGCTGAATTTCCAGATCCGCATTCAGGCTGTAGGGAAGCTCGAGCAGACTCATCGGCAATCCGTCCGGGGAGCCCAGATACAGGCGGCCGTCAGCGGCGGCATCCTCCTGCAGTACGGCCAGTAGCTCGATTCGGTCGGTGTCACTGGCGGCTAGCACGACCTCACCGACGCTGGAGCCATGCACCGGTGAGAAAATTTCAACGCCCGGAGCTGGCAGCTCGTCCTGTCCGCCTTCGATCAACAGGCGCTGCAGGCGGCGCTTGAGTTTGCCCAGGTACTGCATGCGCGCGACGATTTCCTGGCCGGTATAGCAGCCCTTTTTGAAACTCACGCCGCCCAGCGCCTGCAAATTGATCATCTGTGGGATGAACAGCTCGCGAGTGCTGCCGAATACCTGACCGATGCCGGCGCGAACCTGGTCCAGCAGCCAGCGATTGACCGGCGCTTCCTGAAGCTGCGCGGCCAGGCGCGTGCGGACCTGCTCGGCGGCGGCGCCTGGGGTCCAGAGCTCGACGCGGCCATCCTGCAGACGGATCGCGATCATGCCGTGGCTCCGCACCACACTGTCGGCGGTCGGCGGAAGATCCAGGCCCAGGCTGACCAGCGAGCCGTCTCCGCCTGCAAGACCGAATCGGCACCAGTCGGCGCTCTCGTCGTTCAGGCGGGACTTGGAAAATACGGCGTACTTATTCAGATCGGCTTGTTGCAGTTGCAGCAGCTCACTGGCCATCGCCAACAGGTAACCGTCGCCATCCAGCACGATGCGGAAACTCGACTGCATGCGCCCCTTGGGCGTGCAGCGTGCGCCCAGACTGGATGTCTCGGCGTTGAGGTAGTTGAGGTTGCAGGTCAGCTGACCCTGGAGAAACTTGCTGGCATCCGGGCCGCGTACGGCAAGGACGCTTTCATGCGACAGAACGCAAAAATAAGCAGTGTCGGTCATGATTGGTCGTCGTCAGAATCCGGGTGGGCATCATAGCAGCCCGGCGGAAACGGTTGCGTGATGACGGGTTTGCAGCTCGACGAAAAAAGCGACTGATGAGTTCGGTGCAGCCGCTATAATGCGCGCCTTCTCAAAAGGAGCCGATGTATGGCTGAGCAATCCGAACTCAATCGTCTGTTTTGGCAAAGCCGTCGCGGCATGTTGGAGCTGGATGTGTTGCTGGTGCCTTTCGTCAAGGAGGTCTATCCAGGTCTCGATGAGGAAGATCAGCACCGCTATCGCAAGCTGCTGAGTTGCGAGGATCAGGACATGTTCGGCTGGTTCATGCAGCGCGGTGAGCCCGAGGATGAGGACCTGCGGCGCATGGTTCGCATGATCCTCGATCGTGTCCAGCCCAAGTAATCAATCATTCGAGTGTCTCTGGCAGCCGTCCAGCTGGTTGTTGACACTCTATCTCGGGGTTCAGGCGCTCGCCTTGGCCGCCATCGTGCTGTCGGCTGCGCCGCTATGGTTGCAGCTGATAGCGCTTCTGTTTTGTCTGGCCCACGCGCTGTGGGTGTTGCCGCGCGGGATTCTACTGTCCAGTCGGGATGCCTGGTCTGGCCTGCGCCACGATGCTGCGGGCTGGCACCTGTGGAGCGAGCGGCAAGGATGGCAGGCAGTTCAGTTGCTGCCTGACAGCCTGGCGCTGCCACTGATAGTCGTGCTGCGTTTTCGCGTGCCGGGCCGGCGGTTAGCTGGCAGCATCTGCGTGCCCCGCAACGCACTACCGCGAGAGCAGCATCGTCGACTGCGGGCGCGGCTTAAGTTCAGTCGACGTAGGTGGGCGGCGCCAGAATAGTGTCGACCGCCTGCGGCAGCAGCTCCGGGTAGTCGAGGGTGTAGTGCAGTCCTCGGCTCTCCTTGCGCAGCATGGCCGAGCGAATCATCAGGTCTGCAACCAGCGCCAGATTGCGTAGTTCGAGCAAGTCACGACTGACTTTGTAGTTGCTGTAGAACTCGTCGATCTCGCTCAGCAGCAGGCGCACTCGGTGCTGCGCGCGCATCAGCCGTTTGTTGGTGCGAACGATGCCGACGTAGTCCCACATGAAGCGCCGCAGCTCGTCCCAGTTGTGCGCGATGATCACGTCTTCGTCGGAGTCGGTCACTTGGCTGGCGTCCCATGCAGGTAACGTTGCTGCGTTGGTGACTTGGGGCAGTTCGCGAAGGATGTCCTGAGCGGCCGCCCGGCCGTAGACGAAGCATTCGAGCAGCGAGTTGCTGGCCATGCGGTTCGCGCCGTGCAGGCCCGTGAAACTGGTCTCGCCGATGGCGTAGAGGCCCGGGATGTCGGTGCGGCCAGCCTGGTCCACGACTACGCCGCCGCAGGTGTAGTGCGCTGCGGGTACCACCGGAATCGGCTGGCTGGTGATGTCGATGCCGTATTCCAGGCAGCGCTCGTAGACGGTGGGGAAGTGGCTTTTGATGAACTCGGCAGGCTTGTGGCTGATATCGAGGTAGACGCAGTCGATGCCCAGTCGCTTCATTTCGTGGTCGATTGCGCGTGCGACGATATCGCGCGGGGCGAGTTCCTCCCTGGCATCGAAACGCGGCATGAAACGCTCGCCGTTAGGCAGCTTGAGCAAGGCACCTTCCCCGCGCAGGGCTTCGGTCACCAGAAAGCTCTTCGCTTGCGGGTGATAGAGGCAGGTAGGGTGGAACTGGTTGAATTCCAGATTACCGACGCGGCAGCCCGCTCGCCAGGCCATGGCAATGCCGTCGCCGCACGCGCTGTCCGGGTTGCTGGTGTACAGGTAAACCTTGGCCGCGCCGCCGGTAGCCAGTACGACGAATCGTGACTGGAAGGTTTCGACCTCGCCGGTGCTGCGATTGAGCACATAGGCGCCCAGGCAGCGTCTGCCCGGCAGCCCGAGTTTGTGTTCGGTGATCAGGTCGACTGCAACGCGCTGCTGTAGAAGCTCGATATTGCTCTGCTTTCTGGCCTGGCCAAGCAGCGTGTTGAAAATGGCTGCGCCAGTGGCGTCGGCTGCGTGAATGATGCGCCGATGGCTATGGCCGCCCTCGCGAGTCAGGTGAAATTCGAAACTGCCGTCTTCGCGATCCGGGGCATTGTCCCGCGTGAAGGGCACCCCTTGCTCGATCAGCCACTGGATGGCCTCGTTGCTGTGCTCGACCGTGAAACGGACGGCGTCTTCGCGGCATAGGCCTCCTCCGGCGATGAGGGTGTCGGCGACATGTGACTCTACGGTGTCGGTCGTATCCAGTACTGCGGCGACGCCACCTTGGGCCCAGTAGGTGGAGCCGTTGGAGAGATCGCCCTTGCTGAGAACGGCGATGCGAAGATCGGTCGGCAGGTTGAGTGCCAAGGTCAAGCCGGCGGCACCGCTGCCGATGACCAGCACGTCGTATCGTAGAACCTGGTTCATGTCCAATTCCGGCGGGAAAAACGAGCCCTAGTATATAGACGGGATGTAGCGCCAAAATAGGCGACTGTGTGTTTGTCTTCTAACGAAGGGAACTTTTCCTTCGCGGGGTGGCTCAATAGGCAGTTATGAATGCAAACCAGCTGGCCATCGTGAATGGGCGGTGCGAGTTTGCTATGGACACCAGGACGGCGTCGTCAGCAAATCTGGCGCAACGCTGTGGTGCAATCGCCGTCAGGTATTGCAGGATAGCTTGCTAGGAGGGGGGAGAACTTTTGCGTAAAGCCCGGGTCTATTCTGGCAGGTCGGTTCACTGGTGTGAGCGACGCTGCTCCGACAAGGAGGAGCGTTCATGCTGACTCAGGAGCAGGACCAGCAACTGGTTGAACGAGTGCAGCGTGGGGACAAGCGGGCGTTTGATCTGCTGGTGATGAAGTACCAGCACAAGATCCTTGGGTTGATCGTACGGTTCGTACATGACTCCCACGAAGCTCAGGACGTCGCGCAAGAGGCGTTTATCAAAGCCTATCGCGCACTCGCCAATTTTCGCGGGGACAGCGCCTTTTATACATGGCTGTACCGCATCGCCATCAACACGGCGAAGAATCATCTGGTGGCGCGCGGAAGGCGTCCGCCGGACAGTGATGTGAGCTCTGAGGATGCCGAGTTCTACGAAGGCGATCACGCCCTCAAGGACATCGAGTCACCGGAACGCTCGCTGCTCAGGGATGAGATAGAAGATACCGTTCATCGAACCATTCAACTTTTGCCAGAAGATTTGCGTACGGCTCTAACACTGCGCGAATTTGATGGTCTTAGTTATGAAGACATTGCGAGCGTCATGCAGTGTCCGGTGGGCACAGTACGTTCTCGGATCTTCCGGGCGCGTGAAGCCATAGATAAAGCGTTGCAACCCTTGTTGCATGAATCCTGAGACAGCGGCGACAGCCAAGAGAGGAACCGCCATGAGTCGTGAAGCCCTGCATGAATCGCTGTCCGCGGTGATGGATAACGAAGCGGACGAGTTGGAATTACGTCGCGTACTCGCAGGCGACAACCCCGAGCTGCGTGCCACCTGGTCGCGTTATCAGCTCGCTCGTGCCGCAATGCACAAGGAGCTGATCGAGCCGCGCCTGGACATCGCAGCTGCGGTATCGGCTGCGCTGGCCGACGAGGCTGCTCCGGTCAAGGAGCAGCAGCGGACCGGCTGGAGAAGTCTGGGACGTCTCGCGGTGGCGGCTTCGGTCACGGTGGCTGTTCTGGCAGGTGTACGCCTGTACAATCAGAACGAAGTTGCCGGTCCGCAGCTTGCCCAGCAAGCGCCGCAGCCGACCATCTCCGTGCCGCAGGCCAATCAGGGGCCGACGGTGCTGGCTGGTTACAGCGAGCAGGCCGAGCTGCCCGCGCAGACGGCGGAGTCTGCACCGGTAGAGCGTTGGCATGAGGAGCGTCTGCCTTCTTATGTTCGCCAGCATGCACAGCAGGCTGCCTTTGGCACCGGATCGGAGAGCGCGCTGCCGTACGCTCGTGCGGCCAGCATGGAAGAACGTTAGGGAGAAACATGCGCGTATTACCGCTGTATGTGGTGATGGGGGGCTGGCTATCGATGCCGGCCCTCGCTGCTGATGCCGAGTCCTGGATGGGGCGCCTCGCGATAGCCGAGCAGCAGCAGAGTTATGCAGGGACTTTCGTCTACGAGCGTAACGGCAGCTTTTCCAGCCATGCTGTTTGGCAGCAGGTCGACGGAAAGCGGGTGCAGGAGCGCTTCCTCCAGTTGGATGGGGCGCCTGCCGAAGTTCTATTGGTCGATGGACAGATGCAGTGCGCCACCGATGAGCTGGCGGCTCAGGTGCGCGAGGCGCAGGCGTGGCACGGTCAGCGTCTGGACCCCAAGGCACTTTCCGAATGGTACGAATTCCGTGAGATCGGTGACTCTCGTGTCGCCGGCCGTTCTGCGGTGGCGCTTGCCGTCGTTCCGCGTGACCAGCATCGCTACGGATTCGAGCTTCACCTCGATCGCGAAACCGCACTGCCGCTCAAGTCCCTGATGCTCAATGAGAAGGGTCAGCTGCTCGAGCGCTTCCAGTATGCGCAGTTCTCTACCGGTCCGATCGATGCCAAACAACTGAAGCCAAGTGCCGATTGCAAGCCGGTATCGGTCAGCAAGCGTGAAGCCAACCCCTCTTCAGTCTGGCGTTCCGATTGGCTGCCGGCCGGTTTCAAGTTGCTTGATGCCAACCAGCGTCCGAGTCCCGCGTCTTCCGAAACGGTGTCCTGGTTGTCCTATGGCGACGGCCTGGCCAAGTTTTCGGTGTTTCTCGAGCCTTTGCGCGGCGCCTTGGTCGAAGATGCGCGTAGTCAGATGGGCCCCACCGTCGCCGTGTCCAAGCGCATCAGCACCGAGGACGGTGACGTGATGGTGACCGTCGTCGGCGAGATCCCGCTCGGTACGGCCGAACGCGTGGCGCTCTCCATGCGTGCTGGTGCCGAACAGGCGCAGCGATGATCGAAGAGTCGGGGCGGGTCGTTGCGCTGGATGACGGCGCCGTTTGGGTCGAAACTCGGCGCAAAAGCACCTGCTCTGGCTGTTCGGCGAAGAACGGCTGCGGGCAGGGCTTGATGGATACCCTCGGGGTGCGTGAGCAACGAGGGCTGATTCGGGCGCTTAGCGACCTGCAGCTCCAGGTAGGTGACTCGGTCATCGTCGGGGTCCGCGAGGACGTGTTGCTGCGCGGTGCCGTACTTGTCTATCTTCTCCCTCTGCTCATGCTGATGGCGGCGGCAACGCTCGCCGCCCAGTTTTCTGCGCATGAACCGCTCGTCATCCTGGCGGGGTTCGGGGGATTCTTCGTTGCCTGGCTGTTCGTGCGCATGAGAAGCCGAACGGTGGCAAGCGATCCGAATCTGCAGCCGGTGGTTTTGCGCGCTATGCTCGCGGGGCCTGCGAGTCCCTGAGCTTCCTTGTTTTGTCAGTGGGGAGACTTGTAGTCATGTTCAATCGAAACAGCTGCTTCGCCTTCGTGGCGGGCCTGGCATTGCTGGGCCATGCTGTCGTTGCCCAGGCGGAATTGCCTGATTTCACGCCGCTGGTCGAAAGTGCCTCGCCAGCGGTAGTCAATATCAGCACCAAGCAGAAGGTGCAGAGCCGCGGTGCGACTGCACAGATGCCGGAACTCGAAGGGCTGCCGCCGATTTTTCGCGAGTTCTTCGAACACAGCATCCCACAGATGCCGGGCGCCCCGGGTCGCGGCCAGCAGCGTGAAGCGCAGTCGCTCGGTTCGGGTTTCATCATTTCCGAAGACGGTTATGTCCTGACCAACAATCACGTGGTCGCCGATGCCGACGAAATCATCGTTCGTCTGCCGGATCGAAGCGAGTTGGAAGCCAAGCTTATCGGTGCCGATCCGCGCTCCGACGTGGCGGTGCTGAAGGTCGAGGGCAAGGGGCTACCGACCGTCAAGATTGGCCGTTCTGATGAGCTGAAAGCAGGGGAGTGGGTGCTCGCCATTGGCTCGCCGTTTGGTTTCGATCATACGGTGACCGCCGGTATTGTCAGTGCGACTGGCCGCAGCTTGCCCAATGAGAGCTACGTGCCGTTCATTCAGACCGACGTGGCAATCAACCCGGGTAATTCAGGTGGTCCGCTGTTTAACCTCGACGGTGAGGTGATTGGCATCAACTCGCAGATATTCACGCGCTCCGGTGGCTTCATGGGGCTGTCCTTCGCCATCCCGATCGATGTGGCAATGGATGTTGCCAATCAGCTGCGAACCGAAGGCAAGGTGAGTCGGGGCTGGCTTGGCGTGGTGATCCAGGAAGTCAACAAGGACCTGGCTGAGTCCTTTGGTCTTGAGCGTCCAGCGGGCGCCCTGGTGGCTCAGGTTATGGATGGCGGTCCGGCAGCGCGCGGTGGTTTGCGTGTCGGTGATGTGATTCTGAGCCTCAACGACAAGCCGATTGTCATGTCTGCTGATCTGCCTCATCTGGTCGGAGCACTCAAGCCTGGCAGCACTGCACGAATGGAAGTGGTGCGCGACGGTGATCGCAAGATGCTCGACGTCAAGATCGGCGCCATGCCGGAAGAGGGCGAAGCCGTGGCAGCCTCTGGTGGGGGCCAGGAACGCAGCGATAACCGCCTGGGTGTTAAAGTCACTGAGCTGACCGATGAGCAGAAGAAGAGCCTGGATTTACCGGGCGGTGTGGTGATCACTGAGATTCTCAACGGGCCGGCTGCGATGATTGGGCTGCGCCCGGGCGATGTCATCACCCATCTGAATAATCAGGCGATCAATTCGGCGGCAACATTTGCCCGAGTGGCTGAGCAATTGCCGAAGAATCGATCCGTTTCGATGCGAGTTCTGCGTCAGGGGCGTGCGAGTTTCATTACTTTCAAACTCGCTGAATAAGACGCTGGCTGGTGAATCTGGAAGGGCGGTTATTACCGCCCTTTTTCATTTTCAAGACGTAACAGTACGTCCGTTGCGTTGCTCATCAGCTGCGGATGGCTTGTGCGTGGCACTGCAAGGGTTGATCAGTTACACTTCGCGGCTATTTTCGGCGGGCAATCGGCCCGCGACTATTCCGAGTGTTGAGCTGTGAGTGACCTGAGTCATATCCGCAATTTTTCCATCATCGCCCATATCGATCACGGCAAGTCGACCCTGGCAGACCGTTTTATCCAGATGTGTGGTGGTCTGACCGAGCGTGAAATGGAAGCCCAGGTGCTGGATTCGATGGATCTCGAGCGCGAGCGCGGCATCACCATCAAAGCCCACAGCGTCACGCTTTATTACACCGCGCGCGACGGCAAGACCTACCAGTTGAATTTCATCGATACGCCCGGCCACGTCGACTTCACCTATGAAGTCAGTCGCTCGCTGGCCGCGTGCGAGGGTGCGCTGCTGGTAGTCGACGCTGGCCAGGGCGTCGAGGCGCAATCGGTAGCCAACTGCTACACGGCGATCGAACAGGGCCTGGAAGTGATGCCGGTGCTGAACAAGATGGACCTGCCACAGGCCGATCCGGACAAGGTCAAGGAAGAGATCGAGCACATCATCGGCATCGATGCGACCGACGCGGTGGCCTGCAGCGCCAAGAGCGGAATGGGCGTGGACGAGGTGCTCGAGCGCCTGGTCGCCGTGATCCCGCCGCCGACCGGCGATGTCGAGGCGCCGTTGCAGGCGTTGATCATCGACTCATGGTTCGACAACTATCTGGGCGTCGTATCGCTGGTACGGGTTCGCCACGGTCGTATCAAGAAGGGCGACAAGGTGCTGGTGAAATCCACCGGCAAGGTCCACCAGGTGGACAGTGTCGGCGTGTTCAACCCCAAGCACACCGCCACGGCAGACCTCAAGGCTGGCGAGGTGGGCTTCATCATCGCCGGCATCAAGGACATTCTCGGCGCTCCGGTGGGCGACACGCTGACACTGTCGAGCACGCCGGACGTGGAGATGTTGCCCGGTTTCAAACGCGTCAAGCCGCAGGTCTATGCCGGTCTGTTCCCGGTCAGTTCGGACGACTTCGAGGATTTTCGCGAAGCGCTGCAGAAGCTGACCCTTAACGATGCCGCGTTGCAATACGAACCGGAAAGCTCCGACGCGTTGGGCTTCGGCTTCCGTATCGGCTTCCTCGGCATGCTGCATATGGAGATCATTCAGGAGCGCCTCGAGCGCGAGTACGACCTGGATCTGATCACCACCGCGCCGACGGTTGTTTACGAGTTGCTGTTGAAGAACGGCGACACCATCTACGTCGACAGCCCTTCGAAGCTGCCCGACATGTCCTCCGTCGAGGACATGCGCGAGCCGATCGTGCGCGCCAACATCCTCGTGCCCCAGGAGCACCTGGGCAACGTCATCACGCTGTGCATCGAGAAGCGCGGCGTGCAGCGCGACCTGCAGTTCCTCGGCAGTCAGGTGCAGGTGCGTTACGACCTGCCGATGAGCGAGGTGGTGCTGGACTTCTTCGATCGCTTGAAATCGTGCAGCCGCGGTTACGCCTCGCTGGACTACAGCTTCGAATGTTTCCAGTCGGCCAACCTGACGCGCCTGGACATCCTCATCAACGGCGACAAGGTCGATGCGTTGGCACTGATCGTCCACCGCGACAATGCCCACTACAAGGGCCGCATCCTAGTCGAGAAGATGAAGGAGCTTATCCCGCGTCAGATGTTCGATGTGGCGATTCAGGCGGCCATCGGCGGCCAGATCGTTGCCCGCAGTACGGTCAAGGCGTTGCGCAAGAACGTTCTGGCCAAATGCTACGGCGGCGATGTGAGCCGTAAGCGCAAGCTGCTGGAAAAGCAGAAAGCCGGTAAGAAGCGCATGAAGCAGGTAGGCAACGTCGAAATCCCGCAGGAGGCGTTCCTCGCCGTGCTGAAGGTGGACAGCTGATATGTCGATCAATTTCCCGTTGTTGCTGGTTATCGCCGTGGCTGTCTGCGGCCTGTTGGCGCTCAGCGACCTGTTGTTCTTCGCCCCCCGCCGCCGGGCTGCGATCGCCAACTACGAAGGGCGCACCGGGGAAATCGATCCATCGACCCTTGAGGCGTTGAACAAGGAGCCGGTGCTGATCGAGTACGGCAAGTCGTTCTTCCCGGTGCTGGCCATCGTGCTGGTGCTGCGCTCGTTCCTTGTCGAACCGTTTCAAATCCCCTCCGGCTCGATGATCCCCACGTTGGAAGTTGGCGATTTCATTCTGGTGAACAAGTTCGCCTATGGCATCCGCCTGCCGGTAGTGGATACCAAGGTGATCGAAGTCAGCGACCCGAAGCGCGGCGACGTCATGGTGTTCCGCTATCCGAATCAACCGAGCATCAACTACATCAAACGGGTCGTCGGCCTGCCTGGCGACACCGTGCGTTATAGCAGCGATCGTCGGCTGTTCATCAACGATCAGCCGGTTGCCGAGACACTGGTCGGTGAGGAGCCGGGCAGCTTGGGCAGCGCCGTGCTGTATCGGGAAAAGCTGGGCGAGATGGAGCATCTGATTCGCAAGGAAATGGGCCGCTATCGCATCGAGCCGAGCCGCCAGTGGACCGTGCCGGCTGAGCACTACTTCATGATGGGCGATAATCGCGATAACTCGAATGACAGCCGCTATTGGCAAGACGAGTCGATTCCCGCGGAGCTGACTGGCATGGTCCCGGACCGTAACATCGTCGGCAAGGCGTTCGCCGTCTGGATGAGCTGGCCTGATCCGAAACTCAGCAATCTGCCGAATTTCTCCCGCGTGGGCCTGATTCACTGAAAGCTGTGAATTGCGGCCCCCGTCGAGCGTAGTGGGCTCGTTATATTTGTCCTGCCCCGATCGGTGGGTATCGTTACGACATAGAGGTCGACATGAGTTTTGCGCGTTCGCAAAAAGGGCTGTCCATGCTGAGCTGGATCATGCTCCTGGCGGTTGTGGCGTTTGTGGCCAGCACCGGGTTCAAGATGTTCCCGCATTATTTCGACTACATGTCCATGGACAAGATCATCCAGTCCGTGGAAACCGACGAAGCGCTTGAGATTCAGAGCGTCGGGGAGTTCTATAGTCATGTCAGCAAGGGGATGCAGGTAAACGGCATCCGGAACATCGACCTGAAGGAAGCGCTGAAGGTCGAGATCCAGAACAACGAATTCAGGGCGCACCTGAAATACGAAAAACGCGAGCCGCTGATCCGCAATCTCGATCTGGTGGCGAACTTCGATAAAGAATATCGCCTAAGGATGCCGTGAGCACTTCGTTAGCCCGTCTCGAGCGCAGGCTCGGTTATCAATTCAAGGATCAGGAGCTGATGCTCCTGGCCCTGACCCATCGTAGCTATGCCGGACGCAACAACGAGCGTCTGGAGTTTCTCGGCGACGCCATTCTCAACTTCGTTGCCGGTGAGGCGCTGTTCAATCATTTTCCGCAAGCTCGTGAGGGGCAGCTGTCGCGTCTGCGCGCCCGTCTGGTCAAGGGCGAGACGCTGGCGGTGCTGGCACGTGGATTCGAGCTCGGCGAATATTTGCGCCTGGGCTCTGGTGAGCTCAAGAGCGGCGGTTACCGCCGCGAATCTATCCTGGCCGACACCCTCGAAGCGCTGATCGGTGCCATTTATCTGGACGCGGGCATGGATGTTGCTCGCGAGCGGGTCGTCGCCTGGTTGGCCAACGAGCTGCAAGGCCTGACACTGGTCGATACCAACAAGGACCCGAAGACCCGGCTGCAGGAGTTTCTGCAATCGCGTGCCTGTGAGCTGCCGCGTTACGAGGTGGTGGATATTCAAGGCGAACCGCATTGCCGCACCTTCTTCGTCGAATGTCAGGTCGCTTTGCTGAACGAGAAAACCCATGGGCAGGGCGCTAGCCGCCGAATTGCCGAACAGGTTGCCGCGGCAGCCGCATTGATCGCCTTGGGCGTGGAGAACGGACATGACTGACGAACAGCTGCAATCCGAGGACGTCAGCCGTTGCGGTTACGTGGCGATCGTCGGCCGGCCGAACGTCGGCAAGTCGACGCTGCTCAACCACATCCTTGGCCAGAAGCTGGCGATCACCTCGCGCAAGCCGCAGACGACGCGGCATAACATGCTCGGCATCAAGACCGAGGGCAGCGTTCAGGCCGTCTATGTGGACACGCCGGGGCTGCACAAGAATGGCGAGACGGCGCTCAACCGCTACATGAACCGCACTGCTGCCTCGGCATTGAAGGATGTCGACGTGGTGATCTTCGTCGTCGACCGCACCCGCTGGACCGACGAAGACCAGGCCGTGCTCGAGCGTGTGCAGTACGTTACCGGACCGTTGATCGTTGCGGTCAACAAGACCGACCGCGTCGAGGACAAGGCCGAGCTATTGCCGCATCTGCGCTGGCTGGCCGAGCAGCTGCCGAACGCGGAGATCGTGCCGATTTCGGCGCAACACGGACAGAACCTGGAAACGCTGGAAAAACTGGTCGCCGATCGCCTGCCCGAGAGTGAGCACTTCTTTCCGGAGGACCAGATCACCGATCGCAGCAGTCGTTTCCTCGCCGCCGAGCTGGTGCGCGAGAAGATCATGCGACAGCTTGGCGCCGAGGTGCCTTACCAGATCACCGTGGAGATCGAGGATTTCAAGCAGGAAGGCCGCGTGTTGCACATCCATGCACTGATTCTGGTCGAGCGTGACGGGCAGAAGAAGATCATCATCGGCGACAAGGGCGAGCGCATCAAACGTATCGGCCAGGAAGCGCGCAAGGATATGGAAGTGCTGTTCGATTCCAAGGTCATGCTGCACCTGTGGGTCAAGGTGAAGGGTGGCTGGTCCGACGATGAGCGTGCGCTGCATTCGCTGGGTTACCAGTAAGCGCCGACCCGCAATCAATGGTGCGCATCGCGCACCTTCTGGGCTGCCATGCACCAACCTGCGTTCGTTCTGCACAGTCGCCCGTACAAGGAAAGCAGCGCGCTGGTCGACCTGTTCACCCCGCAGGGCCGGCTGCGTGCCGTCATGCGTGCCGCGCGTGGTAAGGCCGGCAGTCTGATCCGCCCCTTCGTATCGCTGGAAGTCGAGCTGCGCGGCAAGTCCGAGCTGAAGACCGTTTCCCGTCTCGAAAGCGCCGGCCCTGCGCACTGGCTCGATGGCCAGGCGCTGTTCAGCGGCATGTACCTCAACGAATTGCTGATTCGCCTGCTGCCTGTCGAAGACGCGCACCCCGCGCTGTTCGATCATTACGTCGCGACACTGCCGGCCCTGGCCGCACATCGGCCGCTGGAGCCGCTGCTGCGTGCCTTCGAATGGCGGCTGCTCAGCGAGTTGGGCTATGGTTTTGCCCTCGATGTGGACATCGCCGGCCAGCCGATTGACCCGCAGCGGCTCTATCACCTGCTGCCCGACGCCGGCCTGGAGCCGGTCGCGGGATTTCAGCCGGGGCTGTTCAACGGCGCGGAACTATTGGCCATGGCCGAGGCCGATTGGCAGGTTCCGGGGGCGCTGGCCGCGGCCAAGCGGCTGATGCGCCAGGCCCTGGCTCCCCATCTGGGCGGTCGACCGCTGGTCAGCCGCGAATTGTTCATGAATCTGAAGGAGGCTCCGCGTGACTGAAGCCAATCGAATTCTGCTCGGCGTCAATGTCGACCACGTCGCCACACTGCGTCAGGCCCGCGGCACCCGCTATCCGGACCCGGTCAAGGCTGCGCTGGATGCGGAAGAGGCCGGCGCCGATGGCATCACCGTGCACCTGCGCGAGGATCGCCGGCATATCCAGGAACGCGATGTGCTGATGATGAAGGACGCGCTGCAGACGAGGATGAACTTCGAGATGGGGGTCACCGAGGCGATGCTCGCATTCGCCGAGCAGCTGTGTCCGGAGCACGTCTGCCTGGTCCCGGAAACGCGTCAGGAGCTGACTACCGAGGGTGGGCTGGACGTGCTCGGGCAGGAAGCACGCATTCGTGAGGCCGTCGAGCGTCTACGTGGCTGCGGTGCGGAAGTCTCGCTGTTCATTGATGCCGACCCGCGGCAGATCGAGGCGGCCGCACGTGTCGGCGCACCGGCTATCGAGTTGCACACCGGGCGCTACGCCGATGCCCACAGCGTTGCCGAGCGGGCCTGCGAGCTTGCGCGCATTCGCGACGGTGTCGAGGCCGGTCTGAGTCACGGCCTGATCGTCAACGCCGGCCATGGCCTGCATTACCACAACGCCGAAGCGATCGCGGCGATCCGTGGCGTCAACGAGCTGAATATCGGCCATGCCATCGTTGCCCATGCGCTGTTCGTCGGCTTCAAGCAGGCGGTCAAGGAAATGAAGCATCTGATCCTGAGTGCGGCGGCGCGGGGCTGAAAGAACCGGGTGTGTTTCAGCCGCGATGAAACGCGGCGGGCAGGCTCCGATTGGTGAGGTAGCGCCGGGTGTCATCTGCTGGCAAGCCCGCTCCCACGCTAGTGCGGGGCGCCGTGTTCCACCTGCAGAGCCCTCAGCGGCGCAACAGGTTGATCAGTACGGTCAGCACCATGCTGAGAATCACCATCGAGGTGATCGGGATGAACACCCGGCTGCGTTCGGACTGGATGCGGATGTCGCCCGGTAGGCGACCGAACCAGTTCAGCAGCCAGGGGAAGTAGTGCCAGGCGATGCCGAGCAGTAGCAGCGCAGCGCCCGCCACGATCAACCAGCGTGCCATTTGATCTCCTCGTTTCGCTCCAATCGCTTGGCCGGTCGTGTGCGGTATTCGACAAAGGCGGCGATCACCTGTGCGGCCAGCACCTCAACGGCTTCGCTGCGATTGCTGCCACGGAGCAGCTTGATCTGATACTCGCCCAGTTGTGGCAACCCATACTGCCCATCGAGACGCTGCAGGGGCGGGCGAATCAGGCTTGATGGATAGGGCGCGATGGCGAGATCGGCAATCATCGCGGCCTCCTGTCCCGAAGTCTGTTCGCTGGAGTAGGCCACTCGGTAGCTGCGGCCGATGCGGTCGAGGGCATCCAGTGCCTGTCGTCGCCAGGCGCAATCGGGGCTGGCCAGCGCCAGCGGCAGCGGCGTGCGCAGCGCGGCGACACCACCGCTGCGACCGGCCCAGACCAGCGGTTCGCTATGAATCGGCTCGCCCCGCGAATCGTCCTGGCCAAGATTGCCGACGGTGACCAGCGCGAGGTCCAGTTCGCCTGCGTCAATGCGCTCGATCATATCGATGCTGCGCGCGACCGATACGTCCACTTCGACTCCGGGATGGCTGCGGGCGAACAACGCCAGCAGACCGGGCAGAATGTGCGTCCCGACATCCGCCGGCGTTCCGAAGCGCACGCGACCCTGCAGCGCTGGCTGGAGGAAGTGCGCAACGGCTTCTTCGTTGAGCTTGAGCAGGCGCCGGGCATAGCCGAGCAGCGTCTCGCCGGCCGGTGTCAGGCGCACCTGCCGCGCCTCGCGGACGAACAGGGAGCGCCCGAGGGTTTCTTCCAGCCGCTTGATCTGCATGCTGACCGCCGAGGTGCTGCGATAGATCTGTCCGGCGGCGCGGGTGAAGCTGCCGCTCTCGGCAATGGCGACAAAGGTGCGCAGGACATCGCTTTCCAGTAGGGGCGTCGAAGGGGTCGTGGATTGCTCAAGCGGCTCGGGCATAGGAAAGGCTTCAGTTTTTCTGAACACAGGCTTTCATATTAGTCGTTTGTTTGAACGACTGATGCCCGCTCATCCTGTTGGCAACCGGTGGCGCCACAAGCCCGTGGCCACCGAGAGCCAAGCGGAGGTGAGCATGTCTGGTGAACGACGCGATACCCATGTACGACAACAGTCCGATCCGCAGCTACCGGACTTCTACATGCCGGCCATGTGGCCGCTGGATCTGCAGCGCAGCCTGCATGACTGGTTTCGCGCCTGGCGGCAGCGACGCCTGTATCGGCAGTTGTTGAAGCTGGATGATCGGCAGCTGGCGTCGCGCGATCTGGATCGGCGCTGTCTCGGGGAGATGGCTACTACACCGTTGCGTCAATTGGTAGCGCAGCGACGCAAGCGCCCCAGCGCTGCCCGGGCCGCTCGTTGAGCGACGAACCGACCGTCAGGGCTTGCGGGCGAGGAGCACGGCGCGCATGGGGGCCGGCAAGCCTTCGACCGTTTTGCCGTGGTCTTGCGGGTCGAGGAAGTCGGGCAACGACTGGTAGCGCATCCACTCGGTGCTGCGCTGTTCCTCAATGCTGGTCACGCTGACATCCACGCAGCGCACGTCGACAAAGCCGGCTCGGCGCAACCAGCATTCCAGCGCCTTCACCGAGGGCAAGAACCAGACGTTGCGCATCTGCGCATAGCGGTCTTCCGGCACCAGTGCGGTATTTTCGTCGCCTTCCACCACCAGGGTCTCTAGCACCAGTTCACCGCCGCGTACCAGGCAGTCCTTGAGGTCGAGCAGATGGTCGACCGGCGAGCGGCGATGGTAGAGCACGCCCATGGAAAACACCGTCTCGAAGCCTTCGAGCCTGCCCGGCAGTTCTTCCAGTGCGAACGGCAGATGCCAGACCGGCAGCTCCTGCAGGTAGCGCTTCATCGCATGGAACTGGCAGAAGAACAGCCAGTTCGGGTCGACCCCGACCACGCTGTCGGCGCCGGCACCGAGCATGCGCCACATGTAGTAGCCGTTGCCGCAACCGACGTCGAGGATGCGTTTGCCGGCCAGATTCAGGTGCGGCGCGACCCGGTTCCACTTCCAGTCCGAGCGCCACTCGGTATCGACATGCACGCCGAACACGTCGAACGGACCCTTTCGCCATGGAGAGAGCCCCATCAGCGCATCGTGGGTGGCCTGGCGTGTGGCGTCGTCACAGGTCGCGTCGAGGCGGAAGCTGTCACGCAGTTCGACCTGCACGGGCGCCAGCGCAGGCAGCGCATCGACGGCACGCCGCCAGCGCGGCAGATCACCGTGGCCAACCGCGAGTTTGGCGTCCAGCTGCTGCTGAACGCCATTGGCCCAGGCGGCCAGCGGGGTGCCGGCCAGGCGCCAGGCGAGGGGAGTCAGGTCGAGGTTCATGGCAGGGCGATCAGCGAGGCGAAGTTCAGGCACTGGAACCAGGGCACGACCTTGGAAAAGCCGGCATCCAGTAGCCGTTGGCGATGGGTTTCCAGGCTGTCGGGCTTCATCACGTTTTCGATGGCGCTGCGCTTCTGGGCGATTTCCAGTTCGCTGTAGCCATTGGCGCGCTTGAAGGCGATGTGCAGGCCGGTCAGCAACTGTTGCTCGTCTTCATCCTCGAAGCGCAGCTTTTCCGACAGGATCAGCGCCCCACCGGGCACCAGCGCCTGGCGAATGCGGCTGAGCAGGGCCGGGCGCTGTTCCGGTGCGATGAACTGCAGGGTGAAGTTCAGCGCCACCAGCGAGCTGGGCTGGAACTGCAGAGCCAGGATGTCGCCCTCGATGACGTCGACCGGCAGCAGTTCCTGAAACATCGAGTCCTGCCCGTGGAGGTATTCGCGGCAGCGCTCGACCATTGCCGCGGAGTTATCCACGGCGACGACCTGGCAGTTGTCGGCAGTCACGTGACGACGCAGGGCCTGGGTCACCGCGCCCAGCGAGCAGCCCAGGTCATACAGATGAGTATGCGGCTGTGCGAACTGAGCGGCGATCACGCCGATGTTCTCGACGATGGTCGGGTAACCGGGCACAGAGCGCTTGATCATGTCGGGAAACACCCGCACCACGTCTTCGTTGAAGACGAAGTCCTGAATGCGGGGCAGGGGCTGGGCAAACAGACGGTCGAGATCGTGGCTCACGGTGTCGGGCGGCGTGTGTGAAAACGGGGCGGCATTGTAGCCGAAACCACGCTCGCCGCGGGCTCTGCCCGACTCAGCGCACCTCGATCCGGCAATCGAACATGCCCGCGGGCTCGGCGTCGACCTCCCACGGGCGTTGATAGGTGAGGTACAGCCTGCCGCTGCCTGGCTCCTGTGCCTCGAAGCGCCAGGTCGACAGGCCATCCCCGCCGATCATGTCGCCTTTCGGATTGCTGAACACTTCGGGGCCGAGGCTGTGCAATTGCTCCGCGGCGGCTTCGTGCAGAATCCAGCGATAGCCCGTCGCAGGGTTGCTCGGCAGGCTGACGATGAGTTGCTGGCCGCTCTGCAGTGTTTGCGGGCAGCGGTTGTCGTCGCTGAGCACGACGCTGGAGGGCGTCTTGTCGTTGCTTGCGCAGGCGGCGAGCAGGGCGAAGCTGGCGGGCAGCAACAGACGAGGGATGTCGAAAGGCATGATCGGCACCGGTCGGAATTGAGTTGGGAAGGATAGCCCAAAAGAGCCTGGTCGCAGGCGGGTACTCCGTCTGCGCCGGTCCGGGGGGAAGTGCAGCGCGACTTCCACCCTTCGACTACAGCTGGTCTGCAGCTCGTCCCGCGTCAGAACAGCACCTTGGCCACATCGGCGAAGCGCTTGGCGAAATGCACGGTCAGACCTTCCTTGAGGTAGTCAGGCAACTCTTCGAAGTCGCCGCGGTTGGCTTCCGGCAGGATCAGCTCGAAGATCTTCTGCCGCCGCGCTGCGATCACCTTCTCGCGCACTCCGCCGATCGGCAATACGTGACCGGTCAGCGTCAGCTCGCCGGTCATGGCCACGCCTTTCTTCGGCGGCTGGTTGCGCGCCAGCGAGAGCAGCGCGCTGGCCATGGTGATGCCGGCGCTGGGGCCGTCCTTGGGCGTCGCGCCTTCCGGCACGTGCAGGTGCACGAAGGCCTGGTCGAAGAACTCCGGGTCGCCCTTGAAGGTTTTCAGGTTTGAGCTGACGTAGCTGTAGGCGATCTCCGCCGATTCCTTCATCACGTCACCGAGCTTGCCGGTGAGCTTGAAGCCGCGGTTCAGCGTGTGGATGCGCGTGGCCTCGATCGGCAGGGTGGCGCCGCCCATGCTGGTCCAGGCGAGGCCTGTGATCACGCCGACGCCGGAGAGCACCTGTTCGCTGCGAAACACCGGTTTGCCGAGGTAGCTTTCCAGATCCTTCGGCGTGATCTTCAGCACCGCTTGGGGGTCTTCCAGCAACTGCACCACTGCCTTGCGGACCAGCTTGCCCAGCTGTTTCTCCAGCTGACGCACACCAGCTTCACGGGCATAGCCTTCGATCACTGCTTTCATGGCGCTGTCGCTGATGGCGAGGCGCTGCTTGGGCACGCCGGTCTTGTTCAGCAGCTTGGGCCACAGGTGACGTTTGGCGATGGCCAGCTTCTCCTCGGCGATGTAGCCGGACAGGCGGATCACCTCCATGCGGTCGAGCAGCGGGCCGGGAATCGAGTCCAGGGTGTTTGCCGTGCAGACGAACAGCACCTTGGACAGGTCCAGGCGCAGGTCCAGGTAATGATCGAGGAATTCGACGTTCTGCTCCGGGTCGAGCGTTTCCAGCAGCGCTGAAGCCGGATCGCCCTGATAGCTGGTGCTGAGCTTGTCGATCTCGTCGAGCATGATCACCGGGTTCATCACCTCGACATCCTTTAGCGCCTGCACCAGCTTGCCGGGCAGGGCGCCGATGTAGGTGCGGCGGTGGCCCTTGATCTCCGCCTCATCGCGCATACCTCCTACCGAGAAGCGATAGAACGGCCGCCCCAGGGATTCGGCGATGGACTTGCCTATGCTGGTCTTGCCCACGCCGGGCGGGCCGACCAGCAGCACGATGGAGCCGGCGATCTCGCCCTTGAAGGCGCCGACGGCGAGAAACTCGAGGATGCGGTTCTTGATGTCGTCGAGTCCGGCGTGATGCTTGTCGAGCACCTTGCGCGCGCGCTTGAGGTCGAGCTTGTCCTTGCCGTAGACCCCCCAGGGCAGGGCGGTGGCCCAGTCGAGGTAGTTGCGGGTGACGGCGTATTCCGGCGAGCCGGTCTCGAGGATCGACAGCTTGTTCAGTTCCTCGTCGATGCGCTTCTGCGCGGCCGGTGGCACCACCTTGCCTTCCAGGCGCGCGCGGAACTCGTCGGCGTCGGCGCTTTTGTCGTCCTTGGTGATGCCCAGCTCGCGCTGGATGATCTTCAGCTGTTCCTTGAGAAAGAACTCGCGCTGGCGCTCGCCGATCTTGCGATTGACCTCGCCGGTGAGCTCCTTCTGCAGCTTGCCGACCTCGACTTCCTTGCGCAGCAGCGGCAGCACCTTTTCCATACGCTTCAAGACCGGCACGGTGTCCAGTACTTCCTGCAGTTCGGCGCCCGGCGCGGTGGTCAGCGCGGCGGCGAAGTCGGTCAGCGGCGACGGGTCGTTGGGGCTGAAGCGATTGAGGTAGTTTTTCAGCTCCTCGCTGTACAGCGGATTGAGTGGCAAGAGCTCCTTGATCGCGTTGATCAGCGCCATGCCGTAGGCCTTGACCTCGTCGCGCGGGTCCTCGTCGCTCTTCGGGTAATCGACTTCCACCAGATACGGCGGCTTGCGCCGCAGCCAGCCGCGGATGCGCACCCGCGCCAGGCCCTGGGCGACGAACTGCAGCTTGCCGCCCTCCTGCGAGGCGTGGTGTACGCGGACCATGGTGCCATGTTCCGGCAGGCTATCCGGGTCGAAGGTGGCCATGTCCAGCACCGGCGAGTCGACGAAGAACAACGCCACCCGCTGGTGCGGCGTCTTGGCCACGCGCTCCAGGGTCTCGGCCCAGGGGTCTTCATTGACGATGACCGGCAACACCTGAGCCGGGAAGAACGGCCGGTTGTGCACCGGGATGATGTAGAGCTTGTCCGGCTGCTGCTGGTCAGGCAGCACGAGGCCGTTGGAGATGATTTCCTGATCCTGATTGATGTCGTCGTTCATGCGGCACCCGTTGCGAATACGTGCTCCTTAGATGGGTAGTGCCCCGGATGATTTCAATCCCGGCCGCGGGGTGGGCACCTTCCCCGGCGTTAGGTAGAGTGCGCACTGGCCGGCGTCTTTCATCAACGGCGACGGCTGCCAACCTCAGGTGCCCACATGCTCAATGCCCGTCTGCTTCGCCTGGATGACCAGACTCACCAGCACGCCCACGACTATCACCAGTTGGTGATGTCGCTTTCTGGGCGCGCGGAATTCGAGGTCAATGGCTCCGGTGGCGAAGTCTGCCGGATGCGCGCCTGTCTGGTGCCGGGCGATGCCGACCACGGCTTCGCCGGCATGGGCGACAACCGCATGCTGATCATCGATCTCGACGAGCAGGATGTCGTCACCGAGGACCCCGAGCTGCTGGCCCGGCTGTTCGAAGCGCCACGCTATCCGGCGCTGGATGCCGATTTCCAGAACCTGCTGGCCTACGCCGGTGCCGAGCTGGCGCGCTACGGCAGCGATCCGCTGCTGGCCCGGGCGCTGGGCGGCGTGCTGTTGCGGGCACTGCACCTGCGACTGTTCGGCGAGTCAGTTCAGCGCCCGGCCGGACCGCTCGATCTGCAGCGACTGGACAGCCATATTCAGGACAACCTGGCGCGACGCATCACGGTCGCCGAGTTGGCCCAGGTGGTCTGCCTCAGCCCCAGCCACTTCCACGCCCAGTTCAAGGATTGCGTCGGCCTCACGCCGCACCAGTACCTGCTCAAGACCCGCCTCGATCGTGCCGCACGCCTGCTGCGCGAAACGCCGCTGCCACTGGTGCGGATTGCCGAGGAGTGCGGTTTCTCCAGCCAGAGCGCATTGACCACGGCGACCCGCCGCTACCTCGGTCTGACCCCTCGCGGATTGCGCAAGTCCGACTCCTGAGCTTTCTCCTGATTGCCCTGTTTTCGGGCTCTTCAGCTGTCACGCGCAGATTCCTGCGCCATGCTGGTGCGTTTTTATTACCGTCGCATTTCCGCACCCGGCTTCCGGAGTTTTTCGTAAAACTTCCGTAGTTTTGCGCAAGAACGACGCGTCACGCTGCCCATACATTCCGTGTCCCGACCTGGCTCATTGTCTTGTGCTGCACCAACAGCCTGGCCGTGGACTAGACCTATAAGCAGACACCATCACAAGAGGAGCGGCGCATGTTCAAGGCCGGTCACGTGCTGGAAGGCGCCTTCGCCAACCAGAAAGCCGCGGAATTCTTTCCCGCCATCAGCGCCAACTACGCCGTTGACGAGGCGCTATATCTCACCGAACTGCTGCAGCTTGCCGACCCCGGCGAGGCGGGCATTGCCGCCATTCGCGAGCGCGCGCGCAGCCTGCTCGAGGCGGTGCGCGGGCGTGACAATGCCGTCGACACCCTCGACGCACTGCTGCGCCAGTACAGCCTGGACACCCAGGAAGGGCTGATGCTGATGTGCCTGGCCGAAGCGCTGCTGCGGGTGCCGGATGCCGCCACGGCTGACGCGCTGATTCGCGACAAGCTCAACGCCGCCGAATGGGAACGCCACCTCGGCCAGAGCGACAACGTGCTGGTCAACTTCGCCGCCTGGGGGCTGGTGATGACCGGCAAGGTGGTCGATCCGGAAACTGCCGATGGCCGTCCGAAGAACGTCATCGGTCGTCTGCTCAAGCGCTCCGGCGAGCCGGTGATCCGCAGCGCGATGAACCAGGCGATGAAGCTGATGGGCAAGCAGTTCGTGCTTGGCCGCACCATCGCCGAAGCGCTGAAGAACGGCCGTCCCGAGCGCGAGAAGGGCTACACCTATTCCTTCGACATGCTCGGTGAAGCGGCGCTGACTGCCGAGGACGCCGCCAAGTACATGGCTGACTACCGTCAGGCCGTGGAGACCGTCGGCGCCGAGCCGCAGGTCGGCAAGGGCCCGCGTCCGTCCGTGTCGATCAAGTTGTCGGCGCTGCATCCACGTTACGAAGTCGCCCAGCGCGAGCGCGTGCTCACCGAGCTGTTCGCCAGTGTGCGCGAACTGGCCGTGCTGGCGCGTCAGCGCAATGTCGGGATCACCATCGATGCCGAGGAGGCCGACCGCCTCGAGCTGTCGCTGGAACTGTACGAAAAGCTCCTGCGCGAACCGGCTATCGCCGGCTGGGGTGAGTTTGGCCTGGTCATCCAGGCTTATTCCAAACGCTGCCTGCCGGTGCTGGTCTGGCTGACGCTGCTCGGTCGTGAGCTTGGCGAACGCATTCCGCTGCGGCTGGTAAAGGGCGCCTACTGGGACAGTGAGATCAAGCAGTGCCAGGTCCAGGGCCTGGACGGCTACCCCGTCTACACGCGCAAGGAAGGCACCGACACCTCCTACCTCGCCTGCGCGCGCTACCTGTTGTCCGAGCACACCCGTGGGGTGATCTACCCGCAGTTCGCCAGCCACAACGCGCACACCGTCAGCTGCATCCTGGCCATGGCCGAGGAAATCTCACAGCCGCGCGAGTTCGAGTTCCAGCGCCTGCACGGCATGGGCGATGCCCTGTACGACACGGTGATCGAGAAGTACGCCCGCAACGTACGCATCTACGCCCCGGTCGGCGCGCACAAGGACCTGCTGCCCTATCTGGTGCGTCGCCTGCTGGAGAACGGTGCCAATTCGTCGTTCGTCCACCAGCTGGTCGACCCGCGCGTACCGGTCGAATCGCTGATCGATCACCCGGTGAGCCAGCTGCGCAGATTCGCCGCACCGGGCAACCCCCGCATTCCGCTGCCGCCGGCGCTGTTCGGCAACCGCAAGAACTCCCAAGGGATCAACATGAATATCCAGAACCAATGGAACGACCTGGCCAGCGCCTACCAACCTTTCCTCGAGCGCCAGTGGCAGGCTGCGCCGGTCATCAGCGGGCAGAGGCTCGCCGGAACGCCGTCCGACGTGCGCTGCCCCTATGACCTGAACAAGGTCGTCGGCCAGGCCCAGTTCGCCAGCGCCGAGCAGGCGCGCCAGGCCGTCGATCGCCTGGCGGCTTACTGGCCGACCTGGAATGCCACGCCGGTGGAGACCCGTGCCGCCGTGCTGGAGCGCCTCGGCGATCTGCTGGAGCAGCACCGCGCCGAGCTGATGGCGCTCTGCACCGTGGAAGCCGGCAAGTCGCTGCAGGACGGTATCGACGAAGTACGCGAGGCGGTGGATTTCTGCCGTTACTACGCACAGCAGGCGCGGCAGAAGCTCGGTCGCGAAGAGTTGAAAGGCCCGACCGGCGAGCGTAACGAGCTGTTCCATGAAGGCCGCGGCGTGTTCGTCTGCGTCAGCCCGTGGAACTTCCCGCTGGCGATCTACCTCGGCCAGATCACCGCGGCACTGGTGGCCGGCAACACCGTGCTGGCCAAGCCGGCCGAGCAGACCAGCCTCATCGCTGCGCGTGCGCTTGAACTGATGTTCGAAGCCGGATTGCCGAAGGAAGCGATCGCCTTCCTGCCAGGCGATGGCGCTACCCTGGGCGGCGTGTTCTGTCGCGATCCGCGGGTGGTCGGCGTGTGCTTCACCGGTTCGACTGACACGGCGCGCATCATCAACCGCCAACTGGCCGAGAAGGAAGGCCCGATCGCCACGCTGATCGCCGAGACCGGTGGGCAAAACGCGATGATCGTCGATTCCACGGCGCTGCCCGAGCAGGTGATCAAGGATGCCGTCGGCTCCGCCTTCACCAGCGCCGGCCAGCGTTGCTCGGCGTTGCGTGTGCTCTACGTGCAGCGTGATATCGCTGACCGGGTGATCGAGTTGTTAAAGGGCGCCATGGCCGAGCTGAACGTCGGCCCGACCCATCTGCGCGAGAACGACATCGGCCCGGTGATCGACCAGGAAGCCCGCGAGGGCCTGCTGGCGCATATCCAGCAGCTCAAGAGCGAAGGGCGCCTGATCGCCGAAGCGACATTGCCGGCTGGCCTGAACGGTCATTTCGTGGCGCCGGTGGCCTTCGAGATCGACGGTATTCACCAGCTCAAGAAGGAGCAGTTCGGCCCGGTGCTGCACGTGGTGCGCTACGACGCGGCGGACCTGGAAAAGGTCGTCGCGGCGATCAACGGCACCGGCTACGGCCTGACCCTCGGCGTACACAGCCGCAACGAGGAAACCGCCGAACGCATCGAGCAACTGGCGCGGGTCGGCAACCTCTACGTCAACCGCAACCAGATCGGTGCCGTGGTCGGCGTGCAGCCGTTCGGCGGCTGTGGCCTGTCCGGCACCGGTCCGAAGGCGGGCGGCCCCAGCTATGTGCTGCGCTTCGCCAACGAGCGCACCACCTCCACCAACACCACAGCGGTGGGCGGCAATGCCTCGCTGCTGTCGCTCGGAGACGACTGAACACATTCACGCTGTACCACCGAGTGAATGGCCTTGGTCATTCACCTGGCGCATCACGCTAAACCTCCCGGCCGCTCAGGCGGCCGGAACACAACAACAATTGGACAGTTGGCGGACGCTCTTCCGCCACTGACGGGCCCGGGTTGGGTCTGTCACAGGTGATGGCCTTTTCGCTATCGCCCTCTGCCAAGGTGCGGCGTGGGTCCGCTCGCGTTGCGCCGAACAACAACTAACGAGGGACACACATGAGCATCAGTACACCCACGCTGATCACCTTTCTGATCTACATCGCGGCGATGATCCTGATCGGTTTCGTTGCTTACCGCGCCACCAAGAACTTCGACGACTACATCCTCGGCGGTCGCAGCCTCGGCAGCTTCGTCACTGCGCTGTCGGCCGGTGCCTCGGACATGAGCGGCTGGCTGCTGATGGGCCTGCCCGGTGCGATCTTCGTCGCCGGTCTGTCGGAAAGCTGGATCGCCATCGGCCTGATTGTCGGCGCCTGGCTGAACTGGCTGTTCGTCGCCGGACGGTTGCGTGTGCATACCGCGCACAACCACAACGCCCTGACGCTGCCGGATTACTTCTCCCATCGCTTCGAGGACGAGAGTCGCATGCTGCGGATCTTCTCCGCGCTGGTGATCCTGGTGTTCTTCACCATCTACTGCGCCTCGGGCGTGGTCGCCGGCGCACGGCTGTTCGAGAGTAGCTTCGGCGTGCCGTACGAGTACGCACTGTGGATCGGCGCCGCGGCGACCATCCTCTATGTGTTTATCGGTGGCTTCCTGGCCGTCAGTTGGACCGACACCGTGCAGGCGACGCTGATGATCTTCGCGCTGCTGATCACCCCGGTGTTCGTCATCCTCGCCCTGGGCGACATGGGCGCCGCAATGGACACCATTGCTACGCAGAATCCGGCGGCTTTCGACATGTTCAGCGGGCTCTCTTTCGTCGCGATCATCTCGTTGCTGGCCTGGGGCCTGGGCTACTTTGGCCAGCCGCATATCCTGGTACGCTTCATGGCGGCCGACTCGATCAAGACCATCCCCAACGCCCGCCGCATCGGCATGGCCTGGATGATCCTGACGCTGGCCGGTGCCGTGGCGGTGGGGTTCTTCGGTATCGCCTACTTCGCCGGACATCCGGAACTGGCCGGGCCGGTCACCCAGAATGGTGAGCGGGTTTTCCTCGAGCTGGTGAAGATCCTGTTCAACCCTTGGGTCGCCGGCATCATCCTCTCCGGCGTGCTGGCGGCGGTGATGAGTACGCTCAGTGCTCAGTTGCTGGTCAGCTCCAGCGCCCTGACTCAGGACTTCTACAAGGCCATGTTGCGCAAGAGCGCCTCGCAGACCGAGCTGGTCTGGGTCGGCCGGGCGATGGTGCTGCTGATCGCACTGATCGCCATCGGCATCGCCTCCAACCCCGACAGCAAGGTGCTCGGTCTGGTGTCCTACGCCTGGGCCGGTTTCGGCGCGGCGTTCGGTCCGGTGGTGTTGATCTCGCTGCTGTGGAAGCGCATGACCCGTAACGGTGCGCTGGCCGGCATGCTGGTCGGTGCGGTCACTGTGGTGGTGTGGAAGGAGTTCATCGGTCTGGGCCTGTACGAAATCATCCCCGGTTTCATCCTCGCCAGCATCGCCATCTATGTAGTGAGCAAGATGGGTGCCGAGCCGGCCCCGACCATCATCAAGCGCTTCGAGGAAGCTGACGCGGATTACCACGCCGGCTAAGGCTACTGTCGGAGTGTCGCCGCGGCGCGAAGCTGAGTTCGAAAAGCGGGGGCGCGCTCCCACAGTCGGTTGCTGCAGCGGATCTCGCTTTAAATAACCTGAAAAAAAACCCCGGCTAGCCGGGGTTTTGCGTTTCTGCCGCAGATTCAGTCGTCCGCTACCAGATTGGATCGGTCGTCCACTGCACCCGCGGCAATCAGGTGTTCGGCTTCGTCTTCCGGCACTCGGATGCTGGTGCCGTCGATATTCATCACCGACATGCGTGCCTGGGGATCGGTGGTGATGCGGACGTCCATCAGGGCGCTGCGGTGCGTGTTGCCGTTGATGACCACGGCGCAGGTGCCGGTGGTGGTGTCGATGTCTACGGTCATGATCTATCTCCCGAAGCGGTGCAAAAGCCGCGCGCGGTTCGCCCGGCGTTTCCATGTCGACCACGAACAGGGTGCATCCGTTGTACCTGTTACTGGAAAAACAGGGTTAAATGTTACGATATAACATGCTAGATTCTCGCCCCGCGAAGCTGGCTCCGCTACCGGATGCCGGCGCACAGCCGTCTTCGGTTGCCTAGGAAGGCAACCGCCATTGTCTGGAGAGTCCCATGAAACTGAAGCGTCATCCCCTGGCCTGGGCGATCAGCCTGACCCTGGTTCCGGCTGCCTGGGCCGCCGAGCCGGTCGAACTGCAATCCGTCGTGGTCAGCGCCAGCGGCCTGGCCAAGCAGAGCCATGAGATGACCACCCCGGTCGCCGTGATGGAAAACGATGAGCTGGTGCTGCGCCGTGAAGCGACACTGGGCGAAACCCTGGAAAGCCTGCCGGGCGTGCGCTCCAGCAGCTTCGGTGCCGGCGCGGCGCGTCCGGTGATCCGCGGGTTGGATGGCGCTCGGGTCAAGGTGCTGAGCGATGGCGTCGAGCTGCTCGACGCTTCCACCATCAGCCCCGACCACGCGGTGACCAGCGAGCCCTTGCTGGCCGAGCGCATCGAGGTGCTCAAGGGGCCGGCGACCCTGCTCTACGGTGGCGGCGCCATCGGCGGGGTAGTCAACGTGATCGACAAGAAGATACCCACCCGCGTCCCGGAGAAAGGCTACGAAGGCGAGCTGGAGCTACGCGCCAACAGCGTCGCCAACGAAGGTGCCCGGGGTGTTCGGTATCACTGCCGGCAGCGGCAACTTCGCCGTCCGCGCCGAGGGTACCAAGCGTCAGGCCGACCCCTATGAAATCCCCGGCTCGCCGAACAAGCAGGAAGGCTCCTACAACGACACCGACAGCTTCAATCTGGGCGCCAGCTTCATCGGCGAGCGGGGCTACATCGGTGCCGCCTACGGTGAGCAGAACAACCGCTACGGGCTGCTGGCCCACGAGCACGCCGATTGCCACACCCACGGCAGCGACTGGCATTGCGGCGGCCACGATGACGACGATGACGACGACCATGATCACGACCACGAACACGGCAGCGTGCCCTACGTCAACATGCGGCAGAAGCGCTGGGATCTGCGCGGCGAGCTGAGCGATCCGCTGCCGGGCTTTGAACTGGCACGGCTGCGTGTCGGCCACAGCGATTACCAGCACAAGGAGATCGAAGGCGGGGAAGTGGGCACTCGCTTCAACAACGACGCCACCGATGCCCGCCTGGAGCTGACCCATCAGCCGCTGTTCGGCTGGCGCGGCGTGCTCGGGGCACAGACCCTGCGTCGCGACTTCGAAGCCCTCGGCGAGGAGGCCTACGTGCCGCAGACGCTGACCCGCAACCACGGTCTGTTCCTGCTGGAGGAATACACCGCCGGCGCCTGGCGCTACGAACTCGGCCTGCGTCACGAATGGCAGGACATCGATGCCGATGGCCGCCCGGATACCGACCACAGTGGCACTTCGATGTCCGCCGGCGCGGTCTGGACCTTCGCTCCGCAGTACTCCCTGGGCTTCTCGCTGACCCGTTCGCAGCGCCTGCCCAGTGCCGAGGAGCTCTACGCCAACGGCCCGCATGCGGCGACCCGCACCGTCGAGCTGGGTAACGTCGATCTGAAAGAGGAAACCTCCCACAACGCCGAGGTCACCCTGCGCAAGTTCGCCGGCCGTACCACCTTCAGCCTCAGCGTTTTCCGCAACGAGGTGGATGACTTCATCTATGCCGCCGACACCGGCAACGACATCGGCGGCGGTTACCGCGAGATCGAATACCGCCAGCAGGACGCCGTGCTCACCGGCGCGGAAGGGGAGGTGCGCTTCCAGGCCACCGACGCCACCGCGTTCACTCTGTTCGGCGACCACGTGCGCGGCAAGCTTCGCGGGGACGGTGGCGACCTGCCGCGCATTCCCGCCGATCGCCTCGGCGTGCGGCTGGACCAGAGCTTTACCCCGGCGCTCAATGGTCAACTGGAGTTCTATCGCGTACAGCGTCAGGACGACCTGGCCGACTACGAAACCGAAACCGGCGGCTACAACATGCTCGGTGCCAGCCTCGGCTACAGCGGCTCGCTGAGCCAGACCGACTACCTGCTCTATCTCAAGGCGAACAACCTGCTGGACGAGAAGGCCCGTCAGCACACCTCGTTCATCAAGGATGAGGTGCTGTTGCCCGGTCGCAACCTGACCGTAGGCGTGCGCCTGGCGTTCTGACGGCACGGTGATCGCGCCAAAAGGGCTGGCGCCGTTTGCCGGCCCTTTTTCGTTATAGCAGTGGTGCTGGCGCGGCTGAAGAACCTGGCGGTCACGCGCACGCAGGCGGGCGACGCGCTATCCTTGCGCCCCTCGATGGTTCCGCGGCCGGGCTCGGCGAGCGGAGCGTCAGGACACACAAGGAAAACAAGTCCCATGAACGTCAGCACCCCCACTCTGAGCACTTTCGTGGTCTACATCGCCGCGATGATCCTGATCGGTTTCATCGCCTACCGTGCCACCAAGAACTTCTCCGACTACATCCTCGGCGGGCGCAGCCTCGGCAGCTTCGTCACCGCGCTGTCGGCGGGCGCCTCGGACATGAGCGGCTGGCTGCTGATGGGCCTGCCCGGCGCGATCTTCGTCGCCGGCCTGTCGGAAAGCTGGATCGCCATCGGCCTGATCATCGGCGCCTGGCTCAACTGGCTGTTCGTTGCCGGTCGCCTGCGCGTGCACACCGAGCACAACCACAACGCGCTGACCCTGCCGGACTATTTCTCGCACCGCTTCGAGGACGAGAGCCGCATGCTGCGGATCTTCTCCGCGCTGGTGATCCTGGTGTTCTTCACCATCTACTGCGCCTCGGGCGTGGTGGCCGGCGCGCGGCTGTTCGAGTCCACCTTCGGCATGCCCTACGAATACGCACTGTGGGTCGGCGCTGCGGCGACCATCCTTTACGTGTTCATCGGCGGCTTCCTGGCGGTGAGCTGGACCGACACCGTGCAGGCCACGCTGATGATCTTCGCGCTGCTGATCACGCCGCTGTTCGTCATCCTCGCCCTCGGTGACATGGGCACCGTGATGGCCACCATCGAGGCGCAGAACCCGGCCAACTTCGACATGTTCCGCGGGCTGTCCTTCGTCGCCATCATTTCGCTGCTGGCGTGGGGCCTGGGCTATTTCGGCCAACCACACATTCTGGTGCGCTTTATGGCCGCCGACTCGATCAAGACCATCCCCAATGCCCGCCGCATCGGCATGACCTGGATGATCCTGACCCTGGCCGGCGCGGTCGCGGTGGGCTTCCTCGGCATCGCCTACTTCGCCGACCATCCGGAGCAGGCCGGTGCGGTCAGCCAGAACGGCGAGCGGGTATTCATGGAGCTGGTGAAGATCCTGTTCAACCCCTGGGTTGCGGGCATCATTCTCTCCGGCGTGTTGGCGGCGGTGATGAGCACCCTCAGTGCGCAGCTGCTGGTCAGCTCCAGCGCGCTGACCCAGGACTTCTACAAGGCGATGCTGCGCAAGAATGCCTCGCAGACCGAACTGGTCTGGGTCGGCCGCGGCATGGTGCTGTTGATCGCACTGATCGCCATCGGCATCGCCTCAAACCCCGACAGCAAGGTGCTCGGCCTGGTGTCCTACGCCTGGGCCGGTTTCGGCGCGGCGTTCGGGCCGGTGGTGCTGATCTCTCTGCTGTGGAAGCGCATGACCCGTAACGGTGCCTTGGTTGGCATGCTGGTCGGTGCGGTCACCGTGGTGGTGTGGAAGGAGTTCATCGGTCTGGGCCTGTACGAAATCATCCCGGGCTTCATCTTCGCCAGCATCGCCATCTATGTCGTGAGCAAGATGGGCGCCGAACCCGCCCCGAGTATCGTCAAGCGCTTCGAAGAAGCCGACGCGGACTACCACGCCGGCTGATTTGTGCAGCGCAGGTCGAGCATGGCTGCTCGACCTGCGGTTGGAACCGGTGTCCCGGTTCTAACCGTTCCGCCCCATATCGATAGTTGCTGCTGCCCGGCCTCTCCGTCGAGGCTGTCCGGGCTTCAATTCGTCACTTCCGACAAATCGATCCGCCGCCAGCGTGCCTCGGCGAAGCTGTACACAGCGAAGGCCAGCAGGCCGACCCCGATTGCCAGCAGCAGCGCGCCACCCGCTGGCATGCCCTGAAGCGCTTCGAGCGCTTCCTTGAGGCCGGGTGGATCGGTGGGCTCGTAGCGGCTACCGCCCATGAACAGCAGCCCGGCGATGATCAGAAAGGAACAGCCACGTGCAGCCAGCCCAACACGCGAGATGGGGAGAACCAGCTGCATGGTGCGCTCATCGCACTGGAAGTAGCGCTCGAAATGCGCACGCCATGCCTTGATCAGATGCGCAATGGCGACTCCAAGTGGAATCAGCGCAATCGCCCATATCAGCCAGTGAGAGTGCTTCAGGCCAAGAAAACGCATGAGGCTGTCGGTGCTTTCGCCTCCGGAACCGCCGCCGCCTTCGGAGAAGCGGTCCAGCCCGCTCACCAGCATGCTCAGCGTGAACAGTGCAAGCAGCAAGTTGACCACACCACTGCTTACCAACCCCGTGCGGATCAGCAGACCCTTGGCGTCATGGCCGTGCCGATCGGTATCACCGATGCCCTGCGTCAGCCGCCACGCCACGTGCGCGAGCAGGCCGATTACCACCAGCCAGAGCAGTATCGCCCCGAATGGCTGGCCGAGCAGTTGCTGAACTGCGCCGCGAGTGTCGACCGTTTCGCCGGAACCGAGTGCCGCCATGATCGCAAAAAAGCCGACGATGACGTACACCACGCCCCGCGCCGCGTAGCCGCTGCGTGCCAGCCAGACCACTCCACGTGTCACGTTCATATTCGCTTTCGCTCCGAAATTGAGATCATCCGAGACAGTGTCGTCATAGTTGGGACGCGGTTGCAGCCCGTTCGGTTCGCTCGAACTCGTCGCGTACACCTGCCTTTGGGCGGCGAAAAGAATTAATACCGACGAAGGAACGGGACGAAACGGTGAAGGTCTGATTCCGCGCCCATTAGCGTTCGGGCGTCCTGGGGCGGGACGGCCTTGCGACTACGGAGAATCAAGGAGTATCTCGATGAATTACTGGAAGGTGGTATTGCTCGGCATGGCGCTCGGCTTCGCCGGATGCAGCGTCAATGCCCCAGGTGTACATGCGCGGGTCGGCGATGCCGATGCGGTACGGCTGGACATCGGTGGTCACGGTCATGGTGGCGGGTTCTGTCCGCCGGGACATCGGATGAAAGGAAACTGCTGATGAGCGCTCGTCTTCTTGTAGTCGTACTGGCAGCCCTCCTGATGTCCGGATGCAGCCTGCGTCTACCGGGCATCGGCATCGATATCGGTGATGGCGGCGGCGGGCCTCCGCATTGCCCACCAGGTCAGGCCAAGAAGGGTAACTGCTGAGGCGCCAGGCGCCGGCTGCTCACGCTCAGGCAAGGCCGACTACGCCTTGCCTGTCTCTGGAGTCATCTATGTCACGTCTTCTCGTGTTGTTTCTCGGGCTGATCACGCTGAGCGGCTGTACCGTGCATGAGTACGCCGGCCACGGTTATCCCCGCCCCTATTACCACGGCGAATACCGCGAGTATCGCTACGACGGCTATCCAGCCCGCCATTACCGATACGACCGTTCCGATTACCCGCGCCACGCTCCGCCACCGGTGGTTCGGCACGAGCGCTACGAACAGCATCTGAGTCATCGTCACGACCAGCCTTCCCGGCACTACAGTCAGAGCGGTGACCGTCACGACAAGAACGCCGTGCGCCACCCGGTTCAACACAGGAGCTACCGGCCGGCTAAGTCCCAGCAGCATCACCACGATCGCCGCCGCCAGTGGTAGCGGGCCGGCGCTGCCGCCGAGAGTGAGCCGTGGCCTGACTCGGCTCTGACTTCCCCTTTACGCTGTGGCATTGCCGCTTAGGTAAACGCCCGCCAAATGCCCTTGCGGCGGGCTGGCATCTTCTCCGTCGCCGGCCAGGTGCAGCGCTGGCGATTATCGGTCGATGCACCGATAATCGCCCCTATGTCAGCGTCCGGGGTGTCCTGCATGACCGATGATTCACGAGTTCTCCAGCCACCGATGGCGCCGCCCATCGTCGCGTCCCCCGCCAAGCGCATTGAGGCGCTGACCGGCGACCCCAACTTCATGACTTCGCTGGCGCGCGGGTTGGCCGTGATTCACGCCTTTCAGGAGCGCAAGCGCCACCTGACCATCGCACAGATCAGCCATCGCACCGAAATACCTCGCGCCGCGGTGCGCCGCTGCCTGCATACCCTGATGAAACTTGGCTACGTCACCACCGACGGGCGCACCTATTCGCTGCTGCCCAAGGTGCTGACCCTCGGTCACGCCTATCTGTCGTCCACGCCGCTGGCAGTTACCGCGCAGCCGATTCTCGACCGCCTCAGCGAGCAGCTTCATGAGGCCTGTTCGATGGCGACTCTGGAGGGTGATGAGGTGCTTTACGTTGCACGCTCGGCCACGCCACAGCGATTGATTTCGGTGGATCTGTCGGTGGGCAGTCGGCTGCCGGCGTATTGCACGTCGATGGGCCGCATCCTGCTGGCGGCGCTGGATGACGCGGCGCTCGACGACTACCTGGGGCGAGCCGACCTGCAAGTAAAGACCAGTCGCACCTTGCACAGCCCCGAGGCGCTGCGCGAAAACATCGCCGAGATTCGCCAGCAGGGTTGGGTCATCATCGATCAGGAACTGGAAATGGGCCTGCGTTCGTTGGCCGTTCCACTCAAGGATTCCGCCGGCCAAGTGCTGGCCGCGCTGAACGTCGGCACCCATGCCGGGCGCGTCTCGCGTCAGGAGCTGGAGACCCGATTCCTGCCCGTGCTGCTAGAAGCCAGCCGTGAATTGAGCACACGGCTGTTCCATTAATTGGATGCTCGCAGGCCCTCGGTGACTACGGTGCTCTGGGTAGCCTCGCGCGCTGATGTCGGCGTCGTTCATCACGCAGATACTGTGTCTAATGCGTTCGATAATCGAACGGTATGTCGATTATCGGATTGTTTGCCTGGGGATGGACCGTTAACGTTTTCACAACGCAATCGGCGTACAGAAAACAACACGAGATCCGACTCATGGCTGAACTCCTCTCGCTCCGTGAAGCGGTCGAGCGCTTCGTCCAGGATGGCGACACCGTCGCCCTGGAAGGCTTTACCCACCTGATTCCCACCGCAGCCGCCCATGAAATCGTGCGCCAGGGGCGCAAGGACCTGACCCTGGTGCGCATGACACCGGACCTGGTCTACGACCTGCTGATCGGTGCCGGTTGCGCGAAGAAGCTGATCTTCTCCTGGGGCGGCAATCCCGGCGTCGGCTCGCTGCATCGTCTGCGTGATGCGGTGGAGAAGGGCTGGCCGCAGCCGCTGGAAATCGAGGAGCATAGTCACGCCGACCTCGCCAATGCCTACGTCGCCGGCGCCTCTGGTCTGCCGTTTGCGGTGCTGCGTGCCTATGGCGGCTCCGACCTGCCCAAAGTCAATCCGCTGATCAAGTCGGTCACCTGCCCGTTCACTGGGGAAGTGCTGGCGGCCGTGCCCAGCGTGCGCCCGGACGTCACCGTGATCCACGCGCAGAAGGCCGATCGCAAGGGCAACGTGCTGATCCAGGGCATTCTTGGTGTGCAGAAGGAAGCCGCCCTGGCAGCCAAGCGCTGCATCGTCACCGTCGAAGAGATCGTCGATGATCTCCAGGCGCCGATGAACGCCTGCGTGCTGCCGACCTGGGCCCTGAGCGCGGTGTGCCTGGTGCCGGGTGGCGCGCACCCGTCCTACGCGCATGGCTACTACGAGCGAGACAACCGTTTCTACCAGGCCTGGGACCCGATCGCCCGTGACCGCGAGGCGTTCAGCGCCTGGATCGACACCTACATTCGCGGCACCGCCGACTTCGCCGCCTATCGCGCGAAGATCGCCCAGCAGGAGGCCAACTGATGAGCGCCTACAACACAAACGAAATGATGACCGTCGCCGCGGCCCGTCGGCTGGGCAATGGCAGTGTCTGCTTCGTCGGCATCGGCCTGCCGTCCAAGGCCGCCAACCTGGCCCGCCTGACCCACGCCCCGGAAGTGGTGCTGATCTACGAATCCGGCCCGATCGGCGCAAAGCCTTCGGTGCTGCCGCTGTCCATCGGTGACGGCGAGCTGGCCGAAACTGCCGACACGGTGGTGCCGACTGGCGAGATCTTCCGCTACTGGCTGCAGGGCGGGCGCATCGACGTCGGCTTTCTCGGCGCCGCGCAGGTGGACAAGTACGGCAACATCAACACCACGGTGATCGGTGACTACCACCAGCCCAAGGTGCGCCTGCCAGGTGCCGGCGGCGCGCCGGAGATCGCTGGCAGCGCCAAGCAAGTGCTGATCATCCTCAAGCAGTCGCATCGCACCTTCGTCGACAAGTTGGCTTTCATCACCTCGGTCGGCTTCGGTGAGGGCGGCGAACACCGCCAGCAGTTAGGCCTGCCGGGTGCCGGTCCGGTGGCGATCATCACCGACCTGTGCATCATGGAGCCGGAAGAGGGTACTAACGAATTCGTGGTCACCGCTCTGCATCCGGGTGTGGCCCGCGAGCAGGTGATCGAGAACACCGGTTGGCAGATCCGCTTCGCCGACAACGTGGTCGCCACCGAGGCGCCGCGTGCCGAGGAGCTGGAAGCGCTGCGCGCCCTGGAAGCGCGCACGGCTGCCGCCCATGGTCAGCTGGGAGGTGAGGAATGAGCCGCGAGGTATTCATCTGTGATGCCGTACGAACGCCGATTGGCCGCTTCGGCGGCGCGCTGGCAGCCGTACGCGCTGACGACCTGGCTGCGATCCCATTGCGGGCGCTGCTGGAACGCAACCCGCAGCTCGATCCTGCGGCGATCGAGGAAGTCTTCATGGGCAGCGCCAACCAGGCTGGGGAGGACAATCGCAACGTAGCGCGCATGGCCGCGCTACTCGCCGGCCTCCCGCATACGGTGCCGGGCGTGACCCTCAACCGTCTGTGCGCTTCGGGCATGGATGCCGTGGGCGCCGCGTTTCGCGCCATCGCCTGCGGTGAAATGGAGCTGGCGATGGCCGGCGGCGTCGAGTCCATGTCCCGCGCGCCCTACGTGATGGGCAAGGCCGACACGGCGTTCGGTCGGACCCAGAAGATTGAGGACACCACCATTGGCTGGCGCTTCATCAATCCGAAGATGAAGGAAATGTATGGCGTGGATGCCATGCCGCAGACTGCTGACAACGTCGCCGATGAGTGGCAGATCAGCCGCTCCGATCAGGATGCTTTCGCTCTGCGTAGCCAGCAGCGTGCTGCTGCGGCTCAGCAGGCCCGCTTCTTTGCCGAAGAAATCGTCCCGGTGGTGATCAGAGGCAAGAAGGGCGAAACGGTGGTTGATACTGACGAGCATCCGCGCGGCGATACCAGCGCCGAGGCGCTCGCCAAGCTCAAGCCGGTCAATGGCCCGGACAAGACCGTCACCGCCGGCAACGCCTCGGGCGTCAACGATGGTGCCGCAGCGATGATCCTCGCCAGTGCTGAAGCGGTGCAGAAGTATGGCCTCAAACCCCGCGCCAAGGTGCTCGGCATGGCCAGCGCCGGCGTCGCCCCGCGCGTCATGGGGTATGGCCCGGTGCCGGCGGTGCGCAAGCTGTGTGAGCGCCTGAATATCGCGGTAAGCGATTTCGACGTAGTCGAGCTCAACGAAGCCTTCGCCGCGCAGGGTCTGGCCGTGACTCGCGATCTCGGCCTGCCAGATGGCAGCCCGAAGGTGAACCCCAACGGCGGCGCCATCGCCCTGGGCCATCCGCTTGGCATGAGCGGCGCTCGCCTGGTGCTGACTGCAGTCCATCAGCTGGAGAAAACCGGTGGCCGTCTCGGTCTCGCGACCATGTGTGTCGGTGTAGGGCAGGGGCTGGCGCTGGTAGTGGAGCGGGTCTGACCTGGATCGGGCGCAGACTGCCGTGGCAGCGATCTCGACCGCGACGCATTGCGAGCATGCAGCGGAAAGCGCTTGCGCGGTATCGATCTACGTCGTGCGTCGTGCGTCCTGCCAAGACACGCGCAGAGCGTCGGCAAAGCCGCCCGTGATCGCCAGAATCTCCGAATCAGGCTGTGCTTGATCGAGCACACCGACCGAACATAACGCGAGTGAGTAGAACAATGCCGAGCGTAAAACTGGCTGATGCAAGTCTGAACTATCGATTCGACGGTGCGGATAACGCGCCGGTGCTGGTGCTTTCCAACTCTCTGGGTACCAGCCTGGGCATGTGGGACGAGCAGATTCCCGCATTTTCAGAGCATTTTCGAGTGCTTCGCTACGATACGCGCGGCCACGGCGAGTCGAGCGTCACCACAGGGCCCTACAGTATCGAGCAGCTGGGAAGGGATGTGCTGGCCCTGCTCGACACACTGGGCATCGAGCGCTTTTCCTTCTGCGGCCTTTCCATGGGCGGGCTGATCGGACAGTGGCTCGGAATCCATGCCCGCGACCGGCTGCAACGACTGGTGCTGTGCAATACCGGAGCTAAGATCAGCACCGACGAAGTATGGAACGCCCGCATCGATAGCGTCCTGGCCGGCCGCGAGCAAGCCATGCGCGACATGCGTGATGCATCCATTGCTCGCTGGTTCACAGCGGGCTTCGCCGAGGCGAAGCCAGCGGCTGTGGCACGCATCACCGAGATGATCGCCAGCACCTCACCAGACGGCTACGCCGCCAACTGCGCGGCTGTGCGCGATGCCGACTATCGCGCACAGCTGGGCGCGATCAACGCACCGACACTGGTCATTTGCGGCTCCAAGGACCCGGTGACAACCGTCGAGCATGGCCAGTTCATTCAGTCCAACATCCCCGCCGCCGAACTGGTCGCATTCGAGGCTGCGCATCTCTCGAACGTAGAAGCGGGCGACGCGTTCACACAGCGAGTGCTGGCGTTCCTGCGCGGCTGAGAGCAGTCAGTGGTTGGGCCGACGACGCATGAAACCTCTGGCGGAAGGCGAACCATCTGCAGGTTGCTCAGCCGCAAATGAAAAGGCCCCGCGTAAGCAGGGCCTTGAAGAGTGGAGCGGGCGAAGGGAATCGAACCCTCGCCATGAGCTTGGGAAGCTCAGGTAATGCCATTATACGACGCCCGCTCAGGGGTGCCTTTTTACCAGAAGGCTTGGGCGAAATGAAGGGCGACATTGGGTTTTTCTGGCGGGCAGGCGAAAAGGGTTCAGATCTGAGCGATCTCCTGCTCGGTCAGCGATCGATACCGGCCGGGTTCCAGTGCTAGGTCCAGCGTCAGAGGACCCATGCTTTCGCGATGCAGGGCGGTGACCTTGTTGTTGAAGCGACCGAACATGCGCTTGACCTGGTGGTAGCGGCCCTCGTGCAGGGTCAGACGGGCGCGGCGGGGTTCGAGCAGTACGAGTTCGGCGGGTAGGGTGGTGAGGTTTTCGAAGCGGAAATACATGCCCTGGGCAAAAACGTCAACGCAGGCCGGGTCGATCTCGTCTTCGGTTTCGACCAAATAGACTTTGCCCAGCAGGCTGGTAGGCTGGGTCAGGCGGCGAGACCACTGGCCGTCGTTGGTGAGCAGCATAAGGCCGGTGGTATTGAAATCGAGGCGGCCGGCGATGTGCAGGTCTTGCTTGTCCGGCTCGTCGATCAGGTCGAGCACGGTTCGGTGTGTCGCGTCCTGGGTAGCGCTGGCGCAGCCTGCCGGCTTATGCAGCATCAGGTAGCGCGCCGCTTTCCCCGCTTGCAGCAGTTCTCCGTCCAGCTCGATTCGGTCGAATACACGAACGTCCAGATCCACTATCCGGCTGGTTTCGCCGTTCACCAGCACTCGGTCTTCGGCCAGCAGGCGCCGAACGTCCTGACGACTTAGACGTGCGCGATTGGCGAGGTAGCGGTCAAGGCGCATCTGGAGGAGCGGTTTGGCTGCGAGCGCAACGCGCGCAGATACAGGCCTGATTTCGGAGCGTGGCAGGAATGCGCTCGAGCTCGTGATCGGGGATTGGGGTTGTGAAGCACCAGCAGGGCTGGGCGGCAGGGTCGCACTCGCCGCACTGGTTAGGCTGACCGCAGAGCGGGCAGTTGGAAGGATCTACAGGCTCGCTCATAGCGTTTCCGTTAACGCCGGGTTTCGCGTGCCGCTCGAGAGGCCGGCACGCGAACGCCGGCTTACATGACGCGCTGGCCCGGCTTGGCGCCGTTGTCGGGGCTCAGCAGGTAGATTTCGCTACCGCCGGGGCCAGCCGCGAGGACCATACCTTCCGACACGCCGAACTTCATCTTGCGCGGCGCCAGGTTGGCGATATACAGGGTCAGACGACCTTCCAGCTTGCTTGGGTCCGGGTAGGCGCTCTTGATGCCGGAGAAAACGTTGCGCTTGGCATCGCCGATGTCTAGGGTCAGACGTAGCAGCTTGTCGGCGCCTTCGACGAACTCGGCCTTCTCGATCAGTGCAATGCGCAGATCGACCGCGGCAAAGGCATCGAAGTTGATTTCCGCGGCGATCGGCTGCTTGGTCAGTTCGCCATTGCCCGCCGGGGCAGCTGCGGCTTCGCTGGAGGCGAGGTCTTCTTTGGATGCTTCGATCATGGCTTCGATCTTCGCGGGTTCAATGCGGGTCATTAGCGGAGTGAAAGCATTGAGCTGGTGGTTGGCCAGCAGCGTCGCATGGTCGTTCCAGGTGAGCGCCTCAACATTGAGGAACTGCTCGGCAGCCGCGGCGAGGTTCGGTAGCACCGGCTTGAGGAAAATAACCAGCTGGCGGAACAGGTTGATGCCTAGTGCACAGATTTCCTGTACCTCGGCCTGCTTGCCTTCAACCTTGTTCAGCGCCCATGGCGCCTTATCGGCAATCCAGGCGTTGGCACGGTCAGCGAGCGCCATGATTTCGCGCATGGCACGGGCGAAGTCGCGTGCCTCGTAAGCCTCGGCGATGCTCGGGGCGGCGGCTTGGAAGGCTGCCCATAGTTCCGGTTCAGGGTTGGCGTCGACCATCATGCCGCCGTTGCCTTTGTGGATGAAGCCGGCGCAGCGGCTGGCGATGTTGACCACCTTGCCGACCAGATCGGAGTTGACCTTCTGCACGAAATCTTCGAGGTTCAGATCGAGGTCGTCCACGCCGCGGCCCAGCTTCGACGCGTAGTAATAACGCAGGTATTCCGGGTTCAGGTGATCGAGATATGTGCGCGCCTTGATAAAGGTGCCGCGCGACTTGGACATCTTCTGTCCATTCACCGTCAGGTAGCCGTGCACGTTGACCGCGGTCGGCTTGCGGAAACCGGCGCCTTCCAGCATGGCGGGCCAGAATAGGGTGTGGAAGTTGATGATGTCCTTGCCGATGAAGTGGTACAGCTCGGCGGTAGAATCCTTGCTCCAGAACGTGTCGAAGTTCAGCTCCGGGCGGCGCTTGCACAGGTTCTCGAAGCTGGCCATGTAGCCGATCGGCGCGTCCAGCCAGACGTAGAAATACTTGCCCGGTTCACCCGGAATTTCGAAGCCGAAGTAGGGCGCGTCACGCGAGATGTCCCACTCCTGTAACCCACCGTCGAGCCATTCGGCGATCTTGTTGGCAACCGACTCCTGCAGCGCACCGCCGCGGGTCCATTGCTTGAGCATGGCCTCGAAGTCCGGCAGCTTGAAGAAGAAGTGCTTGGAGTCCTTCAGCACTGGCGTGGCGCCGGAGATCGCCGAACGCGGATCTTTCAGTTCGGTCGGCTCGTAGGTGGCGCCACACTTCTCGCAGTTGTCGCCGTACTGGTCCTCGGCCGCGCACTTCGGGCAGGTGCCCTTGATGAAGCGGTCGGCGAGGAACATGCCCTTCTCGGGGTCAAAATACTGGGTCACCGAGCGGGTTGCGATGTGGCCGGCGTCGCGCAGGCGTGTGTAGATCAGCTCGGCAAGCTTGCGGTTCTCTTCCGAATGGGTGGAGTGGAAGTTGTCGAAGTCCACCAGGAAGTCGGCGAAATCACTGCCGTGTTCGGCCTGCACGTTGGCGATCAATTGCTCGGGCGTGATGCCTTCTTTCTCGGCACGCAGCATGATTGCCGAGCCGTGGGCGTCGTCAGCGCAGACATAAATGCACTGATTGCCGCGCAGCTTCTGGAAGCGCACCCACATGTCCGTCTGAATGTACTCGAGCATATGGCCGAGGTGGATCGAACCGTTGGCGTAGGGCAGTGCGCTGGTAACGAGAATCTGGCGAGCTTCGGACATGGGAAATCTGCAGTCGGAATTGCGAAAGAAAGTCTGCAACTATAAAGGCCCGGCGCGTATTTTTCACCCGCGCTGCCCATCCCCGGCTTCGACAGTGCCGGTTGGTGTTGGGCTCGGAAGTGGCGTGCGGGGTAAGATGCCTGTCTGATTTGCTCGGTCTTTCTAGGAGTAACCATGTCCGTCACTCGCGAAGCTGTGGAAACCGTCCTGCGCCAGTACACCGATCCCCATTTGAATCAGGATCCGGTGAGCGCCGGCTGCGTGCGTTCGATCGAGGTGCAGGGTGATAGGGTCAGCGTGCAGCTTGAGTTGGGCTACGCCGCTGCGCTGTTTCGCAGTGGCTGGGCACAGATGCTGGCGATGGCTATCGAGCACCTGGATAGCGTCAGTCGCGCCGATGTCCAGGTCGATTGCGTGGTCCGTCCGCACAAGGCGCAGGATCAGGTGCCGGCGCTTTCCAATGTGAAGAACATCATCGCCGTGGCATCCGGCAAGGGTGGTGTCGGCAAGTCGACCACAGCCGCCAATCTGGCTCTGGCCTTGGCGCGCGAAGGTGCACGGGTGGGCGTGCTGGATGCCGACATCTATGGCCCGAGCCAGGGCATCATGTTCGGTATCGCAGAAGGCACGCGCCCGGAGATTCGCGATGGCAAGGCGTTCATCCCGCTGGAGGCCCACGGGGTGCAGGTCATGTCCATGGCGTTCCTGTCCGATGACAAGACGCCGATGGTCTGGCGCGGGCCGATGGTTTCCGGTGCGCTGTTGCAGTTGATCACTCAGACCGCCTGGAACGATCTCGATTATCTGGTGGTTGATATGCCGCCGGGGACGGGCGATATCCAGCTGACGCTGGCGCAGAAAGTGCCGGTGACGGGGGCGGTCATCGTCACCACTCCGCAGGATCTGGCGTTGCTCGATGCGAAGAAGGGCGTTGAGATGTTCCGCAAGGTGAACATTCCAGTGCTCGGTGTGGTGGAGAACATGGCCATCCATATCTGCTCGAGCTGCGGCCATGCGGAGCATCTGTTTGGCGAGGGTGGTGGCGAGAAGCTGGCGGCGCAGTACAACGTCGATCTGCTGGCATCGCTACCTTTGTCGATGGCGATTCGCAGTCAGGCGGATGCGGGCAAGCCGACCGTGATAGCTGACCCGGAAAGCCAGATCGCGATGATTTACCAAGAGGTGGCGCGTACCGTCGGTGCTCGTATCGCCCAGAGTGGGCAAATCATCGCGCAGTCGATGCCGAAGATCGTCATTTCCGAGGACTGAGCCTAGCGGCGGTGACGCCATGCGTCACCGCCCGCGCCCGGCGATAAATTGCAGGCACAAAAAAGCCCCGCCGAAGCGAGGCTTTTTTCAGAGAATACTCAGGTTAGATAACCTGAACTTCCTCAGCTTGCATGCCCTTCTGGCCGCGGGTAGCGACGAAGGAAACTTGCTGGCCTTCTTTCAGGCTCTTGAAACCGTCGCCCTGGATGGCGCGGAAGTGTACGAAGAGGTCGTCACCGGATTGCGGAGTGATGAAGCCGAAGCCTTTCTCATCGTTGAACCACTTAACGGTACCGGTTTGGCGATTGGACATTTGATGTCTCCTTGAACCAAGTTTTGAAGAATAAAGTGCGGGCTAAAAGGCCCGAACATCACTGTGTGCAAGGAGATAGGAGTCGTATCGATATTTGGATCGAAATCTAAACATGTAGCGATTCACGGTGACACATGCAGCAGCAGCCCAGTAACAATACCGTTTTTCTGGAGCAAAGCGAGCTTTATTTTGGATTTCTTCGCCGAGTGGCTGCTGCTGGCTGTGACGGCCGTTGCGGCGCGCCAGTAGCCAGGCTTTGAACACCCGCGCCAGGCTCGGTAAGATGCGCCTCTTCGCAGGCCCATTAACCTATTCAGGACGCCAGCCATGAGCATCAAATCGGACAAGTGGATTCGCCGCATGGCCCAGGAACACGGCATGATCGAGCCTTTCGTCGAGCGCCAGGTGCGCAATGAAGGCAATGACCGGCTGATCTCCTACGGTGTCTCCAGCTACGGTTACGATGTGCGCTGCGCTGACGAATTCAAGGTCTTCACCAATATCAACTCGGCAACGGTGGACCCGAAGAATTTCGACGAGAAGAGCTTCGTCGATATCAAGAGCGACGTCTGCATCATCCCGCCGAACTCCTTCGCGCTGGCCCGCACCGTCGAGTACTTCCGCATTCCACGCAACGTGCTGACCATCTGCCTGGGCAAGAGCACCTATGCGCGCTGCGGCATCATCGTCAACGTGACGCCGCTGGAACCGGAGTGGGAAGGGCATGTGACCCTGGAGTTCTCCAACACCACGACGCTGCCGGCCAAGATCTACGCGAACGAGGGGGTTGCGCAGATGCTGTTCCTCGAGTCCGACGAAGAGTGCGAAGTGTCCTACCGTGACCGCGGCGGCAAGTACCAGGGCCAGCGCGGCGTGACGCTGCCCAAGGCTTGATGGCAAAGAGCAATACGAAAAAGCCCTGACCAATGGTCAGGGCTTTTTTTTGCAGCGGTGGAGCGCGCAGGGTGCTTGGTCAGTACACCTGCCAAGCACTCGTTACCCTACCAGCCCGGTACGCCTCTCATGTCCGGCAGCTTGTGTGCGATGCCCTTGTGGCAGTCGATACAGGTTGCCTCGCCGCTGGCCAGGGCAGTGGAATGGAACTCCGATGCCCGTTTGCCTTGGCGGGTGAAGTCCATGTAGCCGAAGTCGTGACAATTGCGGCACTCGAGCGAGTCGTTGGCTTTGAGTCGCGCCCATTCGTGCTCGGCCAGCTCACGACGCTTGTCGAGGAATTTCTCGCGCGTGTTGATCGTGCCGAAGATCGTGCCCCAAACCTCCTTGGACGCCTGCATCTTGCGCGCGATCTTATCGGTCCACTTGTGCGGTACATGGCAATCGGGGCACGTTGCGCGCACACCGGAACGGTTGCTGTAGTGGATGGTGTCCTTGATTTCCATGTACACGTTGTCTTCCATCTCGTGGCATGAAATGCAGAACGCTTCCGTGTTGGTGACCTCCAAGGCGGTATTGAAACCCCCCCAGAAAATGATCCCGGCGATGAACCCGCCGAGGGTCAGCGCCCCCAGACTGTAGTGGACGCTTGGCCGGCGGAGAACGGCCCAGTAGCGTTTGAAAAATGACTTGATCGACTTCATCCAGGCCTCCTCAGTTTCCGTTGGTGGATGGTGAGGTTTCCCGGTACAGCAGTTCGTCGATGGTCTTGAAGCGGTTTTCCACCAGCGGCTTCACATCGTGCTGCGGTACATGACATTGCGTGCAGAAGTACCTCCGCGGTGCGACTGCCGCCAGGGTCTGGTGATCACGATTGGTGTAGTGGGTGATGCTGATCATTGGCGCCTGCGCGCGAGCACTGTTGGCCCGGCTATGGCAGGTCAGGCATTTGTTGGCATTCTTGTCGACATGATACCCACGGATACTGTGTGGAATGGTCGGCGGCTGTTCCGGATAGTTGCGCTCGCGCCGGGCATCCTTGTTTTCCTCGTCGTGCAGTTTCGGTGGGGTGAATTCCTGAGTAATGGTCCCGCCTGGACGGCGACCGTCCGGGGCTGGTGCATCCAGCGGGTAGTTGGTTTCGGCGGCGACGGCCAGTCCGAACACCGCGAGCAGGGTCAGCGGCAGTAGGCGAAATTTCATGGCGGTTCTCCTCAGGCGATGCTGACCACTTCGATCTTCACGGCGCATTTCTTGTAATCGGTCTGCTTGGAGATCGGGTCGGTGGCGTCGAGGGTGACTTTGTTGATCAGCTTGTTGGCGTCGAAGAACGGCACGAAGATCAATCCCATCGGCGGCTTGTTGCGCCCCCGTGTCTCCACCCGTGCCTGCATCTCACCGCGCCTGCTGATGACTTTCACCACGCTGCCACGGCGCGCGTTGAGCTTGCGGGCGTCCTCCGGATGCATGTAGACGAGTGCATCGGGTACGGCCTTGTGCAGCTCATCGACCCGCTGGGTCATGCTTCCGGTGTGCCAGTGCTCGAGCACCCGTCCGGTACTGAGCCAGAAGGGGTAATCCTCGTCCGGGACTTCGGCAGGCACGTCGTAGGGCAGGGCGAAGATGATCGCCTTCTTGTCGCCGTAGCCGTAGAACTGCACATCGGTGCCGGCTTTGACATAAGGGTCGTAGCCCTCGCGGTAGCGCCACTGGGTTTCCTTGCCATCCACCACCGGCCAGCGCAAACCGCGGGCTTCGTGGTAGATGTCGAAGGGCGCCAGGTCATGTCCGTGGCCACGGCCGAATTCGGCGTATTCCTCGAACAGGCCCTTCTGCAGATAGAAACCGAATGCCTCGGCCTCCTGATTTACATAGCCCTTGGCAATGTCCTCGTTGGGGAAGCGGTCCACCTGGCCATTCCTGAACAGCACGTCGTACAGGGTCTTGCCCTTGAGTTCAGGGGACTTGCTCAGCAGCTCGGCCGGCCATACCTCGTCGACGTTGAAGCGCTTGGAAAACTCGACCAGCTGCCAGAGGTCCGAGCGTGCATCGCCAGGTGCCTTGACCAGCTGGTGCCAGAACTGGGTGCGCCGCTCAGCGTTACCGTAGGCGCCTTCCTTCTCCACCCACATTGCGCTGGGCAGGATGAGGTCGGCCGCCTGGGCTGAAACGGTGGGGTAGACGTCCGAGACGATGATGAATGTTTCCGGAGTGCGCCAGCCCGGCAGGATCTCCTGCATGACGTTGGGGCCGGCCTGCATGTTGTTGGTCACCTGCGTCCAGTAGACCTTCAGTACCCCGTCCTTGAGCTTGCGGCTCTGCTCGACGGCGTGAAAGCCCGGCTTTTCCTGAATGGTGCCTTCGGGCAGCTTCCAGATTTTTTCTGTGATGGCCCGATGCTTTGGATTGGCGACTGCCATGTCCGCCGGTAGGCGGTGGGAGAAGGTGCCGACTTCCCGGGCCGTGCCACAGGCGGACGGCTGTCCGGTCAGGGAGAACGGGCTGTTACCCGGCTCGCTTATCTTTCCGGTGAGCAGGTGGATGTTGTAGATCATGTTGTTCGCCCAGACACCGCGGGTGTGCTGGTTGAAGCCCATGGTCCAGAAGGACATCACCTTGACCTTGGGGTCGGCGTACAGCTCGGCCAGGGCCTTCAGGCGCTCGGCCGGTACGCCCGATTCCTTGGCGGCGTGTTCCAGGGTGTAGGGTTTGAGGAACTCGACGTAGTCCTCGTAGCCAATGTCGGTCCAGGTGTTGGCCACCGCGGCATTCTCGGCCTTCAGCTCCAGCGGATCGGTCGGACGCAGGCCGTAGCCGATGTTCGTGGCACCCTTGGCGAATCGGGTGTGCTTGTCGATGAACTCCTTGTTCACCGCGCCGCTCTGGATGATGTGGTTGGCGATGTAGTTGAGGATCACCAGGTCGGTCTGCGGGTTGAAGATCATCGGGATGTCGGCCAGCTCGAAGCTGCGATGCTCGAAGGTGGACATCACCGCGACCTTGACGTGTGGCGCGCTCAGTCTGCGGTCGGTGAGGCGCGTCCACAGCACCGGGTGCATCTCGGCCATGTTCGAGCCCCACAGCACGAAAGCGTCGGCGGCCTCGATGTCTTCGTAACAGCCCATCGGCTCGTCCATGCCGAAGGTGCGCATGAAGCCGAATGCTGCCGAGGCCATGCAGTGGCGCGCGTTGGGGTCGATGTTGTTGGAACGAAAGCCGGCCTTCATCAGCTTGTTTGCGGCGTAACCTTCCCAGATCGTCCACTGCCCCGAACCGAACATGCCGATGGCTTCCGGGCCGCCAGCCTTGAGTGCCGCCTTGTACTTTTCCTCCATGATGTCGAAGGCCTGATCCCAGGTAACCGGTTGGAACTCGCCCTGCTTGTCGAACTTGCCGTCTTTCATGCGCAGCAGGGGCTGGGTGAGGCGATCGGTGCCGTACATGATCTTCGACAGGAAGTAACCCTTGACGCAGTTGATGCCGCGGTTGACGTCCGCCTTGACGTCGCCGTGCGTGGCGACCACCCGATTCTCTCGCGTTGCCACCATCACGCCGCAGCCCGTGCCGCAGAAACGGCAGGGGGCCTTGTCCCACTTGAGGTTAGTGGCGTCCGCTTCGGTGACCAGATTGCTCGCGGTCGAAGCGATGGGCATGCCGGCCACGGTCGCCGCGATGGCGGCGGCATTGGCCTTGGCGAATTGACGTCGGGTAAGGCTCATCAGGCGTCTCCTTCGAGGAGTTCTTCGTGGTAGACCAGGGCGGCGTTAAGGACGCCAGGCAGCTGCTGGATGTGGTCGATCGCAGCGAGGATGCGCGACTCGTGCTCGGCCTCGAGCACCACCACCAGCTTGCCGCTGGGGCTTTCCTGATGCAGCTCGAGACCGGGTAGCAACTGGAGGTTGGTTCTCAGCGCGGCCAGCCACTCGGGGCGGCAGTGCACCAGGAGGCTGGCGATATGCAAAGGGTGTCCCATCACGCGTTTCCGTCTGGCTTGGTGGCAGGGCGTGAGCGCCCCGGTCAATGGTGCGGGAGCTAGGCTGGGCCCGGCGGCCCGAAGATCATCTGCACGATCCAGACGATGAAACCGTAGCCGCTGACCAGCGCGACGCTCAGGATGGGAAACAGAAACACGATCAGGAAGACGAACAGGCGGGTCTCGTCCCGCTTGGTCGAGGCGACAGAGGGGCGGGTGTCATTCGGCGTTACTGTCATTGTTCTACTCCGACTGGCATATAGGGAGTCTAGTCACAGACCAGCATAGGGCAATATTCGTTTCGGTTCTTTGCGGTGGCTTGGGGTTAGGCCGATCAGCGGACCGCTTTTCTGTCCGGCAAGCGGCAGAGCGAACAGCCGTGCTAGCCTGCGCGGCTTTTTCTCAGGTCAGCGCATGAGACGAGGGCGCCGATGATCGCCGAACACGCACACCTATCAAGAGGCACGCCAGCCTACCGGCGCGCCACGTTTGCACTCTTCTGCGCTGGCTTCGCCACGTTCGCATTGCTGTATTGCATTCAGCCGTTGCTGCCCATGCTCGCCGCGCATTTCTCCGTATCGGCTGCCAGCAGCAGTCTGGCGTTGTCGCTGACGACGCTGTCGCTCGCCGTCTGTCTGCTGATCTCGGGTGCGCTTGCCGAAAGCTGGGGACGCAAGCCGGTGATGGCCGCGGCGCTCGGTCTGGCCAGCCTGCTCGGGCTGGCCAGCGTACTGGTCGATTCCTGGCAACTATTGCTGGCGCTGCGCGCGCTACTCGGGCTGGCACTCAGTGGATTGCCGGCACTGGCGATGGCTTACGTCGGCGAGGAGTTCGAGCCCGAGTCGCTGCCTGCCGCAATGGGCCTGTATATCGGCGGCACGGCGCTGGGTGGGATGCTCGGGCGTCTGCTTTCGGGCCTGCTGAGTGACCTGGGTGGCTGGCAGCTGGCGCTCGGTGGCATTGCCTCGCTGGGATTGCTGGCGTTGGTGGCGTTCGTCTGGCTGTTGCCGCCATCGCGACATTTCACGGCGCAACCGCTCTCGCTGCGCATTCTGCTGACGAACTTCCGGCTGCATCTGGGCAATCCGGTGCTACGTGGACTGTTCCTGCAGGGCTTTCTGCTGATGGGCGGCTTCGTCGCGCTGTTCAACTACATTGGCTTCCGCCTGGCAGGCGAGCCGTTCGGCTTGTCCTCGACGCTCATCGGCCTGCTGTTCGTCGTCTATCTCGGCGGGATTTTCAGCGCCGGCTGGGCCGGGCGTCTGGTGCCGCGCTTCGGTGCGCGGCAGGTGCTTCGCGGTGGGGTCGCTCTGATGCTGATTGGTGTGGGGCTATGCGCGACGTCGTGGCTGGTCAGCATCGTGCTCGGTCTCGGGTTGTTCACCCTCGGCTTCTTCGCCGCGCATGCCGTGGCCAGCGGGCAGGTCGGCAGCCATGCCAAGGGTGCTCGAGCGCAGGCATCGGCGCTGTACCTGTGTGCCTACTATCTGGGATCGAGTGTGGTTGGCTATGGCGCCGGTTATGTCTGGGATCACGCGGGCTGGTTGCCGTTGATGGCGTTGCTGGCGGCGTTGTTCGTCATTGCCGGTTGGCGGGCGAGGGCGCTCTAGCAGGCGCTGGCGTCATTCGATGCGTTGCTCGCCGCTGAAGGCAAGGGTGGTCTTGCAGCGACGGCAGTAATAACGGCGCCCCTTCGCCACCAGCGCATGGCGTTGGGGCGTGAAAGCGAAATCCTGATCCACGCAGCTGCAGCGATAGACATAACGGGTAACGGACCGGCGACGAATCGCATAGGTGTGGCAGCGATCCGGCGGCAGCTCGTACACGCCACGCATGATCAGCTGCCATTCCTCGCCGTGAGGCTGAATCCGTGAGCCAAACATCTGATGGGCGATCAAGTGCGCGACCTCATGGGCGACGGTCTGGCGCAGAAAGTGCTCGGTGTTTTCCCTATATAGCTGCTCATTGAAGCGCAGGAGATTTTCCTGCAAATGCGCTACACCAGCTTTCTGCCCGCGCAGCTTGAGGCTTATCTGGGGGCGGGTGAAGCGTCGCTTGAAAAACTGCTCGGCCAGCTCGTAACAGGCTTCGACGCGGGCATTGAGGCGCTCGGGCATTGGGGTACTCCTGCAAGCGCCGCATTATGCCAAACCGTTTCTGGCCAAACAGCTTCGTTGGTCACTCGTTCGGGCGTTCGTTGAAGCGCCGTTCATTGTCGATGCCGCCCGGTTCTTCCTGCGGGCGATTCTCCTCGAAGCCATAGCTCTGGTTCTGTGGGGTATCGCGCTCGTAGGTTGGGTCGAGTGCGAGAATCCAGAACAGGATCATCGGCACCTTCAGGTTCACTAGCACCAGCAGGCCGACGCCCCAGGTGCAGGCGCCGTAAAGAAAGGTGTTGCGGTTACTGATGCGCATGAACGTCGGCAGGCCGACGAATAGCAGATAGGTCGAGTATGCCCCGGCCGCCACCAGAACCAGGATGGCCAACCAGCGCGACGGGTAGAGCGCACCCAGTCCGGCCAGGAAGAAGGGTGTAATGACATAGGCGATGAAGCCCACGCATTGATTGAAAGTCGGGCGTGCATCGAAGGAGCGCGACATCCAGCGCAGGAAGACCCCCATGATGAAGGTGCCGAAGACGATGGTGATGTAGATCAGCGCGCTGAGCTGGAAGGCACTGCGGGTATCGAGCCAGATCGGTTCGGCTTCGACCAGGCTCCAACCCACATAGCGCGTGCCGATGAACATGCAAACCGCTGGCAGCAATGCCCAGAGCAGCAGATGGACAAGGTAGTTGGAGCTGTTCTTTTCTTCGTCGCGGCGAATGTCCGCCCACGCCCGATCCGGGCGGGTGAGCAATGTTACAAAGTGCGGGATCATACCGAGTCTCCGTCTGCCTTGAGGGCCGCTCAGGAATGCTGTTGCAGCGGCGTTATCGCTTTAGAACGGTAGATGCGGTGAGGGTTTCCCTTATCGGTCCAGACGATTCGTCGTGGGATGATGCGCGGGCATACGAAAAGGCCGCCCACAGGCGGCCTTTTGAGGTGAGGATTGGGTTAACGGACGTAGACCGGGCCGATGCCCATGCCCCAGGTTATGACCGACAGGGCGATGATCGCGACCAGCACTACGAGGCCGACCGCAAGTACCGAACTGGAGAACATGAATCCCTCGTCTTCGTGGATGTTCATGAACTTAGGCAGCCCCACGTAGAGCAGATAGGCGGTGTAGCAGACTGCCGCGGTCCCCACCAGCATGCCGAGCCAGAGGTGCGGATAGAGACCCGCCAGCCCGCCGATGAACAGCGGCGTTGCGGTATAGGCGGCGAAAACGATGCATTGGGTAAGGGTTGGGGTAGCGTCGTAGGTACGTGCCATCCAGTGAATGAAGCCGCCCATCACGGCGACGCCGGCCAGCATGGCGAAGTAGGAAAGTATCGCCAGCTGCATGCAACTGGCCTGGGTCAGCTTGACCGGCCCTCCACCGCCGATGCTCCAGCCCACCTGGGTCGCGCCGATGTAGGCCGATACTGCCGGTATCGCGGCGAGCAGCAGCACATGCGTGAGGTACATGTGGCTGACGGTTTCTTCCTCGCCGCGGATTTCGTTCCACTCCTGACCGGGGTGGGTGAACAAACCCCAAACGTGATTGATCATGCCAGCGTCTCCTCAGTTTATGGAGGTCGCCTCGCCTGGCGGTCGTCATCGAGGACGGCGCGTGCGACCTTACGTCGCAGTATAGAAATGCCGATCGGCAATGCATCAGCGGGGTTAGAGCGTTTCGAAGCTATGTCGTCAGCGGTAATAGCGCTCGAGTATTTCCATCGCCAGATTGATTGACTGCAGGCGCTGCGTGCTGCCACCTCGATCCGGATGGTGCAGGCCGACCAGCTGACGGTAGCGGCGCTTGATCAGCTCCAGCGTGAGCGGCTGCGCGGAGCGATCCAGTTCGAACAGTTCGAGAGCGGCACGCTTCTCGTCGCTGCCCTGCATGCGCGTCCAGAAGCTCGCCAGAAGGCGTTCGACATCGTCTTCGTCGGTATCCCGCAGGTTGGAGAGATCCAGGTAATACGCGCGCAGGGCGTCCTGCTCGGCGAGGCCGGCGTTGGCGCCGGCATATGGCAGCAACTGAACGTGCAAGGGGCTGATCTGCAGATGGCCGCTGCCCTCGGCCCAGAGTCGGTCGCGCAGCAGATAAAGCGCGTTGAACACCAGAAAATGCGTACGGAACAGCACCAGCTTGTCGGTCAGCGGCAGGTTGGGCACATGCGTGCTGTGCCGGCGCTTGAGCTGTTGAATCAGCTCGTACTCGCTGCAGCCTTCGGGTTTTTCCTGCAGCAGTACGAGCAGGTGGTCTGGCAGATCCAGTGCGGGGGAGAGGTCGTCCATCGGGCGAGACTAGCACAGCACTGCGGGTGTTCATTCAGTGCTGGTTCACATCGGAGCAGGCGGCGAACGGGCTGCGGTCAGGCTTGCTTTGCGCGTAAAATGCGCGCCTTTCGCATCTCACCCGGACACCTGACATGGGCAACCTCTCGGTCAACCAGAACAAACTGCAGAAGCGCCTGCGCCGCCTCGCCGGCGAGGCCGTCACCGACTTCAACATGATCGAGGATGGCGACAAGGTCATGGTCTGCCTGTCCGGCGGCAAGGACAGCTACACCATGCTCGACGTGCTGCTCTATCTGCAGAAGGTCGCGCCGATCAGGTTCGAAGTGGTCGCGGTGAACATGGACCAGAAGCAGCCGGGGTTCCCCGAGCACGTCCTGCCTGAGTACCTGAAGTCCATCGGCGTCGAGTACCACATCATCGAGAAGGACACCTACTCGGTGGTGAAGGAGAAGATCCCGGAAGGCAAGACCACCTGTTCGCTGTGTTCACGTCTGCGCCGCGGCACGCTGTACACCTTCGCCGACGAGATCGGTGCGACCAAGATGGCGCTCGGGCACCATCGCGACGACATCCTGGAAACCTTTTTCCTCAACATGTTCTACGGCGGCACGCTGAAGGCCATGCCGCCCAAGCTGCTCTCCGACGATGGACGCAACGTGGTGATCCGGCCCCTTGCCTACTGCAGCGAGGCGGACATCGAGGCGTACTCGAAGATGAAGGAGTTCCCCATCATCCCGTGCAACCTCTGCGGCTCGCAGGAAAACCTGCAGCGTCAGGTGGTCAAGGAAATGCTGCAGGAATGGGAACGCAAGTCGCCGGGACGCACCGAAATCATGTTCCGCGCGCTGCAGAATGTGGTGCCCTCGCAACTGGCCGATCGCAATCTCTTCGACTTCAAGAGCCTGCGCATCGACGACAGCGCCACGCCGCGCTTCGTCGATGTGATGAGCCTGTAGGTCGCGCTAGCGGTTTCCGCAGGGCGGGCTTGTTCAGCCCGCCATCGTCATTCACCGCATCGCCTCGGTGGGCTGAACCCGCCCAGCGAGCTTTTTCGCCATGCGGGTTGAAAGCCGCACGCCTGGCGGAGTATGGTTCGGTCATCTTCTGGAGATCAGCATGTCCCTGAACCCTGTAGCCCTCAACGTTGTCGATGCCGGTGCCATTCGCACTGTGGTCGTTCGTGGGCAGCAGGTTGCCGCCGCTGGTTATTACTTTGGGTATTGGTTTAGCCACAGGCGCGCCTGATACCCCACAGGCGCCCTAGCAAGCAGGGTCGCCACCAGAGCAGTTTTCGAACCCCCGGTCGGCCACCCGACCGGGGGTTTTGTTTTTTCGGCCATCCGATGGCCATAACGCTACGAGGAACACGCCATGACCGCCTACCGCACCGATCGTTACTACCGCTACGACTGGCGATTTAGCCGCTTCGACGTCAAACAGCCCTCACGCGACCGAACACCCGACTAGCGCCGCCGCGGACCACCCGCGCCGGCAGAAGGAACCGCCAGATCATGAATGCATCCGCCACCGTACTTGCCAAACAACCCGCCGCCACCGCCGAAGCCAGCGTCGCTCGCCGCAGCGCACAGCCGCTGCCAAGCCCCGCCGTATTGCGCCAGCGTCTGCCCTTGAGCGACGCCCTTGCCGCACGCATCCGCAATGACCGCGACGCCATCCGCGCTGTACTCGACGGCCACGATCCGCGCCTGTTGGTCGTCGTCGGGCCCTGTTCCCTGCACGATCCCGTCGCCGCGCTGGAATACGCCGAGCGCCTGGCCGCGCTAGTGCACGAAGTCAGCGACCAGCTGCTGCTGGTGATGCGCACCTATGTGGAAAAGCCGCGCACTACCATTGGCTGGAAAGGGCTGGTCTACGATCCGCATCTGGACGGCAGCGGTAACATGGCCGAGGGGCTGCATCTGTCGCGGCGGCTGATGCTGGATATCCTCGAAACCGGTCTGCCCATCGCCAGCGAACTGCTGCAGCCGCTGGCTGCCGGGTACTTCGACGATCTGCTTGGCTGGGCCGCGATCGGTGCACGCACCAGCGAATCGCAGATCCATCGCGAGCTGGTCAGCGGGCTGGACCTGCCGGTGGGCTTCAAGAACGGTACCGACGGCGGCCTGGGCATCGCCTGCGACGCCATGCGTTCAGCGGAACATCCACATCAGCACTTCGGCATCGACGATCTCGGCCATCCCGCCCTGCTGCTGACACGCGGCAACCCTGATACCCACCTTGTCCTTCGCGGCGGCCACGGCGCGCCCAACTACGATGCCGCCAGCGTCGCTGCTGCACGCATCGCGCTCGAGCAGCAGGGTATCGCCCCGCGCATCATGGTCGATTGCAGTCACGCCAACAGCGGCAAGAACCCACTGCGCCAGCCCGCGGTGCTGGAGTCGGTGATCGAGCAGCGCCTGGCCGGCGACATGAGCCTGCGTGGCGTAATGCTGGAGAGCCACCTGTTCGATGGCTGCCAGCCGCTCTCCGGTGAATTGCGCTACGGCGTGTCGATCACCGACGGCTGCCTGGGTTGGACGGCGACCGAGGAGATGCTGCGTCAGGCGGCGCAGCGGCTGCGCGGCTGATGCCGGGAGCCCGCTGCACGTCTGAGCCGGCTCGCACGCAGAACGACGTTCTGCTCGTAGGGTGGACAACGCGAAGCTTGTCCACCGTCTGCGCGCCTGGTGTCAGGGCAATGGGACGCGTACCAAGCGGTGTCACCCGGTTTGCGCCGGCTTCACAGTGGAAGCGGGCTTGCCCGCGAATATTCGTTCAGACCAGCCTGCGCGAACGCCACCTGACCGCTGCCGCCCAGCTGCGTTGATGGCGGCGGACTTGCGAGGCCGGCTCGTCACCGGCACCCTGTGCCGCTGCCGTCACCATCGGATCTGAACCATGCAAGACTACAAATGGCTGCACGAATACTGCCTCAACCGCTTCGGCTCGGCCGCGGCGCTGGAGGCCCGCCTGCCGCAGCCCCACAGCGCCGACCAACTGCGCAGCGTTTCGGATGACCGCTACCTCTCGCTGATCAGTCTGCGCATCTTCCGCGCCGGCCTCAAGCACAGCTTGGTGGATGCCAAGTGGCCGGCCTTCGAGCAGGCGTTCTTCGGTTTCGACCCGGAGAAAGTCGTGCTGATGGGCGGCGAGCACATCGAGCGACTGATGCAGGACACCCGACTGATCCGTCATCTCGGCAAGCTCAAGAGCGTGCCACGCAACGCGCAGTTCGTGCTCGACGTGGCCAAGGAAAGGGGCAGCTTCGGCAACCTGCTGGCCGATTGGCCGAGCAGCGACATCGTCGGCCTGTGGCGCTACCTGACCAAGCACGGCAGCCAGCTCGGCGGATTGTCTGCGCCGCGCCTGTTGCGCATGGCCGGCAAGGACACCTTCGTCCCCAGCAATGACGTAGTAGCCGCGCTCAAGGCGCAGGAAATCGTCGACAAGGTTCCCAGCAGCCAGCGTGACCAGGCTGCGGTGCAGGCTGCGTTCAATCAGTGGCAGAGCGAGAGTGGCCGTCCGCTGTGTCAGCTCTCGGCGATGTTGGCGTTCACCGTCAACCACTGAGGCCGCTGCGACGGTTTGGCGCAGCGCCGTCCAGAGGCGTGCGGTGTAAAGTCGAAACATGACCATCGTCAAAGACAAGCGTGCGCAGATCGTATGGCTGCTCTTCACCTGCATCCTGCTCAATGCCTTTGTCTGCAGTCTGAACCACGCCACCCATGTGGGCTTCGGACTGGCCATGGGGCAGGACGCGTTCTGCGTCAGCGGCGACGATGGTGGCACCGGCCTCGGCGCGCTTCCCTCCGATTTACATGACCTGTCGCAGCATGCCCTCGACTGCCCGCTGTGCAGTTCGGTTTTCCTCGCCATCGTCGCACTGTTCGCCTTGGCCTGGCTGGGGCGTCGCACGACAGGCGCGACTCAGCTACCGCCGATTGAGCGTCATGGCCCGCGCCACCACTGGCCGGCACTGAATCCGCGCGCGCCCTGAGATTTCCTGATTGACGTGATTCGCCGTCCTTCCGCCCGTAGCAGCGGACGAGACGGCTACCTGTCGGAGCCTTCCGACGGCCCAGTCGATTCAGGGGATTTCACCATGACCATGATGGAACGATTCACCCGCGCCGATAGCCGCGTGAGCTATCGGCTGCCTTTTCCCGACTACCCCAGCAACGCCCGCAGCTTCGTGCATCTGGATGCCAAGTTGCTGCCGTATTGGCATGCGCTGTTCGATGTCTGCCCGCGGCTGCTCAAACTTGACCCGCCAGAGGGACTGGAGATCTTTCGTCAGTTCATGACCTGGGCCTACGGCTGCCAGCTGGCGCTGGACTGGACCTTCCACCTCGGCGTCTGCCGCTGGTTGCTGGCCTCCGACTACCGCGAGCTGGTCGAGGCGGAGCAGATCGAGGCCATGATGCTCGCCGCCGCGGCGCGTTGGGTTGCCAGCGATGACAGCCCGGCAATCGGCATCGTGCTCGGCTGGCGCGGCAGCAGTGAGCATGTATTCGACTGGAAGCCGCGGATTCGCCAGGGTGCGCGTCCGCTCGCCGCCGAGGCGGAAGAGCTGCCGCCAGCGCCCTGGGACTTCGCCTGGAGCCCGCTGTCGAGCACGGCCGGCAACGGATTTCGTCGCTGGTTGCGTGTGCCATGACTGCGACAGGGCGCCACAGTCTGGCGATCTCGTTGTATCTGCCCCGCCGTCGCTTGCCGGTGTCGCCGGGTGTTACGAGCGCAGCGCCGCATCGGCACGGGGCGTCCCGGGCGGGTGGGGCAGGTTGTCGCAGTTGTCGGCTTGCAGGGTGCGCCGGACACTTTGTCTGCCTCGAACCAGAGCAGCTTCCACGGGTGGTTCGGGGCTTCGCGATTGAGTCCAGGCGTCGCGCCTGGATGTCGGCCCCCACCCCAAGGGGGCCTTCAATCGCAACATGCTGCCGGAGCGCCAGGCGCTCGGGCGGTCACGCAAGGAGGTAGGCATGTTCAAGTCATCGCTCAGGCGAGACGTCGTGCTGGTAGTGCTGGTCAAGGTCGCAATCCTCATAACCATAAAAAACGTCTGGTTCGATGCACCCAGCATTCCCGAGAACGGTTCGGTGCGCGTTGCCGACCATTTGCTTGATTCGCGGGGCTCAAACCCCGAGGGAGGGCCGAGATGATCTCGGAAAGCGTTGTCGATTTATCGCGTCTGCAGTTCGCCATGACGGCTATGTACCACTTTCTCTTCGTGCCGCTGACCCTGGGGCTCGCGTTCCTGCTGGCCATCATGGAGTCGGTCTATGTCATGACCGGCAAGCAGGTCTACAAGGACATGACCCAGTTCTGGGGCAAGCTGTTCGGCATCAACTTTGCCCTGGGCGTCACCACCGGGCTGACCATGGAGTTCCAGTTCGGCACCAACTGGGCCTATTACAGCCACTACGTCGGCGACATCTTCGGCGCGCCGCTGGCCATCGAGGGGCTGATGGCGTTCTTTCTGGAATCGACCTTCATCGGCCTGTTCTTCTTCGGCTGGGATCGCCTCTCCAGGGTGCAACACCTGGCGGTGACCTGGCTGGTGGCGCTGGGCTCGAACCTCTCCGCACTTTGGATTCTCATTGCCAACGGCTGGATGCAGAACCCGGTGGGTTCGGAGTTCAACTTCGAGACCATGCGCATGGAACTGGTGGACTTCGGCGCGCTGCTGTTCAACCCGGTGGCACAGGTCAAGTTCGTCCACACGGTGTCGGCCGGCTATGTCACCGGGGCGATCTTCGTGCTGGCGATCTCGTCGTTCTACCTGTTAAAGAAGCGCGACCTGGGCTTTGCCCGCCGTTCGTTCGCCATCGCCGCGGTGTTCGGCCTGGCTTCGACGATCTCGGTGATCATCCTCGGTGACGAATCCGGTTACGAGATCGGTGACGTGCAGAAGGTCAAGCTGGCGGCCATCGAGGCCGAGTGGGAGACCCACCCGGCGCCGGCCGGCTTCACCCTGTTCGGCCTGCCGAATCAGGACGAGCAGCGCACCGACTACGCGGTGAAGATCCCTTACGTGCTGGGGCTGATCGCCACCCGTTCGGTGGATGAGGAGGTCAGGGGCATCAAGGACCTGATCGCCGAACACGAGCTGCGCATCCGCAACGGCATGCTCGCCTAAGAGCGCCTGCAGGTCCTGCGCAGTGGTGACAAGTCGGCCGCGGCGATTGCCGCCGTCAACGAGGTCAAGCAGGACCTGGGCTACGGCTTGCTGTTGAAGAAGTACACCGCCGATGTGGTGGACGCCAGCGAGGAGCAGATCAAGCTCGCTGCACTGGACACCATCCCTGATGTGTTCAGCCTGTTCTGGACCTTCCGCGTGATGGTCGCCGCCGGTTTCCTGATGCTGGTGCTGTTCGCCCTGGCCAGCTGGGCCTCGATCAAGCGCAATGCCGAGCGCAAGCCCTGGCTGCTCAGGTTTGCGCTGTTCAGTCTACCGCTGCCGTGGATCGCCGCGCAGACCGGCTGGTACGTCGCCGAGCATGGCCGCCAGCCCTGGTCCATCGCCGAGGTGCTGCCGACCCATCTGTCCACCTCGACGCTGGCCGCCGGCGATATCTGGGGGTCGCTGATCGCTCTGGTGGCCTTCTACAGCCTGCTGCTGGTGGTGGAGATGTTCCTGATGATCCGCTTCGCCCGCCTCGGGCCGAGCAGCCTGCACACCGGTCGTTATCACTTCGAGCTGCAGGCCGCCGGCCAGGCGCAGAAGTTGCGCGATGCGGTCGCCGTGCCTGCCGCCAAGGGGGCTCCCACCGAACCGTCCGCCGTGTGAGGGAAAGAAAATGTTCGACTACGAGGTTCTCAAGCTGGTCTGGTGGGTGCTGATCGGTGTGCTGCTGATCGGCTTCGCCCTGACCGATGGCTTCGACATGGGCGCCATGGCACTGATGCCCTTCGTCGGCCAGACCGACAACGAGCGGCGCGTCGCGATCAACACCATCGCGCCGCATTGGGATGGCAACCAGGTGTGGTTCATCACCGCGGGCGGCGCGCTGTTCGCTGCCTGGCCGATGGTCTATGCGGTGGCCTTCTCCGGGCTGTACTGGGCGATGCTGCTGGTGCTGTTCGCGCTGTTCTGCCGGCCGGTGGGCTTCGACTACCGCAGCAAGGTCGAGGACCCGCGTTGGCGCAACGCCTGGGACTGGGCGCTGTTCGTTGGTGGGGCGGTGCCGGCGTTGGTGTTCGGCGTTGCCTTCGGCAACCTGTTTCTCGGTCTGCCGTTCCAGCTCGACGAATTGATGCGCTCGACCTATCACGGCTCGTTCTTCGCGCTGCTCAACCCGTTCGCGTTGCTCTGCGGCGTCGTCAGCCTGAGCATGCTCAGCGCCCATGGCGGCGCCTGGCTGATGCTGCGCACCGACGGCGCGCTGGCCGAACGCTCGCGGCAGGCAACATGGCTGTGTGCGCTGGTATTCCTGCTCGGTTTCGCCGCCGCCGGCGCCTGGCTGGTGTTGGGGGTTGAGGGCTTCAGCCAGCTGTCTGTCAGCGATCCGGGCGCGGCACTCAATCCGCTGCTGGACAAGCAGGTAGCGCAGGACAACGCCGGCTGGCTGGCCAACTATGGCCGCTATCCGGTCACTCTGATCGCGCCGGCTGCGGGCATCCTCGGGGCGTTGCTGGCGCTGCTCGGTTCCGGTCGCAACAGCGGTGGAGTGAGTTTTCTCGGCACCAGTCTGATGATCGTCGGCGCCATCTGCACTGCTGGCTTTGCGCTGTTCCCCTTCGTCTTTCCGTCGAGCCTGGACCCGGCCTCGAGCCTGACCATCTGGGATGCGGTTTCGAGCCACAAGACCCTGGGCATCATGTTCGTCGTCGCCTGCCTCTTCGTACCGCTGATCCTCTGCTACACGCTGTGGAGCTACGTGCGCATGTGGGGCCGGCTCACCCAGAAAACCATCGAAGCCAACCCCCACGGGCTGTACTGACCGCGCGGGCGGGCCGCCGCGCCCGCCCGCCAAGGAGAGACGACTATGTGGTACTTCACCTGGATTCTCGGCGTGCTGCTGGCCAGCAGCTTTGGCATCATCAATGCGCTGTGGCTGGAAGCCACTCAGGACCTGGACGCCGAGCCGTGAGCAGTCGCGCGCAGGGGCGCTGCTACGGCGCGTTCGGTCGCGTACTTTCTCTAGTGCTGGCCGCGCCGCTGGCGCTGGTCCTGCTGATCCATCCGGCGGCGATGCTGGACGGGCAGGGAGGCTACAGTCACCCGCAGCTGATGCTGGTGATGTGGGGTATTTCCGCCGGCTTCGTGCATGGCGTCGGCTTCGTGCCGCAATGGTGGGGCTGGCGCTGGCTGCTCGGCCCGCTGCCAGCATGGCTGTTGTGCGCGTTGGGCTACGCGGTGCTGTTCCAGGCCCAGCTGGGCTGAGCGGGGGCGAATGCCTTTACAGTCAGGCGCGGCGATTCGTAGGCTGATGGCCGTGGTCGCGACGCGGCCATCGGTTCCCCGCACGATCGGGGGAGTGCCACCGAAACGGGTTCGCGACATTCATGGATATCGACAAGGCCGCCCAGGCGCTGAGCGGCGCCGAACGCATTCTGATCATCACCGGGGCCGGGCTGTCGGCCGACTCCGGGTTGCCCACCTACCGTGGCCTCGGCGGCCTCTATAACGGCGAAACCGAAGACGGCCTGCCGATCGAGGTGGCGCTATCCGGGCCGACGCTGCGGCGTGATCCGGCGTTGTGCTGGAAGTACCTGGCCGAAATCGGCCGGGCCTGCCTGCAGGCCGAACCCAATGCTGGCCACGTCGCCATCGCCGAGCTGCAGCGGCGCAAACCCGGCACCTGGGTGCTCACGCAGAACATCGATGGCTTCCACCGCCGAGCCGGCAGCCCGCCTGATCGCTTGATCGAGATTCACGGTCAGCTGGCGCCGCTGTCGTGCATGGGCTGCGGCAAGGTCGACGAACGTCCACTGCCTTCGCTTCTGGATCAGCCACTGCCGCCGCGCTGCCTGACCTGCGACGGGGTGTTGCGTCCTGCCGTGGTGCTGTTCGAGGAGATGCTGCCGGAATCCGCCCTGACTGCATTGCAGCAACAGGTGCAGCTCGGCTTCGACGCCGTGCTGGTGGTTGGAACCACGGCGAGCTTCGGCTACATCCTCGAGCCGGTATGGCGGGTGCGTCAGGCCGGCGGCTCGGTCGTCGAGGTGAACCTGCAAGCCACCGAAATCAGTCCGCTGGCGGACGTACTTCTGCAAAGGAGGGCCGCAGACGTTTTGTCGCAGCTGGTTCGTCACATTTCGTCCGATTGAATTTGATCATCGAAGCGATAGCGGGCATAGTCGCCGGCACTTTGAAATCACCGACACGGCTGTGCCCATGCGCCAACGCTTCGCACCCCTCGTGCCTTTCGCACTCATCGCCCTGCTGACCGCCTGCGCCGGCCAGCCTGTACAGACCGAGCAGCAAGCCGACGCGCCTCGTCTGTCGCAACACCATCCCCTGGCCGGATTCGACTTCGACGCGCTCGAAAAGAGCGAAGAGCAGTCGCTGGCCGAGCTTACCGATGAGCACGATTACCAGCTGCCGCAGCTGGCTGACAGCATTCTCGAGCGCGGCTTCACCCTGGTCGGCACCCCGTATCGCTACGGTGGCAGCTCGGTGAAGAGCGGTTTCGACTGCAGCGGCTTCGTCGGCTTCCTGTTCCGCAAGGAGGCAGGTCTCGAGCTGCCGCGCTCCACTCGCGAGCTGATCAACCTCGACGCACCGGTGGTCAAGCGCAACGAGCTGGAACCCGGTGACGTGGTGTTCTTCAACAACCGTGGCCGTGGCCGGGTCAGCCATGCCGGCATCTACATCGGCGATGACCAGTTCATCCACGCCTCCAGCAGCCGCAGCGGTGGCGTGCGCGTCGACAGCCTGGATGACCGTTACTGGCGCGCCAGCTACATGGAAGCAAAACGCGTGCTGGCCCTGGCGTCCGATCTGGTTCCGCACACAGCCCAGCACTGATCCCGCGACCTGCGGGGGTTGCGTCTTCCCGCACATGCCGGCAGAGTGATGGCTCATTTGCCTGGACCGCTCTGCCATGCACTATCCGGCTCGTCTCACGCTCGTTGTTCTGACTGTGCTGCTGACCGCCTGTGCCGGAAGGGCACCCACGCCGCCGGTCGTGCAGACACCCAGGGTCCACCAACAGCCCGTGCCTGGCGCCGCTGAAGACGTGCTGTTCAGTGCGATTGGTCTGGTCGGCACGCCTTATCGCTGGGGCGGCAACACGCCGGATAGCGGTTTCGACTGCAGTGGCCTGATCGGCTACGTCTACCACGGCGCGGCCGGCATCCAGCTCCCTCGCACCACTCAGGCCATGAGCAATCTGCGCGGCCCCTCCGTACGGCGCGACGCATTGCAGCCCGGTGATCTGGTGTTCTTCGCTACCAGCGGTGGGCGCCGGGTCAGCCACGCGGGCATCTACGTTGGCGAAGACCGCTTCGTTCACGCGCCATCTTCTGGCGGCACGGTACGCCTGGACAGTCTTACCGCCGGCTACTGGCAGAAGAGTTATCTGGGCGCCAAGCGCGTGCTCGACCAGGAGCAACTGGCCCGCAACCCCTGAGCGTCATCCGCATAGAACCCCCGTCGTAGACGTCCTGTCTTTAGTCGTACTCACATGCTGAAACATTCTCCGTTTGACATGCGGTGATTTCGCTCGCCTGGCGCTTTGGCTACCATGCGCATCCCCAATTCCTCCCCGTGCGTCGTTCGGTCGCGCACAGCCCCTTTTTCCCCACTTCCCATTAGGTGAGATATGCCTGAATTGCTGACGTACGTGCTGATTGCACTGGCGGTCGCGGCGCTGCTTGGCGTCGTACTCGAAGAAATTACCCACGTGAACAAGGCCAAGGTGACGCTGTTCTTCGGCACCCTGGCCTGGCTGCTCTTGTTCATCTTCACACCGGTGGGCGAGGCGCGCGAAACCGTGCTGGAAAGCCTCAACGAGAACATCGCCGAGATCGCCGGGCTGTGGATCTTCCTGGTGGCGGCCATGACCTTCGTTGCCTACCTGAACAAGAAGGGCATGATCGAGAACCTGATCTATCTGGTGTTGCCCAAGCGGATCAGCGAGCGGGCCTTGCTGTTTCTCACAGCGACCTTCTGCTTCGTGTTCTCGTCGCTCGCCGACAACATCACCGCGACGCTGGTCTCCATCACCCTGATTCTCTCGCTGCAGCTGGATCGGGCGAAGACCATCAAGTTCGCTACCTTGGTGGTTTTCTCCGTCAACTCCGGTGGGGTCGCGCTGATTACCGGCGACGTCACTACGCTGATGATCTTCCTCGCTGGCAAGGTGGCTATCCTCCAGCTGCTGGCACTGGCCGTGCCGGCATTCGTCGCGGTGATGGTGCTGGCCGCCATGCTGTCGATCGGCATGAAGGGCGAGGTGGCGGTGCAGGGCCAGCGCAACGATGTGCGCGGTGTCGACGTGGCGATTGCACTGATCTTCCTGTGCACCATCCTCAGCACCATTGTCGGCAACTTCCTGTTCCAGATCCCGCCGGTACTGACCTTCCTTGCCGGCCTCTCGGTGATGTTCCTGGTTGCGCGCTTCTTCAGCGACGACAACGACTCCGATCCGATTCTCGAATACGTGCGCCAGGTGGAGTTCGAGACGCTGTTCTTCTTCCTCGGCATCCTCCTGCTGGTAGGCATGCTCAAGGAGATTCGCGTGCTCGACGGGCTGGTGCACATCTATGACCAGGTGCCGGCAGTGATGGCCAACTACCTGATGGGCGTGATGTCGGCGGCCATCGACAACGTGCCGCTGACCGCAGCGCTGCTGAAGTCAGGGCTGGAAATGGGTGTCGCCGAATGGATGGTGCTGACCTATGCGGTCGGTGTTGGCGGCTCGCTGCTGGTGATCGGTTCGGCGTCGGGCATCGTCGCCATGAGCAAGGTGCCGGGGCTGACCTTCGGCAGCTACCTGCGCTACATGCTCTACCTGTTCATCGCCTTCAACATCGGCTTCGCCGGTGTCTATCTGGTCGGCCTGTCGGTGGGCTGACCGCGCTTCGCGTGCGAGCGCTGGTCACCAGCTCAGGTTGAAGTGCGAACCCAGCACGAAGCGACCGTCGAGCAGGTCCCAGCGCTCGACGCAGACCTTCTTCTGTTCGCCGGGATGCAGCTTCAGCCGGTTGAAGGAGTTTGGCGAGGTGCCACGCAGGCGGGTCGAGAGCGTGGTGCCGGCCTGCACCATCCAGATCTCCCGCGCGAGACCGCTGTACTGCTTGGACAACGGCAGCACGTAGGGCAGATGGATGTGCCCGCCCATGACCAGGTCCAGCCCGTGCTCGGCCCAGCGCTGCAGCGCGGGTTCGGCGCCGTGCTGCAGGTTGCTCAGATCGCTCGGCACCATCGCGCCGAATGGCTGGTGGGCGACCACGATGCGAATCTTGTGCGGGTTGCCATCGGCCAGCCGCTGCGCCACCCGCTCCACTTGTCGCCCCGTCACCACGCCGTCCTTGTGCCGGCGCGGATGGGTGGTATTGAGCCCGATCACCAGCATGTCGTCGTTCTCGAATACCGGCTCCAGCTCATCGCCGAAGTGTCGCCGGTAGTTGCCGTACGGCGTGAACAGGCGGGCGAAGAGGTTGTACAGCGGGATGTCGTGATTGCCCGGAATCACCAGCGTCTCACCGACGCCATCGGCCTGCACGCGGCGCACGAAGGCGGCGGCACTGGCGAACTGCCCGCGACGGGCACGCTGGGTGATGTCGCCGGAGAACACCAGCAGGTCGGCCCGGTGTTCGCGTACATGGTCCTCCAGGGCCTGGACCACGGAAGGTTGTTCGGTACCGAAATGGGTGTCGGAAATCTGCACGATGCTGGTCATGGGCGTCGGATATGGGTCCTGGCTGATTGCTGGCATTGTTGCATTCGAAGCCTTTTGGCGTCCGCCGTTCCGATCGCCGAGATGCAAGCGGAAATTGCAGGGCGCTGCGACAACCCCGCGGTTGCGCCAAGCCCGGCCTTGGACTAACCTCCGCGTCGCCTCAGGTGTCCCCTCTTCAGCGAGGGGGTGAAACAGGGAAGCCGGTCCATTCTCACGAAGATTCCGGCGCTGCCCCCGCAACGGTAGGCGAGTCGAGAAACCGCAACGGCCACTGTGCATGACGCATGGGAAGGCGCGGTTTCGGGATGCCGCAAGGCATACGCTCGCAAGCCCGGAGACCGGCCTGTCGCATTTCACTGACAGTGCGGCGGGCGCTGGGCGGGTGCGTATCCCTCGCGGTATTCACTTCCTTTTGCGGTTCCTCCGTCTGTCTTCGTCGACTTTCAGTCGTGCGGGTGGGCACGACGGAGACCTGAACCTTGACTGGCAAACCCCGTTTCAAGCCAGCGGCCTATGTGCTGCTCGGCAGTTTTCCCTTTTCCATCGGCCAACTGGCCGCAGCCCCGCTGGACCTCGAACAGCAGGTGGTGACCGCCACCCGTACCGCGCAAACCGCCCAGCAGAGCCTGGCTGCAGTCACCGTGCTGGACCGCGAGCGCATCGAGCGCAGCCAGGCGGCTTCGTTACCCGAGCTGCTCAAGCAGGTGCCTGGCGTTTCGCTGGCCAACAACGGCGGGCCTGGCAAGTCCACCTCGCTGTTCATGCGCGGTACCGAATCTGATCACGTGCTGGTGATGATCGACGGCATCAAGATCGGCTCGGTCTCGGGCGGCGGCGCGGCCCTGCAGGACCTGCCGCTGGAGCTGATCGAGCGCATCGAGGTGGTCCGCGGTCCGCGCTCCAGCCTGTACGGCTCGGAGGCCATCGGCGGGGTGATCCAGATCTTCACCCGCAAGGGCCAGGGGCAGGGCGTCAAGCCGTTCTTCTCCGCCGGTTACGGCACCCATGACAGCTACACGGGCAGCGCCGGCGTTTCCGGTGGTGACGGTCGTGGCTGGTACAGCCTGGGCGTCAGCGGCTCGGACACCGACGGCATCAACGTCAAGTCGACGGGCACCAGCGGCTATGAGGACGATGCCGATGGGTATCGCAACCTGTCCGCCACGCTTGCCGCCGGATACCGCTTCGACAACGGCCTGGAGCTGGACGCCAACCTGCTGCAGGCCAGATCCCATAACGACTACGACCAGGTTTCCTACAGCAAGAAACTCAAACGCAATATTGGCTTCGGCGCCAATGCCGATGGTGAGTCGAGGGTCTTCGGCACCCGTGCGCGCTTCAGTCCGCTGGAACCCTGGCTGGTGACGCTGCAGGCCGGGCGCAGCGAAGACAAATCCGATGCCTATCAGGACGGGCAGTTCTATTCACGCTTCGACAGCCGTCGCGACACGCTCAGCTGGCAGAACGATATTGAGCTGACTGCGGGGCATACGCTGATTCTGGGTGCCGATCACCAGCGCGACGAGGTCAACGGCACTACGCCGTATGCCGAGGATTCCCGGGACAACGACGGCTACTTCGCTCAGTACCTGGGCGAGCTCGGCCGCCATGACTGGCAGTTGTCGCTGCGACGTGACGACAACGAGCAGTTCGGCCAGCACGACACCGGCAACATCGGCTACGGCTACGCGCTGACCGACTGGTTGCGCGGCACCATCAGCTACGGCACGGCATTCAAGGCGCCGACCTTCAACGAGCTGTATTTCCCGGACTACGGCAACCCGGCGTTGGATGCGGAAACCTCCCGCAGTCTCGAAGCCGGCCTGGCCGGTCAGCACGGTTGGGGACATTGGGCGGTGAATGCCTATCGCACCGTGGTCGATGACCTCATTGCCTATGACGCCAGCATTTCCGCGCCGGCCAACGTGCAGGAAGCGCGTATCCGCGGGGTCGAGCTGGTGCTCGGCAGTCAATTGTTCGGTTGGGACTGGAATGCCAACTACAGCCTGCTGGAGCCGGAGAACCGCTCCGCTGGCGCCAACCGCGGCAACGAGCTGGCGCGCCGGGCCAAGCAGCTGTTCAACCTTGACCTCGACCGCCGGCTCGGTGCCTTCAGCGTCGGCGCCAGCCTGCACGCCGAAGGGCAGCGTTACGACGACCTGGCCAACACCCGCGAGCTGTCCGGCTACGCCACCCTCGACCTGCGTGGCGAATACCGCATCACCCCGGAGTGGCGCCTGCAGGCGCGCGTCGCCAACCTGCTGGACGCCGACTTTGAGACCGCCGAGGGCTACAACCAGCCCGGCCAGGCCGCTTACCTGACCGTGCGCTACCAGGCGCTGTAAGACCGCGGCACGGGCATGTCGCCCGCGCCCACAGAAGGAGACTGCAATGATCAAGCTTGCCCCGAGATACCAGCTGCTGGTCGGCCTCGCGCTTGCCGCGCTGCTGGCCATGACCCGCGGACAGCACTTCGCCAGCGTGAACCTGCCCAGCGCGTCCTGGGCGGTGTTCTTCCTCGCCGGCGTGCTGGTGCGGCCGAAGTGGGTGTTTCCGGCACTGTTTCTCGAGGCCTCGCTACTGGATTTCGCCGCGATCCAGTGGGCCGGCGTCAGCGACTGGTGCATGTCGCCGGCCTACTGGATGCTGGTGCCGGCATACGGTTCGCTGTGGCTGGGCGGCCGGCTTTACGCCCGTTGGCATCGTGACCATTTCAGCAGCCTGGCGACCTTGGCGCTGTGCGTGATGGCCAGCGCCTTCGTCTGTTACCTGTTCTCCGGCGGCGGCTTCCTCTATTTCTCCGGGCGCTATCCCGAGCCGACGCTGGCGCTGCTGGTCGAGCGCATCGCCACCTACTACCCACGTTACCTGTCATCCCTGGCGCTGTACGTTGGCGTTGCGGCGCTGTTGTTCATTGGCCTGCGCGCCTGGAGCGCCCAGCGCGGCGAGGCGCGGGCATGAGCGAGTCGAGCGAACGCGACGAACGCCACAAGGCGCGCATGCAGCGCAAGAAGGCGCTAATGGACGAGAAGATCGCCGAGGCGCAGGACGAGTACGGCCTGCTGCTGGTGCATACCGGCAACGGCAAGGGCAAGAGCAGCTCGGCCTTCGGCATGCTGGCGCGTGCGCTGGGCCATGGCATGAAGGTCGGTGTGGTGCAGTTCATCAAGGGCGCGGCCAGCACCGGCGAGGAGGCGTTCTTTCGGCGCTTTCCGGACGAGGTGCGCTACCACGTCATGGGCGAGGGCTTTACCTGGGAAACCCAGGATCGCCAGCGCGACATCGCCAAGGCCCGCGAGGCCTGGGCGGTGGCGGCCGAGTTGCTGTCCGATCCCGAAATCGGCCTGGTGGTGCTGGACGAACTGAACATCGCCCTTAAGTACGGCTACCTGGAGCTCGCGCCAGTGCTTGCCGACATCGAATCACGGCCGCTGCTGCAGCACGTGGTGGTCACCGGCCGCGGCGCGCCCGACGGACTGATCGAGGCGGCGGACACCGTCACCGAAATGGGCCTGATCAAGCACGCGTTCAAGGCCGGGGTAAAGGCGCAGAAAGGCGTTGAGTTCTGATGCTCTCGTTCGCCATGCGCCGGGCCTTGCGTCAGCGCCGTTTGCCGTACTGGACGTACTGCTGCGCGGCGCTTCCTTGCTCGCACATGGGCGAAACGAGATGAATCGCGATGAACAGCAGGAGAGACCGCGATGACCAGTAGAAACTGCCCGGCGCTGTTGATCGCCGCCCCTGCATCCGGCCAGGGCAAGACCACCGTCACCGCTGCGCTGGCGCGGTTGCATGCGCGGCAGGGCAAGCGCGTACGGGTGTTCAAGTGCGGGCCGGACTTTCTCGACCCCATGGTTCTGGCCCGTGCCAGCGGCCGCCCGGTCTACCAGCTCGACCTGTGGATGGTCGGCGAGGAGGAGTCGCGACGCCTGCTCTGGGAAGCGGCGGGCGAGGCCGACCTGATCCTGATCGAAGGGGTGATGGGCCTGTTCGATGGCGCGCCCTCGGCGGCCGATCTGGCGCGGCGCTTCGGCGTGCCGGTGCTGGCGGTCATTGATGGCTCGGCCATGGCGCAGACCTTCGGCGCCATGGCGCACGGGCTGAGCAGCTTCCAGCCGGACCTGCCGTTCGATGGCGTGCTGGCCAATCGGGTCGGCAGCGCCCGGCATGGCGAGATTCTGCGCGACAGTCTTCCGGAGTCGATCCGCTGGTACGGCGCCTTGCCGCGCAGTGTCGAGGTTGAACTGCCAAGCCGGCACCTGGGGCTGGTGCAGGCCGAGGAGCTGGCTGATCTGGACGCCCGTCTGGATGCCGCGGCCGATGCCCTGGCACTCAGTGCGGACACCGAGTTGCCTGCCCCGGTCACTTTCGCCGCGCCGGCCAGTGCGCCGCTCGAACCGCTGCTGGCGGGTGTGCGCATCGGCGTTGCACGCGATGCGGCCTTTGCCTTTCTCTACCAGGCCAATCTCGACCTGCTGCAGGCGTTGGGCGCCGAGTTGCTGTTTTTCTCGCCGCTGCGCTTCGCCCGCTTGCCGGCCGTGGACAGCCTGTACCTGCCCGGCGGCTATCCCGAGCTGCATCTGCGCGCGTTATCGCGCAATGGGCCAATGGCCGAGGCGATCCGTGCGCATCATGAGGCGGGCAAGCCGATCCTCGCCGAGTGCGGCGGCATGCTCTACCTGCTCGACGGGCTGACCGACCGTGGCGACGAGCGCGCGCAGATGCTCGGCCTGCTGCCCGGCGAGGCGCGCATGCACAAGCGCCTGACCGCGCTGGCGCTGCAGGAAGTGGAGCTGCCGGAAGGGCGGCTGCGCGGGCACACCTTCCACCATTCCGCGCTGGAGTCGCCACTTGAGCCGCTGGCTCGCGGCGAATGCCCGAACTACAAGCGCACCGCCGAAGCGGTCTACCGCCGGGGGCGGCTGACGGCGTCCTATATCCACCTGTACCTGCCGTCCGATCCGGCAGCCGCCGCGGCGCTGTTCCGGCCATGAGCGAGCATGCCTTCAGCCAGCAGGAGCGCGCGGCGGTCTATCGGGCCATTGGCGAGCGCCGCGACATGCGCCATTTCGCCGGCGGCGAGGTAGCGCCGGAGCTGCTGTCGAGACTGCTCAACGCTGCGCATCAGGCACCCAGCGTCGGCCTGATGCAGCCGTGGCGCTTTGTCCGCATCACCCGCCCCGAGTTGCGCACGGCCATCGCCGATCTGGTCGGTGAGGAGCGCCAGCGCACGGCTCAGGCGCTCGGCGATCGTTCCGCCGAGTTCATGCGGCTCAAGGTCGAGGGCATCGAGGATTGCGCCGAACTGCTGGTCGCCGCGTTGATGGATGGCCGCGAACAACATATCTTCGGCCGCCGCACGCTGCCGGAGATGGACCTCGCGTCGCTGGCCTGCGCGATCCAGAATCTCTGGCTCGCGGCACGAGCGGAAGGCCTGGGGATGGGCTGGGTGTCACTGTTCGATCCCGACGCGCTGGCTGCCTTGCTCGGCATGCCGGGCGGTGCCAAGCCGGTGGCGATCCTCTGCCTCGGGCCGGTGCAGGAGTTCTACCCGGCACCGATGCTGGCACTGGAAGGCTGGACCACGCCGCGACCGCTGCACGAACTGGTTTTCGAGAATGCCTGGGAGGCGAAATGAGCAAGGGGCCGCAGCGCATCGTCTGCCTGTCCACCGAGACCTGCGAAACGCTTTACCTGCTGGGCGAGCAGGCGCGCATCGTCGGCATCTCCGGCTTCACCGTGCGCCCGCCGCAGGCGCGCAAGGAAAAGCCCAAGGTCAGCGGCTTCACCAGCGTCAAGCACGAGCAGATCCTGGCCCTGAAACCGGACCTGGTACTGGGCTACTGCGATCTGCAGGCCGACATGCTCGCCGAGCTGGCCCGCGAGGGGCTGGAGGTGCATCTGTTCAACCAGCGCGACATTGCCGGCATCCTGCGCATGATCGAGACGCTCGGCGCACTGGTGCACGCCAGCGAGCGCGCTCGGGCGCTGACCGCCGAGCTCCAGGCCGGGCTGGACGTCATCCGCGCCAGCGCGGCCAGCTTGCCTCGCCGGCCGCGGGTGTATTTCGAGGAGTGGAACGAGCCGCTGATTTCCGGCATCGGCTGGGTCAGCGAACTGATCGAACTGGCCGGCGGCGAGGACTGCTTCGCCGAGCTGGCACCGTTCAAGCGTGCCAAGCAACGCATCATCGAGGATCCGCAGGACGTGGTGCGGCGCGCGCCGGAGCTGATCGTCGGCTCCTGGTGCGGCCGCCGTTTCCGCCCGGAACAGGTGGCGGCCCGACCGGGCTGGCAGGCGATCCCGGCGGTACGCGATGGCCAGCTGCACGAGATCAAGTCGCCGGACATCCTCAACCCCGGCCCGGCGGTGCTGACCGATGGCGTGCGGCAGCTGCATGCCCTGATTCGCGCGTGTGCGGAGCGCCCGGAGTGAGCTTGTTCCTCAGCGTCATCGCGGCGCTGCTGCTGGATGCGCTGCTGGGTGAGCCGAAGCGGGCCCATCCGCTAGTGGCCTTCGGACGCCTGGCCGACCGCCTGGAACAGCATTTCAACGGTGCTGCGGGCCGTGGCTGGCGCAGCCATGGGGTAACGGCCTGGTGCCTGGCCGTGCTGCCGCTGACGCTGCTGGCCTGGCTGCTCAGCCTGTTGCCGGGCATCGGCTGGCTGGCGGAGATCGTGCTGCTCTATCTGGCCCTCGGCCTGCGCAGCCTGGGCGAGCATGCGCTGCCGGTGGCCCAGGCGTTGTGGCGCCACGACCTGCCCGAGGCGCGTCGGCGGGTGGCCTGCATCGTCAGCCGAGACACCAGCCAGCTGGATGAAGGGGGCGTGGCCCGTGCCGCCACCGAGTCGGTGCTGGAGAACGGCAGCGATGCGGTGTTCGCCGCGCTGTTCTGGTTCATCGTCGCGGGCGCGCCGGGTGTGGTGCTGTATCGCCTGAGCAATACGCTGGACGCCATGTGGGGCTATCGTAATGCGCGCTTCGAGCGCTTCGGCTGGGCCGCGGCGCGCATCGACGACGTGCTCAACTACCTGCCGGCGCGGCTGGTTGCGCTGACCTATGCATTGCTCGGGCGAACCCGCCGCGCGCTGCGTTGCTGGTGCACCCAGGCGCCGCTGTGGGACAGCCCCAACGCCGGTCCGGTCATGGCTTCCGGGGCTGGAGCGTTGGGTGTGGTGTTGGGCGGCTCCGCCATCTATCACGGTGAAGTGCATGCGCGGCCCGAGCTGGGCCGGGGCCAGGCGCCGCAGGCGCGGCATATCGAACATGCGCTGGACCTGGTCTGGGGTGGCGTCGGCGTCTGGCTGCTGACACTGCTGTTTGGTGGCTGGCTCTATGCTTGAGCACGGTGGACGTTTGCGCGCAGCCGCACAGCGCTACGGCATTCCGCTTTCGGATTGGCTCGACCTGTCCACTGGCATCGCCCCTTATCACCCGCCGTTGCCGAGCATTTCCAGCTGCGCCTGGACACGTCTGCCAGAGCCTGAAGATGGCCTGGAAGTAGCGGCCCGGCAGTACTACGGTGCGCGCGCGGTGTTGCCAGTGGCCGGTTCGCAGAGTGCCATCCAGGCCCTGCCGCGCCTGCGCGGGTCGGCGCGGATCGGCATCGTATCGCCCTGTTATGCCGAGCACGCCGAGGCCTGGCGTCGCGCTGGCCACCGTGTCGTCGAGCTCTGCGAGGCCAGCGTGCCGCGTGCACTGGATCAGCTCGACGTGCTGGTGGTGGTCAACCCGAACAATCCCACCGGCCAGCTGATCGCGCCGCAGCGCCTGCTGGAATGGCGCAGTGAGCTGGCGGCCTACGGCGGCTGGTTGGTGGTGGACGAGGCGTTCATGGACTGCACGCCGCAGCACAGTCTGGCCGAGCACAGCCACCTGCCCGGACTGGTCGTACTGCGCTCGTTCGGCAAATTCTTTGGCCTGGCCGGCGCGAGACTGGGTTTCGTACTTGCCCACACTGGCCTGCTGCGTTCGCTCGCCAGGCTGCTTGGCCCCTGGACGGTGAATGGCCCGACGCGGCAGCTGGGCGCAGTGCTGCTGGCTGATCAGGCTGCTCAGCAGCACCAGCGCGAATGCCTGCACTGCGACGGCCAGCGTCTGACCGACCTGCTACGCCGCCATGGCCTTGCGCCTCTGGGCGGCTGCGCACTGTTCCAGTGGTGGGTCAGCGACGACGCTGCGCTGCTGCATGACTTTCTTGCCCGTCGCGGCATTCTCACGCGGTTTTTCGCTCAGCCTTCCAGCGTGCGTTTCGGCCTGCCGACCGATATTGGTTGGGCGCGGCTGGATCAGGCTCTGCAATTTTTCAGGGAGCAACATCCATGACGACGCTGATGGTGCAGGGCACCACCTCCGACGCCGGCAAGAGCACGCTGGTGACGGCGCTGTGCCGCTGGTTGGCACGCCAGGGGGTTGCCGTCGTGCCGTTCAAACCGCAGAACATGGCGCTCAACAGCGCGGTGACTGCAGATGGCGGCGAAATCGGCAGGGCTCAGGCCGTACAGGCGCAGGCGGCGAACCTTGCGCCGCACACCGACATGAATCCGGTGCTCTTGAAGCCCAACAGCGACATCGGCGCCCAGGTGATCATCCATGGTCGCGCGGTGACCAGCATGGATGCCGCCGCCTACCATGACTACAAGCGCGTGGCGATGCAGGCGGTGCTCGACTCGCACCAGCGGCTGTCCGCGGCTTATCGCGTGGTGATGGTCGAGGGCGCCGGTTCGCCTGCGGAGATCAATCTGCGCGCCGGCGATATCGCCAACATGGGCTTCGCCGAGGCGGTGGATTGCCCGGTGATCCTGATCGCCGATATCGACAAGGGTGGGGTGTTCGCCCATCTGGTCGGCACCTTGGCGTTGCTCTCGGAAAGCGAGCAGGCGCGGGTTCAGGGCTTCGTCATCAACCGTTTTCGTGGCGACATTGCGCTGTTGCAGCCCGGTCTCGACTGGCTGGAACAACGCACCGGCAAGCCGGTACTGGGCGTGCTGCCGTACCTGATGGATTTCCATCTGGAAGCGGAGGATGCCATCGACGTGCGCCAGTCCGGCAAGGCCGGCGACGCGCTGAAGGTGGTGGTGCCGGTGCTGCCGCGCATCAGCAACCACACCGACTTCGACCCGCTGCGCCTGCACCCGCAGGTCGACCTGCAGTTCGTCGGTCCCGGGCAGCCGGTGCCGCCTGCCGATCTGATCATCCTGCCCGGCTCGAAAAGCGTACGCGCCGACCTTACCTGGCTGCGCGCCAACGGCTGGGAAGCTGCAATCCAGAAGCACCTGCGCTACGGCGGCAAATTGCTGGGCATCTGTGGCGGCCTGCAGATGCTTGGCACGCGCATTGCCGATCCGCTCGGGCTGGAAGGTGCGGCGGGGGAGAGCGAGGCGCTCGGGCTGCTGGATTTCGACACGGTTCTTGAGGCGGACAAGCAGTTGCGCAACGTCACCGGCCGGTTGCTGCCGGGCGGCGTGCCGGTCAGCGGCTACGAGATTCATGCCGGCGTCAGCAGCGGCCCGGCCTTGGAGCAGCCAGCGGTGCAGCTCGATGATGGCCGCTGCGATGGCGCCATCAGCGCCGACGAGCAGGTGCTCGGCACCTATCTGCACGGCCTGTTCGAAGGCCCCGAGGCCTGTGCTGCGCTGCTGCGCTGGGCAGGCCTCGATGCGGTGGAGACTGTCGACTACCACGCGCTGCGCGAGCGCGACATCGAGCGCCTCGCCGACCTGGTCGAGACACATCTGGATACCGCGCGGTTACGCGCGCTCTGCGGGCTGGAAGACTGAGCATGCTGGAACTGATTCTTGGCGGCGCCCGCTCGGGCAAGAGCCGCTTTGCCGAGCGTCTGGCTGCCGATAGCGGCCTGGCGGTTACCTATATCGCCACCAGCCAGCCGCTGGACGGCGAGATGACCGAGCGCATCGCCCATCACCGTGAGCGGCGCCCGGCGCACTGGACACTGGTCGAAGAACCCCTGCAACTGGCGCGGGTGCTGCGCGAGCAGGCTGCTGCGAATCGCTGCCTGCTGGTCGACTGCCTGACCCTCTGGCTAACCAACCTGCTGATGCTGGACGACGCGGCGCGCTTCGCCGAGGAGCGTGATGCTCTGCTCGAATGCCTGGACGGGTTGCCGGGGCGGATCCTGCTGGTCAGCAACGAGACCGGCCTCGGCGTGGTGCCGCTGGGCGAGCTGACCCGTCGCTATGTGGACGAGGCCGGCTGGCTGCACCAGGCCGTGGCGGAACGGGCGCAGCGGGTGACCTTTATGGTCGCCGGGCTGCCCATGACATTGAAGGACGCACATTGAAGGAAGCGCATTGATGCACGATTGGTGGAACGAGCCATGCGACATGCTGGATGAATCCGTGCGCGCCCAGGCATTGGCGCGCCAGGACCAGTTGACCAAGCCACGTGGTGCGCTCGGCCAGCTCGAAGCCCTGGCGGTGTCGCTGGCAGCCATGCAGGGCAGCGAGCGGCCGCAGGTCGAGCGCCTGCATGTCAGCGTGTTCGCCGGCGATCACGGCGTGGTGGAAGAGGGTGTTTCGGCTTATCCGCAGTCAGTGACCGGGCAGATGCTGCGCAATTTCGTCGTCGGCGGGGCTGCACTGAGCGTGTTGTCGAAGCGCCTGGGCGCGCCGCTGGAGGTGATCGACCTGGGCACGGTGGAACCGCTACAACTGGATGGCGTGAGCCATTTGCGACTCGGCCCCGGCACGGCCAACCTGGCTCGCGAAGCGGCGATGAGTGACGAGCAAATGCGTCTGGCCCTGGCAGCCGGACGCGACAGCGCGCAGCGTGCCGCGCAAGGCTCTGCCCAGCTGTTCATCGGTGGCGAAATGGGCATCGGCAACACCACCAGCGCCAGCGCCTTGGCTGCTGTGCTGCTGCCGCGCTCGCCGTTGACGCTGGTCGGGCCGGGCACCGGGCTCGACCTGGCCGGTGTTCGACACAAGGTTCAGGTGATCCAGGACGCGATTCGGCTGCACGCCGAGCATTGTGTCGCGCCGCTTGAAGCCCTGCGCCGACTGGGTGGTTTCGAAATCGCGGCGCTGGCGGGTGCCTATCTGCGCAGCGCGCAACTGGGCATTGCGGTACTGGTCGACGGCTTTATCTGCAGCGCTGCAGCGCTCTGTGCGGTGCGGCTGAACCCGGCCTGTCGACCTTGGTTGATCTTCGCCCATCGTTCTGCCGAGCCCGGCCATCTGGCGGTGCTGGAAGCACTTGGCGCCGTGCCGTTGCTCGATCTCGGCTTGCGCCTGGGTGAGGGCAGCGGGGCGGCGCTGGCGGTGCCATTGTTGCAGCAGGCCTGCGCGCTGCACAACGAAATGGCGACGTTCGCCGAAGCTGAAATTTCGGACCGAACTGCATGATCACGAGCATCGATCTGCTCCGCCATGGCGAGACCGAGCGGGGCGGTGGCTTTCGCGGCAGGCTCGACGATGCGCTGACTGCTCACGGCTGGCAGCAGATGCGCGATGCGGTTGCTGGCGCCGGTCCCTGGGACGTGCTGGTCAGCTCGCCGCTTCAACGCTGTGCCGCCTTCGCGCGGGAGCTGGCCGCACAGCACGGCCTGCCGCTGCAGCTGGAGCCGGACCTGCGCGAGCTGCATTTTGGCGACTGGGAAGGCCGTAGCGCCGCCGAGCTGATGCAGCACAGCGCCGAGGCGCTCGGCCTGTTCTGGGCCGATCCCTATGGTTTTACGCCGCCTGGCGGTGAGCCGCTGGCGCAGTTCGAGGCGCGCGTGCTGGCTGCCATCGACTGCCTTGGGCAGCGCTTTGCCGGCCAGCGGCTGTTGGTCATCTGTCATGCCGGCGTGATGCGCCTGCTGCTGGCGCGTGCGCGGGGCTTGCCAAGGGAGCGGTTGCTGGATGTGGTTGTGGCCCACGGTGAGTTGCTGCCGCTCAACGCTTCTCCGGCGGGCGAACCGGCCGCCGTCGAGGTATAGGACCTGCCGATGCTGCCGTTATTGATCGCCCTGCAATTTCTCACCAGCCTGCCGATCCGCTTGCCGGCAATGCCGGAGCCCGGGCAGCAGGGGCGTTCATTGCTGTATTACCCGGTGGTTGGTCTGTTGCTCGGCGCGTTGCTCTGTCTGGCCGCGTTTGTGCTTGATGGGGCTGCACCGCTGTTACAGGCGGTCTTGCTCCTCACCCTCTGGGTTGCGCTGACCGGCGGCCTGCACCTCGATGGCCTGGCCGACAGCGCCGACGCCTGGCTGGGTGGCTTCGGCGACCGCGAGCGAACCCTGCAAATCATGAAGGACCCGCGTAGCGGCCCGGTCGCCGTGGTGGTCCTGGTGCTTCTGCTGTTGCTCAAGTTCAGCGCGCTGTTGGCGTTGCTCCAGGCGCAACAGTACTCCGCACTGTTGCTGGCGCCGGTACTGGGGCGGGCCGCGCTGCCAGCGCTGTTTCTCTTGACGCCGTATGTGCGGCCCAACGGACTTGGTCATGCGCTGGCAGCGAATCTGCCGCATGGCGAGGCGAGGGTCGTACTGGCGCTGGTCGCGGTGGGTTGTTTGCTGTTCGGCAGCAGCGGGCTGATCGCCCTGTCGTTTGCTGCGGTGACGTTTCTGCTGGCGCGTCGCGCCATGCTGCGCCGGCTTGGCGGCACCACTGGCGATACCGCTGGTGCGCTGCTGGAGCTGGTGGAGTGCACGGTCTTGATAGGGCTGGCGCTGCAGCTCTAGCGGTCTGCCACCGGTCGACGGTCGAGCACGGGCGCATGCTGCGCCATCAGCTCGATGACCCAATCGATGAACACGCGCAGCTTGGCACTGACATGCCGATTCGGTGGGAACGCCAGGTACAGCGGCATTTCATCGAGCCGCCAGTCTTGCAGCAGTGGCAACAGCTCGCCGTTGGCCAGGTGCGTTCTGACCATGTACTCCGGCAGCCAGATGATGCCCAGCCCGGCCAGCCCCGCGGCCAGGCAGGCGTTGCCATCGTCTACGGCAAGCGCGTAGCGGCCGTGCACCTGAACCTGTTCGCCCTGTCGTTGCATGACGTACGCCGTCGGTTTGCCGGTGCGCGCCCAGAGAAAGCCGACGACGCGGCGGTGGCTGTTTTCCAGCTCGCTCGGGTGTGTCGGCACGCCGGCGCGTTCGAGGTAGCCAGGGGCCGCGTAGACGCCAAGGCGTAGGTCGCCAACGTGGCGGGCGATAAGTGACTGGTCGGTGATTTCCCCACCACGCACGACGCAGTCCACGTTCTCCCCGATCAGGTCCACCCGCCGATCGCTGACGCCCATGTCCAGCTGGATGTCCGGATACTTCGCATAGAAGTCCGGCAATGCCGGAATCAGGATCATCCGCGCCAGTGGGCTGGGGACGTCCACGCGCAAGCGTCCTCGCGGCACTGCTGCGGCGGCGGACAGGCTGGTTTCGGCGTCGTCCAGATCCGCCAGTAGCCGCAGGGCGCGCTCGTAATAGGCGGCACCGTCGGCGGTGACGTTGACCTTGCGCGTGGTGCGGTTGAGCAGCCTGACGCGAAGCCGCGCCTCGAGTTGCTGGACCTGCTGGGTGACGCTGGTCTTGCTGATGCGCAGGGTCTCGGCGGCCTTGGTGAAGCTGCCGGTCTCCACTACGCGAACGAAGACCTGCATCGCATCGAAACGGTCCATCTGAACTCCCGCGGATTGTTTGGATTATGCAAATAGTGTTGAGCGACCTGGCGCGTTTATCCAGTGCTTTGCGACTTCTACAGTGAGGCCTTCATTCAACGGGTCGCTCCGACCCTTATTGGAGGTTGCACATGACACCGCATGACGTTGTTTTTCCGCCTGGCCGCCAGGCGCTCTACGAGCGCAATCGCTATTCCCCGGCCATCCGTGCCAATGGCTTGCTGTTCGTCTCCGGCCAGGTCGGTAGCCGCGAGGACGGCTCACCCGAACCGGAGCTGGAGGCGCAGGTCCGGCGCGCCTTCGATAACCTGAACGCGATTCTCGGAGCGGCAGGCTGCACCTTCGACGACGTCATCGACGTCACCGTGTTCATGGTCGATCCACAAGCGATCTTCGAGCGGGTCTGGAGCGTCGTGCCCGAATACTGGGGCGCTGCACCGCATCCGACGCTGACCGCGGTTGGGGTCACCTGGCTTTACGGCTTCCAGTTCGAGATCAAGGTGATCACCAAGCTGCCGGAGCCGACCGAGGCTTGACTCGCCTCAGCCCAGCAGCGCCACCGTCTTGATCTGCGCCCACAGCGCCTGACCGGGCGTAATGGCCAGCTGATCGGCCGAGCGCCGGGTGATGCGTGCCAGCAGCGGCGTGCCACCGGCATCGAGGCGGACCAGCACGTGCGCCGGCGTATCGGCCGCGACCATGGCCTCGACCCGCGCCGGCAGGAGGTTGGTGATGCTGCTGTCTTCGGCGCGCTGCAGCGCCAGGCTCACGTCGCGGGCGTGCACGCGAAAGCGCAGGCGTTGGCCCAAGGCTTCCGGGCGCTGCGAGACCAGCACTTCGCCGCCGGGAAAGGTCAGCCGGGTGAGGTGGTAGTGGGCGTCGTGGCTCGCGATCTCGCCTTCCACCACGACGCCGGCGTCATCGCTGAAGGCGGTCGGCAGGTCAAGTCGCGCCAGGGTCTCGCGCAGTTCGCCCTGGGCGATGGCCCGGCCCTGCTCCAGCAGCACCACGTGGTCGGCCAGCCGCGCCACTTCGTCCGGCGAGTGGCTGACGTAGAGCACGGGGATATCCAGCTCGTCGTGCAGGCGCTCCAGGTAGGGCAGGATTTCGTTCTTGCGCCTGAGGTCCAGCGCCGCCAGCGGCTCGTCCATCAGCAGCAGGCGCGGGCTGGTCAGCAGCGCGCGGGCGATGCCGACCCGCTGGCGCTCGCCGCCGGACAGCCGATCCGGCATGCGTTCGAGCAGGTGAGCGATGCCCAGCAGTTCCACCGCCTGCTCCAAGGCCACGCGCCGAGCGCTGGCCGCCACACGGCGCATGCCGAACTCGAGATTCCGTCGCACCGACAGGTGCGCGAACAGGTTGGCGTCCTGGAACACGTAACCGATCGCGCGCTGATGCGGTGGTACGAACAGCTTGCGCGCGCAGTCCTGCCAGTGTTCGCCGTTGACGCTCAGCTGGCCGCGGCCAGAGCGTTCCAGCCCGGCGACGCAGCGCAACAGGGTGGTCTTGCCGGAGCCTGAATGGCCGAACAGCGCGGTGACACCACGGCCGGGCAGCTCCAGGTCGACGTCCAGGCTGAATTCGGCATAGTCCAGGCGAAAGCGTGCGTGGATCGCATTGTCGTAGGTGTACCCGCTCATCCGCGCCACCCTTGTCTGAATCGGCTGCCATAAAGCACCAGCAGCACCAGGAAGGAGAACAGCAGCATGCCGCCGGCCAGCCAATGCGCCTGGGCATACTCCATGGCCTCGACATGATCGTAGATCTGCACCGACACCACGCGCGTCTGGCCCGGAATGTTGCCGCCGATCATCAGCACCACGCCGAACTCGCCGACGGTATGGGCGAAACCGAGGATGCTGGCAGTGATGAAACCGGGGCGGGCGAGTGGCAGCACCACGCTGAAGAAGGTGTCCCAGGGGCCGGCGCGCAGCGTGGCGGCGGCTTCCAGCGGGCGCTCGCCAATGGCTTCGAAGGCGTTCTGCAAGGGCTGCACCACGAACGGCAGCGAGTAGAACACCGAGCCGACCACCAATCCGGCAAAAGTGAAGGGCAGGGTGCCCAGGCCTAGACTCTGGGTGAACTGGCCGATGAAGCCATTGGGCCCCATGGCCACCAGCAGGTAGAAGCCGAGCACCGTCGGCGGCAGCACCAGCGGCAGCGCGACCACGGCCCCGATCGGGCCCTTCATGCGCGAGGTGGTGCGCGCCAGCCACCAGGCGATGGGTGTGCCGATCAGCAGCAGGACCAGCGTCGTCACGCTGGCCAGTTTGAAGGTCAGCCAGATTGCTGCCAGGGCCACGCTGTCCAGCGGCATGCTGCTACTCCAGCCCGTAGCCATAGGACTGGATCAGCGCGCGGATCTGCGGCTGCGCCAGGTAATCCAGCAGCGCTTTGGCTGCGGGGTTGTCTTGCCCTTTGGTCAGCAGCACGGCTTCTTGGCGGATGGCCGGGTGGATGTCGGTGGGCACAACCCAGCCCGAGCCGGTAGCGATCCGGCCATCCTTCGCCACTTGGGACAGCGCGATGAAGCCCAGCTGCGCATTGCCGCTGGCGACGAACTGGTGGGTCTGCGCGATATTTTCGCCCTGCACCAGGCGGCCTCGCAGGGTGTCGTCGAGCCCGAGATGTTCCAGTGTGGCCAGGGCGGCAGCGCCATAGGGCGCAGTTTTCGGGTTGGCCATGGCGAGGTGGCGGAAATCGCCCTTGCGCAGCAGGTCAGGGCCGTCCTGCACCAAGCCCGCAGTCGGCGACCACAACACCAGGCGGCCAACGGCATAGGTGAAGCGGCTACCGGGTATGGCCGCGCCTTCCTGCTCGAGCCGCCCTGGCGTGGTGTCATCCGCTGACAGCAGGACCTCGAACGGTGCGCCATTGCGAATCTGCGCATAGAACTTGCCGGTGGCGCCGAAGGCAAGTCTGGCCTGGTGGCCGGTGTCACGCTCGAAGCGGCCGGCGATTTCCCGCATCGGTGCCGTGAAGTTGGAAGCGACCGCCACCTGCACCTGTGCCGCGAGGGCATTGCCGAACGGCAGCAGGAGGAGAGTCAGTGCGTAGCGGAGTGCTCGAGATGGATGCATGCGGCCTCGTTCGGTGCAGAGCGGCTGGGGCGCATCATATTGCAGTTTGGGCGAGCTGTGATTGACCGGACGCGCTTCGGCCTGCGCGGGCATTGTCGCGGGCACGGCGGCGGAGTAGCGTTGTGAGCCCGCGACCGGAGAACTGGCCATGAATATCACTCGTCCCCTGGCGGCACTGTCGCTGGTCTTTGCCAGCGTCTCGGTGATTGCCGCCGAATGCCCGGCACTGCTGCAGCACGAGTTGCCCAAGCTGCGCTCCAAGGAAACCGTCGATCTGTGCAGCCAGTTCCAGGGCAAGGCCCTGGTGGTGGTCAATACCGCCAGCCATTGCGGCTTTACCGGGCAGTTCAAGGGACTCGAAGCACTCTATCAACGCTACAAGGACGACGGCCTGGAAGTGCTCGGCGTGCCCTCGGATGACTTCTTCCAGGAGGCTGATGACGAGGCCGAGACGGCCGAGGTCTGCTACGTGAATTACGGTGTGACCTTCACCATGACCCAGACACAGCCAGTACGGGGTGGAGATGCGACGCCGTTGTTTCGCCAGCTGGCCGCGCAGGCCGGAACAGCGCCGCGCTGGAACTTTTACAAGTACGTGGTCGATAGGGAAGGGCGCGTCGTCGCGCATTTTTCCAGCAAGGTCGCGCCGGATGACCCGCGCCTGATCGCAGCGGTGGAGAAGGCGTTGGGAAGGTAGAAACAAAAAAGCCCCGGCGGACCGGGGCTTTTTCGTTCTTTCGCTACATCAGAAGCGGTAGCTCAGAGCAGCGCCAAAGCCGTGGGCGCTGTTTTCGTACGTAGCGTTATAAACACCCCGGGTCGGGCTTTCGCGGCGGACCTTGGTGTCTTCTTCCCATAGATAGGAGTAGGCCAAGTCAACGGTCACGTCGTCCGTAGGATTCCAGGCCAGGCCGAAGCTGACGGCAGTCCGGTCGCCAGTAGGAATGCGCGGCGAGCGATGTACGTTATTGGTCGGGCTTTGATCGAAAGCCAAGCCGCTGCGCAGCGTCCAAGTACGGTTCAGCTTATAAGCCGCACCGATGGCGTAGGACCAAGTGTCGTGCCAGTCCTGTTCTTCGACGATGGTTTGCACTGAACTCGGAAGCATTGGCGACATGCCTTCGTTCTCAATGACAATCGCTTCAAAACGGCTCCAGCGTGTCCACATTGCACCGGCGTAGAGCGTCCAGTCATCGTTCAGCTCATGGGTGAGGGAAACGTCTACGGACTCGGGGGTGGTCAGGTCAAGCGATGCATCGTATTTGCCCACAAATGGACCGAAACCTGCGCCTGAGAGCTTAGTGTCACCTTCCAGTTCGAACTCGACCTTAGAGTGGTAGGTAACGCCCATACGTGTCTGCGGGGTAATTTCATAAAGCACGCCGGCGTTGAAACCCATTGCCGTATCGTCGCCTTTAACCTTTACTCGGCCGCCGTTGAGAGTGGCGCTCTGCAGTTCTCCGTCGATGCGGTTGAACGTAGGACCGAATCCAATCGACAGCTTATCGTTGAAACGGTAGCTGACGGTGGGCTGCACGGTGATTACACGTACTTCGCTGTAGTCGCCGAAAAAGCGACCTTGGAAACCGTTTTCATAATCCGTGATCATCCCGAACGGTACGTAGACGCCAACACCAGCGGCCCACTTATCATCGATCGGTTTGACGTAGTAACCCATTGGGACTGCGGTGAACGGGACCATATCGCCATCATTACTGCCAGCCGGGACCGGAGCACTGTTGGCATCCTTGATATCCGTCTTCGCATGAATCGCCGCCATACCGAAGCTGACTTCTTCACGCTTCAGGCGGGACATGCCGGCAGGGTTGCCGAACAGGGTGGTGGCGTCGTCGGCGGAAGAGGAGCGACCTGCAAACGAGGTGCCCATGCCGCTGATGCTTTGTTCGTTGAGGGCAAAACCGGCGGCCATGGCCTGGGTGGACAAGGCGCCTACGGCTACCGCGAGCGCGGTCTTCAACCATGTTGTTTTCATTGTTCTACTACTCCGGGATGAAAGCGGGTCGGAACCTAGCAACTTTCTCCGACAGGTAGCAAGACAATGAATTGCAATTTTTCGTAAAGATGACGACTAACGGTCGTGAAAACAAATGTAACTTCGGTGAAAACCCCGTGGACGTATTTTGACTGGCGAGCCACGCTGCGCGCTGGGCGCAGCGGCTTGTCTCGGCATCATGCCCGCGGCCGGCTTGGGTCGGTGATCCACTCGCTCCATGAGCCCGGATACAGCTTGGCCAGTGGGTAACCCGCGAGACAGAGCGCGAACAGGTTGTGACAGGCGGTGACACCAGAGCCGCAATAGGCCACTGCAACTTGCGGTGACTTGCCGTCTAGCAGCTGATCGAATCGGCCGCGTAGCTGCTCGGCATCGAGAAAGCGACCATCACTGTCCAGGTTCTCGCTGAAGGGCGCGCAGACGGCACCTGGAATATGCCCGCCGATCGGGTCTATGGGCTCGACCTCGCCGAGGAAACGCGGCAGGGCGCGTGCGTCGAGCAGTGCCAGCTCGGGGCTATGCAGGCGGTCTTGCAGTCGCGCTGCATCGACGACCATGCTGTCGTCTGCGTTGCCGTCGAAATGGCCCGGCTGCACCGCGGGCGTGGTGCTTTCCATGGCCAACCCCGCTTCTCGCCAAGCGTTTACGCCCCCGTCCAGCAGGTAGACGCCCTCACGCTTCCCCAGCCACAGCAACAGCCACCACGCCCGAGCGGCAAACGCGCCGGGGCCGTCGTCATAGAGCACCACTTCGCTGCCGTCACCGAGGCCCCATTGGCGCAGGCGAGTCAGCAACTGCTCAGGATCCGGCAGTGGGTGGCGTCCGGTGGTGCCGGGGATCACCGGGCCGGACAGGTCTTTTTCCAGATCGGCGAACTGCGCGCCGGGAATATGCGCCTTCCTGTAACTACGCTCGCCATAGGCCGGATCTTCCAGGGCGAACCGGCAATCCAGAATCAGCAGGTCGGGGGTGTGCAGGTGCTGGGCAAGCTCAGCGGCGGTAATGAGTTGGGCCATTGGCATCGGTGCGGCTCCAGGCGGATTGATCGGTCAACACTACCAGCGCGCGTGGCGGTCATGAATGCCCCGGCCGCTCGGATGCTCGATATATACTGCGCGCCTCGTTCGGCCGTGCGCCGGTCGTCAGCCGAAAAGGAGGGCCGTGTGGCCATCGAAACTCAATGGGTTCTGGATGATGAACATCTGACCCGCCTGTGCGCCGAATGGCGCCAGCTGCCCTATGTGGCAGTGGATACCGAATTCATGAGGGTCGATACCTTCTACCCCATCGCCGGGCTGATACAGGTCGGTGACGGGCGGCGTGCCTATCTGATCGACCCGCTGAGCGTACGTGACTGGTCCGCGTTTGCCGTGTTGCTGCAAGACCCGGCGGTGGTGAAAGTGCTGCACGCCTGCAGCGAAGACCTCGAAGTACTGCTGCGTCTGACCGGTAGCCTGCCGCAGCCGCTGTTCGACACCCAGCTGGCGGCCGGTTACCTGAATATCGGTTTCTCCATGGGCTACTCGCGGTTGGTCCAGGCGGTACTCGGCATCGAGTTGCCCAAGGGCGAAACGCGCTCGGACTGGTTGCAGCGGCCTCTGAGCCACATGCAGGTGCAATATGCCGCCGAGGATGCCCAGCATCTGGCCGAATTGTACGAAGCCCTGCTGCCGAAGCTGTCCGAGGACAAGCGTGCCTGGGTATTGGAGGATGGTGCCGAGCTGGTGGCCAACCTGCAGCGCGAATCCGATCCCGATGAAGCCTACCGTGATGTGAAGCAGGCCTGGCGGCTCAAGCCGCAGCAGCTCGCCGTGCTCAAAGTGCTGACGGCCTGGCGCGAGCGTCAGGCCCGTGCGCGCAACCAACCGCGCAATCGCGTACTGCGCGAAGCCAGTCTCTGGCCGCTGGCGCGCACCCAGCCGCGCGATCTGGTGACGCTGGCCCGGATCGAGGACATGCATCCGCGTACCGTGCGCCAGGATGGTGAATTGCTGCTGGAGATGATCCGTGAGGCCGCGGCGACGCCCGAACAGGATTGGCCGGCACCGCTACCGGAGCCATTGCCGCTGGAGGTGTCGTCCGTACTGAAAAAGCTGCGTGCGGTCGGCCAGCGCGAAGCGCAGGCGCTGGATATCGCACCGGAGCTGATGTTGCGCAAGAAAACGCTCGAGGCGCTGCTCAAGAGCGGCTACCCCGATGGACCCTATGAACTGCCCGAATCGCTGCGCGGCTGGCGCCGTGAGCGGATGGGGCAAGCCCTGCTCGATGCTCTGGAAAAACGACCATGAAAGTCATCTGTTCCATCTACAAAAGCCCACGCAAGGACGGAATGTACCTTTACGTCGAAAAGCGCGATGCGCTCAAGCGTGTCCCCGAAGGTCTGATCGCGGCGTTCGGGCCGCCGCAGCTGGCCTTCGAAATGGTGCTGACGCCCGAGCACCAACTGGCACGCGAAGACATCACCAAGGTGCTCGCCAATCTCCAGGCACAGGGTTATCACCTGCAGATGCCACCCGCCGATGACGATTACATCGAGCATCTGCCCGAAGAGCTGCTGCGCATGAACGATCCGATGTAAACACCTGCTCGATCCTGACGCTGGACAAGATGCGTCGGCCGGATCGGAACTACGCTCTTCTGACCGTACATGCATAAGGAGACGACGATGAAAACGCGTTCTTTGGTGATCGGTTCGGTAATGGCGGCTCTGGCGATGTCGGCCGGCGCGCAGACGCCCTCCAGCGATAACGAAGCCTGGCAGCAGCATTGGCAGAAGATGCAGGAGTACCGGCAGGCCTGGCAGTCTGCGAAGACCCCGCAGGAGCGACAGAAACTTCGCGAAGAGCATTGGCAGAGCATGCAGTCCGGTATGGGTGGCATGGCCGGGTGCCCGATGGGCGGGCCCGGCGGCGGGATGGGCAAGCAGGGTGGCAAGCCGATGCAGGGCGCCATGGGTGGCGGCATGATGGGCGCGCCGTCCAAGGAGATGCTCGACATGCGTATCCAGCACATGGAGCAGATGCTCGAGCAGATGCGTAGTCACCGGCAGATGCTCGACAAGCAGTAGCGCTCGATGTAGCCGCCGGCTCCTACCGGCGGCATCCGCCTGGCGGCTCTTGGCCGGATATCCGACAGTGGCTAGACTTGCCGGTTTTTACCGGTAGTGACAGTCATGGCGGCCAAGGTCGAACCCTTCTGGATGCGCAAAACCCTTGCCGAGCTCGATTCGGCGGAATGGGAGTCGCTGTGCGACGGTTGTGGCCTCTGCTGCCTGCAGAAGCTTGAGGACGAGGAAGACGGCGCCGTGTACTACACGCGCATCGCCTGCAAGCTGCTCGACCTGAAGACCTGTCGCTGCAGCGATTATCCCAACCGGCGCGCCAGTGTGCCGGACTGCATACAGCTGAACGCTTCCGATGCTGCTCAGTTCAAATGGCTACCGCCCACCTGCGCCTACCGCCTGGTGGCCGAGCGCAAGGACCTGCCGCTCTGGCACCACCTGGTCTGTGGCGACCGCGAGGCGGTACACGTCGAGCGCATTTCCCAGGCCGGCAGGATGCTCGCCGAAGGCAGCGTTGCCGAGGAGCACTGGGAAGACCACCTGATTTTCCGTGCCGGTTGAATCTAAGCCTCGTTTGCATCGTCTCAAGATCAGCACACCCCGCGCGTTTCCGATGGAGTTCTCTTCGATGCTTGTTCGACTGCTGTCGCTGTTCGCTCTTGTTCTTTTCGTCAGCGCCGAGGCCCACGCGGCCAAGCGGGTCGACCTGGACTATCACGTGCGTTTTCTGCCCGACGAGGATCAGGCCGAGGTGCAACTGATCCTGGAGAAAGGCGAAGCGGTTCGTAGCCTGGAGTTCAATCTGGGCGCTGACGGCTACTACAGCGATTTCGTAGCGGATGGCGAGTGGTTGCAGGCGTCGCCGGAGCGTGGTGCCTGGCGACCCGCCGATGGCAAGGCGCGTCTCAGCTACCGCGTGCGTATCAGCCATCCGCGCGACAACGGACGCTACGACGCACGGATGACCAGTGATTGGGCGCTGTTCCGTGGCGATGATCTGGTGCCGCCGGCCCGGCTCGATCAGGTCGACGGTGTGAAACTGGTTTCGCGCATCACCTTCGAGCTGCCCGAGGGTTGGAAGAGCATCGAAACCGGCTGGCCGCGTGTCGGCAAGAATCGCTTCCGCGTGGATAACCGTGAGCGGCTGTTCGACCGGCCGACCGGTTGGATGCTCGCCGGCAAGCTCGGTACCCGTCGCGCCAAGCTCGGCGAAACGGACGTCACCATCGCGGCGCCGGTTGGCGAGGGCGTCCGGCGGATGGATATTCTGACGATGCTGACCTTCGTCTGGCCGCAGGTACAGAATGTCTTTCCCCGCGACCCGGCGAAGCTGCTCATCGTCGGTGCCGGCGACCCCATGTGGCGTGGCGGGTTGTCCGGTCCGAACTCCCTGTACATGCACGCCGATCGGCCGATGGTCAGCGAGAACGGTACAAGCTCGCTGGTGCATGAGCTTGTTCACGTCTTCAGCCGCATCAAGGACAGCGACCGCAGCGACTGGATCACTGAGGGGCTGGCCGAGTACTACGCCATCGAACTGGTGCGTCGCGCCGGCGGCATGAGCGAAGACCGCTACCAGGCGGTACGTGAGCATCTGACCAAGTGGAGTCGCAAGGTCGACAGCTTGCGCACCGAGCGCTCGACAGGGCCGATCACCGCCCGTGCCGTGCTGCTGTTGCAGGAGCTGGACAAGGAGATTCGCCAGCGCAGCAAGGGCCGCCATTCGCTCGACGACGTCAGTCGTGGCTTGATGCGCATGGATACGGTCAGCACCGACGCCTTCATCGAAATGACCGAGACGCTGCTGGGTGGTGGCTCGAAGGTGCTCGATACGCGCCTGCTGCGCTGACGGCGGCCGCGGTAGCGTCGTTGGCCTTGTCCTGAGCCCTGAGGATATCTCATGTCCGTGATTGATCTACGAAGCGACACCGTTACCCAGCCCAGCGCAGCAATGCGCGAAGCGATGCTTGCCGCCGAAACCGGTGACGATGTCTATGGCGAAGATCCAACGGTCATTCTGCTCGAACGGCGCCTCGCAGCCGACCTAGGCTTGTCTGCGGGGATGTTCGTGCCGTCCGGCACCATGAGCAATCTGCTGGCGCTGATGGCGCACTGCGAGCGTGGCGATGAATACATCGTCGGGCAGCAGGCCCATACCTACAAATACGAGGGCGGCGGAGCGGCCGTGCTCGGCTCGATCCAGCCCCAGCCGATCGAAATGGAAGCCGACGGAACGCTGGATCTGGCGCGTGTCGAGGCCGCGATCAAACCGGACAATTTCCACTTCGCCCGCAGTCGCCTGCTCGCGCTGGAAAACACCATGCATGGCAAGGTTCTGCCGCTGGACTACTTGGCCGCGGCTCGCGACTTCAGCCATCGTCACGGGCTTGCGCTGCACCTCGATGGCGCGCGGCTGTACAACGCTGCGGTGAAGCTCGGCTGCGATGCGTGCGAGATCACCCGGCATTTCGATACGGTGTCGGTCTGCCTGTCCAAGGGCCTCGGCGCGCCAGTCGGCTCGGTGCTGTGCGGCAGCGAGGCGTTCATCGCCAAGGCTCGGCGTCTACGCAAGATGGTCGGCGGCGGCATGCGCCAGGCCGGCATTCTCGCCGCCGCTGGCTTGTACGCGCTGGAGCACAACATCGGGCGATTGGCCGATGATCATCGTCGTGCACTACAGCTCGGCGATGAGTTGGCAGCCCTCGGCTTCGCTGTGGAGCCGGTGCAGACCAACATGGTCTATGTCGAGATGGGGGAAAAGGCAGCGGCGCTGACGGCCTTCTGCGCGCAGCGTGGCATTCGCCTGACGTCTGCGACTCGGCTGCGGCTGGTTACCCATATGGACCTGCATGACGAGCATCTTCCGGTAGTGGTGAATGCATTCGCCGAATTTGCCGAAAACATGGGCCGGTGCTGACGTCGAATTGCTTGATTCAATCGCCTTTATCCCCTATACCCGGCGCGCAGGCCCGATATAATGCGGCCCTTTGCCGGCTATCCGTTGGATAGTTGCGAACCGGCTTTCGGTGGTCCCGCCTCGCCGTGTCGTTTTGCAGCCGTTCGGCCGCAGTCCTCTGGAAGAAATCTATGAAAAGCGCAGAAATCCGTGAAGCCTTCCTCCGCTTCTTCGAAGAGAAGGGCCACACTCGCGTGGCCTCCAGTTCGCTGATTCCGGCGAACGACCCGACCCTGCTGTTCACCAACGCCGGCATGAATCAGTTCAAGGACTGCTTCCTCGGCCTGGAGAAGCGCGCCTATACCCGTGCCACCACCAGCCAGAAGTGCGTACGTGCCGGCGGCAAGCACAACGACCTGGAAAACGTCGGCTACACCGCGCGTCACCACACCTTCTTCGAGATGCTCGGCAATTTCAGCTTCGGCGATTATTTCAAGCGCGACGCGATTCACTACGCCTGGGAATTTCTGACCAGCGACAAGTGGCTGAACCTGCCCAAGGAGAAGCTCTGGGTCACGGTCTATGCCACCGATGACGAGGCCTACGACATCTGGACCAAGGAAGTCGGCGTGCCGGCCGAGCGCATGGTGCGAATCGGTGACAACAAGGGCGCCCCTTACGCGTCGGACAACTTCTGGGCGATGGGCGACACCGGCCCATGCGGTCCCTGCACCGAGATTTTCTTCGACCACGGCGAGCACATCTGGGGCGGACCACCCGGCTCGCCGGAGGAAGATGGCGATCGCTACATCGAGATATGGAACAACGTCTTCATGCAGTTCAACCGCACGGCCGATGGCGTCATGCATCCGCTGCCGGCGCCGAGTGTCGACACCGGGATGGGCCTCGAGCGCATCAGTGCGGTCCTGCAGCACGTCAACTCGAACTATGAAATCGACCTGTTCCAGAGCCTGCTAAACGCCGCGGCGGATGCCATCGGCTGCGCCAACGAAGGTCAGGCTTCACTGAAGGTCGTCGCCGACCATATCCGCTCCTGCGGCTTCCTCATCGCCGACGGCGTGACCCCGTCCAACGAAGGCCGTGGATATGTGCTGCGCCGCATCGTTCGCCGTGCCTGCCGTCACGGCAACAAGCTGGGCGCCAAAGGCAGCTTCTTCCACCGTATCGTCGCCGCACTCGTTGCGGAAATGGGCGATGCGTTCCCTGAGCTCAAGCAGCAGCAGGCGCATATCGAGCGTGTGCTGAAGAACGAGGAAGAACAGTTCGCCAAAACCCTGGAGCAGGGTCTGAAAATCCTCGAGCAGGATCTGGCTGGCCTGACCGGCAGCGTCATACCCGGCGATGTGGTGTTCAAGCTGTACGACACCTACGGCTTCCCGGTCGACCTGACCGGCGACATCGCCCGCGAGCGCAATCTGACCCTCGACGAAGACGGTTTCGAACGTGAAATGCAGGCGCAGCGTGAGCGTGCGCGTTCGGCCAGTGCCTTCGGCATGGACTACAACAGCCTGGTAAAAGTGGAAGGCGAAACGCGCTTCCTCGGTTACCAGGGCACATCCGGTGCCGGTAAGGTGCTTGCGCTGTTCAAGGAAGGCATGGTGGTCGACAGCCTGAGCGCTGGCGAGGAAGGCGTCGTGGTGCTCGATCAGACGCCGTTCTATGCAGAGTCCGGCGGCCAGATTGGTGACTGTGGCTATCTGGCGGCAGAGGGCTTGCGTTTCGATGTCCGCGATACCAGCAAGGCCGGCAGCGCATTCCTGCATCACGGCATCGTCGACAGCGGCACGCTGCACGTAGGTGCGGATGTCGAGGCGACTGTCGATGCGTCCGTGCGCCAGGCCACTGCGCTCAACCATTCGGCAACCCACCTGCTGCATGCCGCGCTGCGCGAAATTCTTGGCGAGCACGTCAGCCAGAAGGGCTCGCTAGTGGACAGCCAGCGCCTGCGCTTCGACTTCAGCCACTTCGAGGCGATCAAGCCAGAGCAGCTGCGCGCGCTGGAGGATCGGGTCAACGCCGAGATTCGCCGCAACTCCGCGGTGGAGATCGAGGAAACCGATATCGATACCGCCAAGGCCAAGGGCGCGATGGCGTTGTTCGGTGAAAAGTACGGTGACTCCGTGCGGGTGCTGACCATGGGCGGTGGCTTCTCGGTCGAGTTGTGCGGCGGTACTCACGTAAACCGCACTGGCGACATCGGGCTGTTCAAGATCACCAGCGAAGGCGGCGTGGCGGCTGGTGTTCGGCGGATCGAGGCGGTCACTGGCGCACCTGCATTGGCCTACCTCAATGCAGCCGAGGAACAGCTGAAAGAGGCGGCGAACCTGGTCAAGGGCAGCCGTGACAATCTGCTCGACAAGCTCGGTGGCATTCTTGAGCGCAACCGTCAGCTGGAGAAGGAACTCGAGCAGCTCAAGGCGAAGGCGGCCAGCGCAGCAGGCAACGACCTGGCGACCTCCGCCTTGGACGTGAGGGGCGTGCGCGTGCTTGCTGCGCGCCAGGACGGGCTGGATGGCAAGGCGTTGCTGGCGCTGGTCGACCAGCTCAAGAACAAGCTGGGCAGTGCGGTCATTCTTCTGGGCGGTGTTCAGGACGACAAGGTGGTGCTGGTCGCGGGTGTAACCCAGGACCTGACCGCTCGCTTGAAGGCCGGCGACCTGATGAAGCAGGCCGCTGCCGTGGTTGGCGGCAAGGGCGGTGGTCGTCCGGATATGGCGCAAGGCGGCGGTAGCGAACCGGCCAAGCTGGGCGATGCGCTGGCACTGGCTGTGCCGTTCGCCGAGCAGGGGCTTTGATACAGGTACCGAGTCGCGGTCCGTCGGCTGCCGTCGAGCGGGTCTGGGCTGAGTCGGTGCTTGGCAGGTTTCGGGGTTGTTTGTTTAATGATCGCCCTTCAGGGGCTCTAGGCGGCTAACAAT